>CAKZOD010000030.1 GCA_937136055.1 uncultured Oceanospirillaceae bacterium | reverse complement strand
GGGCTAATTTCCCTGTTTGGCGTTTCGATCCAAAAGCCAAACGGATAGTGGTTTTGGCGTATGGGGGTAAAGGCATGAGGAAGTGTGTGGCGACTGTTTAAACTCATGAAATGGCAAATGACGCACAGGGGGGGATTGCATCAATTGGCCAAAGTGGGTAATAGGGGTGGTTGAATCGTCTTAAAGCGAGGTATTTTGTAAACTAGCCACTCTAATTACTACCCCATTGTCCCAACTGCCCACAGTAAGTGAGCGCGCGCGTTACAGTTTATCTATAATTGCATATCAAAAAGTACTAGGTGATACATAATAGCTAATAATTCTTGTGTTTGCGGGATTACGGTGATATGTTTTTGTATATAATTATTCTTAATTGATGCATTAAGGTATATCGAAATGAGCTATGTAACAGAGCAGATACTAGAAAGTCTTCGAGAAGCTCGGGTACGAAAAGGTTTTAGCCAGAGAGAACTAAGCGCGCGTTCCGGTGTGCCTCAAAGCCATATATCGAAAATCGAGTCTGGCGGTGTTGATTTAAGAATGTCCAGTTTGATTGCACTTGCCCGTGTACTCGACCTAGAGCTATTGGTTGCGCCTAAAAAGTCCATTCCTGCTATCAAGTCAATCATTCGAAGCAGCCAAGGGATCAGCGATGAAGGTGAGGCAATGTCACCCGCATATCAGTTAGAGGAAGACGACGATGACTAATTATGTCTCTACGCTCAACGTGTTGCTCTATGGCGAACCCATCGCAACGATCACCAACGTGGGCAATGACAGAACACTTTTTGCCTTTATGGATTCGTACATTCATGACGAATCGCGGCCTGTGTTGGGGCTGGGTTTTAAAGATGCACTGGGTGGCTTACTGACTAACTTTAAACCGACCCAAACCAAATTAACTCCGTTTTTCTCTAACCTTTTGCCAGAAGAAACCATGCGAAATTACCTGGCAGAGCGTGCCGGTGTTAATCCAGCGCGGGAGTTTTTTTTATTGTGGGTACTGGGGCAGGATTTAGCTGGCGCGATCACGGTTGAACCGGCCGATGGTGAAGCGCTGCCGCCTAATGTGCATCAAGACATTGACGATGAAACGAAGACAGATGAGCCAATGCGTTTTTCATTAGCGGGCGTGCAATTGAAGTTTTCAGCTGTGCAGCAGGCAAATGGCGGTTTGACGATCCCAGCAACCGGTCAAGGTGGCTCTTGGATTGTGAAGTTGCCGTCGTCTCGATTTGACGCTGTGCCAGAAAATGAATATTCGATGATGGAGCTGGCTCGAATGTTGGGAATGGATGTGCCAGAAACGCAGCTATTACCGATTAACCAGATAGCTAACATCCCAGAAGGGATTGGCAAGTTTGGCCGCTCTTTTAAAAATGCTCAGGCTTTTGTGATCAAGCGTTTTGATCGTGTTGATGGTCAAGCGATACATATTGAGGACTTTGCGCAAGTGTTTGGTGTTTATCCTCAAGATAAGTACAAAAAAGCGAGTATGCGCAATATTGCTCAGGTTATCGGCATTGAAGGTCAAGACGAAGACATTGCTGAATTTACTCGCCGACTGGTGTTCAATACCCTAATTGGCAATGCGGATATGCATTTGAAGAATTGGTCTGTGATTTACAAAGATAAGCGCACTGCGTCTATTGCGCCTGCTTATGACTTTGTTTCAACCATTCCTTATATCCCCGATGATAGTGCATCGCTGAAGGTTAGCCGTAGCAAGAAATTCAGCGATTTCACGCTGGATGAGCTATCACACTTAGCGGCTAAAGCCATGTTGCCAGAAAAATTGGTGTTAGATACTGCCAAGCAAACTGTGGCAGGCTTCTACGAAATTTGGGCGAAAGAAAAAGCGCATTTACCACTTACCAAGTCGATGATTGAAGCCATCGAAACACACTTACGAAGTATACCGCTACGCTAACATGAGAACCAACGCGTACAAAAATGTAGAGGCGTCAGTCATATTGGCTTGAAGATTATGTTTGGTGGCTTATTTTGTCAATCAAAGCCCCAATAGCCCCATTCCTTGGGGCAGTTTTATTTCCTCTTATTCACCTTCTAAAGCTTGTGGTATCAAATGTTGCCCCATTGTCCCAACTGCCCACGGAAAGTGAGCAATTGGCTGTCTTGTTAGTTTCGCCTGATTGGCTTTTTTGGCATACGGCTGCGTTTGCCATCGAAGAACGCCAATACTCTGAACCAATAGAGGGATTCTTCATAACCTAGGCTGTACGTTGGGCGTGCAGGCGGGATGAGCCCCAGTTTACGTCCTAGGCTGACAATCACGTAGAACGTGAGTTTTAGCGTCAGCCAAGGAGCGAGAACCACCAATGTCGTCAGGCAATATCGGGTAAGTGCATAACCTATGCCATGAGGCTGTTCGAGTAGGGAAATGCCAATACACCAACCAAGGCTTGCCAGTATGGCCATTGGAAAGGTAATGGGGGCGAGTCGCATCATAAATTGCATGTTAACGCCCTCCTGTGTGGTGTTGTGCAGAGGGCTCAAAGTTCACCAGCGGTTCGATCACATCAGCTACGGTTTGATGGGCAATACGGCGTTCTTCGAAGTAATCGTGGCGGTCGTAGATGCCCTCAACGCCTTTTAGCTTATGGTTAAGACAGCGTTCTGCCACGTTGCCTGCAATACCTAAAGAGGCGGCAAGGCTTCGAAAGGTGCGGCGTAAATCGTGTACGGTAAAGTGTTCGAGTTTGCCCATTTTATTGGGTGGCTGCTTTTTGCGCCCAGGCTCGCGACCAAAGAGTTTAGAAATGGCACGGTTCAGTGTATCTGGCCCCATATGCGGACGGTGGCTTGCTCGTCTGGCTGGGAAAACATAAGGCGAGCCACAAGCGCGGATTTGCAGCTCGTTAAACCAGGTAATGGCTTGGCGCGGTAAGGGAATGCTGATTGGCACGCCGGTTTTGCTGCGCTCTTTGGGTAGATCCCACACGCCTGTGGTTAAATCCATTTCACGCCACATGGCTTCGCACAATTCGCTTTTGCGCACACCCAACACCAAAAACAGGCAGCAAGCGAGGTAGTTGTCGCGGCCAAAGCTATTGATATGGGTATGAAACACGCTAAAGGCGTAGTGAATTTCCTCTTTGCTGAGCATCCTGTCTTTACTGGACTCCACGCCACCGGCATCGTCCACGGTAAAGGCTGCGGCTGGGTTGTTCAGCGTTAAGTCGAGCTTTATCGCATGTCGAAACAGCTGCTTCATGTACATCAAGGTATCGTTGGCAATGGTAGGGCGGTTACTTTCTCGAATGCGCTCTAATACTTCGCGCACATGTGTGGGGCGCACGGCTTGGATAGGAAGTTGACCAATCACTGGTGCAATTTCTTTGGTAAAAACACGTTTGGGTATATTGGGGTGCTTTAACCGGCGACTTAAGTCTTTGGCATACCAGTCTTGAAACAGCTGGCTGACATTTTGGATCTCTGGGATGGTTTCAATAGCGCGAATTGCTAATGGATCTTCACCTTGCTGAAGTTGTAGCTGCATTTTAGACGATTCAAGTCGAGCCTCTGCTAAGGTCATACTTGGATATTGACCGAGCGTGGCTTCTCGTCGTCCGTTTAGGCTGGTATACCTTAGCATCCAATACGGCATGCCAGATTTTCTTACGCAAAAATATAGGCCATTACCATCACTGTATTTTTTATTTGTTGCTGCGGTGCGAGCATAAGACTGCACCTGAGTTGCGGTTAGTTTTGCCATCGTTTGTTACTCTATATTCCTAAGAAATCGTTAAAATTTGCTCACCATTGCCCACCACTGTTTGTTTATCGATTGGTTCGATAGTTGAGTGATTGAACAATCTGCAAGCAGCACGATAAGTGGAGATGGCATAAGGCGGTGGTGAGATAGATGCAAAAATCTGCTCACCAGATACCTTGACTTTTTGCTTATTGAGTCAAAAAAACAGGTCTTGCCCACCATTTTGCCCACCACTTAAACAGCAACTGGTAACGGACATCTGCAAACCGATTTGGACGGGAAAAATAAAAAAGCCCTGTATTTACAAGCAAATAACAGGGCTTCTAAGACATTCTTGGACGGGTAAAAAAACTATTCGATATTTTGGATCTGCTCCCTCATTTGTTCTATTAGCACTTTAAGCTCAACAGCACTATTGGTTGTTTCAACGACAATCGCTTTTGACGAAAGGGTGTTAGCTTCTCTGTTTAGTTCTTGCATTAAAAAATCTAAACGGCGGCCAATTGCTCCCTTTTGCTTTAAAATGCGTCTAACTTCTTGAACATGAGTATCAAGCCTATCCATTTCTTCGGCGACATCAGCTTTTTGTGCGAGCAGAGCGATTTCTTGCTCTAGGCGAACAGGGTCAATTTCAAGTGCGAGATCTTGTACACGGTTTAATAAAAGCTCACGCTGCGCTTGTAAGATTTTTGGCATCTTCTCGCGCACGTCTTTAACAACGACTGATATAGCATCTAATCGCTGTGAGATTAAATCAGCAAGTTCAGTGCCTTCACGTTCCCGGCCTGCATTTAGATCATCTACGGCTTGGTGGAACAGGCTCAACGCTTGGGCGTTAATCACCTGCATATCAAGTTGAGTATCAAGCATTACGCCAGGCCATTGAAGTACGTCTAGGGGATTGATCGATTGTGCATTATTACTCAGATCCGCAATTTGTTGGGCGGCATCTATGAGCTGTTGTGCCCTTTGTTGATCAACTTGCATACCTTGTTGCTGCTTTTCAACTTCAAAGCGTAAGCTGCAATCTATTTTGCCGCGGCTGAGCTTTTTACGCAGCTGGTCTCTCAGCGCAGGCTCTAAGGCTCTGAAGCTTTCTGGGAGGCGAAAGTGGGGATCAAGGTAGCGTTGATTTACCGATCTTATCTCCCAGACTAAGGAGCCCCAGTCTTGTTGGCTCTCTTGTCTGGCAAATGCTGTCATACTGCGTGTCATATGCGTTAATCTCGATTAGAATATAGGGCCTAGTCTATCAGCATGCGAGATTGTGCTCTATGCTGTAGCTGTAAAACTTTTTATCGATTCGTGTTTATTTTTAAAGGTTATTTTCATGAGCAAGTCTATCTCTGATCAATTGCAATCTTTAGGGGTTGTTTCACACCGTCCTAGTGGCCGTGAGTTAGATCAACTAAGAGAAATTAAGTTTACCCGTAATTTTACCAAGCATGCAGAAGGCTCTGTGCTGGTTGAGTTTGGCGGAACAAAAGTGCTATGTACAGCAACTGTTGAAAGAGGCGTGCCACGCTTTTTACGCGGTTCTGGTTCTGGCTGGGTAACCGCTGAATATGGGATGCTTCCACGCTCCACCAATACACGAAATGGCCGCGAAGCAAGCCGCGGTAAACAAACGGGTCGCACGGTTGAGATTCAGCGTTTAATCGGCCGTTCGTTGCGCGCCGCACTTGATCTTAAAAAGCTGGGTGAAAATACCATCACGATTGATTGTGATGTACTGCAAGCAGATGGTGGTACGCGCACTGCATCTATTACAGGGGCTTGTGTGGCACTTATTGATGCCATTAACTTCCTTAAGAAAGATAAGCATGGCGCGATGAAGGGCGACCCTTTAAAGCACATGATAGCGGCGATTTCTGTCGGTATTTATAAGGGCGAAGCGGTATTAGATTTAGATTATGCTGAAGATTCGGATGCTGAAACTGATATGAATGTCATTATGACAGCAAAAGGCGGTTTCATTGAAATTCAAGGTACTGCTGAGGGTGAGCCGTACAGTGAAGAAGAGCTTAATCAGATGCTTAAGCTGGCACGCTTAGGTGTGAATCAAATTATTGAAAAGCAAAAAGAGGCGTTAGCAGAAGGTTAGTGCTTGATAGACTAGCTTGTTGAGATAACAAGCTAGTCTATTGTGTTTTAAAGGTCGATATCGTAATCAATCACTAAAGGTGCAAACTCAGAAAAGTTTTGCTCTTTCGCAATATAGCCATCATTGATGGTATCTAAAATATTGTTTGTTGTTAGCTGATAATCCAAGCGCGCCCCTTCATTCAGTTTGCGTGCACGATTGTAATCAGGCCACCATGTGTACTGACGATCTGCTTTATTAACTTCTCTAAAGGCATCAACGTAGCCTAGCTCACTAATAACTTCTTCCATCCACGCACGCTCACTGGGTAAAAAGCCTGAAATGCTTTGGCTAACGTACCAGTTAGAAATATCTGTAGTGCGGTGAGCGGTATTAAGTGTGCCACAGAAAATGAAATCACGGCGCTTGCGTTGGGTCTTTTTAAAGTGAGCCAGTAAGTGCTCCATAAACTGGTGTTTAACCGCTTGGGCTGCATCATTTTTTAGACCAGATGGAACGAGTAGTGAAGAGATGCTGACGTTTTCGAAATCCGCTTGAATAAAGCGTCCTTCATAATCGCATAACTCAAAGCCTAAACCTGTCATGATCGCTTTTGGTAGGTGCTTAGTGTAAATCGCAACACCGCTGTAGCCATCTTCAAAGGCATCGAAGAAATATGGGTAGTAACCATCAAGATGATATTTGTCGTCATCTAGCTGGTATTCTTTTGCACGCAAATCTTGCAGACAAATCACATCTGCATCTTGGTCTGCTAACCAAGTAAATAAGCCCTTGTCAGTAGCTTGTTCAATACCTTGGGTATTGAATGAGATTACGCGCATATCGATTTCCTGTACTTTGTACTATTGGGCAGTTTTGTCTATAAAAAAGGTTTAGTGTCGCTTGTTATGCCCATGTATAACAGCGATGCAGCCAGTCAAGGGGTAATTGTATAGGCTAGCGTATGAAAATGAAATTTTCTTGGTTAAATATTTATATACTAGGCAGTATTTATCGTCATTTAGGTTGTTTTTGGTTAGTTTTTGGCAGATTTTGAACATCGATAGTTTAATGAACTGAAATAAGTTAAGAGGTGTTCAGGGATTATTGATTTGCGGTCGCTGGTTAGAAATTTGAGAACCCTGTAAATCGGTCAAATTTTTCATATAGAGTATTTGCTAGCTAGTGTAAAATTAGCCGCAATTAAGAATAATGGGGATGTAATTACAATGCAGCAATATCAAAGAGACTTCATCAAACTTGCTATCGAGCAAAATGTACTTTGCTTTGGTGAATTTACGTTAAAATCAGGTCGTGTTAGTCCCTATTTCTTTAATTCCGGTTTATTTAAATCTGGATTGGCGATTGCTAAGCTTGGGGAGTTTTATGCTGCGGCACTAGAAAATGCAAAAATCGATTATGACATTGTATTTGGCCCTGCATACAAAGGAATACCACTGGCAATAGCGACTGTTTCTTCACTGGCAACACAACATGCTAAAGATGTTCCTTACGTATTCAACCGTAAAGAAGAGAAAGATCACGGTGAAGGAGGCTCTTTAGTAGGCGCTCCATTAGAAGGGCGTGTTGTTATTGTAGATGATGTGATTACTGCAGGCACAGCGATCAGAGAAGTCATGAGCATCATTGATCATGCAGGTGCGACACCTGCAGCAGTACTTATTGCGGTGAATAGAATGGAGCGCGGTAAGCAGGAGCTGTCTGCGATTCAAGAAGTTGAGCGCGACTATAAAATGCCGGTAATTAGCATAATCGATCTTTCTCATATTGTGCAGTATTTAGAGGAAGAAGGTGGCTACCAAACGCAGGTACAAGCAATTAATGCATACCGTGAGGAGTATGGGATCTAGTTAGTTTACTAGGCGTTTTGTGAGCTGTGCGCTAGCACTATCGATGCCGGTGCCGCAGCTCGCATTCACTTTTAGTGTTATATAGCTACTTTTTTGGTAATCCACATTTTCACAGCTTAGCGATGCTTGGCAACCATATAAGCCTTGAGTCTCATATTTATAGTGAACAGGCTCTTTAGTGCATTGCATTTTTGCCGCTGTTTTAGCTTGGTAGATTTGCATGGCTGAATGTGCAGCGCTGTGTGCTCGAATATTCAAAATTTGCTGAGTGTGAGTTTGAGCTGAGCTAACACTTAAGCTCGCCATTCCCGCCGCGAGTAATGCTAAAACAGTAATGACAAATAAAGCGCTAATAAGGCCTAGGCCTGTTTGATGGCCTTTAGTAGCAATTACGTTCAACTTATTCATCAGATAGCCACCACTGCTGATGCAACATCACTTCTTCTGTAGCTTCGGCTAAATTCACTTCGCTCACTAAATTGATCTTAAGTAGTTTGGCTTTTTTATCGATAGAGAAAAATGAAGCAGGCAGTAGATTTTGATTAAGCAGCACTCTTTGAGGTTCTTTATTTGGCAAAGAAGCACTGTCAGGTTGCTTTTCTTTCATCGCATAGTTTGTGTATCGATAAAGGCTGTCTTTCTCTAGGCAGTAGCTTACGGCGCTTGATGTAAAATGAACTAAGCCCTGCTTTGCAGGAGTTTGAATCGCGATAGGTTTGGCTAACTCAAGCTCAGTTACAGGACTTTGCAGGATTTTTCGCTGCGCTAACACTGAATTATTCAACACACTGTAATAGAGGGATTGCTTGTTTGGCGGCTGCTTAATTGTGTTTGCCAAAGAGCCTGCTACAGAGCCTAGTACAGGGCTTTTACCAATAACATTTGTATTTAGGCTTATGGTTTTGATTTGCCTGGATGGTCTGCTGGATTTATTCGGCAAGTAAAAAGCAGAGGCTGAAATTGGTAGCATTTCGATACATTGAGAATGCTTGCTTTTGCGGACTCTAACGCTGTTTTTAATGCTGTTGTGCAATTGATGTTCTATCTTTGCCAAACTGATGCGCAGTGTATTGGCTCTTTTATCGCGCATACTGGTCGCACTAAATCCTTTGGCGGTGTTGACGATAAACTGGGTGCTTGTCACGGCTATGATGCCAGTGATAACAATGACCACAATAAGCTCGATAAGAGTGAAGCCTTGTTGTTTTACAGCAGGCATTAAAAATCACCTCTGTAAGTGACAAATTGCTGCTCACTGCCCGCTGGACCCTTAATTAATATACTGACTTTTTTAAGGGCTTTATCGGCTAAGTTAAAGTCAGCTCCTGCGTTGTTAAGAGAAAGCTTTACGCTAAATTGAGCATACTGGGATATTGATGATTGCGGCTTCTGGTTAGTACTATCAACAAAATCTTGTAGAGTTGCAAAGTCTTGCTGAGCTACTTGAGCGAGATATATTTTCCCTAAAGCAGCCACTTGAGTTTGCCAGTAGGGATCTGCGCTGCGCACAACAGATTTAGACCACATAGCAATCAGCCCTGTCATTGCTATCGCTATAATGGCAATGGTAAAGATAGATTCTATTAGCGTAAAACCCTGGTTAGATGAGGGCGTATTTAAATGTTTAGTGGGGCGTTTAAGCCAAACGTTAGATGCAAGCGCCTTCATAGGAATACCCTGTTGGAGCTATGCAAATTGACGCTGTGCCGATTTGAAGAGCGATACTTTTGGAAACTGCCTTAGTGACAGCGCCGAGTTGTACTTCCACTAAATCACCATTTTCAGAGAAGTTAAGCACTAGCGTGTCGTAGATTTCTTGCTCATCAAGGGCAATAGCAGATTGCATAGACAATTGATGAACTCTTGAGTGCGCATCATTGAAAACTGAAATCTTCCATTGATTGTTATTCGCTTCAATTTTTAATTGGCTGGCACTGTTCGCAGAAGTGTTAGATGATAAAGTGTTGGATGAAGAGGCGTTAGACAAAGCAACTTGTTGGGCAAGGCGTAAATAACTTTGCAGCTTATTAACAAGCAAGGCTTCATTGTAAATATCAGGGTTGGCGAAGCGAGAGAAGGCAACAGCTGATAAAATGCCGACTAACAACATCACCGTTATCAATTCAACGAAGGTAAAGCCTAGCTGTTTGCAGTGGTGTCCATCAAGCTTATTCTTTGTTCTGCGCAGTGCGCTTGTAGGCGTAACTGTGTAGAGTAAAGTGTTATAAAGCTTGATGGTCAGCTCCTTTTAAGCAGGCAGTATTTATAGGCAAATAAGAGCGCGCTATTTTAGCGTTGGGATAACAAATCCTGTTTCTTGGGAGTAGTCAATTTTGACATTGCCCGTTCCGTCTTTGTTGTATCTAAACTCACAAATCGGTTTTTGATAAATAACTTTAAAGGAAGCGCCATCTGATGTTGAAACTGTCGGTGCATTCGCCTGTAGCACGGCGTTCCATACTTCAACACAGCCAGCTGCTGAAGGTTTAGGGCCTGAGCTAGAAATCGGCAGCTTATTTTTGTTCATGTAAAGGGGAGAGCCATCAAATGCCATTGCTTGTCCCGCGATAACATTTTGCGCAATTGCTTGAGCTTTTGCCAGAGCAATACCTGATGCTAAACCACCGGCAGTACCTTGCACAGTTGCTTTGTGAGCATCTGAAGAGATATCGATAAAGCGCGGTAACGCGACTGCTGCAAGTATCCCTAATAACGCAATAACCACGATTAATTCAATAATAGTGAAACCAGACTGCTGTTTTTTCATTATCTTATTCCTTTTATCCGTCTCTTCTCAAAATGCACTGTATCTAGCAGGGTTTAGTTCTTAATAGGCTTCCTTGATTAACTAAGAGTATGCGCTAAATCCCTAATGCATCTCTAATAGAACACCTACTTAAAGCATAGACTAAAAATTATAATAGCTGCCAGTCTAATGATAACTTTAATTGACACTGATTGATCGTTTATTTTAGCGATTAACAGCAGAGCTGAGCTCCCATAGTGGTAAAAACACCCCTAATGCCAATATAAGTACTAACGCACCGATAATAATAATTAAAATCGGCTCGATAGCACTCGATAATCCCAATAACTTATATTCTACTTCTTCTTCATAAAAATCAGCAACCTCGGCGAGCATTTCATCGACTTTTCCGGTCTCTTCACCGACAGCCAACATCTGCATTATGAGAGGGCTGAACATCGCTGTGCGCTTAGCAGAACTGGTAAAACCTTCGCCTCGCTCTATACCGACACGCATTTGATCGACTTTACTGCCGACAAAGTCATTATCAACCGCTTTAGCGACCACGCTTAACCCCTGCTCAATTGGCATACCTGCGCCTAGCACAACACTAAAAGTTCTTGCAAAGCGCGCCAAAACTGAGCGATAAAAAATAGCACCCACTAATGGAATCTTAAACTTTATTTCATCCCAAGAGAGCTTACCCGCAGGGCTTTTTTTCCAGCGTGAGAAAGCGTAAAAAAGTACTGAAAGCAGCACTAATACATGGGGCCAATAAGCTAAGCTAAAGTCCGAGATGCTAATGAGCAGGCGGGTTTGCCAAGGAAGCTGACCGCCAATGGCATCAAATACATCTTTAAAGCTTGGGATGACAAAGAGGTTGATAATAGCGATGAAAATGGCAATCGCAGAAATGACAAAAAGCGGATAGCGAGTGGCCTGCTTAAGGTTGCGAAGCGTTTGACGCTCTAAGGTTAAATAACCTGCCATCTGGCTAAACGCATCGTCAATTCGGCCTGTGTTTTCACCGACTCTAATCATGCTGACATAGAGGTCTGAAAATACTTTAGGATGCTTACCAACCGCTACAGAGAGTTCTTGGCCTTTTTCTAGGCTGTCGGCCACGCCATCGAGGTTTTCAGCGACCACAGGGTTGTTAACAGTGTCAGACAATCCTCTTAGCGATGCAACAATAGGCACGCCTGCACGGGTAAGGCTTGCAAGCTGGCGAGACAGCATAATGGTTTCATCAAGAGTCACTTTTTTAAACAGCGAAAGCGGCTGTCCTCTACCCGCATCTTTGCTGTGACTTGCTTTGCCATTACCACCGCTTATCGCTTCAATACGCACTGGCACAATCGCTCTTTGTTCGAGCTGCATAACAACCTCTGTGCGCCCTACAGCATCAATGGTGCCGCTGGCCTGTGATCCGTCAACGTGTCGGCCAGTGTATGCATAAATCGGCATTTAGCGTTGCTCCTCTATCTCTTCAAGCTGCTCAGTGACACGGAAAACTTCTGCTAGGCTTGTTACCCCTTCAACGGCTTTTTCAAGAGCGCTGATCACAAGCGGTTGATAGCTATCGCTTTCGCGGGTGGCTTTGGCAAACCCGTAACTGTCATTGGCACGCAATGCATCAGACATTTGCTCGTCAACTTCAAGTAGCTCGAAAATACCTACACGGCCAATATAGCCGGTATTGTTGCAGCTGGTGCAGCCGCCACCTTGTTTAAAGCCCTGGCTTTGCATATCGCTGTGCTGCAATTTAACATCTAGCCATGCTTGCTCTTGTGCAGTTGGCTGGTAATCGGTTTTACAGTGCTCACACACTTTGCGCACTAAGCGCTGTGCGAGTACTCCGCGCAGTGCTGTTGCGACGATATAGCCCTCAATCCCGATATCGATTAAGCGCATTGCACTGGAAATCGCATCATTGGTGTGCAAGCTCGACAGTACAAAGTGGCCCGTCATAGATGCTCGCAAAGCGATTTCGGCAGTTTCTAAATCGCGGATTTCACCTACTAGCAAGATGTCAGGGTCCTGGCGTAAACAAGATCTCAGTACAGTTGCAAAATCCAAACCGATCTTTGGATGAACTTGTATTTGGTTGATTCGAGGTAGGCGATATTCTACGGGATCTTCAACAGTGATGATTTTCTTTTCGGCAATGTTGAGCTCGTTGAGGGCGCCGTAAAGGGTGGTTGTTTTGCCGCTACCTGTCGGGCCTGTGACTAACAATAAACCATTAGGCTCTTTGATTAGTTTATTTAAGCGCTTGCGCATTTTACTAGGGAGACCAATGCTATTGAGCTCAATGAGCCCGTCTGTTTGATCGAGTAAACGCATCACCACAGACTCACCATTTTGAATCGGCATTGTCGACATACGCACATCAATATTGTGGCTTTTAACCGTAATGTTAAAGCGGCCGTCTTGGGGCAAACGTTTTTCTGAGATGTTTAGCTCAGCCATCAGCTTTAAGCGCAAAATTAGAGCAGGGGCGATACGCGCATCTTTCATCACGTGTTCTTGGAGTAAGCCATCAACCCTTTGTCTGATGCGCAAAACGTTTTCATCAGGTTCAATATGGATATCAGAAGCACCGACAGAAACCGCATCCTCAAAAATACTTTTTAGTAAGCGAACAACAGGGATATCTGCATCGTCAGTTTCTGATAATTTAGCGGAATCAAAGGTGTCCTCAACAATCTCATCACTCAGCTGGTCGGCCCAGTCATCTATTTCGCTGGTGCGGCGGTACATGTGATCTAGAGTTGTGAGTAACTGGCTGTCAGGTACTATTGCTAATTCAATAGGTTTTGGCAGTAGCCTTTGGATCTCATCATAAGCGGAGATGTCTAAAGGATCGGTCATGCCGATAAGGAAATATTCCGCTTCTTCTTTCAGTACCACACTGCGAAAGCGTCGCGCATGGGTTTCTGAGAGCTTTAAAACATCGTTATGATTAAAGTTGTAACGAGAGAGGTCTACCATCGGGATTTTTAGCTGCTGTGCTAAAAAGTTAAGGAATTGCTCTTCCTTGACATAGCCCAGTACAACCAACGCTTTACCGAGCTTTTGCCGAGTCTCTTTCTGAGAGGCAAGGGCAGACATCAGCTGTTCTTCAGTAATAACGCCATTTTGCACTAATAAGTCACCGATTCTAATCTTCATTTTCGGTGCTGCCATGTTTCTACCTCGTTACTATAAAATTTTGAAGTTGTAGGGTTTTATAAATCAGATTAATTCGCGCAAAGGACATAAAAGTCTAAATTTAGCTGCATTTGTTGATCTTTTAACTGTTGGAGATTCAGCTTGTTCCAATAAATACCTACGGGTTGCTGCTCTAAAGACGCTAAATAATCGGCCAGCTGCTGCTTACTGCCTTGCACTGAAAGTTTAGTTTCACACTTTGCTAAATTAGTATTAGCACCTTCGCTCTCTTCATCTTGTTGGTATTGCGAAGTATCAAATTGAACATTTTGCAACTTAACTGTGTTTGCAGGACTTGTAATTATCTGATGGAGGTTTGCCAGTTGTTTTACTGATACAACCTGAATGCTATTTTGTTGTAACTCATCTTTGAGCGTTTGCAGTTGTGCTTGGCTCTCTGTGATTTTTACTTCAATCGCTTCATTGGGGCTCATAGATAAGCTTTGCTGTGTTTGATTGATCTGCTGCTCTATTTTTATCTGCATATCACGAGCGCTTTGTAATTGCTGCTCTGATTGACTTACTTTGGTCACTAAACTTTCAATGAATGCAGTGTAAAAGAGTACTATCATGAGCACTAATGCTGTGGCGATCACTAATACTTTTTCACGCTTTGTAAATTGATCGAACTTTTCACTCATAGCGGCATATTTCATTGATTACCTCCATTACTCGAAAGAGTGGAAGAAACTTCAAATCGATAAAAATTACCGTTATTGACGCCACTTGTTTTGGTGAGTTTTGTAAGAAACCCTTGCTCTTTTAAAGCCGAAAGTATGACAGGTAGAGCTTTGATGTCGGTGATCTCGCCAGCGATTTGCTCGAGGTGTTTTTCGCTGTTTATAGTTAACCGCTCAATCGATGTTGTTGCAGGCAGGCTTTGATCGACTTTTTGTAGAGTTGCTAAAAAGCCTCGGCTTTGGTTTTCATCTATAGTGACCGATAGCTCGCTTACTTGCTGCATTGCTTGGATCTGGTTTTGCAAGGTTGATAGCTGGTCAGTTAAAGTTTGCGGAGTGACTCGCTCGGTTAATTGGCTTGAGAGCTGGCTTAATTGATTTTGCAGTAGCGCATTTTTAGAGAGCTGTAAGCTGTTCTGGTCTTGCAAATTATTGCTTTGCCACCAGAGACCTGAAATAACGGAGATCCCAACAAAAAAGGTCAATCCCAATACAATAACTACATTGTTAAAGGCCAGTAAATCTTTGCTTTGTTTGGCTTTGGCAGGTAATAGATTTATCGTCTGCTTCATTATTTTGCCTTTTTATCTAAACGTAATGCGCCGGAAATCACTAATAGACAATGCTGCTCTAAATCCTTGGGTATCGTTTCAAGAGAGTCGATTAGCTGGTTGATGTCGACGCTGTTTATTTCAACGCCCATATTAATGGCCAGTGTTTGCATCATGGCACCATCTGATTCTTGTTGTGGAAGAACAACGACTTTTGAACAAGGTGGTTTGCCAATTTGACTCTCGTAATAATCCATTGAACGTTGCACGTCGAGTACAACCGCGTCCATTCTTTCTAAGTAGTCGTATTGAAGGGTACGTGCTAAATACATGTTTCCTTCTGACATCAGCATCAATAAGCTTTGCTCACTATCCAGATAGAGGATAGAGGTGCCGGTGACGCCACTACAAAGGTCAGTCACGAGGTGCAATAAAGCCGTTTCAGGAATTTCCACTGCTATCGGGTTTAAGCCTAAGGCTTCAGCCCAATCAACACGTGCTTTTACTTTTTTCTTGTCGGCGATAACTGCATACATTTTACGGCCTTGATGTTTGGCGCTATCTTCTGGCAGATCAAGGTAATCTATTTGGGCGTTGTCTATATCGAAAGCCACTAAGTCTTTTACTTTCCACCACAGCGCTTCACAAATTTCATGCTCGCTCACTTGTGGTGCTTCACTTAGTAATAATTGATACTCACTGGCATTTAAGACCAATGAGCAATTAGCGCCGTTAAGGTTATTTTTTTCAATAAAATCTTGGATGATGTCGGGAGATTCAGCAATGTCTAACGCGCTGAAGTATTGGCATAATTGCAGCTGTAACTGAGTGCCTTGTAAGCGGCTCACTGCAATTGAAGTACCCTCTTCGGTGACATGCAGGCAAACCCGCCCAGAGCCCAGTTTGTTTTTCTTATTAAACTGTAACAACCCGTTTTCCTCTGCTTATTGATCGATAGCTTTTAGGCTTTCGTATTAAAATACGTTTTTAGCGCGAAACAGCTATGAAGCGCTTGTTATCATTGAAAAAAAGTATAGCTGATATAAAGGAACATGCTATTAAATCCTAAATCTTCTCTGTGAACAACAAAAGGGTTAAGTTCGAGAAAAAAAGTGCAGTAAATGGCGAGTCCTTCTATAGTATGTGGCAAAGGAGTCCCCCTTTTATTGCACACCCTTCGGGGCTTTAAGGATATTACGTGCTCTTCGTTAATTTTTTTCGCCGGGCAACCAGTCCGTCTGTAAAAATTGCCTCTATCACCTAATATCCTTGAAGCCAGAGGCGTATAGGGTTTAATCGCATATTCCTCTGGTCAATCCACGCTATATTGGAGAAAGAGTTAGAAACAACTATAGCTTATAACGCCCGCTTTCTTGTTAATTTTAAAGATTTTTTGATTTTTTTAAAAAAGGCTTGACTGAAAAAACGGTTCGTTGTTTAATGTGCGCCGCATTTAAGCACAATGCCCGGATAGCTCAGTCGGTAGAGCAGAGGATTGAAAATCCTCGTGTCGGTGGTTCGATTCCGCCTCCGGGCACCATCTTTTTTTTCAAAATTGCCTTTAGTAGAAACTCCCAGTTACAAATACTTTTCTTTAGCGTCATCGAACCGGTTCGATTCATGAATACATCTATGTATTCACCCTTCGGGCAGCTGCGCTGTGAAAAATTGTTCCAGACAATTTTTTCCGCCTCCTTACTCTGTACTGATAATGTTTAATGTTTTGTTTTTTAAAATCACATTCGGTGTCAGGGTGTGTCGTTTAAGCCTAGCTTTCTCAATATAAAGAGACGCTGGGCTTTTGTGTGCCTGAACGGAAATTGCAGTTGGTTGATCAGAGTGATTCATGAATACATCCATGTATTCACCCTTCGGGCAGCTGCGCTGTGAAAAATTGTTCCAGACAATTTTTTCCGCCTCCTTACTTCGTACTGATAATGTTTAATGTTTTGTTTTTTGAAATCACATTCGGTGTCAGGGGTGTGTCGTTTAAGCCTAGCTTTCTCAATATAAAGAGACGCTGGGCTTTTTTGTGTCTGAATGGAAATTGGTTTTGACTTGATCAGAGTGATTCATGAATACATCCAGGTATCCAGCCTTCGGGTAATCAAGAAGGTGTGTCTTTTAGCGCTAAGCTTTCAGAGGTATTAACATTGAGCTCTAGCGCGAAAGAGTTGAACAGATTTGTCACTCAGTAGAAGTCGTGGCAATATAAAGACTCAGTTCTATGTTAAAAACCTTATCAATATTAATAAGCTATAATTCATTTCACTGGCGCAACTGGAAGCCAACGTTTGGAGCCTGATCGATTTAAGGTCATCTGTTACATATGAAGTGCTCAGTGTGGTTACCCCTGAGTGAAAGCACAAAGACATCGGTAAAAGCATGTATTTTTGGGTCAAGAATAGGTTAACAATAAGTATCGCTCTCATGGCTCTGATATTACTGCCCTTGTATTTTCTTGGTTTGAATATAGCGGATCCGACGGAAAAAGCGTTGCAGTCAAATGATAAACTGCAAATTGAAAGAAGTTTTAGTGTTGATAAAAGCCGGCGTTTGACCGTAGATGATATTCTACATATTCCGATGGAGTCGACTTCTACAACTGCAATACCTTGGAGCTTTGAGTCGCAAGCATATTGGATTAAAACCAGCTTAGTTAATCACTCTAATGATGAGCTTTCGTTAGTGATGCATTTTGATAATCCAATGCTGAATCAATTAAAGGTATATCACTTTGCACAATCAGAGCTTAAGCAAAAGCGGGAGCTAAGTTGGAGTAATCAGCAGCTTTCACTGCTAGATCGCACAGTTTTAAATTATAAATTTTCTTTATCTGCGAAAGCTCAAATTGATATCTACAGCCGTATTGAAACAGTAGGAATCGCTAAAACGCCAATACATATTTACTCCCAAGAAAGCTTTGTGCCACTTATTCGTAGCACAAACCTGATTTGGGGGGCATTTATTGGCATCCTTTGTATGATTGCGCTGTACAACCTAGTGCTGTTTTATGGTCTTAAAGAGCGCATCTTTTTAATTTATATTGGCTATATACTGTCTGTGCTGACGATGATGTCAATCGTACAAGGTTTTGGCCACTATCTTTTCCCTAACTGGCTATATCATTATTTACGCCTCAACGTCATTAGTTTGAATTATTTAACACTGACGTTTGCGGTGTTATTTGCATTATTTTTTATGAATTATCACAAGCAGCGAACACTTATTTATCGTCGTTGCTTGTATTATGTTTATCTTCTTTTTTCACTAAGTGCTTTTTCAACACTGATCAGTGAAAGCATCGCTGCGCCTATCTTTTTTGTGGCCATGAGCATTGCTTATCCGCTGTGCTTTTACCTACTTTATAAAAACTATAATAGTGGCAATTCTGGTTCAGCACTGTACATCGTTTCTTGGATACCGCTGCTTATCGGCGGTGCTATTCAGCCGTTAGAATTGACGGATGTTATTCCTTACTCGTTTGTTGTACGCAACATTTTTGGTGTCTGTATTGTGTTCGAAATTACCTTGATGGCGATGGCGCTATCTGAGCGGGTAAGGCAACAAAAAGAAATTAGCTTGTACAATGCAACCCACGATTTAGAAACAGGTTTACCTAATCATCAGATTTTAGAAGAGCGGGTTGAACATCAAATTCAAGCGCAGATATCGACGACATTGTGTTTGATTTCTGTCACAGGCCTTAATCGATTGTCTCCCTATTTAAGTGAGCAACAAAGTGCAACTTTAATGGAGCACTTCTTACATAGCACGCGAGGTTATGTGCAATCGAATAGCGATTTCTTAAAGCTGGTGCCTGAAAGTAGCCAAACGATCAAAATCGCTCGTGTCAGAGATAATGTGTTCGCTGTGTTGCTAAGGGCGAATGAAAGTCATCAAATTGTTGTTGAAAAGTTAGAGCCATTATCAAACTGTGTAAATGCATTTCTTGAAATGAGTGGTGTGTCTGTCAATCTGAAAACAAGTATTGGATTTTATCGAGTGAACAGCCAGCATTTATCAGCGAGTGCGGTGATGAAGAAAACGTTTCAGGCTTTAGAGACCGGCATTCGAGATGGACTGGCGATCAGTGGTTATGATGAAAAGCGACACTATAGTTTAACGCTTGCGAGCGAGCTGCGAGAAGCACTAAGCAATGATGAGTTAATGCTTTTTCACCAACCGCAGGTTAACCCGCTCAAGGCCACAGTGCATGGCTCAGAAGGGCTGTTACGTTGGAAACATAAAGAGCATGGCTTCATTCCCGTAGATGCTTTAATTGCATTAGCGGAGGATACAGGGCTTATCAACCATGTCAGTCTCTGGGTGATTGATAGGGCGTGCCAAGACATTCGCCAGATGATGAGCCTAGGTTTTAAAGAGCATCAGGTTTCAGTCAATATCAGTGGCTCCGACGTTATTGATAGGAAATTTTTACACAATGTTCAAAGTATTTTAGAGAAGTGGCAAGTACCAGCCAAATTACTGAACCTTGAGCTGACAGAGTCAGTCATGATTAGTGATTACAGCAGTGTTAAACATGTGCTGGATGGGCTCTCAAAGATGGGTGTAAGTGTCTCAATTGACGATTTCGGAACAGGTTATTCCTCGCTCTCTCATATTTTAGAGTTGCCTTTTAACGAGCTGAAAATTGATCGTGTATTTGTTACCGAAATGGATACCAATCAGCGCCATTTAGATATCGTAAAAACGACAATAGAAATGGCACGTATCCTCGATTTACGTGTGGTCGCCGAAGGCATTGAAACGCAGGCTGTGGCAGAGGAACTCGTCGCTTGCCACTGCGATCTAGCACAAGGTTACTACTACTCTAAACCACTTGAATTTGATGCATATCTTGAGTGGCTCCAACGCAACAGCCCAACGCTCTGCTAGCTCATTAATTTTAGTTAGGGAACATGCGATTAAGTCCCAAACGCCTTTTATGCCCTCGGGTACTGGCGCACAGGATTTTTCGTGATTGAGGCAATGCTTACAGGCGGGCTGGTTGCCCGGCGAAAAGCATTAACGAAAAGCACGGAATATCCTGTACGCCCCGTAGGGTGGATATCTAAGGGGCCACCTCCTTTGTCAAAACACTTGTAAAGGACTGGCCATTCACTGCGTATTTTTCCGCGGATCTGGCCCCTTAGTTATCCACAGAGAAGATTTTGGGACTTAATCGCATGTTCCTTAGTAGTTAAGTTGTTCTCTTTGGCAATCAACTGTAAAAGATAAGTTTCACGAATGATGGATTGGCCCTGCTTAGAGCTGTTGGCAATGATATCTAAATTGTGAGCGATGGCTTTGTGAATATTGACCCAATGTGGCGACATTCCATTGCTGATTTCGTGAGCTTCGTATTCAGGTGAGAGTCTTTCATCATCGATGTCACAGTAGTAGCAGTACGAGATCATATGCACACTATCAAAGTCGTTTTTATACCAGGGTCTGTGCTCATCATAGCGGCCGAATTCGCGAATGTTACGGATGTTTTGAGCGCCCGTTTCTTCTTTTAACTCTCGGATTAAACCGCAAATGTTCTCTTCATCAGGATCAATACCACCACCTGGCAAGCTGTAATCTTCGTAACGGGCGGTATAAAGCAGCAGTATATCAGCACCTTTTAAAACAATAGCGCGGCTTGCTTTACGCTCAAAACTATTGTGGTAAATGTCTTTTAAGCTAGGGTCAATAGTGGTTTTTAAGTGACGCATTATTCAATAACTCGTGGAAAAATAGTAATGAGAAAGTTTGTTTAAATTTTATACGTTGACAAAAAAATACAAAGGCATAGAATACTCATATTCTAATTGGTTATATGGTTATATCTATTTCGTATAACGTTTTTTAACTTAAGGTATCAGTTTGCATAAACTAATGATTATGCAGGGGCCTTTCAAAGAGGTGTTTTGATATGCAACCTACAGTTACTCCGTTTTTTGATGAAGCGACATATACATTCAGCTATGTGGTACAAGATCCACAATCTAAAAGCTGCGCGATAATCGACTCGGTATTGAACTTTGATTACCCGTCGGGCAAGACGACCTGTCAGTCTGCCGATGATATGCTCAGTTATATCTCACAGCAAGGTTTAACGGTTGAGTGGATACTTGAAACCCACGTTCATGCAGATCACTTGTCAGCAGCGCCTTATTTGAAAGAAAAAACAGGCGCTAAAATCGGCATTGGTTCAAGCGTTACCCAAGTGCAAGAAACCTTCAGTAAAGCTTTTAATAGCGGCAGTGAAATGCGTTGTGAAGGAGAGCAATTTGGCCAGCTTTTTGAGGATGGCGACGTAATTAAAATAGGCACCCTTGAGGGGAAGGCAATGCATACACCCGGCCATACGCCCGCTTGTATGACCTATCTGTTTGGTGATGCCGCTTTTGTTGGCGATACATTGTTTATGCCTGATTTTGGTACTGCTCGCTGTGACTTCCCAGGCGGTGATGCAGGTATATTATATCGTTCAATCAAACGTATTTTCGAATTAGACCCTTCAACGCGCTTGTTTATGTGCCATGACTATAAGGCACCAGGGCGCGACGAATACGCCTGTGAAACGACTGTTGCAGCGGAGAAGGAAGGAAATATTCACGTTAAAGACGGTGTCAGTGAAGCTGACTTTGTAAAAATGCGCAGCGAGCGAGATAGTACCTTGAACATGCCACAGTTAATTTTACCGGCGGTGCAGGTGAATATCCGCGCAGGTAATATGCCGCCGCAAGAAGAAAACGGGCAGTCTTATCTCAAGATACCTGTTAATTTATTTTAAATAGCGTAAATTTAATAAGTAGTGTCGTTAACAGTCAATGAGTTAGCTGTTAGCTGTTTTAGATACCTTGAGGTGCATTCCTTTGAGGTATCTACATTAAAACAATCATAAGAAGTATTGGCGAATGTCAGCCAGTAATTCTAAACAACAAAGGAGCTTGTGATGGAAATGCGTCCACTTACTGCTAATTTGAGCGTCTGTGCACAAATAAACCCAGAAGATGTTGAGCAAATCAGCGCAGCTGGTATCAAAACAATCATCTGTAACCGCCCTGATAATGAGGGAGAAGACCAGCCTGCAAGTGACAGTATTCGCGAGGCATGTGAAGCTAAGGGCATCCAATGGCACTACCTACCGGTTAGCCCAAAAGACTATACAGATGAACAAGCCTTAGCATTTGGTGAGCTTCTTGAGCAAGCTGATGAGCCAGTGTTGGCATTTTGCAGAACAGGCACGCGCTGTACCAATCTTTGGGCGCTAAGCCAAGCTGGACACAGTGATTTTTCTGAAATTTCTGCCAGTGCTAAAAATGCCGGTTACGATGTGGATAAACTGAACGATCGCGCAGATAACTTAGCAAAGTCCGTAGCAGCCACAGCTGCTAGTGACGAACAAGCTAATTCAGATGCACAAGAAGTTACTGATGCTGTGGTAATTGGTAACCATCAAATTGTCATCATAGGCGGCGGAACAGGTGGACAGGCAACTGCGGCTAGTTTACTTAAGCGTAACCCAAAGCTAGACATCGCCATTATCGAACCATCCACTGAGCACTATTACCAGCCGGGTTGGACTATGGTGGGCGGCGGTATTTTCGAAGCCCCTGATACTGTTCGCAAAATGGTTGATGTGATGCCAGATAGCGTAAAGTGGTATCAAATTGAAGTAGCGGCATTTAAGCCTGATGATCAACAAGTTGTGTTAGCTAATGGCGAGTTGATTCATTACCAGTATCTTGTAGTCGCACCGGGCTTAACGCTTAACTGGGGTGCTATTGAAGGCTTGGAAGAAACCTTGGGTAGTAATGGCGTTACCTCAAACTACCGCTTTGATTTAGCTCCTTATACTTGGGAGTTAGTGCAGAAAACTGAAAAAGGTAAAGCGATCTTTACCCAGCCACCGATGCCGATTAAATGTGCTGGCGCACCACAAAAAGCAATGTATCTTGCGTGCTCAAAGTGGTTGAGTGAATCACGTCTAAATAGCATTGATGTTGAGTTTTGCAATGCAGGCCCAGCGCTATTTGGAGTGGCTGATTATGTGCCGGTGTTGATGGAATATGTGGAAAAGTACAAGATACAGCTTAGCTTTTCACAGAATTTAATTAAAGTTGATGGGCCGAACAAAATTGCGACGTTTAAGATGACGGATGCAGATGGCAACCAGCAAGAAGTCGAAAAAGAGTTCGATATGCTGCATGTTTGTCCTGTTCAATGCGCCCCTAAGTTTATCAGTGATAGCCCGCTAGCTGATGCTGCAGGTTGGGTTGATCTTGATTCACAAACTTTGCAGCATAAAAAATATCACCGCATTTTTGGTGTTGGTGATGCTAACAATACTGCCAATGCTAAAACAGCAGCGGCGGTTAGAAAGCAAGCACCAGTGGTTGCAGAAAATATACTTGCTGCAATGGCTGCAAGCAGTTTAGAGGCAACATACGATGGCTATGGCTCTTGCCCATTAACGGTTGAACACGGCAAGATTGTCTTAGCTGAATTTGGTTATGGTGGCAAATTGCTCCCTTCACTGCCACTGTGGTTGATTGAAGGCAAACGTCCTTCTAAGCTCTCTTGGATATTAAAAGCTCAAATTCTACCTTGGCTTTACTGGAATGGAATGCTGAAAGGGAAAGAGTGGTTGGCGTTACCTGGGCGTAAGTCTGATAGTTAATTTTTAACGCACTACAACGCAAGTAGAGCAACTTCAATAGTTGCTCACTGCTTTCTTATCTTCTGCAACGCAGTGCGCCTTTTTCTCGAGATTTTAATCCCCTCCTCGCTGTGAAACTGTATCGAGATCGCAGTGTTTATTATTCAACGAGCATTTGAATGTTAAAGCAATACTTCCCATTTTTGAGTTGGGCTAAGGTATACGATCGCCAACAATTAAGCAGTGATGCAGTGGCGGCACTCATAGTGACGGTGATGTTGATCCCGCAATCACTCGCATACGCATTACTTGCAGGGCTTCCGGCTCAAGTTGGTTTATATGCCAGCATATTGCCGTTAATCGCTTACTGCGTATTTGGTACCAGCCGTACCTTATCTGTCGGGCCTGTGGCAGTGGTTTCGTTAATGACAGCTGCGGCACTAGGTAACCTTTCGTTGGCAACGACAGAGCAATACTTGGTCGCTGCAATCGTGTTAGCGTTTATCTCCGGTTTAATGCTGATTTTGATGGGTGTATTGAAATTAGGTGTCTTTGCTAATTTTTTAAGTCACCCTGTGATATCTGGCTTTATTAGTGCAGCGGGCATTATCATTGCTGCCAGTCAGTTAAAGCATGTGTTAGGTGTGTCCGCACAGGGGCACAATATTCTAGAGATTGCTCACGCGCTGTTTAATAATCTTCCAAATATTAACTATCCAACACTTGTTTTAGGATTTAGTGCAACAGTTTTTCTGTTCTGGGTAAGGAAGTCTTTATATCCGCTATTACTTCGCATAGGGGTTGGCGAAGTAATGGCTGCACCACTCGCAAAAACAGGGCCTGTACTTGCAATTGTTGTGACAATTACAGCAACGTGGCTGCTGGGTTTAGAGCAGCGAGGGGTTAAAATTGTTGGAGAAATACCTCAAGGGTTGCCACAGCTCACGCTACCTAATTTTGATATAGATCTATGGCAGCAATTACTGGCCTCAGCGCTGCTCATCAGCATTGTGGGGTTTGTTGAATCTGTATCTGTTGCGCAAACACTGGCAGCGAAAAGAAGACAGCGTATATCACCCAACCAAGAGCTCATTGGTTTAGGAGCTGCCAACATTGCTTCTTCAGTATCGGGAGGGTTTCCAGTAACGGGCGGTTTTTCTCGCTCGGTTGTCAACTACGATGCGGGCGCTGAAACCCCAGCTGCGGGAGCTTATGCAGCATTAGGTATAGCACTGGCTACGGTATTTTTAACACCTTTAATTTACTTCTTACCTAAAGCGACTCTTGCCGCTACGATTATTGTGGCAGTGCTTTCACTGGTTGATTTAGGTGCGCTAAAGCGCACTTGGCAATATTCAAAAAGTGATTTTTGCGCCATGCTAGTGACGATTATATTCACGCTAATCAATGGGGTAGAGCTGGGGATTATGTTAGGTGTGACAGTCTCTATTTTGTTGCATCTCTATCGTACAAGTAAGCCCCATAGTGCAGAAGTTGGCTTAGTGACAGGGACTGAGCATTTTCGCAATGTAAAGCGCCACAAAGTTGAAACACACAAGCATGTTTTAACACTGCGTATTGATGAGAGTTTATACTTCGTGAATGCGCGCTATTTAGAAGACAGAGTGTATGATTTAGTGGCGAAGCACCCGTATGTAGAGCATTTTGTGTTGATGTGTCCTGCGGTGAATTTCATTGATGCCTCTGCACTTGAAAGTTTAGAGGCTATCAATGTGCTACTTAAAGATAGCCAGGTTAAGTTTCACTTATCTGAAGTGAAAGGGCCTGTCATGGACAGGCTAGAGCGCAGTCATTTCTTAGAGCAGTTAACAGGGCAAGTGTTCTTGAGTCAGTTTGATGCTTGGCAAACGTTAGAGCATTCAAATAGTTAGAATTCAATGCGTAAGCCCATACTTAAAAAGCTGGCAATTACGCTACTTTAAGAAAAGGGTTAGGGAAACATTGAATAAGTCCCTAGATGTTCCCTGTGGATAACTAAGAGGCCAGACCAAAGATAAGAAGGCGCAGTGAATGGCAAGTCCTTTACAAGCTTTCTGACAAAATAAACCCAGATGAAACAAGATTTCATCTCTGATGGCCTCTTAGCTTTCTTTGAGTAAGTAAGCACTCTAAGGGGCATGCAGGATATTCCGTGCTCATCGTTAATGTATTTCGCAGGGCAACCAGCCCGTCTTTATACAATGCCTTAATCACGAAAAATCCTACATGCCAGTACCCGAGGGCATAAAGGGCGTCTTGGACTTATTCACTGTTTATTTAGCTAACCAGATTGACATGTTATTACGCTAATACAAATAAATTTTATGTTACATCCTTGAAAACTGTTTCTTTCCGTTTTTTATTTTGAGTAAATCTTGGTGATGGAAGCGCCATAATTTTTTTGCTTGCTTATTTATTTTGTATCGACGGTAAAGCCCAATATGAATATATAGCCAATATTTGTAGTTTAGTCGTTTAGCCCCTAGCCCATCAACGATCAATAGTTTGTATTCATTATTTTCTTGCTTAATACAGAATACGTTGCTTAAACAGGTATCTATAAAAAGTATTTGCTGTTCTTTCAAATAATTAACTAACTGACTAAGTAGCTTTTTTTGCACATCAATTGTTATTGATGCATGTAGCATCATGTATTGCAATGATTTTGAAGGGCTTCCGTCGTAATCTAGTGCACGTTGAAATACGACACCTTCTCCATAATTAGTATTTATATAACCAAAACATCGAGTAATATGGCTAGGTCCAGTTTCCTTTTAGTTAAATAGTTATAGTATAAATATTCTAGGTCGTTTTGCTTATTTCTATTATTTTCTTTGTAGACTTTAATCACTTTTTGGCTATCCTCCGGGTGAATATAGCAATGCCTTTCCCCTCCTTTAGCCAGTAGTAATTCATCGTTTAATTTAACAGTTTGTATACTTTTCAATAACCTTCCCCTGAATTCTGTATTTTTACTTTCAGCTACAAGAAAGAATTCCATATGCTTGCCCAGCTTCATTTCATAAGTGTAATACACTTCTTTAGGCGCTCAAAAGACTTAGTCTGAAGTGTTCGACTGAAATAGCTCTTCTTGATATAAATTCTATGTTATCCCACTTCGGTTGGTTAAGATTAGAAAGCTCAAAGTGGGGTTACGTAGGATGACTGAAGAGAGAAATATTTTAAAGGAAGCCGTGCTGTACTTTGCAAGCGACTCAAAGAAAGATACACGTTCATAAAATTTTGTATTGATTCGACGGTAACGGAAAAAGCCATAACATGGCCAACAGATAGCAAGTTATTACTGAAAATCATGCAGAAAATGATCGGGCTGATGCAACAAGAAGGATTGTCTATACGCCAAAGCTATGTACGAACAGCGCCACGAATGGCAGAGAAAATAGGCCGATATGCACACGCAAGACAATTCAAACGTATGCGTCGATTACTGAGTATGCTTGCGACACGAGTCGGGCGAGTTGTCAGAGAATTGGAGCGTCAGCTTGGTAAACTTGAGGAGCTAAAACAGTTGGAAGCGCAAAAGCCACTCGCTCAAGCCAAGCAAATACTTAAGTAAAATAACAATCCCAAAGCCAAGAATAAATTGTACTCATTGCATGAACCGCATGTCGATTGCATATCAAAAGGTAAGGCATTTAAGCGTTACGAATTTGGCGTGAAGGTGGGCATTGTTAACACGCAGAAGGAGGGCTTTGTCGTTGGGATGCGCTGTTATCCTGGCAACCCTTACGACGGACATACCTTGGGCGATATGTTACAGCAAACGGAAACGATCACAGGAGTTAAAGTAAAAACAGCTGCGGTAGATTTAGGCTATCGCGGAAAGCATAAGACAGAGGCAAAAATCATTCACCGAGGTCATAAGCTCAGCAAGCGAGAAAAGAAACGATTACGACGTCGATCAATGAAAGAGGCTATGATAGGCCATATGAAAAATGACGGGCTGCTAGATCGCTGTCATCTTAAAGGTAAACAAGGCGATGCGGTCCGTGCCTTGCTATGTGGTATCGGGCACAATGTGCGCCAACTGCTCAACTTCATTCGCAAGCAGCTTAATTTTGTTGATTTATTATCGCTGTATAGCGCTTTTCATTACGCAATGTCGATTATTGATTCAAACATAGTTGGTAAAACAATACTCAGCTCTACATCTGAATTGAAGGCGATCAATTAAGCTTTAAGTCGTGTCGAATGACAAAAGTTGTGCAGGGCCGACTACTTAGAAGACAGAGTGTATGATTTAGTGGCGAAGAACCCGTATGTAGAGCATTTTGTGTTGATGTGTCCTGCGGTGAATTTCATTGATGCCTCTGCACTTGAAAGTTTAGAGGCTATCAATGTGCTACTTAGTCGGCCCTGCATAACCAATTAACTACCAATATAACAATAAGATAGGAAGTTTTCTGAGTACCTGTTTTGCAAGGTTTTGATAATCTACAGGCTAGTTTCTTGCAATATAGGGCCGCTCATGAAACCTAAAGCTGATTCTGCCTCTATTCGTAAACATCAACGCCGCCT
>CAKZOD010000029.1 GCA_937136055.1 uncultured Oceanospirillaceae bacterium | reverse complement strand
GCTTTAGGATAATGAGGCTCAATCAAAGCTACAAGCCTATTCCACGGAACCAAGTTTTCCATCTTTGCCAAGAAAAGCTCTTTGCGTGTTATGTGCTGGCTTCTTCTTAACTCTTGCTCAGAAAATCCTAACTGCTGCTCCATCGATGTAACCCTAAGTTGATTGAATAGTTATTATCTCATATTGATAACTTAATCGCAGTTTCCCTAGGTTAATAAACAGCTCAAAAAAATTAACGACTGAAAAAAAGCAAACATATCTAATTAATAAATATCGAGAAATGTTGCTTAATTTTGACAATTTTGCGGATTTAACATAGCGATGATTTAAACTAAGCGCTAATATTTAATGTAATATAAACTTAGCTTTATAAAAATAACTTTATAGTTAGTTGTACACCTTCTTATTGAATTGTGATCCTATTACGTTATGCAAAACTCTCTACCTTTTAAAAAGCAGACACTAATGGCTCGACAGCCTATTTTTGATGCCAACAAACAGACCGTAGCTTATGAGCTACTTTATCGCTCTGATGATGCGCAAAATAAAGCTGTCTTTAATTTCTCAGGCTCTATTGCCACAGTTGATGCCCTGCTTAATTCATACACTTCTGTTTATCAGAATAATCAACTTAAGCGAATGCCCGCTTTCATAAACCTAACTTATGATTTATTAGTTGGCGGCAGTTTACCTGCACTACCTGCTAACCAAATTGTGTTAGAGATTTTAGAAGATGTTGAAGTTACTCCAGCGCTGATTAGCAGTGTTCGCCAGTTGCGTAAAAATGGCTACACTATTGCTCTCGATGATTTTATATATGATGACAAATTCATAGAACTCATAAAGCTCGTGCAAATTATTAAAGTCGATGTCATCGATATGAGCTTTAAACAAGTGACTGAACAAGTAAATAAACTAAAACCCTATAAAGTGACTTTACTGGCTGAAAAGATAGAAACACATGAAATGTTTAACCACTGTAAATCACTCGGTTTTAAACTATTTCAGGGCTATTTTTTATCGAAGCCTGAAATCGTTAAAGGGGTAAAACTACAATCCTCTCAGCTCAAACTATTTTCTATTATTCAAGCACTGCAAAATCCAGAGGCTACAACTCAAGAGCTGGAACGGCTGATTATTCAAGACCCAGTTTTCACATTTAAGTTACTGCGTATTGTTAATTCAAGTGCACATAATTTAGTGAGAGAAATAAACTCTATTAAAGAAGCTATTACGATTCTTGGTATCCCTGAGGTCAAAAAATGGGCTTTAATCATTGCAATGCAATCCAATGACAACAAATCTGAAGAGCTGGGAAGGCAACTGCTTATTCGCGGCTGTATGTGTGAGAAGATAGCACTTGCTAGCGGTGTTAAAAACTCAGCAGGCTATATGATTGCAGGCATTATGTCTGGAGTGAATGCGCTACTTGATATTTCACTGGATGATTTACTTGAGCAAACCCCTTTAAGTGAAGAAATCAAGACGGCCATCAGTAATGGTCAAGGAACCATGGGTAAAATTCTCAACAACACCATTAACTTTGGTCTAGGTAATTGGAAAGAAGTCACCGCGGATGTTGACCCCTCTGTTTACGATAACGCCTATCGCGAAAGCTTAGAATGGGTAACCCAATCTATTAGTAGTATTAACGAGCCTGAAAAATAGCCCTTTTTAACGATAGAACTTGTTCGACGTGTTTTCACCTCGAACAAGATTCTCTTACCAAGATAGAATGATCCTAGGCTAAATATTTAGCCAAATCTAACGGCGGCCAGATTTTCTCCCCTTGAGAGTCACGTAATTCGCTCATTTGAGCTTGCAGCTGCTCAACTCCCCACTGCTGCGCTAAAAACATTGGCCCACCTTTTGCTCTTGGGAAGCCATAACCATGTAGCCAAATAAGATCGATAGCATCTTTTTCGCTAACGATTCCCTCATCTATTACTTTAACGGCTTCACAAATCATCGCTAAGATAGCGCGCTGTTGAATAGTTTGAGCATCAAACAACTTTGATTCAATGTTGAGCTCTTTAGATAAGTTAGCAATAATATCAACAACCTGCTGATCGATTGTCGGCTGCTGCGCTGAATAGTTATAAAAACCAGATCCCGTTTTACGTCCTAAACGCCCAGCTTCAACGAGCGCCGCAGAAACTTTAAAATAGCCCTTATCGTATTCAGGTTGCGGGTATTGTGATCGTGCATTATGACCAATATCAATACCGGATAAATCCTGTACGGATAACGGCCCCATCGCCATACCAAACTCACGCATTGCAGTGTCGATTTGCTCAATTCCCGCCCCTTCAAGCAACATTTGCTGTACTTCGCGTCCGTAGCGGGTATAGATTCTATTCGCGGCAAAACCAAAGCAAACACCAACAGTCACTGCTTGTTTGCGCAACTTTTTCGCTAATTGCTGCATCTGTTCAAGCGCTTCATCAGACGTTTTATCTGCTTTAACAATCTCAAGTAGCTTCATAATATTTGCGGGACTAAAAAAGTGCAGCCCCAGTACAGACTCTGGTCTTGTGGTGGATTGCGCTATCACATCAATATCGAGATAAGATGTGTTAGTCGCTAAGATAGCACCCGCTTTGCACACTTCATCAAGCTTGCTAAAGATGCTTTGTTTCACTTCTAAGCTTTCAAAGGCCGCTTCGATAACTAAATCTGTTTGTGCCAGTGATTGATAATCACAACTTGCAGAGATAAGCGCAATGCGCGCATCGTGTTGCTGCTGATTAATACGTCCTTTTGCCAAGCTTTTCGCGTACTCATCTTTAATTCTCCCCATCCCTCTATCAAGAGCTTCTTGGGATTGCTCAAGTAGCACAACTTCAAACCCTGCATCCGCCAAACAAAGTGCTATCGCACTGCCCATAGTACCTGCGCCTATAACCGCTGTTTGTTCGATGCGAAATGCATTTTTACTGCGCCCTGCCTGCATTTTTTTCTCAACAAAAAAAGCATGACGCAGCGCTTTGGCGACCACTGATTGGCGCAGCTCTAAGAACAATTCACGCGTATTTTGCTCCGCTTCCAGTGTCGGTAGCTGGTACTCATTAGCGAGCTGTTCTAACAACTGACCCGGTACCGGGTTACTTTTCGCTGCGCGTGCAACTGTTTTTTTCAATGAAGCCCAATCAACAGGTACCTCATCAACGCTGTTTAATCCCGTCGTTTTCGGTGTTAATGCTTGTTTCTCAAGCTGTGAATTAATCCAGCTAAGGCCATTTTCAAACAAATCATCTGATGGTGCAAAAAGTGCATCGCATACCCCAGAATAATCTGGGTGGGTCACTTTAACGGGACGTCCTGATGTCGCAAGCTTAACGGCATTTTCAACGCCTGCTAAACGCATCATACGCTGGCAGCCACCTGCACCTGGTACGACTCCTAAGCCGACCTCTGGCAAGCCAATATTCGTATTTTCAAGGGCCAAACGATAATGACAAGCCGCTGCAACTTCCAAGCCACCACCGAGTACGTGACCGTGTAATAGCGCTATTACTGGAGTTTTTGACTGCTCAATTAAATGAATGACTTGCGGTAGATGTGGCGCAATAGGCTCACCATCAAATTCGCGAATATCTGCACCGCATATGAATGTACTGCCTAAGCAATGCAATGCTATTGCTTTAATTTGCTCATCAGATTGCACTTGTGAGAACGCATCAATCATATCTTGCCTTAAAGCGGCACTGAGTGCGTTGACTGGGGGAGAGTTTATTTCTAGAACCGCTATTTGATCAATAACACAAACATTCACAAGGGACATACAAAACTCCAATTTACTCACTGCAATATTCATACTGCAAAGGGATAACAATTCAGGTAAAGCGACAAAGGCTTTCTCAAAACGTAAAAAAATCTGATAGATCACTCTATCAGATTTTAATTTAAGCTTAAAACATTTTATTAATAACGCGAATTATACGTCATAATCTACTTCAACATGCGCTGAAACGGGATGTGATTGACAGGTTAAAATCATACCTTCAGCCACTTCTTTATCCGTTAAGCAATGGTTTCTATCCATGCGCACTTCACCGCTGATGACTTTCGCCTTACAGGTAGCACAAACACCGCCTTTACAGCTAAACGGCAAATCTAAGCCGTGCTGCATCGCCGACTCTAAAATATCATCACCTGCGCTAGTCAGCTCAAGTGTTAATTTACGCCCACCTGATTTAACAACAACTTGTTTGAGAGTTTTATCTGCTTTTTGCTCCGCTGTCAGTTCAGGCAGTACTTCATCACCCGCGTAGAATAATTCATAGTGAATATTCTCTGAATCAACGCCTGCTGACAATAAGGTTTGCTCAACTGATTTAACCATCTGCTGAGGCCCACATAGGAAGCACTCATCAAAGCTTTGCATATCGATCAAATGATCTTCATTAAGCGCTGTTAATTTGTCGCCACTAATACGCCCGTGTAACACTTCTGCTTCTTGCTCTTCTTTTGAGAACACATTAATTAATGAAAAACGCGTCATATAATGGTTTTTCAAAAAGCTGACACGCTCTTTAAACATCATGCTTTGAGTGGTTTTATTACCATAAATCAAAGTCACATGGGCATTCGGCTCCAAGGCAAGCACTGACTGAGCAATGGATAGCATAGGCGTAATACCACTACCGGCTGCGATTAATGCATAGTGCTTTTGATGAGCATCATCAAGATCCGTATAAAAATGGCCTTGCGGTGGCATTACTTGTAGTACATCCCCCACTTTAAGCTGCTCGTTGGCAAAGGTTGAGAACACACCATTGGCGATCTTTTTAATACCCACTTGTAACTTGTCGCTTCCTTTCGCCACACTTATTGAGTATGAACGACGTACTTTTTCGCCCGCTATTTCAGCTTCAATAATAATGTGTTGACCATGGCTAAATGCGAAGGTGTCTTTTAGTGATTCATCTACTTCGAAATCTATTGCTACTGCATCAGGGCATAAGCGATCAATGTGACTAACCCTGAGAGGATAAAACTCAACATTCATAATCTTTTCCTAAAAATCTTTAAAATAATCAAATGGTTCTAGACAGCTATTGCAACGATACAGTGCTTTACAGGCTGTGGAACCAAATTGACTAATGACGTCAACATCACCGCTATCACATTGTGGACAGTGAACGACTTGGGCCGGTGGAGCGATGCCTTGGTTATGCAACGCATGTTTAGCATCCGGTGACATAAGATCGGTATGCCATGCAGGGCTCAGAGAGACCTCAACTGTGACACTTTGCATACCTTCTTTCATTAACGCGGCTTTTATATCATCGCTAATCACATCCACCGCAGGGCAACCGCTGTACGTCGGAGAAACCGTTACTTTACAACTGTGCTGAGTAGTCTGCTCTACATCGACAAGGATCCCTAGATCCCAAATGGTGACATAGGGTAACTCGGGATCAAACACGCTATCCAAAATTGACCAAAGCGCAGGACAATCAGAATTAGCACGGGTTGCGCGACGTGCTGCGTATTCAGGTGTGACTAATGAGATATGCTGCATTTTTACCACTCTAAACCTGGATAACTGCGCTGCAGAATTTGCATTTCACTTAACAGATGGCCTAAATGCTCTGAGTGATCGCCATTGCGTCCGCCCACCACTTGCCAATTCTGCTCTGGAATCACAAGGCCTGATGTCAGCATATGCGCTGTTACGCGCTCTAACCAAAGATGGCGTAAAGACTCACGGTTCACAGCGATAGACGCCTCACCTTCTTCACCTGAAAGTGCTAATTCAGCTTCGCTAGAGATGAACAACTCAGGGGTATAACCCCATAGCTCATCCAATGCATCCTGCATGCGCTTAGCACTTTCTTCAGTGCCTTGGCCTAATTGCAGTACCCACGTTTCGCTGCGCTTTAAATGGTAGCGTGTTTCTTTAATTGCTTTTGCTGCGATTTCGCTTAAACGCTGATCTTTACTGTTACTGAGCTGCTCTAAGTACAAGCAAGCATGCACATCTAATAGATATTGGCGCACTATCGAGAAAGCAAAGTCAAAATTCGGTAACTCGTTAATAACTAAATTAGTGAATTCTCGCTCATCGCGAAAATACGCTAAATCATCTTCTGTTTTTCCCATGCCTTGAATCTGTGCAGCATATTGATAAAACATACGCGCACGGCCGATATAATCTAGTGCGAGATTACTCAGCGCGATATCTTCTTCTAAAAATGGCCCTCTTGAGCACCACTCGCTGGTACGCTGCCCTAAAATTAGCGCATCATCTGCAAGGCCCAGCACGTAATTAAACAATGCTGTATTCGTTGAATTTGTCATAATCGCTCCTTACATGTTATCAACTTCATCGGGTAACACGTAATACGACGCGTGGCGATAAGGCTTATCGTCCATTGGATCGTAGAAGCTTTCTGCATCTTGCTCTTGGGAAGCTGTAATGTCGCAAGATTTTACCACCCAAATGCTAACGCCCTCAGAGCGTCTTGTATAACAATCACGGGCATAAGTTAACGCTTGTTCTGGAGTATCAGCATGTAATGAGCCGACATGGCGGTGATCAACACCGCGAATTGAGCGAAGGAATACTTCGTATAAATCATTATTCTTTTTCATAATACACTCGCAAATAAACGCATTGTGTTCAACATTGCGCTCTATCCGTTGTAAACCACGGATTTAAAATTTTAGACTCGCTGAGAATAGCGTGAAGGTCTATTCTCAAACATTAAATTAGGCCGCTGATGCCGCAGACTTTTTAGTTTGATAAGCAACCAGCGCATCACGCACCCATTGACCATCGTCATGGGCTTTTTTGTGATGACGAATACGGTCGCGGTTACATGGACCGTCACCAGAGATAACACGCTTAAATTCATCCCAGTCAATTTCGCCGAAGTCGTAATGACCACGCTCTTCATTCCACTTGATCTCAGGATCTGGCATTTCTAATCCTAGGAATTCAATTTGAGGAACGGTTTGATCGACAAAGCTTTGGCGCAATTCATCATTAGTGCGACGTTTGATTTTCCACTGCATTGAACGACCAGAGTGAGCAGAATCAGAATCGTGCGGGCCAAACATCATTAAAGAAGGCCACCAAATACGATTCAACGCATCTTGCGCCATCGCTTTTTGCTCTTTGGTACCATTGGCCAGTACTATCATCATTTCGTAGCCTTGGCGTTGATGGAAACTCTCTTCTTTACAAATGCGAATCATCGCTCTGGAATAAGGGCCGTAAGATGTGCTTTGCAATGAAATCTGGTTAACAATTGCAGCCCCATCTACCAACCAACCAATTGCACCAACATCCGCCCAGCTCAACGCTGGGTAGTTAAAAATAGAGGCGTACTTAGCTTTGCCGCTGTGTAGCGCTTCATTCATCTCATCACGTGTTGCATTTAATGTTTCTGTTGCTGAATACAAGTAAAGGCCATGGCCCCCTTCATCTTGTACTTTAGCAAGTAATACCATTTTACGTTTCAAGGTAGGTGCACGGCTAATCCAGTTACCTTCCGGCTGCATGCCAATCACTTCAGAGTGTGCATGTTGTGACATTTGTCGTATCAGGTTTTTACGATAATCAGCTGGCATCCAATCTTTGGGTTCAACTTTCTGCTCGCTTTCGATGCGACGATCAAAAATCGCCTGTCCGGATTCTGACATGAAATAACCTCTTGGTTCTTATCTATATCTTTAAATGCCATCACTGCATCTGCAGTAAAAAATTGCGATATAAAGAGTGAAAAATTGTAAATAGCATAGGCAGCTACTTGTTACTGTTATTTTTACGCCTATGGCTGCAACACAAGTTGCAATGATATGACTAAGCTTAACTTCGAATAACTTAGCGCTACCACTGGCCGCGATTTATGTGGCTCAAGGAAACAATCATATGTGAGTTGTTAAATTAAAATAAATTGCGATACATCAAGCTAATTGTATTTTATTTTTTTGTATCAGTACAGCAAAAACCAATATTGTGTTACATTTTATTTTAAAATTACTTATTTATGTATCACTTTAGAAGCTATGAAAACACCATCTCTGTTATATTCAACCTTGATTTATCCTGAGCTGCAATGCAATCACTACGGCTTCAACGTATTCGCTAATCAGTTGAGCACACGCTTTTAGATGAATCGTTTTGAGCTGAAGCACAGCTATAGATAATTAGGATTTTTTTAACTGAAGCGGTTAAGCGAGGGAATAATGATTGCCTGTCATGATTGATTAGGGAATCACTCATGATTTCATTGAAGTTTTATTTATTGAAGCACTATTTATTGAAGTACTATTGAAGGAGCTCGCAAAGTTACAGCGTCGATCATACAGCGTGATTGACGTATAAATTGATACGCCTTTTTAAGCCGCTATATTCAGGTATGTCAGTCAACATGGCTCACTTACTGAGCAAGAGAGCCATTTTTTAAGGCTAGTACCACTAAAAGCTAGATAACAATGGGCAAGAGCGACAACTCTAAAAGAGCATTAATCGCGATAGTCAGGGTCCGTTTTATCCAACATTGCTTTTAACTGCTCAAAGTGCGCCTGCGCTGCACCGTCAAAATCATCCCAGCTAGCCGCTGTTTTCTCGGCAATCTCATCACTCAAGACATTTAAAGGCTGGCCTGTAGAGTACGCAAGCACCATCGTTTTGCAGGCCTTTTCAAGGTAATACATAGTTTCAAAAGCTTTGGCAACGGTTTCACCGACAACCGTAACACCGTGATTTCCCATCATGAGCGCATCTTTTCCATCGAAGGTTTGTGCAATTCTTGCACCTTCTTGTTCAGTCGTGGCTATTCCGCCATAATTTTTGTCATACGCGATGCGGTTATAAAAACGTGCGGTATTATTATCAAGTGGTAATATACGTGGGTCTTTTAAAGTCGAGAGCGCCGTCGCATAGGTCGGATGCAGATGCAAAATAACCCGGGCTTTAGGGAAGTTTCGATGCACATTTCCATGGATTGCCCATGCTGAAATATCAGGAGCCTCTGATGTTGACATCACACTATCATCAGTACTATCTAATTGCTGTAAATTACTTGCAGTAACATTGTCAAAATGCATCCAACGCCGATTCATCAAAAACTGCTTACCATCTTGTGATACAGCAGCACTTAAGTGATTCGCTACTGATTCATGCATATCCATTTTACTGACTAAACGAAATACCGCCGCAAGATCAATACGAAGTTGTTGCTCTTGAGTCATAAATACCACTCCATTTTAATTTTTATTTAATTCCAGACTATATCAGATATCGAACATGCTGCATGCGCTGTATTTCCATAAATAGCGTATTCTAGATCACTCATTGTCTTCATCAATCAAGCGCTACTGTTAGCCGTTGTTTTTTTGTTCAAAAAATCCGATAAAACACCATTACCTGTTCCAAAAAAAATCACAAATATGGCTTAAGTAATTGAATTTTTCGTTAATAAGCAATTGCTTAAAATCACCATTCAGCTTTGATTAATCGTACAAAATATATCCTGCGCAAGCAGATTTTGACGCATAATTGAATGCCTCAATGGCTTAAAGCTTGTTTGATAGACAAGAAAGCATTATCTTACATGCCGCTTTAGCGACACAGAGAAGCCAGATCGTTCTGCATTACGCTTCTTTGGAGGGTGTCATTAACCTTCAGCTGGGCACTGCTTAATAAATAGTTCAATGGATGTACACTGTCATAAAATTTTCAGAAAGCAACAACTGCCAGCAGAATAAAAACGTCAAGATTCATAGAGAGCTGGCCGCTTTAAAGCTTAATAGCTAAAGCATTACCGAGTAAGGGTAAACGGTTAACTAGCCATTAGGTCAATAATAATAAATGACCACCCTTTCGATCCTTATTTAGTTAATTTATAGAGATTATTGATGAATTTCTTGCTGTTATTGATCAAAAACTATCATTCTCCATACCATTTATCGCGCTTAACTCTAACATTGCTGCTCTTTGCATTTTCTAACATCAGCTTTGCTCTTACGGATATGGCGAAGAGTAACGAATACCAAGTCAGTACTATCCCTGCTTTATCTAACCAGCTATCACTGACAACCGCAGAACGAAAATGGCTAAACGAAGTAGCACCCATACGGTTTAGCGGTGATCCTAATTGGCTACCCTATGAAGCATTTGATGAAGAAGGTAATTATCAGGGAATTGTCGCTGAATACTTAGCTTTGATTGAAGAGCAACTAAATACAACGATCGAAATACTGCCCGTTAACACTTGGCCTGCGGCGATAGAAAAAGTGCGCAGCGGTGATGTCCATTTTGTTTCAAGCTCTATTCAATCTATCACAGACCTTAAGAAAACGACGCCGTATTTACGAAGCCCTGTTGTTATTGTGATGCGTAACGATCAAAGTTACGTTGATTCATTAAGACAAATCAGTGATCTTAAAATCGGCTCAAGTGCCTATTTTTCAAGCCTTCCCAACATAGAGAAAGATTATCCGCAGCTAAAAATCACCAAGTATCCAAACACGGAATCGGGCCTAATTGGCGTATCCACAGGCGCTGTAGATGCAATGTTAGTCAACTTGCCGCAAGCCAATTTCTACATCGCCAAGTTAGGCACCAGTAACTTGCGTATCGTTGGCAAAACAAAATATTTAACACAGCTGACATTTAGTATCACCCCTGAGCTTGAACCACTGATCCCTATTCTAAACAAAGGTATTGCTGGTATTCCTCTCCCCAAGCTACAACAAATACTTGATAGCTGGGGAAGCAGCAAATTTGCACCGCAAACAGATTATGCACTAACCTTTAAAATAGCAGCCAGTCTGTTGTTAGTGGTTTTTATTATTACTTTTTGGGTTATCAAGCTTCGCAGAGAAGTAGCCAGCAGGCGCTCAGCGCAACGCCAGTTAAGAGTTTTACTGGATAACATCCCCCAGCAAGTAGCGGTTATCAGCCAAAAAGGCGATTTGCTGATGGCAAACCCACAGGCAATGAGAGACTTTGCTATCAACCCTGAGCTCTCAAAACCTTTCAGTGTGTTACAGCTATTCACTTCTCCCAAGCAGGCCGCTCAAACGTTAAAAAGCTTAAAGCGTGATGGAAAACTAGAACGTTGTATGCTGCAATTAAAAAGTAGCAAGCACCAAGTCAGTGAGATGATGTGCTCGGCAATTCCTATTACCTATCACAAGAAGCGCGCTTTTTTATGCATCGCAATAGATTTAACTGAGCGAGCTGCCCTTGAAAGACATTTAAAAACAGCAAAAATACAAGCCGAGATTGCCAGCCAAGCTAAGTCAGAGTTTTTAGCCAATATGAGCCATGAGATTCGCACTCCCATGAATGCTATTTTAGGCTTTGCAAACATTGTCCACGAAAAAGTAGAAGGCACTAAATTAAAAAGCCAAACTGCTATCATCAAAACAGCCGGCGCCTCTCTACTGCACATCATTAACGATATTCTGGATGTTTCGAAAATCGAAGCGAACAAAATTAGCGTTCAGAAGTCGATGTCAGATATTCGCTTTTTAGTGGATGAAGTTAAGGTGCTGTATTTACCTCAAGTGCAGGAAAAGGGACTTTTACTGAATATAATTATCAGTGATCAATTACCAGATCTCGTAGAAATAGACGGTCAGCGGGTCAGACAGGTATTAAGTAACCTATTAGGTAATGCGATTAAATTTACAGAGCATGGTTGTATAGACATCGCATTAAATGTGACGGATAAAGACGCAAGTCATCTCAACTTACAAATCAGCGTTAGTGACACGGGAATTGGTGTCCCTAAAGAGCAGCAAGAGTATATCTTTGAAAGCTTTAGTCAGCAGATTGGTCAATCGAGCCATTATGGAGGCTCTGGTTTAGGATTAACAATTAGCCGCAAACTTGCTCGCTTAATGGATGGTGATATCTATTTAGAGAGCAAACGCAATAAAGGTTCTGTTTTCACTCTTTCACTCAATCAGTTACGCTACGAGTGTTCGACAATTAAAGCTATTTACCCAAGTGTAAAAAACTCACAAAAGTTCCAATTCTTACCCGCTCGTATTTTAATTGTCGATGATGTAGAAAATAACCGCTTATTACTACAAGAGATTTTAAGCGAGTTTAATCTTGATTATCGTATTGCCGTCGATGGCTTACAAGCTGTTGATATGTGTAAAGCACTTCAGTTTGATCTGGTCATCATGGATATTCGCATGCCTCGTATGAACGGCTACCAAGCGACTGTCATCATTCAGCAAAACACCTCTCCTCCACCGATTATTGCACTCACAGCCTCTGTTGTTGCCGATAGTGAAGATGCTAAACACCGTCATTTATTCAGTGCTTATTTACAAAAACCTTTAGATAAACACGAATTTGTCAATGAGCTTAAACGCCATTTACCTTATACCCACGAAGACGTAGAAGTTGTCATTAATCACCCATTCCCGATTGAGATTTGTGATGCTAATAACTGCACAAATTTGATAGATGAATTTGCTGATTCCTGCACTATCTTTGCCTACAATAATGACCTCACTCAAACGAGTGAGCTTTGCCATAAGCTAAGTGCGTTTGCGAAACGCCATGAAGATAAGAAATTAACAGAGTTTTGCCACAAACTACAACGTGCAATCGATACTTTTGATATTAGCGCGATTAAAGCTGCACTCGATCAATTAGTAAATTTATGTGAAGCCGATATGTGTGTTGAATAGCCCAAATAGCTAAGGACATCGATTAGGTTAGAAAGCGGTAAATTAGTAGATAAGAATAACTTGTAGTAGCTCAGACCCGATCTAAAAATATAGCCAATACAAACACTTTGTTTATACTGGCTATCTATCAACTTACGATACTCACTTTACTAAACTCATTAAACTAGACTTTGAATTTATCAGTGATGTTTTGAATGATTCTTGATTGCTCTTCAAGCTTCTTAAGATGCTGACTATTTCTATTCGATTCCTGACTAATATCTTCAGCCAATTGGGCGATACCAGCGACATTTTGAGCCATTTCATTAGCAACACATGATTGCTCTGTTGCAGAGGTAGACACTTGGATATTCATCGTTGAGAGCTGCTTAATAGACTCTGTGCTAGAGTGCATAATTTCATTAATTTTCGACATTGCATCCACCACATTCGCGCGTTGCTCGGTCGAGTTAGCCATATCACTAATGGTTTTCTGGGCGCTTAGCTCAAGCTTCTCAAGAATATCTTTAATTTCAATCGTACTGGATTGACTACGCTGAGCAAGAGTACGTACTTCATCTGCAACAACTGCGAAACCACGCCCTTGCTCACCCGCTCTAGCTGCCTCAATCGCCGCGTTTAGTGCCAACAGGTTCGTTTGCTCAGAGATTCCTTGAATAACACTTAGTACCGAGTTGATCGCCTCTACATTTGCACCCAGTGCAGAAATAGACTCCTCCACACCATTGAGTACTTCGTCTAATTTCGCAAGTTGTGAGTCAGATAACTGTACCTGTAATAAAACTTGCTGAAACTCTTGTTCAGCAGATTCTGCAGACACCCTCGTAAGGTCTGCATTTTCAGCGATACCTGTTGAGCTTGAAGCCATCTGCTCAATTGCAGTAGCTGCCATTGTTGTTTCATTAATTTGCTGATTTGAGGCGCTTTCCAGCTTCTCTTTTTGAGAATTTGAAGCAAGGGCTATGTTATTTAACTCTGAGCTAGAGTGTTTTAGCTCTAAAATATCTTTCGCCATTGAATCAATAAACTTGTTAAAGTCAGTCGCTATATCATTGAGAAGATCAATAGGGCTCTCTGGCAATTTATTAGTTAAATCCCCCTCCCCCGACGCCAAATGGCTAACTGCTGAGCGCAGAGTCAGTAGCGCTTTTAAAATCACTTTCACGGCAAATAACACAATCACTATCGCCAGAGCCGATATAATAAGCAATGATACAACACTACTTGAAAGACTTGCTGTTTCCGTCTTTGTAAGAGAGTCTTGAATAGTGCCTAACGTCTCATCAATATCTCCCATATAGAAACCGGTGCCGATAATCATATCCCATTTATCAATGTAAATAGCATAAGCGTATTTTTCAGACGGCTCTTTTTCACCAGGCTTTGGGAAGAAGTAAGTGCTGAACCCATCTCCCTGTTTTGAAGCTGTGGCTATTTTATCTAAAATGCCATCGCCATTGCTGTCTTGTAAGTATTTAAAGCTTTTACCAATGCCACCAGCTCCACCGCCACCATGCATAAAACGTACACCGTTTGAGTCATGGGCAAATAAATAACCGGTGCCTTGATCAAACTGGTACTTGCTTAATAATACAAGTGCATCGGCCATACCTTCTTTACCCGGCATCGCAATGTAACCTGCAATCATACTTTTTGCCGAGTCCATCACGGTGACTAAGCGTTTCTTCTCAATATTAATTATCGATTCTTGTGTAATTTGTGAAACACTTTTATTGACCGTATCCATCGCATTCACTTGAATGTACATACCAATGGCGGCAATTAATAAAAAAGGAATGAATGCAATCAGATAGATTTGCAGTTTTAAGGATTTAATCATGTGACCTCTATAAGGTAGCTTAGGATGTCTTCGATAGCTGCTTTTGTAAAGCACCAACATATCGATGTTAATTTTACATTAATATTAGCGAGAGTAAATTTTTAAAAAAACAACAAAACAGTCAGACTTTGAAGACGCTTATTAACACGCTCTAAAAATCATCATCAAAGCATCTTTACAACTTGATAAAAACTTACCAAATATTTTTATTTTCAACAACTTGGATTAAATAACTGTGAAAACTTCCCGCATTATCTTAAAAGATAAAGTGCAGAGTTAAGAGAGAAAAAGAAGGTGTTCAATACTAAGGATCAGCGCTAAAACAGATAAAAATTATACAATAAGTTGTTATTTATAATAATGAGTATTATTGATACCTTTTACCGGCTTATAAATAAACTTGCCAATGCAATAGTCCTTTGAGCTTGACTTGATGATCCTCGAATCCACAAGATGCATATAAGCTTTTAGCAATTGTATTATCATCATCAACTTCTAAAGTGACTTTTAAAAACTTGCGATCACGGCTAAATTGCAGAACAGATTCTAGCAACGTCCTACTTAAACCTTTTCCGCGATTTGGTTTAGCAATCATTAAATCATGGATATTCAGGTAAAACTGCTGACGATAAGTAGAAAAGGATTCATAACAAATTGCAAAGCCAGTCGCTTCTCCTTGGTCATAGCATAAAAAACCATGAAAATAGGGCAAGCTCAGCAGTGTATCAACTACATCAGGGTTAATGTCAGCGGGAGTCTCGTCACTGTATTGTACAAATAACAATTTCAATGCTGCTTTGTGTAGCTCATTATCAATGGCTACTTTTACAATGGAAATAGACATAGAGCTCCCCTTCTTTAACCCTTTCGTGTTGTTAACCTTTTGTTAGACAGATTCAATCACTAACGCAATACCTTGGCCCACACCTACACACATAGTGCAAAGTGCGTAGCGACCACCGCTGCGCTTTAATTGGTAAGCAGCTGTAGTAACGAGGCGCGCACCACTCATTCCCAAAGGATGGCCTAATGCAATAGCACCGCCATTTGGATTAACACGGGCATCATCGTCTTTCAAACCAAGTTCACGCATCACAGCAAGCCCTTGGGATGCAAACGCTTCGTTTAGCTCGATAACATCCATTTGATCAAGAGTAAGGCCAACTTGAGCGAGTACTTTTTGAGTGGCAGGTGCTGGACCTATCCCCATAATACTTGGCTCAACACCGATTGTTGCCATACCTAGTACTTTGGCAATCGGTTCAAGTTGATGCTCATCCATCGCTTGCTGGTTAGCCATTAACAACGCACAGGCACCATCATTAACACCTGATGCATTACCAGCTGTTACCGAGCCACCTTCACGAAATGGCGCTCGCAACTTATTGAGCGATTCAATATTCGTATCAGCACGTGGATGTTCATCTTCGCTCACCCAATGACTTGATTTTCGGGTCACAATTTCTACTGGAATAATCTCATCATCAAAGCGTTTTTCCTGCATCGCCTGAGCCGTTTTTTGCTGGCTACGCAATGCAAATTGATCTTGATCTTCACGGCTGATGTTAAAGCGCTCAGCTACATTTTCCGCTGTTTCAGGCATTGAATCTGTGCCGTACTGCTTTTGCAGTGCTTTGTTAATAAAGCGCCAACCTATCGTTGTATCCATCATATCTGGTGCACGGTTAAAGGCAGTGGTGGGCTTTGCCATCACAAAAGGTGCACGAGACATCGATTCCACCCCACCTGCAATCGCCATGTTCATCTGACCACTCATGATCGCGCGTGCGGCACTGCCGACTGCATCCATACCCGATCCACACAAACGATTTAGCGTCACACCAGGCACCTCAATAGGTAAACCTGCTAACAAACCACTCATGCGTGCTACATCACGGTTATCTTCACCGGCTTGGTTAGCACAGCCGTAAAAAACCTCTTCAACTTGCTGCCAATTCACATGCGGGTTACGCTCGATCAGCGCTTTAATGGGCAACGCTCCAAGATCATCGGCACGTACCGAAGATAACGCCCCCGCATAACGGCCAATCGGTGTACGTACGGCATCACAAATATAAACTTGTTGCATTGTTTTATCCTTTCTTTAAAAAAGCTCTAGGCTTTAAATTGACTTTAGCACTTTGCTATTATCAATCTATAAACGCAAGCCCTTGTTTTAATTAGTTATAATAAGTTTTAATAAGTTTTAAGGGTTTCAGTTACAGCTCTGAACTAACTTGGCTCAGCCACCACCAGCTGACGCCCTCTGACTAAAGCAATAAGCGCATCTTGCTGATTATAAACTTCAATATCACAGCAAATATTACGCTTGCGTCTATTAATCACTTTTCCCACTGCACGCAACTTGTCACCGAGTTGGGCACTGCTCACATAATCAATTTGAGCAGATTGCGTCAGCGCTGTTGCCCCCAGTGCAACACAGGCAAAAGCCAGTGTCGTATCCGCGAGAGAGAAAATAATACCACCATGGCAAATATCATAACCATTGGTCATACTGGCTGTGACTTGCATCCCCATTTCAATGCTGCTTTCATCCACTTTAATGAGGTGAATACCCAGCATTTTTGAAGCGCTATCTTGGGAGAGTACTTGATTAATCTTTTGCTCGATTTGCATTTAACAACCTTTAAACGTTGCTGGGCGCTTTTCCATGAAAGCTGCCACCCCTTCTTTGTAATCTTCGCTTTGGCCGAGCTGCTGCATTAACATGCGCTCTTCTTCTAATTGCTGATCTAGTACTTTATCAAAACTCTTATTAACCAAAGCTTTAGTCGCAGCAACTGCCAATGGCGGTTTAGCGGCAAGTTGCTCTGCAATTGCATAAGCATCGTTTAAGAAATCATCTGCTTCACTGACTTGCCAGATCAATCCCCACTCAAGTGCTTTTTCTGCCGTCAGCTTATTGCCAAGCATTGCGAGTGCCTTAGTGCGCGCAAGCCCTAAGTTGCGAATCATATGCCAGCTGGCACCTGAATCAGGCACTAAACCAATAGCACAAAATGCCAAAATAAAAGATGCTTTATTAGATGCCACAACAATGTCACACGCCATTGCAATAGAGGCACCAGCACCCGCTGCAACACCGTTTAATGCACAAATCACAGGCTTATCTAAATGACTAATTTTACGGATAAGTGGGTTGTAATACTTTTCAACTGATGCACCCAGGTTCACCGCTTGCGGTGCTTCCTGATCACTCTTAACCGCACGATCGCTAAGATCTTGCCCTGCACAGAAACCGCGTCCTGCACCGGTCAAAATAACTGCATTGATGGTTTTATCTGCCGCCACTTGATCGAATGCTTGTGACAACTCAGTGTGCATTTCCACGTTAAAGCTGTTGAGCTTGTCTGGGCGGTTTAGTGTGATACAAGCAATTGATTTTTTTATTTCTATCTGTATCGTGTTGAACATAATTTACCTTTATCGTCTCGTGCACTTTGCACGTTTCTCGTTTCAATTTTAAGAGTGTTTCTATGCCGATATATGCTTTAGATCAACATATTCCCGTTATTGCTCAAGATAGCTTCGTTCATCCCAGCGCTGAAATCATCGGTGATGTTATCATCGAATCCGGTTGCTACATTGGCCCAGGCGCCGTTCTTCGGGGTGACTTTGGGCGTATCCATGTACAGCAAAACAGCAATGTTCAAGACACCTGTGTAATCCATAGCTTTCCAGGTGGGGACTGCATCTTAAAACCTCATTCACATGTTGGTCACGGTGCTGTCTTGCACGGCTGTATTCTTGAGCCTGATTGCCTCATCGGCATGAACGCAGTCGTTATGGATAACAGCGTTATTGGTCGTGAATCTATCATTGCTGCTAGCAGTTTTGTTAAAGCTAACAGTCAATTTGAGGCGCGCTCAATGGTCATGGGCACCCCTGCAAAATGCGTCCGCCAGGTGAAAGATAGCGAACTCAACTGGAAACAAGCCGGTACCAATGAGTATGTAAAGCTAGCTCAGCGCTGCATCAGCAGTTTGCGTGAAACAGCACCTTTACGTGAAGTAGAAGCCGATAGACCAAGATACAAAAATGATAATGTTCGCCCTAAAAGTTAGGGAAACAGTGAACAAGTCCTAGACGCCCCTGGCATGCAGGATTTTTCGTGATTAAGGCAATGCATACAGGCGGGCTGGTTGCCCGGCGAAATGCATTAACGATGAGCACGGAATATCCTGCATGCCCCGTAGGGTGGATCTCTAAGAGGCCATCTCCTTTGTCAGAAAGCTTGTAAAGGACTCGCCATTCACTGCGCCTTCTTTCGCGGATCTGGCCTCTTAGTTATCCACAGGGAACATCTAGGGACTTATTCACTGTTTCCCTAGTACTTCACAGGTTCACCAGTTATTTAGCATCAGCTTAATAACTGGTGATTCTCTGCTTTAGCTCACGCCTGATCCGCACGCTCAACCAACGTTAAAATATCGTAAAGTGCCACCAACTCTTGGTTTTGGTTATGTACTTCTACATCCCAAATAACAATCCCTGTGTGACGATCTTCATCTGGTCGTCTCGCTTTCTTAACTTTACGTTTAGCGGTAATCGTCACTTGGATAGTATCGCCAATCCCCACAGGCTCGATAAAACGTAAGCTGTCAATCCCATAGTTAGCGATGACAGGGCCTTCACCTGGGTCCACGAATAAACCAGCAGCAGCAGATATTACAAAGTAGCCATGGGCAACGCGCTTTCCAAAGAAAGAGTCTTTCGCGGCGATTTCATCAAAATGCGCATAAAAATGGTCACCTGATAAACAACCGAAATTAACGATATCCGCTTCTGTCACTGTACGACGGTGCGTTTTGAGTGCATCGCCAATCACCAGCTCATCAAAGTTCTTTCTAAACGGGTGTACTTTATCCAGCTTTCTATCTGCACCGCGCATGTACTCTTTTGTAAGTGCGCTTAATGCATTTGGCGAGCCTTGTATTGCAGTGCGTTGCATGTAGTGTTTAATTGCACGCACACCACCAAGCTCTTCACCGCCACCAGCACGACCTGGACCGCCGTGAACAAGGGATGGCATTGGCGAGCCATGACCCGTTGATTCTTTTGCACTTTCACGGTTAAGCAACAACATACGCCCATGGTAAGATGCACCGCGATGAATAAGATCAACGCCGTTATCTAAATCATAACTAAACACAGAAGCCGCTAGGGAACCTTCACCTAATTGCATCAACTTCACCGCTTGATCATTGCCTTCATAAGGCATCAAAGTAACGACAGGACCAAAGGCTTCAACGCTGTGCACTGATTCAACATCAAATGGACGATGACAAATCAATACTGTTGGCGGGAAGAATGCCCCTTTTTCAATCTCTTGAGCATCGACGTTGTAATCACTCCAATCACCCACTACTTGCTCACAATCGCGCTTTAAAATAGCAACATTTTGTGCAACATCTGCACATTGACTAGCACCGACTAAAGCCCCCATGCGCACATCCGATCTATTAGGATCACCAATCACAGTTTTTACTAAACGCGCTTTTAACGCACTAGCGACGCTATCTATCATTGCAGCGGGTACGATAGCACGGCGAATGGCCGTACACTTTTGCCCAGCTTTCGTGGTCATTTCACGATGTACTTCTTTAATAAACAGATCAAACTCTGGCATATCGATTGTTACATCAGCGCCGAGCACTGAAGCATTTAAAGAATCTGCTTCCATGGTAAATGGGATAGAGTTGCGCAAAATGTTGGGATGATTTTTTAACATCTGCCCAGTTGCAGCAGAACCTGTAAAGGTAATCACATCTTGATTGGTTAAATGATCCAGTAAATCACCTGTGCTACCGCAAATTAGCTGTACTGCACCTTCTGGTAATATTTTACTGTCAACGATTTCACGCACGACCGCTTGTGTCAGATAACAGCTGACAGTAGCGGGTTTTACGATAACGGGTACGCCTGCGACTAATGAAGGGGCGATCTTTTCAAGCATACCCCACACAGGGAAGTTAAAGGCGTTAATGTGAACAGAAGCACCTTTTTTAGAGGTTAAAATGTGATGCCCTGCAAACGAGCCCTTTGCAGAAAGCGGCTGCATATCACCTTCTACGATAAAGCGCTCATTGGTTAATTCGCGCCGAGCAATACCTGAATAACTAAAAAGCGTACTTATACCCCCTTCAATATCCACCCAGCTATCACTTCTAATCGCACCGCTATGCAGCGAAATTTCATAAAAATCTTCTTTCTTAGCCATTAAATGTTTGGCTAAATCTTTCAATAAATTAGCTCGGTCGTGAATACTTAAAGATTGTAACTTAGGCGCCACTTCTTCACGTGCATAACTGAGCATCTGATCAAAGCCAGATTGCATAGAATGCACATTGCCAATCACTTCACCATTAACAGCACTCATTAAAGGTGTTGCCTTTGCCTCACCTGTTACCCATTGCCCACAGGCATAACTTTCTATTTTCACGGATTGAACCTCGTCACGTTTGACTTGCAAAAGCACTTTAGAAGGTACGCCTTCAAAATTTATCAGAACAGAAATAACCACCAAAAAATGGTGTTTTGGCCAGTGTAAATACTGTCTTAGCGCACTTTATTGTCGTTGTTTTTATTTCGTCGATCACTCTAAGTAGACTTTTAAAGTGATACAAAAAAATTGACCTTTATCAATTTTAAGTATAACTTCACCCTAAAGTAAACAAAAATAATCTGTAAAAACATAAAAAAATTTCAGGAATGCTAAATGTCAGAATCTAAAATTGGCTTAGACGCCATAGAAAATGCTTCGATCGATGAGCTTCGTGCCGTACAGCTTTCACGCCTTAAAGAAAGCGTTAAACACGCCTATCAAAACTCAAAGGCTTACCGTGAAAAATTTGACCAACACGGTGTTCATCCTGATGATTTACAAAGCCTAGAAGATTTAGCCAAATTCCCTTTTACAGGAAAGAGCGACTTAAGAGACAACTACCCTTTCGGTTTCTTTGCAAAGCCAATGGAAGACATTGTGCGTGTTCACGCCTCATCTGGCACTACAGGTAAACCAACAGTAGTAGGTTATACGCAAAATGACATAGACACATGGGCGAATGTTGTCGCACGCTCTATTTATGCTGCCGGTGGGCGCAAGCAGGACAAAGTTCACATCTCGTACGGTTATGGATTATTTACCGGCGGGCTAGGTGCCCATTATGGTGCCGAGAGATTGGGCTGTACGGTTATTCCAATGTCAGGGGGCCAAACTGCGAAACAAGTTCAGCTGATTCGCGATTTTGACCCTGATCTAATTATGGTGACCCCTTCGTACATGCTCAACATTGCAGATGAAATCGAGCGCCAAGGCATTGATCCTGCGAAGCTTGCACTGCGTTGTGGTATTTTCGGTGCAGAGCCTTGGACACGCGCCATGCGCGATGAGATTGAACAGCGAATGAGTTTTGACGCCGTTGATATTTACGGTTTATCAGAAGTCATGGGCCCAGGTGTTGCACAAGAGTGTATTGAAAGCAAAGATGGCCCTGTCATTTGGGAAGATCATTTCTATCCTGAAATTATCAACCCTGAAACTGGTGAGCTAGTTGCAGATGGCGAAGAAGGCGAGCTTGTTTTTACCAGCTTAACCAAAGAGGCTATGCCAATTATTCGCTACCGCACCCGTGATTTAACCCGCTTACTGCCGCCAACTTCTCGTTCAATGCGCCGTATGGATAAAATTACGGGCCGCTCTGATGACATGTTAATCATCCGTGGCGTAAACGTTTTCCCTACACAGTTTGAAGAGCAACTACTGTCTATCGATAAACTCAGCCCCCACTATCACATTACAGTGGATAAGAAAGGCAACATGGATAGCATTAAGCTGCAAGTTGAAGCGACAGATGTAAGCAATGCAAACAATGAACAACTCGCGAAAGAACTTCAGCACAAAATCAAAACCTTTATCGGGGTTTCCTGCCAAGTTTCATTACTGGAACCAAAGTCTTTGGCAAGATCTGAAGGCAAAGCAATTCGCGTAACCGATAACCGCTAATTCTTTCTTAGTCACGCTGGGCAACTGTTTAAGTTCAGCCCAGCGCTTAACTCTTTTCTCTTTTCGACTTTAGCTTTTAGCTCATAGCTTGTTGTCAAATCAGTTTATTCCCCCAAAGCGCAAGTAGAAGCTCGCACTCGGTGCCGGTAGCTGACCTTGTGCTGTCTCTTGTGTCTGCGTTAAATATTCCTCAGATGCTTTATAGCAAAGCAAATAAACATTCTGGCAAAGTGCTCTGGCGGTATTACCTGCCCAGCCGATAGGTAAAAGCTGCTCAGGCAAATGTGGATCTTTTAATAGTAGGCGACGATATTGATGGATCATTAATGTGCGCAACAAAAAGCATTGCTGAGGATCTAAATCCCCATCATTGGCTTGAGCTTTTTGTAATTCAGGCAAGATAGGTGTAAAAGTATCAATAAACTGTTGATACTCCTGTGCTAGCTCCTCAAGATCCCACCACTTACTGACAGACTCTTTAAGGGTTGCAAGCGCACTCTCACCTTGTAGCTGGGATTTCATATGGATCACTTGCTGCTGTATTCCTAGATCAGCAAGCGTATCGTGTAACTCTTTAGCATCGCAGTTTGGATGCGCTAAGACGCCGGAGGAGACGCTTGCAAAGCCTTGCCAACGCAGCTCTTTTTTAAGCTCTACTCTCGCATCTTGATCAAGTGCACTAGTGAGCAAAAGATCCCACTCCCCTTGCCATTGCGGGTGCAGCTCACCATACACACGTTTAAACGCCAACTGAAATCGGCGCATACCTGCATCGGTTACTTTATAGTAGCTTCTGCGCCCTACCTGAGTTGAGGACAACCAGCCATCTTTAGTTAGGCGGAAAATAGAGGTGCGTACCAAACGTTGGTTTAGACCGAGTGGCTCAAGTAGGTTTATCAAGCTACCTAGCCATACACTTCCACCACGAGGCACTATCGCATCGCCGTAGATACTCATAATTAAAGAGCCACCTCGAATAGGTCGCTGCTGCTTAAATTTTGTTATTAATTGATCAATGCAGTCCAATGTAATTCCTAATAATTCGCTTTTTATTATATGAGAAGCTTGTGGCTTTTAATCGCTTTAATCAAATACCAAGACTAAACCCAAAAGGTTAATCGCTTGCCAACACTATCGAGCTTAGCGGTGTACTGTTAAGACAAAGACTTCTGTGGCGATTATTTTAGGGGCTTTAATTATCAAATCATAGCAACAACACCTGTAAAGCGGTGTTAAAAGTAATATTCACTCCCCCAAAATGGGTATTGCACAAAAATAAATCACAGCTAAACAGTTTATCCAGTTGCCAACAGCTTAATGATACAGTATGTTGACAATATACTAATTTACTGTGTCGCATAAGCTAAATCAACAAACAGCTTATAACGATTAGTAAAGCCTTATACACAAAATGCTATTTGCGAGAATAATATGCTCTGATTAATTCCATTATGGAAATAATTTTGTGCTCTCTTTCTATGTAATCACGCAGATTAAATAAGGTATCTTGCGACACTGACAAATATATCCGTGAGTATTCAATACTGCTTTTTAATCTAGCTTAGCTTACCAAGCATCTTTGATTATTAAGAACGAACGGATACGTTTACTAAATAAAAACAAGAAAGAGTCAGCCCTAAAACAATGTTACCCAGCATTGTTTACCAGTTTACTCAGATGCAAAATCCCACCTCAGGAGCAATACTAATGATAAAAAGAAATTTTCTTAAGCTAGCTGGCACAGTAGCGCTAGGTGTAACCCTTTCACAAGTAACACTTGCACAAACAACACTTAAAGTTGGATCATGGTTACCGCCTACTCACGCTCAAAACGCAACCGTTTGGCCTACATGGGCAGGCTGGGTTGAGAAAGCCACTGAAGGGCGTGTAAAAATCAAAATGGAATACGGTTTAGGTCACCCTAAAACCATGTTCGATTTAGTAGAAGATGGTGCCATTGATGCAAGTTTTGGTTACCACGGTTATGTACCGGGTCGCTTCAAGCTAACACAAGCCGTTGAGATTCCATTATTAGGTGTTAATGCAGAAGCAGCCTCTGTTGCTCACTGGAAAGTATTCAACAAATACTTTGCTAAAGCACAAGAGCATGAAGGCTTAGAAGTTCTAACCCTTTTCACTCACGGACCAGGTCAAATTCACCTTGCTAAGCCGATCGACAGTTTAGCCGATTTGAAGTCGAGAAAAATTCGTTTAGGCGGTGGTATTCAAGGCGAACTTGGCAAGCGCATGGGCGTAACAGCCGTTGGCGCACCGGCAACTAAGGTTTACGAGATGATGCAGCAAGGTGTTATCGACGGTATCTTCATCCCAATGGGCGAGCAAAAAACACTGCGTTTAAAAGAAGTGGCTAAAAACGTTGTTGCCCTACCAGGTGGTATGTACTTAGGTAGTTTCTCAATGTTCATCTCGCCGGATTTCATGGCGAAACTAAGCGAAAAAGACCGTGAGGCTATCCGCTCTGTTTCAGGTGAAAAACTTGCTGCGATGGCGGGAGCTGCATGGGATGCTGCTGATGAAGCAGGGTTACAAGCTGCTAAAGATGAAGGTGTTAACATCAACATGGTAGCAGCTGACGGTAAAATGGCTGAGGAATTTCGTAACCTTACAAAAGGCATGGATGAAACTTGGTATGAGCTCGTGAAAAAGCGCGGTGTCGATGCAAAAGCAGCACTGGCTGAACTTCGCGATATCGCACGTAGCTACAAATAATTTATTCAATAACACAGTGTTAATTTAATAAATTATAGCGTGTAAGCAAAAAGCGGTTATTTAAAAGAACATTTTTAATAACCGCTTATTGCTATCCTCACTTGCAGGATATTAACTCACTTTCCCTTATTTTAAGATTAAACCTTTCGCTATCTTGACTTTATTTACCCCAAACAGGAGCTTTTTGTGTCCTTCCAACATTGGCTAACAAAAAATTACTCAGAACAAGGGCCTATTGCATATATCGCCTTTCTTCTCGAAGCGATAGCGGCATTTACGCTTTTCGCGCTTATGCTGCTGACTTGCGCAGATGTCGCTGGACGCTACTTTTTCTCAAATTCAATTGATGGCACCACAGAGCTAACAGAAGTTGCTATCGCAATTATGATCTTCGCCGTTTTACCTGTGATTACCTGGCGCGGCGGTCATGTTGTTGTCGACATTTTAGACAGCTATTTTAATGCCCGAATTATTAAAGCATTGAGCTTACTCGCTGCACTATTAATGTCTTCTACATTGTATTTATTAGGGGTACGGATATTTGAGCTAGCAGCGCGCTCTTTGCGTCGTGAAGAGATCACCGAGTACCTAGAATTCCCTATTGGCTACATCGTGCAATACATTGCAACAATGAGCTGGATTACCGCCGCCTTTATGATCAGCTACGGCGTCTACAGAATATTAATTTCAGATAAAAAATAATCACTACGTTAACTAAAAAGCACTCTTTTCTTTTTAGTATGTGTGAACATAGGCTTTAAATATGACAATTGCACTCGTCGGTTTTATCATTCTTCTCTTGCTCATTTTAGTGGTACGCGTGCCAATCGCCTTTGCGATGGGTATCGTTGGCTTCTTTGGTTTTGCGACTGTTCAAGGGCTTAATTTCGAAAACTTTCTCGACTTTAACTGGAAGCCTTCATTAAGTATGTCGGCAAAGCGTGTAATAGATACTGCACAAGAATACAGTTTGTCAGTTATTCCACTGTTTGTATTAATGGGCAATTTAGTTACTCGCTCTGGCTTATCACAAGAGCTTTACCGTGCCTCTTATGCCTTTTTAGGTCACCGCAAAGGGGGGTTATCAATGGCTACCGTTGTCGCTTGCGGTGGATTTTCTGCCATTTGTGGCTCAAGCCTTGCTACCTCCGCCACTATGGCAAAAGTGGCCATGCCGCCAATGCGTAAGTACGGTTATTCAGATTCATTAGCTACCGCCTCTATTGCAGCAGGCGGTACTTTAGGCATTCTTATCCCTCCAAGTGTGATATTGGTGATTTACGGCTTGCTCACTGAAACCAGTATTCGTGAGCTATTTGCTGCAGGTTTTATCCCGGGCATGCTCGGTATTGTGCTTTACCTCGTTGCCGTTCGCTACGTCGTTTGGCGCAAGCCAAGTGATGGTCCTTGTGGTGAAAAATTCACATGGGCTGAGCGCATGCAAGCACTCAACGGTGTTTGGGGCGTGCTGATTCTTTTTGGCATTGTGATGGGCGGTATTTATCTAGGCGTCTTCACGCCAACAGAAGCCGCGGGTATTGGTGCAGGTGGTGCTTTTGTTATCGCCCTTGCTAAACGATCTTTAACACTGGGCAGCTTATTTAATGTTTTAACGGACACTGCGCGCACAAGTGCAATGTTATTCTCAATCTTAATTGGCGCGTTGATTTTCTCTAACTTCATCAACCGTGCTGGCTTACCTGCTGAGCTACTAGAGTTTGTGACCAACTTAAACGTTGCACCATTAACCGTTATCTTCGTTATTTTGGGTATCTACATAATATTAGGCATGGTGTTTGAAAGCCTTTCCATGTTGCTGTTAACTGTTCCTATCTTCTTCCCTCTCGTGCAAAGCTTAGGGTTTGACATGGTTTGGTTCGGAATTGTGGTAGTGGTAGTGACTGAGATAAGTTTAATTACACCGCCTGTAGGTATGAACGTTTTCGTGCTCAGCGCCGTCTTAAAGGATGTGCCTGCAAGTACCATTTTCAAAGGGGTAACACCTTTTTGGTGTGCTGATATCGCACGTCTACTACTAGTCACTTTAGTGGTACCTATCTCTATTTTCTTGCCTGAACTTCTTTACCGATAAGCTATTTAAATAGCTCTGCAAAATAACCCTTTGCAAGCACTGTGTCCTAGACATTCTTATATGACACAGTGCTTTCTTTCCATTTTGGAAACAATCTTGTTCATTAGATGCGCTTAATTTAACGAGCTAGACTCGGTATTGTTATTGCATCAAGCATTCAATAATAAAAGGAACCACTATGGCTAAAAAACCCTTCGCCTCTTCTGCAGATCTTGGCGTTAAAAAAGAAACTTTAGAAATTTTAGCAGATGGCGTATATGCGCTGACCGCCGAAGGTGACCCTAATATTGGCGCGATTGAAGCTGAAGACTTCATTATCGCGTTCGAAGCCAGAGCGACCCCAAAAGCTGCTAACGATTGGTTAGAGCAATTAAGAAAGCACACAGACAAACCTGTTAAATACCTTGTATTGTCTCACTACCATGCGGTTCGTGTGTTAGGTGCTAGTGCCTTTAATGCTGAAACTATTATTGCTCACGACAACACTAAGTTGTTGATTGAAGAGCGTGGCATGCAAGATTGGGCAAGTGAATATGGCCGTATGCCAAGACTCTTTCGCGAGCCAGATGGAATCCCAGGATTAACCCATCCTGATATGGTCTTTAATGATCGATTAGAAATTCCTCTTGGTGGAGATCGCGGCAGCTTGATCCTAGAATACTGCGGCCGCGGCCATACAGCCGGTGATATCTGTGCATGGTTACCTAAGCAAAAAATCTTATTCGCTGGTGATTTAGTTGAAGCGGCTGCCGCTCTTTACACAGGTGATGCATTCCACTTTGATTGGTCAACTCAGACACTGGATAAAGTTAAAGCTTATGAAGCTGAAATTTTAGTTGGTGGTCGTGGCGCTGTTGCTAGAGGCCGTGATGAAGTAGATGCCGCAATCGAACAGACACGTGGTTTCTTAAACGGCATGATCGAAAAAACCAGTGAAGTCCACCAGCGTGGCGGCACTGTAAAAGAAGCGTTCGAAGCGACGCGCGACCATTTAGCACCAAAATTTGGCATGTGGCCAATTTTTGAGCACTGCCTACCTTTTGATGTTCAGCGTCTTTGGGATGAATTAGATGGTGTTGATTGGCCGCGTATCTGGACCGATGAGCGTGACCAAGAAGTGTGGGATAAACTACAAGACTAATAAGATTTAGTTAAATCCCCTATGGATTAGCTCTTTATCGGGCTAATCCAGCTTAATCCTCCTGCAAATATCAATCCCTTCTCTCCCCCTTAATTTTTAACGCTTTTAAAGCCGCTTACCGATAATTCTTTTAGCTGTTCACTTGTAAAACAACTAGTTTTACCGTCTAATCGTTCTATCTCTTTAATGTTTTATGTATAAAGGATTTGCTGTTTTGGATACCCTCACCTCAATGCGCATATACGCCTGTGTCGTTAAACTTAAAAGTTTTTCACTGGCAGCAATTGAACTCGACATTTCTAGCTCATCTGTCAGCAAACAGATTTCTCAGCTGGAAAAACACGTTGGTGCAAAGCTATTACAACGCACCACACGTCGGCTGTTTGTCACTGAGCTCGGTGAACTGTATTACCAAAAATGTCTCAACATTCTTGCCCAAGTAGATGAGGCGGAGAATTTAGTCTCTACTTTGCAATCCAGCACCAGCGGCAACCTAAAAATCACCTGTAATATGACCTTTGGCCAATTGCAGCTCTCAAAAGCCATCCCTCTTTTTATGGCGCAATATCCGGATGTCACCGTCGATGTTACCTTAGATGATAGACCACCTGATTTAATGCGCGACGGTTTTGATTTAGCCATTCGCATTACAGACCCTCAGCTACCTAACTCTAGTTTAATTGCCCGTGAAATTTCGACAGTCTCGCTGTTTGTATGCGCCACACAAGAATACTTAGCAAAACACGGCACACCAGAGAAAGTCACCGATTTGGTCGATCATAACTGTTTAGTGTTCGTCCATGCAGCCAACGCCGATACCTGGACTTTGCGCAGCTCACAAGAAAGCGTGACAGTGAAAGTGAGTGGAGATTTGCGCGCAAACAACAGCCTCATTATCCGCACATCTGCCCTTGAACATCGCGGCATTGCAAACCTAGCGGGCTTTGTCATTGAAGATCACATTGAAAGTGGAGAGCTCGTGCGCGTATTCCCAGAACACCAGCCAGAAAAGCTCTCCGTATTCGCCGTGTACCCTGAGCGAAAATTTACACCGCCTAAGGTCACACTTTTTATTGAGTTTTTTCAAAAATGGCTGAATGAAAACCACCAATCAGATCCATGGCAGTAAGTTTGCTCTGTTTTTTAAAGATCGATTAACCTCTATCCGCCTTGCTTTTATTTCCATTTCAGAAACAATCTTATTCACAAGTCGCTAATTATTAGCGAGCGCTTTTAGGTTATTGTAAAGCTCTGTTTAATCAGTGATTAGCCGGCAACAATCAATCTTATAATAGCTAGTCATCGCAATAGTAATTAAACAGCCTGACAACAATAACTATTAGAGCATTGACTATGTTGAAGACTTATCAATTCCCCGAATACGATTATGTAAAGTCCCCCGATCAAGAAGCAAGTGATACGGTCACTCATCCTATTGTGATAATCGGTGCGGGCCCTATTGGTTTAGCCGCTGCTATCGATTTTTCGCTCAAAGGCATTCCTGTCGTTGTACTGGATGATAACAACACCGTTAGTGTTGGCTCACGTGCGGTTTGCTATGCTAAACGCTTTCTTGATATCAGCGATCGTTTAGGTGTTGGTCAACGGCTAGTCGATAAAGGCGTAACTTGGAATGTCGGTAAAGTCTTCTTCGAGGATGAGGCTGTATACAGCTTCAACATGCTCCCTGAAAAACACCATCGCCGCCCAGGGTTTATAAACTTACAGCAGTACTATCTTGAGCAGTACTATGTTGATCGTTTAGCAGAGTTTGAGTGCGCGTCTTTGCGCTGGAAAAACAAACTCGTTGGCATTGAGCAAAATGATGATTACGCAACTTTATCAATTGAGACTCCTGATGGCCCGTATCAGCTAAATGCTCAATATGTGATTGCCTGTGATGGGGCCAACTCACAAACCCGAGCGCTATGCGGACTTGAATCAAGAGGTCAGATTTTCGAAGACAGGTTTTTGATCGCTGATATTTTAATGACGGATAAAAACTTCCCTTCTGAGCGCTGGTTCTGGTTCAACCCACCGTTTCATAAAGGTAGCTCAACGTTATTGCACAGACAGCCGGACAACCTCTGGCGTATCGACTTTGATTTAGGTTGGGATGCAGACCCTGATGAAGAGAAAAAACCAGAAAATATCATCCCACGAGTGAAAGCATTCTTAGGTGAAGATGTGGAGTTTGAGCTCGAATGGACCTCTATTTACACCTTCACTTGCCGCCGTATGGATGACTTCAGACACAAACGCATATTCTTTGCTGGCGATAGTGCCCACCAAGTTTCGCCTTTTGGTGCACGTGGCGCAAACTCGGGCATTGAAGATACCGATAACCTCGTGTGGAAGCTGGCCCTCGCATTGAAAGGCCAAGCCAGTGAAAAACTACTCAATAGCTACAGTGAAGAGCGTGTACTTGCAGCAAAAGAGAATATCTTAAACTCCACGCGCAGCACCGATTTTATTACCCCTAAAAATAATGCCAATAAAGTGATGCGCGATGCTGTGTTATCTCTTGCTAAAGAGCACAGCTTTGCAAGGCCTCTTGTAAACTCAGGGCGTCTGTCAGTACCCCCAATTTTGCGCAACTGCGATTTAATCAATGCTGATACAGCTGCGTTTAATTGCACTGTAGTGCCCGGTGCGCCTTGCACAGATGGCCCTGTACTTATTAACGGTGAAGAAGGTTATTTACTCTCCACACTTGGCCATCAATTCCAATGCCTTCTCTTTATGAAAGATGCAGCCGTATTGTCTGAACACTTATTATCGCAACTTGCAGAGCTACATCACAAAAAACAGCCAATCAGCACAGTATTAATCCTTAACCAAGAGCCTACGATCGAGCTTCCTGAGGGAGTCACTGCAGTGGTAGATCATCTAAACGTGATTAGCCAGCGTTTAGATGGCAGCGAAATGTGTGCATATCTATTAAGGCCTGATCAAATTGTTTCAGGCCGTAGCCGACAGTTTGATATGAACAATTTACTCGCTATGCAAAACCATGCACTTGGACTCTAATAAGGAAAATAAACAATGTCTGATTTAATCACTACCCCAAACATTAGTAACGCCGATGATTTTTACGAGCTGCTGACACAAATGACAATTGATAAAAGCGAGGATGAAGTTGCGGCTATCAATGCACGCTTGATTCTTTTGCTTTCAAACCATATCGGTGACTTAGCAGTGCTTGAGCAAGCGATCAACGCCGCTGCCAATAAAGCGAAATAGCTTAAGGGAATCGCTCTTTACTACCGATCTCCCCTAGCGCTAAATCCGTTTTCTTTGTGGCGTCAATAACTGTATCTTATTGGCGCTGCAAAGCTTTTCGCAATATACTGGTTACTCTTGTTATGTCTGCAATATAACTGTGCCAAGTTCCATTACGTTTTAGGAAAACACATGATTTTATACGATTACTGTCGATCTTCAGCTGCGTATCGAGTAAGAATCGCCCTCAACTTAAAGACCTTTAGCTATCAACACCAAAGCGTTAATCTATTAAAAAGCTCACACACTGACGATGAACACGCCCAGCGTAACAGCCAGAAACTAGTGCCTGTGCTTAGTGATCAAGGTGTCGAGATTAGCCAGTCAATGGCAATTTGTGAATATTTAGATGAGGCCTACCCTGATACTCACCCGCTGGTTACAGGTAGCCCAGTAGAGCGTGCAAAGATTCGTGCTTTCGCGCAAGCCATTGCCTGTGAAATACACCCTGTCAATAATTTACGGGTTTTAAAGTATTTAGTGTCCGAGCTAAATGCAGATGAAGCGCAAAAGCTTGCATGGTATCAGCACTGGGTTAACACAACGTTTACAGCGCTTGAAGCACAGCTAGCAGCAAAAGAGCAAACCAGCACCTTCTGTTTTGGTGAACAACCTACCTTGGCCGATGTTTGCTTAATTCCACAAGTATTTAATGCGAAACGCTTTAATGTTGATATGAGCGCCTACCCGCTAATCTCACAGATTGATGAGGCCTGTCAGCAATTAAAAGCCTTTAGCGATGCCCATCCGGCTGTGCAACCTGACGCTTAATTTTGCATCCTTGTGCGCGTGAACATTATTGCGCGCATACTTTTCTCACAATCACGCACTTTTTAGCTGCGCACTCAATTTTTGCGTAAGCAGCAACAGCATTTCACGCTCCTCTTGTGACAAACCCGCTAACATTTTTTGCTCCTGCTGTTTGACGAGTGGCATAATTTCATTATAAATCTCATCCCCTTGAGTGGTTAAATTAAGCAAATACGTACGTCTATCACAATCGCTCACCTGCTGCTCCATCACGCCTTGTTCACTGAGCTTGCTAATGGCACGACTGACCTGCATTTTTTCTAACTGGGTAAACTCGCAAACCGCCTTTGCTGAAATCTGACGGTGCTGCCCAACGGTTGCAACCACACGCCACTCTATTTTGCTTAATCCGTATTTCTCTTTATAGATTTGTGCAATGTAATCACTCACCTGCCCTGCCAATATCGAAAACTGATACGGAAAGAATTCTTGCAAATCAAACGCTTGCGAAGTGGAAGTTGCTATTTGTTTTTTCATTACAAATCCATTGGTTATCAATTGTTCACACAATTATTTCAGCCTTTTAAAATGGCAGCTATTAGAACATATTTTTTCATTTTAACCAGTTCTTAACAACTACCTTAAGTTATCGATACTGGTTACTTATTGACAATAGTAACAAGTGATACTATTATCTCAAGCAATTAGTAACATTTGTTACCATTGTATTAAGTCAAATTGAGGTCAGTATGATAAATATAAAACAAATCCACCACGTGGCTTATCGCTGTAATGATGCTAAAGAAACCGTAGAATGGTACAAACACTATCTCAACATGGACCTGCTAGTTGCAATTGCAGAAGACTTAGTACCTTCAACAAAAGAGCCTGATCCTTACATGCACTTATTCTTAGATGCGGGCATGGGGAATATTTTGGCGTTTTTTGAATTGCCGACTAAGCCACAAATGGGACGTGATGAAAACACGCCTACTTGGGTACAACACATTGCCTTTCAAGTAGCTGATAAAGAAGCATTGCTTGAGGCTAAAGCTGAACTTGAAGAAAAAGGGCTCGATGTTTTAGGTGTCACTAACCATGGCATCATCCACTCAATCTACTTCTTTGACCCTAATGGTCATCGCTTAGAGCTCACTTATGCAACAGGCACCCCTGAACAAATGGCGCAGCTGCGCGAAGTAGCACCGCTAATGATTGATGAGTGGTCTGTCACAAAGAAAGCACCGAAGCACGCTGCTTGGTTACACGAAACCGAATTCACTAATTAATGAAAGCCACAATTTAATGAGAGACACTATGTCATTGATAAACCATACCCATGATACATCGCTAACAAGCTGGGTAGCATCAGCAAACACTCTGAATAACGACTTTCCAATCCAGAATTTACCCTTTGCAATTTTCCGTCGTAAAGGTAGCCAAGAAGCTTTTCGTGGCGCTGTTGCTATTGGCGATCAAGTCGTTGATTTAGCAGCCCTTGCAAGTCTTGGCCTATACGATGGCGCTGTACAAAAAGCATTAGTAAATGCCAGCAAGCCACAGCTAAATGACCTTATGGCGATGGAGCAATCGACTTGGTCTGCACTGCGCTGCGCATTATCAGCAGCTCTAGCAACAGGCTCAGAGCATCAAGCAAAGCTTGAGAGCATTTTAATTGCACAAGCTGATATCGAATTTGATTTACCTTGTCGCATTGGCGATTACACCGATTTCTATACATCGATTAATCACGCGACAACAATTGGTTCCATTTTCAGACCTGAAAATCCACTGCTGCCTAACTATAAGTGGGTACCTATTGGCTACCATGGCCGTTCATCATCAATTACTGTTTCTGGTAAAGATTTCCACCGTCCGTGTGGACAAACTAAAGCACCAGCGGCAACAGAACCTAGCTTCGGCCCATGTAAGCGCCTTGATTATGAAATGGAAGTTGGCATTTATATTGGTGCGGGTAATGAAATGGGTGAAGCCATTGACATTGACCAAGCAGATCAACACATCTTTGGTATGTGCTTATTCAATGACTGGTCAGCACGTGATATCCAGGGCTGGGAGTACCAACCATTAGGTCCATTCCTAGCTAAAAACTTCGCCTCTACTGTCTCTCCTTGGATCATCACCAATGAAGCACTAGCGCCATATAGAGAAGCATGGAGTCGCGATGCTGCGGATCCGCAACCACTGCCTTACTTAGATAGTGAGCAGAACAGCGCATTAGGCTCTTATGATGTACAGCTTGAAGTGACATTACAAACTGCCAAAATGCGTGAAGAAGGCCAAGCCGGACAAAAGATTACGCGTACCAGCTTCAATCATTCATACTGGACAGTTGCTCAAATGGTAGCCCACCACACGGTCAACGGTTGTAACTTACAACCAGGGGACTTCTTTGGATCAGGCACACAATCAGGCCCTAGCCTCGATCAAGTAGGCTCTATGATGGAGCTAACAGGTGCTGGCAAGAATAGTTTTACACTCGAAAATGGTGAAAGTCGTGTCTTCCTTGAAGATGGCGATGCCGTTATCATGAGTGGCTTCTGTGAAAAAGCAGGTGCTGCACGCATCGGTTTTGGTGAAGTGAGATCAACAATCTTACCTGCTAAAGCGTAAGTATCCTTGCTCTTCTACTTGAGATTTCAAGCCTTGTGCTCGAAATCTCAAGTTTATGCTTTTTTAATCAAAAGACTTTAAGTTTTCTAAGGGCTTAACCGCCAGCCAACGTTTAATGTTTTCTCCAAAAAAACGCAGATAGTGTTTCTCATAACCTTTTATACCATCCGCCATATGTGGAGTAATGATTAGGTTTTCCAGTTCCCATAACGTACTGTTTGAGGGTAAAGGCTCTTCTTTAAACACATCAAAATAGGCGCCTTTTAGCGCACCTGTTACCAAAGCTATGTGCAACGCTTGCTCATCGACAATTCCCCCACGAGCAGTATTAATCAAACAGGCAGAGGGTTTCATCGCACTCAACACTTTTGCACCAAAACTATTGTGAGTTTGTTCATTGAGCGGCAAATGCAAAGAGACAAAATCAGCTTCACCAATGACATTGAGCAGTGCATCCTCTGGATACAACTGATCGACATTTTTATACCCTTTTGTTGAGCGTCTCGTGGCGATCACTTTCATACCCAGCGCTTTAGCATTATCTGCAACCCGCTCACCCACTGCGCCTAAACCTACAATCAATAAGGTTTGCTCGCATAATGGCGTAAATTCATGCCCCATCCACTGGTGTGCCTTTTGTTGATGCATATAGCGATTAACATGATTATTGAGCGCTAACATCGCCCCGAGAACAGTTTCAGCTAAATAGCGTGCTAGCACACCTGCACCATTAGTCATTACTGCATTCTCAGCTGTCCATGGGAGCATTTTATCTATGCCTGATCCTGCAACGTGATACCATTTCACCGATGGGTACAAACCTGTTTCACGCAACAACTTAGCAGGCAGTTTCTCATGGCTAATAGAAAATACTGCTTGCGGGTTTACTTGCGCCAATAAGCGTTCGGTTTGCTCTGTATTTTCAGCATAGTGAAAATTTAGCTGTGTAAACTGTGCTTCTAAAATACCTTTGAGATGCTCAGAGAACGCATGCAAAATTAAAATATCTTTCAAAGGGTTAGCTTTTTGTATCTGCGCCAAACGATTAATCAAGGTATCCATTCAATTCATCCAGATAGGTATTGAAAATTTGCTTTATAGTGCATGAAAATTGCACGCAATGACATGCTAATTTCTGGCTATTTTCTGTAAGAGCCAATTTTACTAAACGATCATTCTGAATTACTACTTGAATTTATTTAATGTATCCTCATCTATGAAATATCAGCAATTTATATGTCATTTTAAATAACCCGCTAAATAGTGAGATGCATCATGAGCGAAGAGTCCAGTTATACACCTGATACAGTTTGGCAGTGGAAATCAAAAAACGGTGGCAAGTTTGCCAACATTAACCGTCCTATCGCAGGCGCAACCCACGAAAAAGTGCTAGCGCGTGGTGAACACGACCTTCAGCTGCACTCGCTGGCCACCCCTAACGGAGTTAAAGTCACCATCATGTTAGAAGAGCTCCTTGAGCTTGGTTTAACAAAAGCGGAGTACGATGCCTACTTGATCAATATTGGTGAAGGCGACCAATTTGGCAGTGAATTTGTCGATATTAACCCCAACTCTAAAATCCCTGCATTACTCGATCACAGCACAACTCCGGCTACTCGTGTGTTTGAGTCAGGCTCTATATTATTTTACTTAGCTGAAAAGTTTTCAGCACTATTACCTTCAGATCCCGCTAAACGCACTGAGTGTATGTCTTGGTTGTTCTGGCAAATGGGTAGCGCGCCCTATTTAGGTGGCGGGTTTGGTCATTTCTATAGTTATGCACCAGAGAAGTTTGAATACTGTATTGACCGCTTCGCTATGGAAGCAAAACGTCAGCTCGATGTTTTAGATCGCCACTTAGCTGACAATCAATATATGGCGGGTGATGAGTACAGCATTGCAGATATCGCCATTTACCCTTGGTACGGAATTTTAGTGATTGGTGAGCTTTACAACGCGCAGGAATTCTTAGATGTGAAAAGTTATAGCAATGTTATGCGCTGGGCAAAATCGATAGAGGCTCGCCCTGCTGTTCAGCGCGGCTCCCGTGTAAATAAAACTTGGGGAGACGAAGCGCTACAAATGGCAGAGCGCCATAGCAGTAAAGACTTCTTGTAAAAAACGTTCTAGTTAAAGAGGCTAAAATTCAAGCTTTAGCCTCTTTATTATCTAATCAGTGATCTTTTAACCAACCCAATGCTGATAAATCCAGTTCTTGAGGGCTAACTAACACACCGTTGTTGTCTGCATAAACAAACTGCTTTGGCACAAAAGTCACACCACCAAAGGTCACATCCACATTCACATCACCAATGTCTTTTTTGTCCGTTTTTAATGGGTGTGATCCTAGTGCTTGAACACCTAAATCAATGTCAGCGATAGCGTTAACATCTCTGATACAACCGTTGATGATAATCCCAGCCCAGCCATTGTTAGCCGCTTTTTCAGCCAGCATATCACCTAGCATCGCGCGTCTCATTGAAGCGCCACCATCAACAACTAACACTTTACCTGTTCCGTCTTGTCCTACTAGCTCACGTACTTTCGAATTATCCTCAAAAGCTTTTACCGTCACTATTTCACCAAAGAACGTTTCAATAGCGCCGAAGTTACCAAACATAGGCTCAACAATACTAATAACATCCGCGTGTTGATCACAAATTTCAGGTAATAAATCTTTCATAAAAGCTCCTTTGAGATAAATACAATCACATCAATATTAACCAGACCATGAGTATTAGCCTCTTGCATAATAGAAGAAGCAAGATACCTTAGATCTTAAATTTTCGCCTAAGATAACCAACCTGTTTAATTTTAGCCAACAAAATCGAAGCAAAACCGATTTACTTTAATTGACATATGTCAATTCGAAAGATAGTCTAGCTAAAGTTGAACAAAGGGTAAAACTTACCTTTTCTAAGGATGCTCTCTAGCTTGTCGCAAAACGACTGCGCCCATTAATTTCTATATAGGATCATAACAACAATGAATAACAGTTATCCCGTTGCCGGGCAAAGCTTAGACCACACTCCTAGCATTGATTTTCGCAGTGACACAGTAACAAAACCAAGCGATGCCATGCGCGAGTTTATGTCTCAAGCATCTGTCGGTGATGATGTCTACGGTGAAGATCCTAGTATTATTGAGCTACAAAACAAAGTAGCAGGGCTACTGAATAAAGAGGCTAGTTTATTCGTCCCATCAGGCACCATGAGTAACTTAATTGCCACGCTCTCCCACTGCCAACGCGGCGAAGAAATTTTAATTGGTGATCAATATCATATCTGTAGCCATGAAGCCGGTGGCGCATCGGTACTTGGCGGTATCGTAATGCACCCCATTAGCACAACGTACAAAGGCTATTTAACAGCTTCTCAGGTACAAGCAGCAATAAAAGTTGATGATGCTCACTATGCAAAAACAAAGCTAGTGTGTCTTGAAAACACAGTGTCCGGCTTTGTACAGCCACAAGCTGAGATTGAAAACATTATTGAATGCGCTAAAAAGCACCAGTTAAATACACATTTAGATGGCGCGAGATTAATGCATGCTGTGGTTAGTACTAATAAAACAGCAGCAGAGCTCTGTACGGGTTTTGATTCGGTATCGCTTTGCCTATCAAAAGGATTAGGTTCCCCTGCAGGCTCTGTGCTCAGCGGCTCCAAAACATTTATCCAACGTGCAACACGCCTTAGGAAAATGCTCGGTGGTGGTATGCGCCAAGCTGGCATCTTAGCAGCTGCGGGTAGCTACGCCCTCGATCATAATGTCGAGTTATTAAAAACCAGCCACCAATTGACACAATTCTTTGCCAAACAGCTTGCGCTCATAAAGCCACTAACAATCGATTTAAATAATGTAGAAACAAATATGCTGTTTATTGATTTCCCAAAAGCACCAAATCGCGACGTCAGCTTAGGGGCTTTCCTACTTGATTTTGGTATCTGTATTGGGGATTCACACACTTGTCGCATCGTTGTGCATTTAGATACGTCTAGGGAAGATATAGACCTTACACTCGAAAAAATCAGAGAGTATTACAGTCACTGTTTATAAAGAAGCACTAGTAAGCATTAAGAAAAAGGTGTGGTTCAAGAAAGAGAGAAGAGGCAAACAAGCGTAGCGCGCAAATGATAAACCAAACATCATTCGCGCGCCTGATATCGATCGTTAATTCATATCAGGCAACACATGCCCTGCAAATATTTCATCAATCTGCATACGGTTTTCACAGTTCATCACATCTCTAACAAGGTCTGGTGTTAAATGCGGTGCAAACAAATTAATGAACTCAAACATATAGCCACGTAAAAAGGTGCCCTTTCTAAAACCTAGTTGAGTCGTGCTGGACTCAAATAAATGGCTTGCATCTAGTGCGACTAAATCGGTGTCTACTTGAGGGTCAAATGCCATACTGGCGATAATACCTACACCCAGATTCAAGCGTACATAGGCTTTAATGACATCGGAATCTACTGCTGTGAAAACGACTTTTGGATCAAGCCCTTGCTGTTGAAAAGCATCATCAAGTTTAGAGCGTCCTGTAAAACCAAACACATAAGTAACAATAGGATGCTCTGCAATATCTTTAAGGGTCAAATTAGAAATTTGCGCTAAGGGGTGATCTTTAGGAACAACCACTGATCGATTCCAGCGATAGCAAGGCATCATAATCAGATCACTAAAGTGGCTTAATGCTTCGGTAGCGATTGCAAAATCAACCTTCCCACTGGCAGCCATTTCAGAAATTTGCATGGGCGTGCCCTGTTGCATATGCAGTGACACGTCAGGGTAGCTTTTTATGAATCTAGTAATTGCTAAAGGCAGTGCATAACGTGCTTGGGTGTGCGTTGTAGCGATAGATAAAGAGCCTTTACGCTCATCACAGAACTCTTGAGAAACTTTTTTTATACTATCCACTTTCTGCAGTATTTCACCTGCAATCTCAAGAATAGCTTCGCCTGCTGGAGTAATACGTGTTAAGTGCTTCCCACTGCGCGCAAAAACTTCTACACCAAGCTCATCTTCCAATAATCGAATTTGCTTACTAATACCTGGCTGAGAGGTATATAAGCTCAACGCTGTTGCAGATACATTTAGATCGTGTTTTGCCACTTCTAAAATATACTTTAGCTGTTGAAGTTTCATGATTGTTATTCCCTGAAGGTGACTGACTTTTAACAATGTAAGTCTATAAACATTTACAACAAAAAGCCTTTGAATGAATAACTAAAAAAGCATGCAGAGAGCAGGAAAATCAATCCAAAGGTTTCATTAGCATTGTAGTATCAGCACGATGGGACTCATACTATTTTTTACCCAAAATGGCTAAATACTATAAGATACAAGCGCTTTTGATTGAATCTTTGTACATTTTTTAAACCTTTAGAGAGATAGCCTACATTGATAGCGAAGCGGTATTGTTACAAATAAGAGGATAGCGTGTAGAAGTAATTTATTACCTCCTTTGCCTTTAGCTATTAAACAAAGGAGGTAAGAGCATCTAATCAATAGAAGATGAGTTAAAGCTTTGACTTAAGACGACGAATTTCTTCATCTTGTGAAATACTACGCTTTTCATGGTTAGCCACTTTCAATTGCGCACGTTGCAGCTCTTCTTGAGAGTTGCGAGACTCGTTTCGTAGTAAATTCTCTCTGCGCCCCCACTCTGTTGCCGTATTCAATGCTTTTTGATTTAAACGTTTTATCTCAGCATCTTGCTCTTTGCGCTTCTGCTCTAAACGCTTAGCTTTATTAGTTTCTGCTAATAATGCAGACGATATGCTAGCAAGTTCACGGGTTTGATTTTGATGCGCCTGCTTTAACTCTTTTAGCTCTTCTTCTTGAGAGCGAATCTGCGTGTACTGGGTATCAATACGCACTTCATGTCTTGCAATTTCAGACTGCAAGTCGTGAGTTTTCTTAGTTAAGATGGTTTCTTTAGAGCCCGCATCATCACGCAGCTTCTCAGAAGCTGTACGGTAATAGCGCGCATCTGCTTCTGATTTACTAATTTGATCAAGAGCATGACGCTGATCTTCTTTTAAACGCTGCTCGAAAGTACGCTTCGCATCTTCATGAGCTTTACGTAAATGAATGAGGTCATTCTCCAATTTTGCACGTAAATGCTCTTCTTTTTTACGACTAGTCGCCTCACCTGCGATCGCTGTTTTCACAACGGCAAGCTCTGCTTCCATCGAGCGGTTAACGATCTGCGAATCTTCAAGTTTTATTTTCAGCTCTCGAACTTGCGTTTCCAAATGGCTGCGAAGATCTTGGCTTTCTTTAAGCGTCTCTTCGGAGAGCTTTCTCACCTCTTCGTTCGCATGATTAACAACACGAGTATCCGCACGTAAACGTGTTTCCGCTTCTTCAATTGCCTGTTGCCAAATACGACCAAACGCCCCGCCTAAAGACTCAGGCAAACCTGGGACAGAAACCGTATTATCACTAAAGCTTAATTTTTCGGGCACGGAACGCCACCACTTTTCAAGTTCCGCCTCAACAATATCCTGCTCCAATCCTGTGGATGCCATGACATTATCAATTGTTGGTTGCTCCCCACGCATTAAAAAACTTTCAGCGCTGGTAAAAATGAGCTCTTTTTCCATGAATTAAAACCTTTCCTAATACTGATTATGCTGAGCTGCTAGCTTTTCAATTGCAGCTGTTAATTGTGTTTCTAAAGGTGCTTTAAAATGCATTTTCTCGCCATCTGGCAAAGTAATGGTTAAAGCAGCCGCGTGAAGAAACAAACGCTTTACGCCTGTTTCTCGTAATTCCTGATTAACACTTTCAACACCGTACTTGCCATCTCCTATAATAGGATGACCTGCAAACTGTGTGTGTACACGTATTTGGTGAGTGCGCCCGGTAACTGGTTTCGCCTCAACCATAGTGACAAGATTACCAAAACGTCTAAGCACTTTAAATAAAGTAATAGAAGCCTTGCCTTCTTCTTGCACTTTTACGATACGCTCACCTGAACTTAGTTCATTTTTTTTCAGCGGCGCATCAATTTTAGACACCGTTGAATCCCAACGACCTACCACTAGCGCGTGATATATTTTCGATACACCTTGCCCCTGTCTCAACGCTTCATGCAAATGACGCAACATGCTGCGTTTTTTTGCAACCATGATACAACCGGAAGTATCTCTATCAAGCCTGTGAACTAACTCAAGGAAAGTAAGTTCAGGACGCATTTGACGCAATGCTTCAATCAACCCTAGCTGAATACCGCTGCCGCCGTGAACCGCTAACCCCGAGGGCTTATTAATCACCAGCAAAGTGTCAGATTCAAATAAAATAGACGATTCAAGTTTAGCCAATAAATCTTTACTGGCATTTACAACCTCACCTTCTTGTGCTGTTCGCACCGGGGGGACTCTTACAATATCGCCATCACGCAATTTTGTATCGGGCTTTACACGCCCTTTATTAACGCGCACTTCGCCTTTGCGAATAATGCGGTACAACATAGATTTAGGCACACCTTTTAAAGCTGTGCGCAAAAAATTATCGACCCTCTGCCCTGCTTGATCTTCGCTGACAGGCAACATGCGCACTTTACTGTTTTGCTCAGGCGCACTCTTACTCTGCTCAACATTTTTAATATCGAGTTTAGCTTCTTGTTTCACGCTTTGTTTAGCTTCTAGTTTAAAGTCGGGCTTCGCTTTCACATTCGTTTTAAGGCGAGGGCGTGCTCTCTTTTGAGCAGGTGCTTCAGCTCTGCGCTGATAGCTTCTTTTTTTACTTGACATATTTATGTAAAAACTACAGTCCTTAATTGATGCGAGTATCGTAAGCTGGTATTCTACCGCTGCTTTTAAGGTAATGCTTTAGCTAAATGCGAAAAAACATCTTATGAGGGATTTTAATCCTTATAAACGTCACTTTTATTTTTAGCAGCTTCAACGATATCACAATGTATATTGAACTGATTTCTCGCCAAAGCAAGATTGACATTCAATGGATGATTTAGCTCGTTATATATCGCACAGCTCAGCTGATCTACCCAAAGTAAAAAAAGCAAGAAGACACCAACACTAGTTAAAAAGTAACGCTAGTGCTTTACCGTTTATATCAGGTGAAGAAAAGAACTAAATAAATGTTATGTATTACCAATATTTATCGCGTTTCAAATGACCAGAGTGCCAACCTACCTCTTCGTCACAACGCTTATATAACAAGTAATACCCTAAATTTGAGTACCGAACAGCCAAAACCAAACAACCAAAACACAGCAGAGACGTTCTTTTGCCCGGAACCTGGAATAATTTTTTAATCCAGCAACAGCGAATTTAAACAACAACATAGGCAATTGATTTCCCTCTAGTGTGTACAATGCTTTCAGAACATACTGGTAAAAAGTTGAGAATAAAAGATACACCTATGCAAGCGCATACGTGCGATCTAACGAAAGACTCCTTTTTTCACAAAACTGACGGCAGCACCGTGTTAATTACGTTTGACGACAAACTGTTCTGTACTCGCAATGAGCCCTTAATAATTGATGGCAACGAATAAATTTATACTGTTACAGGCTAACCGCTGAGGTTAAAGCCTGTCTGCTAGCTACAATTTGTGACTTAAAAGACGTTATTAAGCGCTCCCTATATTGAGAGTGCAAAATGAAAAGAATGCTAATCAACGCAACTCAGCCTGAAGAGTTGCGTGTCGCCCTTGTTGACGGGCAAAAGCTATACGATTTAGATATTGAATCAAGCAACCGTGAACAGAAAAAATCTAATATCTACAAAGGTAAAATCACCCGTGTAGAGCCGAGCTTAGAAGCGGCATTTGTCGATTATGGTGCCGAGCGCCACGGCTTCCTACCGTTAAAAGAAATCTCACGTGAATACTTCTTTAAATCGCCAACTAGAGGCGGTCGCCCAAGCATTAAAGATGTTGTTAAAGAAGGTACTGAAGTCATCGTTCAAGTTGACAAGGAAGAGCGCGGTAACAAAGGCGCAGCCTTAACAACTTTTATCTCCCTTGCTGGTCGCTACCTTGTACTGATGCCGAACAACCCTCGTGCAGGTGGTATTTCACGCCGCATTGAAGGCGAAGACAGAACAAATCTTAAAGCGGCACTTGACGGTGTAACCATTCCTGATCGCATGGGCATTATCGTGCGCACAGCGGGTGTAGGCCGCTCATCACAAGATTTACAGTGGGACCTTGATTACCTAAGCACTCTTTGGGATGCGATTAAACAAAGCAGCCAAAAGCCGTCTCCTTTCCTAATTTACCAAGAAAGCAACGTTATTATTCGCGCTATTCGCGACTATTTGCGCGCCGATATTGGCGAAGTGCTGATCGATACAGACCAAGCTTTCTCTGAAGCACAAGTGTTTGTTCAACAAGTCATGCCGACTTACGAAAACAAACTTAAGCGCTACCAAGAAGAAATCCCTCTATTCAATCGCTTCCAAATTGAATCGCAAATTGAGACTGCTTTTGAGCGTGAAGTTAAACTTCCATCAGGTGGCTCTATCGTTATAGATCCAACTGAAGCGCTGGTTTCTATTGATATCAACTCCGCCAAAGCCACACGCGGCAGCGATATCGAAGAGACAGCACTTAACACCAACCTTGAAGCTGCTGAAGAAATTGCTCGCCAATTACGCTTGCGTGATATTGGTGGATTAGTGGTTATCGATTTTATCGACATGAGCCCTATCAAGCACCAAAGAGCTGTTGAAGACCGCTTAAAAGACTCGCTTAAACTTGATCGCGCCAGAGTCCAAATGGGCCGTATTTCTCGTTTCGGCTTGCTAGAAATGTCGCGCCAGCGTTTACGCCCTTCTCTTACTGAGTCTCGCGGTATTGTTTGCCCTCGCTGTAGCGGCCAAGGTTCGATCCGTGACACTGAATCTATTGCGCTATCGATCATGCGTCTGATTGAAGAAGAGTCAGCGAAAGATCGCACTGCTCAAATCCGCGCGATTTTACCTGTACAAGTAGCTACATACTTACTCAACGAAAAGCGCCGTATCGTTCACGACATTGAAGTAAGACAGAAAGTTCGAGTTGTCATCGTGCCTAATCCAAACATGGAAACACCGCATTATGAAGTAGTGCGCTTACGTGACGACCACTCTGTAACCACAACTAACGATACAAGCTATAGCTTACAGCCTGAGCCAGAGCCAATTGAGCACTTTACTCAAAGTGAATCAGAGCAGATGGTCAATAGAGAAACTGCAGCTGTACAAGCGGTTACACCTAAAACGCCGGCACCTGCTGCCACTCCTGCTAAAGCGGAAGTTCCAACTGAAGAGCCCGCTAAGAAAGCGCCGACAAAAGCAGCCAGCAAGCCTAAAAAAGGCTTAATGCAAATGCTATTGACCGCCCTTGGCTTAGGCAGCTTATTTGAAGAAGAGAAAACTACCCAGAACAACAAGGGCACAAACTCTCGCTCAAATAACAACAAAAAGCGTCGCGACAACAATAAGCGCCCTGCAAGAAACGCTCGCCGTTCTCGCTCTGACAATGACGATAAACGCCGCGGCAATCGCCAAGACGAAATTATCACCGTAAACGCTGAAGAAACCTCTATCATTCCTGAAGCAAAAGGCAATGAAGAACACAAGCCAGTAAGACGTCGTAATCGTAAAAACAACGACAATCGCAAGGCTAAACCTGAGCGCACTGAAAAAGCTGAGAACACACAAGCTGATGACACGCAATACACTGCCGCTCCAAGTGGCCGCGGTAAGCGCCGTCGCAACTCTAACCGCAAAGCAAACCGCAACCTAGTTGCTAACTCAGATGCGTTAAATGAGACCAGCTCAACAGCTGAAACGACTCAAGCGGCTCCTGCTCAAAAAGAAAGCAAAGAGCAAAGCAACTCTGAAAGCAAACCTCAGAATAACCGCAAGCCTAATGAGAAGCGTAATTCTGAGCAAAGCAAAGGTAGATCTTCAAGAGGCGCGAACAAGCACAACGCAGCAAAGGAAGAAAAAGTTACCACCAAGCCTGTAGAAACAGAAACTGTTGCTGATAAAGCACCAACTGCCGAGCTTAATGAACTACTTGATGCTACGCCTCAAAGCAATGATAACAATGCAGAGTTCGCAAAAGCTTCAGCAGAATTAGCCGCTGCTATTGCCAACAGCAACTTAGCTAACGACACGCCTGTGCCTTCTGAAACTAAAGCAGTTTCTGAAAACCCAGCGGCTGAAGCTACCAGCACTGCAGTTGAAGAAGCTAAGAGCGAAAGCTCTGATACAACAAGCACTGAAACTGAAAACAAAGAAGCTCAATCTACTGATACAACAAGTTCAGAAGAGACGGCTAGTGAAGCTCAAGCAACTCCTGTTACACAAGAAGCTGTTACCGCTGAAGAGCCTGCAGAGGAAATTTCACCAGAGGCAATAACCGAAGCTGCGCCAGAGGAAGCAACTGACAACAGTGAGCAGAGCACTCAAGCAGAAGCTGAAACCACTGAAACAGTAATTGATACTGAGGTACAAAAAGCTGAAGAATCAACTACACAAGAAGAACCTACTGACCAAGAAAATACTGCACAAGCTAACGCTGAACCAGCAGTAACAGTAGCAGAATCTGACGTTGAAGTAGCAGATGTAGAGGCAACACCTGCTCAAGAAACAACTGAGACAGAAGCTGAAACAGAAGCCGAGAAATCAGATACGACTGAGCAATCTCAACAAGCTCAATCTGAACTTGATTTTGAAAACGCAGATGCGCCAGCCGCACAAGAAGCTGAAAAGCCTCCTCGCAGACGCAGAACACGCGCCGCTAATGATCCTCGTGAGATTAAACGCCGCGAACAGCAATCAAACTCGTAAAACAGCTAGGTACTTAGCTTAAAAACAAGTACTACCACAAGCTAGAGGATGAGCTATCACGAAAATTGACGATAGCTCTTTCTCACTTGATTGATGACTGTGAATTTACATAAATCCCCTTGGCTTTAAGCCTTATTTGCCTTTATTTGCCTTTACGCAACAAGGCTAATAATTGAAGGGGATTTTGCTTTCCTTTACTTCCCTCTTATACACCAAGCTCTGCAATACTTTTTGCCAATCATTTTATCCACGTTTTTAGCTATTAAGCACAAAACACAGCCAACGCGAATAACATCTACGCTAGCATTTATCTGCGGCATCTATAAACTACATCACTCTTGGGAATTAACCAAAACGCTTACAACTTACCTTCATTGATGACGACTACGTAACACTAACTATGCAATTAGAAAACATTCGAATCGTACTGATTAACACCTTCCACCCCGGCAATATTGGCGCTGCAGCCAGAGCTATGAAAAACATGGGGCTCTCCAATTTATACCTAGTGGACCCTGTAGATTTCCCCAGTGGAGAGGCAACCGCACGCGCAGCTGGTGCACAAGATATATTAGAACAAGCAAAAGTTGTTAGCAGCCTTGATGAAGTCCTAAGCGATTGCCAATTAGTGATCGGTACCAGCGCTCGAACACGCACCTTTGACCTCCCATTACTAGACGTTAAAAAAGGCGCTGTTGAAATAATGAAGCAGACCGATGATGCCAATGTCGCCATTCTATTTGGCCGTGAAAGCTCAGGATTACTCAATGAAGAGCTCAGCCTTTGTAATTTCCACTTGTTTATCCCCACTAACCCTGAATACCCTGTACTTAATATCTCACAGGCATTACAAATCGTGTGTTATGAAATCTGGTTAAACACGCAGCAAAACGAGACACAAACAACTGTCGACTACCCTGCACAAAAAGATGTTGGCTACTTCTATCAGCACTTAGAAACCGTTTTGCGCAAAGCGCACTTCCTTATTCCCCAGCACGAAGGGAGAGCAATGCAAAAGCTACAGCGCCTATTTAACCGCGCACGTCCTGAAAGAGAAGAACTAGGAATGCTCAGAGGCGTTTTATCTTCCATCGAAAAGCGCATTGACACGCTACAAAATGAAAGCCTAGAGCAGCAAAATAAGCAAGAGACGTTGCAACCCGAAGCATCACAACCAAACAGCGATGAGACACATAAATAATGAGTAAAAATCTTCCTTTAGGTGATATGTCACTTGAAACATTTTTAAGCCAATACTGGCAGAAAAAGCCTCTCGTCATTCGCAACGCAATCGACAACTTTGAACCTTTCGTAGAAGCCGATGAGCTGGCAGGACTGGCGTGCGAAGAAGAAGTTGAGTCACGCTTAATTGTTCAAGACAATCAAAACAACCAGTGGTCAATGCAACACGGCCCACTCAAGGAAGAAGATTTTTCTGAGCTACCAAAATCCCATTGGACACTGCTTGTACAAGCTGTAGATCACTGGCACCCTGCTGCTAACGACTTTCTTAAGCAGTTTGATTTTATTCCACAATGGCGCATTGATGATCTAATGATCTCCTATGCGAGCCAAGGTGGCGGCGTAGGCCCACATTACGACAACTACGATGTCTTTCTGTTACAGGCAACCGGACAGCGTGAATGGCACTACGGAGGCTTATATGACGAATACTCACCTAGAGCCGACAATGAACAACTCATGCTGCTAGAACAGTTTGAAGCAGAGCATAGTGTAGTATTAAACCCGGGAGACATGCTTTACCTCCCACCAAAAGTAGGTCACGATGGCATCGCCCTAACGGATGACTGCACAACCTATTCAGTTGGTTTTAGAGCACCCTCCCATTCAGAAATACTATTAAACTTCAGCGATTTTGTCGCACACGATTTAAGTAACGAGCTGCGCTATCAAGATAAAGATTTAAAAGCACAATCTAATAGCGCTTTCATGGACAGCAAAACCATTACTGATGTGAAAGATATTCTCCAGTCATACATAAACCAGCCTGGCCTAATTGAACAATGGTTCGGTTGCTATATGACAGAGCACAAATACCATGAGCAACAGCAAGAGTTCCATTTAGAAAACACCATTGCTGAAATCACCGAAGCGATTGAACAAGCATCATCTCTGAGCAAAATTCCAGGCACTCGACTCGCTTACCAACAGGCTAATCCTGACACTGACATACTCTTTTTCATTAATGGAATGTGCTGCAAAATCGCACCAGAGCAACAAGATTTTGTTGAGCTGCTAACGGCAAATGATCAGATTGATGCCGATCAAATCACTCACTCACAAGAGCGAGTCAAAATGATGGCAAACTTGATCAAAATTGGTGCTTATGAAATTTTGTAAGCCCTGAGCTGTAAGTAAAAAGCCACTTAAGACAAGGAAGAATATTTTTCTGCCTTGTCTTATTTATACAACCCTTCCCTCTCATCACTTCTTTTCGTTTAAACAACTTTTAACTGCAAAAACTAAATTCCCCTCCAAAGTACTGCATCACTACAGCCACAAAAAGCAGCATTGCTTTATAAGAACCACACCACTAGCCCGAAATACTAGATCTACATAATCAAAGCATCATCCTGCTTGATAGCCTATTTTCCCAGACTCAAATACATTAATTCTAAAATTTATAAGATAATTACAGGCAAAAAAAATCCCCGCATAGCGAGGATCTTTAAATATTTAATTATCGAATTACACGCTTTGATCACCGTGGAACATTCTCACCACATGCCTTGCTTCAGCAAAGAACAACCAGCGCTCAGCCAACAACCCTGCAAGCATTGCAAGTGTTGCTATAACAAGTGCAAACGGACCACTTAGGCAAACCAATAGCATCGGTAAAAAGAAAGCCACCGCTACCGCTAAGAAACGAATTCTTAGAAGCTTATTAGCACTGACAGTATAACCGAATTCGTTATTCAAAAAGCCATTTGAACTGTGCCCTTGATCTAACAAACGTACACTTGCTTGAGTAAAGCCTGTTGCTGTTTTGATACTGCTACCTGAAGGCTTGCCAATCCAGAAAAAGTAAATGACTTTAACTGTTACACCCACACACAACAAAGCAAGGGCTACATTTTTCAACACATCAGAAGCCGTGTCGTCTACCATGATTTGTAACATCAATAATAAAACACCGCCTGACATCAAACCTAATGCCAAATAGCTCACAGGTGTCAGTGCACTGTTCCATTGACGGATAGTTTTTAAGCTTGCATAAATCATACTTGTGCAGAACAAAGTAATCATCGCTAAAACAGCGGCAACCCATCCTGCCAAGCTAAATACAGCCGCTATTTCAGCGCCTTGCATCCAAACTCCAATCAGATACAACAAAGCAAAAGGATAAAACAAAATAGCAAACACGGCTTCACGTGATAACCAACTTGTTTTGAAACGACTGAATGCGCGCCATGCATTTTTTGGATTTGCCAAATGCAAGGTTGATGAAAGCAATCCGCCAGAAATCATTACCAGTGATAACACACCACTACTTAATAATAACGACTGATTTTGTAAAACGGCCAAACCACTTAAATGCCCTAAAATTGTTAGGAAGATTAAGCCATAGCCTGCGCCTGAAACTACTGTAAAGATCAGCACCGAAAAAGCTGGATGCATACTATTCTCCAATATTGTTAACTGCTAACAGTTATCTATTCTTACTCAAAACAGTATTTAAAATACTGATGATCAATAAAACTACCCTTAGTAAGGATGTCGCAAACCTAAAGGTTCACGACTTTAACACCCTTATTAACGTGCGATAACCTTATTCACCCAACCTTTAACTTTACCTGCAATACCTGTAGTTTCGTACTTAACAGCCACAGGTTTATTACGCGGCGGCAAGTAAGTGTTCACAGGATTATAGCCAAGCTCAGGCATTAATTGCTTACCTGCGCGCTCACGCACTAGCTTGCTCACCTCAGAGTTTGGATCATCAAAGTCACCGAAAGTACGCGACTTAGTAGGACAGGTAAGTACACAAGCAGGCTTGCGCTCATCTTCTGGTAATTTTTCATCGTAAATACGATCCACACATAAAGTACACTTTTTCATTGTGCCTTCATTAGGGTCTAATTCACGTGCACCATATGGGCAAGCCCATGCGCACAAATTACAACCCATGCACTTGTCTTGATCCACAAGCACGATACCATCTTCACTACGCTTGTATGACGCACCCGTTGGGCACACTGTGACACAAGCGGCATCTTCACAATGCATGCAAGACATTGGCATATGAACGGTTTTACTGTTCGGCGTATCCCCCACTTCATAAGTGCGAATACGGTTAAGCCATGCGCCATTAGGATCTTTTCCATACGGATCTTTATCAGATAAAGGCCCAATGGTGCCCGATGTATTCCATTGCTTACAAGCAGTCGCACAACCATGACAACCGACACAAGTATCTAAATCAACAACTAAACCTAGTTTCATTTACTTATCTCCGCGAAACAGTGTGTCAGCCCAGCTGCGCACTAAATTGACATTTTTATGTGACGAATAACTCAACATATCAGGTGATTTGCTAGCGTTTGGCTGTGGCTTCAAAGCTGAAAACTCAGGCCAAGCACCAGTCTCACCTTCTTTAGCAGGTGTAATTTTAACGCGCAAATCGTACCAAGCCGCTTGCCCTGTCACTGGGTCAGAGTTAGTGATTCTATCTTGCTCATCACCTTTAACGGGTAGTAGCTCTGAAATCAAATGGTTCATTAAGAATGCATCACTTGCTTCATTCGCATCGTCAGATAATCCCCAAGCACCACCGCGCTTAGCAATAGCGTTCCATGTCCAAACAGTGTGCTCGTTAGTACCTTCCATCAACTTAACTTGCACACGGATCTTACCGTTATGCGATTCAACCCAAGCCCATGAAAGATCTTCAATACCCAGTTTCTCACCTGCTATACGGTTCATGAACAAATAGTTTTGGTTCATGATTTGACGCAGCCAAGCGTTTTGGCTATCCCAGCTGTGATACATAAACATTGGGCGCTGGTTAACTGCGTGGAACGGGTATTCGTCTCTATCGATACGCTGCTCTTCTAGCGGCATATAATAGATAGGCAATGGATCAAAATACTTCACTAAGCGCTCTTTATGATGCGCCTCTGTTGGCATTGGCCCATCGTACAAACCTTGCCCTGCTAAGCGGAATGTTTGTAGCTTTTCAGAGTAAACTTCAATCAATATTTGATCAGTGCTACCAACCCAACCCGCTTCTTTAGCAAGCTCTAAGTAATCTTTGTTGGCATGGCGCATATAACGCTGGTTCATCCCTAGCTCAAACTCAAAGAAACCTTCGTTTTCTTCATAAGCTTCCCACTGACGAGGGTTAGGCTCACCGCGCAATGACTTAGAACCATCTTCACCGCGATATCCAGCTAAGAAACCTATACCAGGCTCTTTCTCAAAGTTAACGATGAAATCTTTGTAGCTATCGTACTTGCGCTCGCCGCCATCTTTAGTGAACGCAGGGAAACCTAAGCGCCCAGCCATTTCAACCATCACTTCTTGCCAAGACATCACATCGCGATCTGGCTTAACCACGGGAATACGTACTGAGTCACAAGCCGCGTGTGGTTCTGAAATAGGTCTATCAAGCATCGAAATAGTGTCGTAGCGCTCAAGATACGTTGTATCAGGAAGAACCAGATCAGAATAAGCAACCATTTCAGAGTTAAAAGCATCAGAGCAAACAATGAATGGAATCTTGTATTCACCGTCATCTTCTTTAGCACATAACATTTCAAGAGTTTGCGCCGTATTCATTGATGAGTTCCACGCCATATTCGCCATGAACAACATCAAAGTATCAATCTTGTACGGGTCGCCCTTCACAGCATTGCTGATCACCATGTGCATTAAACCATGACAAGAGATCGGTGCATCCCAGCTATACGCTTTATCTATACGCAACGGCTGACCATCATCATCGATAACAAGATCTTCAGGGCATGTAGGGAACCCTAACGGAGGCGATTTAAGCGGTGTATTAGGTACGTTCGTTTTAGCAGGCTTGATTCCCGGTGGTACATGTTTAGGGAATGGCGGCTTAGCTAAGTGACCACCTGGGCAATCAATAGTACCCAGTAAAATTTGCAGTAAGTGAATTGAACGACATGTTTGGAAACCGTTTGAGTGAGCAGATATACCACGCATCGCATGCATAGATACCGGACGACCAACAAACTTATCTTGCTTACGCCCTGCCCAATCTGTCCACTCTACATCTAAAGTAATAGTTTCTTTGAAAGCGACGTGTGCCATTTCAAGTGCAATACGCTCGATATCTTCAGCACTTACGCCACACTCTTTAGCTGCAACTTCTGGAGCGTATTGATCATCGAGGTATTTTTCAACCAAAATACTCATCGCTGTGCGAAGTGGCGTACCATCTGGCGCTGTGAATTCACCAAATAAAGCAGGTGTGATATCAGGCTGATTGCCATCAACATACGCTTCTTTTTGTAGATCCCAAACTTGTGGATTGTCGCTCTCACCGCGATAGAATAATCCATCACCTTTAACACCCGGTGTATTAACAACTAGGTACGGAGAGTTAGTGTAACGAATCAAAAACTCATCATCGATCAACTGATTTTTCAGCAGTACATGAATCATCGATAATGCAAAAATACCATCAGTACCTGGGCGAATTGAGATCCACTCATCGGCAATGGCTTGATAACCCGTACGAACAGGGTTAACAGAGACAAACTTAGCACCGCGCTCTTTTAAGCGCTTTAAACCTAGCTTAATAGGGTTTGAGCTATGATCTTCAGCTACGCCCCACATCATGAAATATTTGGTGTTTTCCCAATCTGGATCACCAAACTCCCAAAATGCATGACCCATTGTATAAAGGCCGCCTGCTGCCATATTCACAGAGCAGAAACCGCCGTGTGCCGCCCAGTTAATTGTACCGAACTGGCTTGCCCACATACCCGTTAAGGCTTGCATCTGGTCACGACCTGTAAAATAAGCAAGCTGTTTTGGATCGGTTTCGCGAATGCGCTTTAAGCGTTTTTCAAGAATCCCAAGGGCTTTTTCCCAGGAAATTTCTTCAAACTCACCTGCACCACGCTCAGTTCCTGGCTTTCTTAATAATGGAGAGCTAAGCTTCGCTGGTGAATACTGCTTCATTATGCCGGAGTTACCCTTGGCACAAAGCACACCTTTATTGATTGGGTGGTTAGGGTTACCCTGAATAAAACGTACTTTGTTATCTTCTACTGTGACTTTAATACCACAGCGGCAAGCACACATGTAACAGGTAGTATATTTTGTTTCTTGATTATCTCGATCTTCAAATTCGGGCAAATCTGAAACGATTGCGATACGGTTTTCTTGGCTTGTCATAGTTACCATCCAAGGTGGTGCATCAGCAAAAGGCATTATCTGTCAAAATGAAAACACTTAATCTTCATTGATCTTGATCATATCTAACGCTAAACACATACTTTATTATAATTGTCATAAGCTTATATCATATTAGCATATACATAAAATACACAATCTTATGACTACAGAGCTCGGTTCATACCATACATCCTAGGAATTACAGGCTTTTAGAGCAAAGGCCAACCGTCAATATAAAATGGATCCAGCCCCACGACTTTTCGCTAACCAACTGATATTAAAGAAAACTGCACGTTATCGGCTGACTGGTCGTATGAAATATTTAACACTGGCTCTGGTATACCATGTATTATTCGCTACCCTATAAAAAAACAGTGCTCTGCGCTTAACTCGCGAATTTACGGATTTAAACATGTCAGATATTCAAATAGATCAGCCTGACCTAATGGTTTCAGTTAAAGAAGTTTTTGGTATTAACTCGGTACTTAATGTACCCGCTTTCAGTACTCGCGATGAGCACGTACCTGAAATTGATCCTGAATATGTATTCAACCCTGAGGTCACACTAGCGATATTGGCAGGCTTTAGTAACAACCGTCGTGTCATGGTTCAAGGTTTACACGGAACAGGTAAATCAACGCATATCGAACAAATAGCAGCGCGCTTGAATTGGCCTTGCGTGAGAATCAACCTTGATGGCCACATCAGCCGGCTAGACCTTGTTGGCAAGGACACTATTGTTATTCGCGACAACCAACAAGTGACTGAATTTCAAGAAGGCATTCTTCCCTGGGCACTTAGACGTCCGACTGCGTTGATTTTCGATGAGTTCGATGCAGGACGTCCTGAAGTTATGTTTGTTATCCAACGTATTCTTGAGCGTGACGGCAAATTCACATTACTCGATCAAAATGAAGTGATTGAGCCACATAGCCAGTTTCGTTTATTTGCCACAGCTAACACTATAGGACTTGGCAACAGCACTGGCCTTTACCACGGTACTCAAATGGTTAACCAAGCGCAGATGGACCGCTGGGATATTGTAACTAATCTCAGCTACCTTCCTTGTGAAGATGAAATTAATATCGTGCTTGGCAAAACCAAGAAACAAGGCAAGCAATTAGACACTGAATTAGTACGCTCAATGATAGCTGTAGCTGACATGACACGTAAAAGCTTCGCCAGCGGCGATATCTCGACACTCATGTCACCAAGAACTGTTATTTCATGGGCAGAAAACATCGCTATCTTTGATAGCCCTGCCATCGCATTTAAACTTTCTTTCTTGAACAAGTGCGACGAAGCTGAACGCCCTATCATTGCAGAATTCTTCCAACGCTGCTTTGACGACGAATTATCAGAATCTTGGGCAAAAACCGCTAATCAGGTGATGGCAGATGGTCGAAGCTAATACTCCCCCTTTAAAAGTAGAGAAGCTGCAACAGCATATTGAAAAGCTTTGCGGCAGCACTATAAGAGCAACAACGGGTCAGAGCAGCTTTCGTTTTCGAGGCCAGCGCCCTGAGATAGATGGCCGCTCTGCAATGATTCGCGCACCCCACTTACGCCCAAGTTTTGAAGAAGACAACTTCAAATCGTTTCGAGGCGCTGCAGATGCTATCGCTTTACGCTTGCAACATTGTGATATTGAGCGCCATCAAGCACTCATGCCAAAGAGCAATATTGGGCAACTAGTATTTGAACTGCTCGAACAACTACGCTGCGAATCACTGGTGAGCGAGCTGCACCCAGGGGCACGTAAAAATTTGGAACACCGCTTTCGCCAGTGGTGCAAAGAATTTTGCGCATCTGACACTGTCGACAACCAACTCGGATTGATGATTTTCTGTATCGCCCAAGTTGTATGGTGCCGCTTAACCAGCCTGCCAATGAATCACCAAAGTGAAGATCTCATAGAGCCTATGCGCATGATGATCGCCCCTCACATTGGTGGCGCATTAATGGGGATGCGCAAAAACACAGATTCACAAGAAATATTCGCAACCCACGCCCTGAGCATCGTTGAAGTTATTGACAGCCTACACCCTAGCGATGAAGACGACGAAGAAGGCGAAAAGAAAAAACTAGCAGAGCTTAAATCTAGTAACTTTAGCTTATTCCTAGAGCCTGGCGATGAAAACGACGATGGCGACATCAGCCAAGTTGGCAAAGGCCCGAAAGTTCATGGCGTTCGCGAACTTCAAGAGCAGCTAAACCAGTACCAGGTGTACACCACTGCTAGTGATGAAATAGTCATGGCCGAGAAACTTGCACTCCCAGAACAGCTTGATCGCTTCTGCAAGACTCAAGACCAGTTACTCAAAAACAATGCCGTCAACATTCCACGCCTTGCAAGAGATTTAGCCAAGATAATCCCAGGCAAACAGTTTAGCGGCTGGAACTTCTCTCAAGAGGAGGGCTATATAGACGGCAGCATGCTAACCACTTTGATTACTTCACCACAGTATAAAAGTATCTTTCGCACGCAACAGCAATTACCTAACGGCAACTGCTCAGTCACTTTCTTGATGGATAACTCAGGCTCCATGAAGGAACACATTCATGCCATTTCAAGTTTGATTAGCATCTTTTGCAAAGCACTGGAAATGGTAGGCGCCAGCACTGAGATACTTGGCTTTACAACAAAATCTTGGCAAGGCGGCAAAGTACACAAGCAGTGGTTACGCGCGGGCAGGCCAGAAAACCCAGGTAGATTGTGCGAAACTCGTCAAATAATTTACAAAGATGCTGACACCAAACTGCAAAGAGCAAGACGCGGTATTGGCGCAATGCTTAAACTTGACCTCTTTAAAGAAGGTGTTGATGGGGAAGCATTACTCTGGGCCGCTCAAAGGCTAAAGAACCGCTCGGAACAGCGCAAGATATTGATCGTATTATCTGATGGCTGCCCGATGGAGAGTTCGACCAATCAAACTAACAATGACCACTATCTTGATAATCACTTGCGCCAAGCAGCAAGCATGATAGAAGCAAGAGGAAAAATTGAATTATACGCACTGGGCTTCGGCCTTGATTTGAGCCCTTATTATCGAAACTCCCTAGCACTAGATATCCCTGAAAAGATTGAAAATTCCATCTTCAAAGAGATACTGGCAATGTTAATGCGCCGCTCATAATAATCCAGCACAAGAAAGAGAACTTTACCGATATTTAAGTGGACCAAAGCTGGACAAATAACTGGCACTAACGGCGACTAAATATCGGTTTTATATTGGTTTGCTTTAATGAGCATCAAAGATTTAACGCTTTAAATGCAAGATATAAGCTTAGCATTTAATTCGATAAAACAGATTTGCTCCTTAATTCGTCAATGTTTTAAAATCTTGATATACTGATTACTACCTGCATATCCTCAAAATAAAAGTTACAAAAATACCATCAGGAAAGGGAACTGTTCAGCAAACCACTCCCTCCTTGCAGCTAGAAACCCGAAATAATTCGCGTTCTGTTTGCTATTTTTTGAGCTGCATGACTTATAAGCATGCAATAAATGAGATGATAATTTATGAGCCAGTACCCGACCCTAAAATCAATGGGCGTCAACAGTGTTGAAGACGTAGTCAAATACACTATCCGCCATGAAGGCGAAACTGATGTACTAAAGATCTACTATAAAAGAGCGAAAGGTTCTTTTTTATCGCGCAGCAAGAAGTTTTCTTTTATCCGCGGCAAGCGCAGCATACCAATCGAAACTAGAAACTCCAAAGCGTTTGAAAACATTACCAGCGTGAGCCCGCAGCTCGCTGAAGCCATCCATGAATTAGACGCACTACAAGCTGAGCTGAACCATCAAGAACCTGAAGATCCAAAGAAAAAGCTTGAAGCACACATGGACCACCTAGAAAAGGTAATGAACGATAAACTTAAAGAGATGCAAGACATTATTAAATCAATGTAATGTATTGCCTGCTAAGGTTTTCTAGCACACAAAGCCTTAGCAGTTTTATCTACTTAACTTATTAATTTAATCTTCAGCTAATTCAGTATATTTAAAGCAAATTCACTTAAAGAAAACTCGGTCTTTTTTCAAGCACTCCTCAATAGTAATAAATCACTTCAACCAAGCCTTCTGAACAAAACTCGATCAACCAACGAGAATGACATAATTTTTGTACAGCTATTCTTACATTTGCCGGCCATTAAGTGCTACCAGGTCAAATATAAACCACTGTTATATATAAATATTATTAATATAATGCAAAAATTTCTTAATTGGATCTACGCACCAGTATATACTGGTTCTATAAATAACAGCCCGTAAAGTTAACTATAGGACGTACATTTTCTCACTAATTTCTAAGATCTCATTTTAATCTTATGTTAGTGTCTAACTAGTAAGTTTGACACGCTAACAGATTTGAAATGGATTTTATGGTCGAGATTGATGTAAGTAACGAACCCTTGCAAGTGCGTTACAAAGCGCATTTAAAAGGAAATTTAAATATCTGGAGTGACTGATGATAACTAACAATAAAATCACAAAAGTACTTTCTATTACCGCTGGTTTAGTATTCTCTGCATCAAGTTATGCAGCTAACTGGAACGTTGCAGTTGGCGATGGCGGCGGAAGTGCTCAAGAAGCATTAGGTCTAAAATTCGGTGAATTACTGAATGCAAAAACAGGTGGCAAGCACAGCACAAAACTTTTCCTAAATGGTCAATTAGGTTCTGAGCAAGATACAGTTAACGATGTTGCTTTAGGCGCATTAGATTTCTCTATCCTTGCATCAAACAACCTAGCACCGTTTTCTCCAACAATGGGTATTCTTTCACTACCTTACATTTTCGAAAACCTAGAGCAAGCTGACAAAGTTGTAACCGGTGAAATTGGTGCAGAACTAGTTCAGAACACTATTCGTGATTCTGGATCACGTGTACTAGCATGGACCTACTCAGGTTTCCGTGTACTAAGTAACTCTAAGCGCCCTATCAAGAAGCTAGCTGATTTAGACGGTATCGTAGTACGTGTACCTAAGAATGAAATCATGATCGACACTTATAAGTCTTGGGGCAATAACCCAACACCTATGGCTTGGTCTGAAACATTCACAGCACTTCAGCAAGGTGTTGTAGACGGTCAAGATACTCCTTATACAACTATCTACGCGATGAAGTTCGGTGAAGTTCAAAAGTACATCTCTGACCTACACTACCTTTTCCTTCTAGAGCCGCTAATCGTTTCTGAGTCTTTGTTCCAATCACAAGACAAAGCAACTCAAGATGCAATGATTGCAGCCGGTAAAGAAGCATCTGCGTACAGCTTACAATGGTTAAAAGATCAAGAAGCTAAGATCAAAACTGAACTTGTTAGCAAGTACAAAATGGAAATCAATGCTATCGAAGACGAAGCAGAATGGGCTAAGAAAGCACAAGAAGCTGTTTGGCCTAAATTCTACGAAAGCGTTGGTGGCAAAGACAAAGTTAACGCACTATTGCGCTCTCTAGGTCGTGATGAGATCTAAAGCTAGCTGAGCAATCTTTTCAAAGTTTGCACAGTTAAACCTTTAAAGTTCATCACAAAGCTAACACATTTTCAGATGTGTTAGCTTAACCGGAGTAAAGATCATGGGAAAAAAACTCCTATATGTTCTAGACAATATAGAAAGTTATATTTGTCGCAGCTTATTAGCTATTTTTGTCTGCTTGTTATTTATGCAGATTCTATCTCGTCAATTCTTTGGTTACTCTTTTTCTTGGAACGAAGAACTTTCAGTTTATTTGTTTGTATGGTTCGTATTTTTTGGTGCAAGTTATGCAGCCAAACTGGCCGCACACAACAGAGTAACTTTTCAATTTAAAATTATGCCGGCTTTCATGCGGCCTATCCTAGAGTTTATCTCTGACATGATTTGGGTAGCTTTCAACTGCTACTTTATTTATCTGAGCGTCGATTTTATTTTCAATAAAATGTTGCCGTTCAACAAATCTCAAACCTTAGGCATTCATATGAAGTATTTCTATATGGTATTGCCTATTGCATTTACTTTGATGACCATCAGAATATTACAAGTTAACTACTATAAACTTATTCTAGGCATCGACATCCGTGACCCAGATTCTCAAGAACTAGACGAACTTCAAGAATTAGAACTAGATCTTTCTGACAACGACAATAAAAAGTAAAGCAGACAAGCTTTAGGAGCTTTTCATGGCAGAATCATCCATAGTACTTGTGCTATTTGGAACATTCCTGTTCCTCTTGTTTATCGGTGCCCCCGTTACGGTATCGCTAGGCGCAGCGGCATTAGCTACTTACTTTTCATTAGATAAAACACCGATCGTTATGGTGCAAATGGCCTTTAGGTCGGTGGGTAACTTCCCTCTTATGGCACTCCCTGCCTTTATTTTGGCAGGTGCATTAATGGAAGCGTCTGGGATATCCAGGCGGCTAGTAGCAGTCGCTGAAAGTTTTGCAGGCCCTTTCACAGGCGGCATATCAGCAGCAACTGTACTCGCTTGTATGTTCTTTGGCGCTATTTCAGGGTCAGGTCCAGCAACAACAGCTGCTGTTGGCATGTTAATGATCCCAGCAATGGTAAAACGCGGTTACGACAAAGGCTATGCTTCTGCAATTACAGCCTCGGCCGGTGGCTTAGGCATCATTATTCCACCTTCAATCCCAATGGTAATTTACGGCATCTCTGCAATAGGCTTAAGTGTTCCTATTGAAGCGATTGCTAAATTTGGATCATTCCAAAGCGTCTCTATTACCAAAATGTTTATCGCCGGCGTATTCCCAGGCTTAGTTATTTCAATGAGCTTATTGATACTCAACTACTTCCGCTGTCGCAAACTTGGCTATAAAGGTAGCGGTGAAGATTGGGACATGTGTGTCGTCGCTAAAGCAGCACGTGAAGGCTTCTGGTCAATTCTTGCACCTGTCGTTATTCTAGGTGGTATTTACTCTGGCTGGTTTACGCCAACAGAATCTGCAATCATTGCTATTTTCTATACCTTGTTCGTTGGCCTAGTGATTCATAGAGAGCTTAAACTTGCTGATATTTTCCGCTCTTTAGAAACCACTACTTGGTTATCGGGTCGTGTATTATTAATTCTATTCACTGCGACAGTGTTTGGTCGAATATTAGTGCAATATCAGATTCCAGCAATCGTAGCTGAATCAATGCTTAGCATGACAAGTAATATTTACGTGATTTGGTTCTTAATCATCGCATTCTTACTATTTGTCGGCATGTTCATGGAGACTCTAGCTGCAATCATGATCCTTACACCTGTGCTACTTCCTGTTACCTACAACTTAGGAATAGATCCTGTACACTTTGGTATCGTAATGATTTGTAGCCTATCGATAGGCTTTGCAACGCCGCCTCTGGGTGAAAATCTATTTGTGGCATCCGGGATATCTAATATATCCCTAGAAGAAGTAACCACTAAAGCATTACCATTTGCATTAGTATCAGCGACCGGCGTATTCATTATCGCCTTCTTCCCTGAAATCTCGCTATTCTTACCCAGGGTATTTGGCTATTAGCTAAACTGAGTTAAAAATAGTAACAGAAAAATTAAAGGCCGATGCTAATCACATCGGCCTTTTTTTTGTTAACAAGCACACAAAGCTGTCAGCTTTTTCTCTCCTTCCCCACTTTCATTTTTATATCATTCATACCAAACATTAAAGCCACAGGGAAAATCTCACGAGATATTGAAATATTGATATAAAACAACTATTTACTCAAAGACTTAGGCAGTATTATTTTTCAACTTGTTATATGTTAAACCTTAAGCTCAAAAGAACCCCCTTCAATCTATAATTCAGCACTATAACCATCAGCACTTAGGTTTGGACGAATTTTGATGAAAAAACCATAACAATTAAAGCACATAAAAATAAAACTAGGCTACTCTCATGAAAATTAATCTACCTGTCACACAACAAGAAAAGCTTTTCCCCTCTGATGCAAGCTTTCTAACTACAACTAACCTCAAAGGCTCAATCACATATGCAAGCCCTGCGTTTTGCGATATTGCGGGCTTTAGCAAAGAGCAACTGCTCAACAAGAACCACAACATGGTCCGACACCCTGATATGCCAAGCGCAGCTTACCAGGACCTATGGAAAACCCTTAAAATCGGAAACGCTTGGATGGGGCTGGTGAAAAATCGCTGCAATAATGGTGATCACTACTGGGTAGACGCCTTCGTCACTCCAATTTATAAAGATGGCGAAATTAGCGAATATCAATCTGTTCGCTTTAAGCCAAAAAGACAGCGTGTCGAGAGAGCTGAAAAAACCTATCAACAACTGCATAAAGGTAAATATCCTAGATCAGTTAATCGCAAGCCCGGCTCTTTAAGACAACGCTTATTATTGCTGAGCACATTAGCGCTCTCCCCTGCTTTTATCAGTTTATTAATAAAGCCAGATACTCTTATTGGCACAGCCTTTTTCGCAAGCTATTTAGCGATTTGCGGACTGATCATCTGGCAAACTAAACCTCTTCAAGCACTAGCACAAAAAGCCAAACAGAAAATTGACAATCCATTAATGCAATTTCTTTACACGGGCAGAAACGACGATATCGGCCAGATAGACCTCGCCTTAAAGATGTATAAGTCAGAGCTACGTGCTGTCATTGGCAGAGTTGAAGATACTTGCTCTCACATAAAAAGCGCTGCAGACAATTCCTCTGAGCATGTAAAGTCCACAAGTGAGCAAGCAGGTATACAACAAAGAGAAATTCAATCCATGTCCGCAACCCTTAATCAGGTGTTTGCTGCCAGCCATGAAATGGCAGGTCATACAACAGAGGTTTCAAGTGCTGCCAAAAAAGCCAGTGATGTCAGCAATCAGGGAAAACAGGAAATCGAAAAAGGTTTTAATTCGATCAACGCACTCGTGAAAGAGATTGATAAAGCCACGCTACTTATTGATGAGCTTGCTAAAAACAGCACTGAAATTGGCATGATCCTAGATGTCATTAAAGGCATAGCAGAGCAGACTAATCTGTTAGCGCTTAACGCGGCGATTGAAGCTGCTAGAGCAGGAGAACAAGGAAGAGGCTTTGCGGTAGTTGCCGATGAAGTCCGCTCTCTTGCTCAGCGGACACAGCAATCCACGACTGAAATTGAAGCGATGATAGAAAAGCTCCAACAGGGTGCAAATAACAGCGTTGCTGTAATGCAACAAAGCAAGAAAAGCTCTGAAAATGCCGCTAACGAGATGCACTCTACCGCACAAGTTTTCGAGCAAATTAACCAGTTAGTGCAAAGCGTTTCAGATTTGTCTTTTCAAGTTGCCTCTGCCACTGAAGAACAGACAGCTGTGTCGAACGAGGTAGCGGGTAACTTGCAAAAGGTAGGTGAACTTACCGATAAAACAGCAGATCACTCTATTGCAGCTTTAAAAGAAACGGTTAACTTTATAGGGCATATAGAGGATCAGCAATCACTGATCATACAATTTAAACAACAGTAATTTCACAAGTGCGGCAAACTGTATTGCCGCACTTAAAGCTTCTTTACATTGACTGTGCCTGTACAACAGTAATAGCAATAACATTTACCACATCTGCAGCACTACAACCACGAGATAAATCATTCGCAGGCTTCTTCAAACCTTGCAAAATAGGCCCGATCGCCTCAGCCTTACCAATACGCTCCGCCAATTTATAACCAATATTTCCAGCTTCCAATGACGGGAACACCAATACATTTGCACGCCCCTTCACCTGTGAATCAGTCACTTTTTTCTCGGCGATTTCTGGCACTATGGCGGCGTCTAATTGCACATCCCCATCAATCAGCAAGCTTGGCTCGCGTGCTTTGACCATTGCTGTTGCTTCAATCACTTTATCAACCGCTGGATGCTTTGCACTACCACTGGTTGAGAAAGAAAGCATAGAGACTTTTGCCGTTTCTTCCAATAAAGCTTCTGCACTTTTCGCGGCTGTAATGGCTATTTCCGAAAGCTGTTTCGCATCCGGATCGATAATCAAAGCACAATCAGAAAAAACTACACCGCCTTGCATATCATGAAATGGTTGACACAACATCATCAAGAAGAAACTTGATACAATCTCACTCCCCTGCGCTTTACCTATAATTTGCAGAGCAGTTCGTACTGTGTCTCCCGTTGTATAAACAGCCCCCGCCACTGAGCCATCAGCGTCCCCTAAATGCACCATAAGCTGCGCATAATACAAAGGATGATCAGTCAGCTCATAAGCTTGTTCTTGTGTCATACCTTTGTGCTGGCGTAACTCAAACAATGCCTGCGCGTAGCTTTTTTTGTTTTCGCTCGCTGTAGGATCAATAACGTTAATCCCTTTCAAGTCCAAGCTTAGGCGCTTAGCTTCTCTTTCTATCCGCTCTAAACCACCTAACAACGTAATAGCCGCACTACCTCGCTCAACAGATTGTACTGCTGCACTAATAATGCGCGGATCTTCACCTTCAGCTAAAACGATGTGCTTAGGGTTTTGTGTGGCACGTTCAAAAATATTATTCAGTGCTTTCATTTCGATTATCCTTTAAAGACAAGTTTAACTTATCTCTGTTATGACCAATAATAATAAATTCTGGCAGAGTCTATCTCGTTGTTACTTTCACTCAAATAAACAACTGTATCCCCTAGTCTAAGAACGATTCAAAGTGTGCTTCACGCTTTAAACAGACCAGAAACAAAGCAATATCCCCTAACCTTTCAAACAAAATAATTTCATCTGAAAATAAAGAGCGATGACTTTGCTACTCATCTCTAAGGAGCATGCGATTAAGCTCCCAAACCCGCTGTGTGACTAAATCGAATGATCCCTAATAAAATCACAAAAAAAAGCTCAACTTAGCTAGCTAAGTTGAGCTTCGATCAATCAGATTTTAAAAATTACGTATTAATTATACGAAATCTTTGTACTTATCTAAGTGACGAGTAGGCTTAGCTAGTGCATCACGGCGGAACGGGTCGCCTAGTTCACGAGTACACATTACTTCGATTACTGTAGTGATACGCTCTTCCATTTGCTTACGGATAGCTTCCTTAAGTGCAGGACCAACATCTTCCAATTTATCAACAACAACACCTTCAGAACCCATCGCTTTAGCAATACCAGCAAAGCTTTGGTTTTCTAACTCACCAGCGACGAAACGACGGTTATAGAATTCAACTTGGTTCTTCTTCTCAGCACCCCATTGACGGTTATGGAAAACAACCGCTGTTACAGGGATATCTTCACGTACACATGTCATGATTTCCATCATAGACATACCCCAAGCACCGTCACCAGCGTAAGAGATAGCAGGACGCTCAGGAGCAGCAACTTTAGCACCCATGATTGTAGGAAGTGCATAACCACAGTTACCGAAAGACATTGGAGCGAAGAATGAACGTGGACGCTCGAAACGCAAGTAGCTGTTTGCAACAGAGTTGATGTTACCGATATCAGTTGAAACCATTACATCAGCAGGCATCGCTTCTTCAAGTGCACGCAACACTTGACGAGGGTGCATGTAGTTGCCTTCTTCTTCTGATTGCTCTTTGATCATATCTAAAGAGTAATCATCTTTCTCGTGGATCCATTCAGTTAGCTCAGTTTCCCAAGCTTCTTTTTCTTGAGCAACTAGCGCAAGACGCTCTTCTTTGTTTTCTAGACACTTAGGAGACTTGTCTGCAAGTAGAGCCATTAGCGCTTCAGCAGTTGCTTTAGCATCGCCGTGGATACCAACAGAGATCTTCTTAACAAGACCTAGCATCTTCGCATCGCAATCAACTTGGATGATCTTAGCATCTTTCGGCCAGTAATCCATGCCGTGCTGTGGAAGCGTACCGAATGGGCCTAAACGTGTACCTAGCGCAAGGATAACGTCAGCTTTAGCGATAACACGCATTGCTGCTTTAGAACCTTGATAACCTAGAGAACCAGTACCTAAACGGTGAGATGCTGGGAATGAGTCATTGTGCAAGTAGCTGCTAACAACAGGCATTTCTAGTTGTTCTGCAATTGCGATAGCTTGTTCGAAAGCATCACCCATTACAACACCACCACCTGAAACCATTACTGGGAATTCAGCGTTAGCTAGCATTTCTGCTGCTTCTTTAAGTGCGTTTGGACCACCTGCAGAACGTTCGATAACGATCGGCTGTGGAATTTCACATTCGATGTCGCCGTAGAAGTTATCACGTGGAATATTTAGCTGTGTAGGACCGTTTTCTAGCATTGCGCGGTCAAAACAGCGAGCTGTTAATTCAGCCATACGTGCATTGTTAACAACACTTACTTGGTACTTAGTGATAGTTTCGAAGAACGGAAGCTGTTCAGCTTCTTGGAAACCACCAAGACCTTGGCTGTTAGTACCTGTTTCAGGAGTAATACAAACAACAGGAGAGTGCGCCCAGTAAGCAGCAGCAATTGATGTTACGAAGTTTGTGATACCAGGACCGTTTTGCGCGATACATACGCCGTGACGACCTGAAACTCTCGCATAACCATCAGCCATGTGACCAGCACCTTGCTCATGAACTACAGGGATTAGACGAATACCCGCTGGGGTAAAAATGTCCATCGCATCCATAAATGCGGATCCCATAATACCAAAACAATCAGTTACATTATTCGCAACTAACGTTTCTACAAACGCTTCACTCGGAGTCATACGCGCCATAATCAGCTTTCCTTATTCTACTCTGAACCCAATGCCAGAATTATTGCTAAGTTATATAGTTATTGGGCAGTGTCTTGTTATGAACTAATAAGAAACTGCTGCAATAAATATCGTTATCGTGATTGAAATAGTAGTGTTTGGTGGAAATTTACCATAGAACCAGATGTAGAGTATTCGATAAGCCAGTGTAATTCGCTATTAGAAGCAACAAAAGAACACAGAAAATAAAATTTAAAGCCTTGTTAAATAAAGGTATTTCAACGAGCTCTACTTAATACGCTAGCGCTTTAGCGTATTAAGTGAGAAAAGATAATTTAGAATATGCCGTGGATTTAGACTAATTCGTGAATAAGCTCAGCCAGCTCTTTAATACCTGGCTCTATTTTATCTGTAGCGATTGACGAGAAACCCAATCGGAAAAAGTTTTGCGGAGCAGGCTGCTGTAAGAAATGAATCTCCCCTGCCTCAATCAAAATACTCTTGGTAATGGCCATTTCTTGCAACTCTTTAGCATTAAGCCCTTCAGGACCTTTAACCCAATAGCAAGAGCCTCCAAAAGTTGGCTGGTTGTGGGACTCCGGCAGGTATTTAGTTAATGCCTCATCCATTGCACGCCAGCGCGTTTGATAGTTACGCATGATATTCATTATCAACGAATCATGGTAGCCACGCTCTAAGAACAACGCCACTGAGCGCTGATTATTGGCGGCAGGGTGACGTAACATTAAACGTCTTAAAGCGCGTGCTTCTTTAATAAATTCAGCGGGACCGACGATATAACCTAAACGCAAACCTGGCGCTAAGGTTTTAGATAAACTACCCACGTAAATAACGCGATCATTTTTATCCAAACTCTTTAAAGCGGGCGTCGGGTTTGAGTTAAAATTGGTTTCACTCTCGTAGTCATCTTCCACGATAATAAAATCTTCATCACTGGCTTGCTGTAATAATTCATAGCGTCTTGCCAGTGGCATAGTGACAGTCGATGGGCACTGATGCGAAGGAGTCGTATACACCAAATCACAACCTTTTAGCGGTTCACCAACCAACATACCGTCGCTATCAACCGGAATCGATTTTATTTTAGCAGGGTTTAAACTCGCAATATTACGAATATCAACATAGCCAGGCTCTTCTAATCCTATCGTGCTATCTTTATCCATAAGCAATTTAACTAACAGATACAAAGCTTGTTGAGCGCCCACTGTCACTAATATTTCATCAGCGCCAGCCCATACTCCACGCCTAGGCAATAACCGTGTTCTAATCTGCTCTATCAGTAACGGATCATCTTTATCGAAGCGATCAGCCGCCCAATCTTTGATCGAAGGTCCGCTGATTGCATCTTTACAACATTCACGCCAGTTAACCGTTGGGAACATCGTGCTATCAAACTGCCCATAAATAAACGGATAATCATAATTTTGCCAATCTTTAGGCTTTTTAACGTTGATTTGCTTACTCGGATTTAACTTAAAACGATCTTGCCAGTTGGGCAATATCCCAGGTACTTGGGATTCATCATTGGGATCGATAACATCCAATTTGACCTTGCCATTTAAAATATCAGGATTTACAAAATAACCACAGCGCTCTTTAGCAACGATATAGCCATCATCAAGTAAATGCTCATAAGCTATCACGACTGTGTTTCTTGCAACTTTGAGTTGCTGAGATAATTTTCGACTTGAAGGTAACGCTTTATTTAAAGGAACATTTCCATTTAATATTGCCCCAGCAATTTGCTCGCGTAACTGCTGCTGCAAACTCGCACCGCTTCCCTGAGTTAAATGAAATAATTGAAACATTTAAACAACCTTAATATGTGTATCGAAAGTAAATATTTTATAACGTAACACGCAGCACTAGCAAACTTACAAATAAGCGACTAACTATGGATTACGAACGAAGCCTCGTCAGGATATTGGAGACAAAGAATAATTAATTTTACTGTGCTGGGTCCAAAGCACTTAGAACCAAAACTTTGAAACGGTATGTATCTTATAACGAAATAGGAATTTTGTATCTAACTAGATGGCATTTATGTTCGATGAAATGCCCAAAGCAACGTGTTATTGCCCAAGCCACGTATCAATCGCCTAAAGCTTATTGTAACAGCGCTATATAAATCATGCTTACGTGAAATTATCTACTTGCATAAAAAAAGCCAAACCTCAGTTAAAGGCTTGGCTTTCAAGAAATTACTCAATAACAATGTTACTTGTTAGGCACAATTTCAGCCATTGCATTATCAATAGCATCAACAATCGCATCGATATCTGCTTTAGTTGCAATTAATGCTGGGCTCAAGCAAACAGTGTTGTTTAAGTCTCTGAATGAGCGGTTAGTACGACCAATGATGACACCATTTTTCATACAATGTGCACCAATTGCCATAGCAATGCCTTCTTCAACAGGCTCTTTGCTAACGCGATCCTTAACCATTTCAAAACCAACAAATAAGCCTTTACCGCGAACGTCACCAATAATATCGTACTTTTCTTTCAGGCCTTCCAAGCGATTCATTAAGTGCTCGCCTTGAACCTTAACGTTTTCTAGCAAGTTTTCATCTTCGATGATTTGCATGTTAACAAGCGCAGCAGCAGGGCCCGCTGTGCAGCCACCGAATGTAGAGATATCGCGGAAGTAATCCATACGACCATCTTCTGGCTCTTTAAACATATCGAAAACAGCTTCTGTCGTAACAGTACAAGATATCGCTGCATAACCTGAAGCAACACCTTTAGCCATAGTGACGAAATCTGGCTTGATACCATAGTGCTGGTAACCGAACCAAGTACCTGTACGGCCTAAGCCACAAACAACTTCATCGATGTGTAATAGGATATCGTATTGTTTACAGATCTCTTGAACACGATCCCAGTAACCGGCTGGCGGCTCAATCACACCACCACCTGCTGTGATTGGCTCTAAGCACAATGCGCCAACAGTTTCAGGACCTTCTTCTAGAATTACTTTTTCAATTTGGTTCGCAGCCCAAACACCGTAGTTCTCCATATCCGCACCTTCTTGTGCACGGTATTCAGAACAATGTGGCACTTCAACGAAACCTGGTGTGAAAGGACCGTATTGATTCTTACGCTCAAACTGACCTGTCGCACTTAATGCAGTGATTGTTGTACCGTGGTAATCACGCTCACGGAACAAGATTTTGTGCTTAACGCCGCCGTATTTTCTTTCAGCAATTTGGCGAACCATTTTAAATACTTTTTCGTTCGCTTCAGAACCAGAGTTTGAATAATAAACACGGCTCATTCCCGGCATCTTATCAATTAACTTTTCAGCAAACTGCGCTGCTGGAATGTTACCTGCTGTTTGAGCGAAGTAGTTCATTGTTACTAGCTGATCACGTACTGCATCTGCAATTTCTGTTCTGCCATAGCCAACGTTTACAGTCCAAACTGCACCCGAAACTGCATCTAGATATTCGTTGCCCTTCGCATCCCAAACACGCATACCGCTACCTTTAACGATAACCATAGGATCTGTTTCTTCATAAGGCTTATGCTGTGATAAGTGATGCCATACGTGTTTTTTGTCGTTTGCAACTACATCTTTTGCATCAAATTCATTTACGTTTACAGTCATGTTTGTCTCCACCGCGCTCTGTGAGTATTTTTTAATTATTTTGAATTTCGTTCAGGCAACAAAATTCGACCCACACATTTTTAATTTAAGACCACTGCCAGTTGATATATTCACAACCGCAGCCGTTGTTCGATATCCTAAAGCTATAGCGGAACCCAAAATAGCAGTTAGAACCAGATCTTTAACTCATATGATACCAGCAGAGAGTACGTGGCTTGCGCTCTGGACCTATCTTCAGCGCAATTCTGGTTTGAGCTGAGTTTATTGCTATAAAATGCCAAAAAGTAGATTAATTCAGACACTAAATTCGGCTTAAAAAAGCAATAAAAGCAGTAGCTTTTTAATTATTGATTGCAAATCAATCACTGAACCTCTAAATTTTTGCACGCTTTTATTAGCCTAAAAGCGCACAATTTTCACCTCTATCTTCTAACAGGAAACATCATTGAATACTGATTACGCAAAAGGGTTTGTATTAACCGCTATCGGCACAACACTATTGAGCTTTGATGCACTATTTATTCGTTTAATCAATGCAGAAAGTGCAGATATTCTCTTTTGGCGCGGCATAATGCTAAGCTCATTTATTGCTATATACTGTAAAATAAAATATCCCGCTCACGCTTTGTTTCGCACAGATTGGCGTTATATTCGCTCTACTATATTTTTTGCTATCAGCTCTATATGCTTTGTCATGGCTATCAACTTGACGTCTGTTGCTAACGCCCTTGTCATAATCAGTGTACAACCCCTTTTTGCAGCATTGCTCTCTCGAGTATTTCTCAAAGAAAAATCCCCAATGATCACCTGGATTGCAATATTTTTCTGCCTAATAGGTATTTCTTGGGTCATGTTTGATTCTTGGCAAAACCCTAATATTAAAGGGGATTTACTTGCCTTAGTGTGTGGCCTTGCACTGTCTTGCAAATTCGTCAATGACCGTTCTGAAAAAGAACTACCCATGGTGCCAAGCTTGATCGGTGGCGGTTTCATCATGTCCATTTTTGCATTGCTTACGACTGAATCGATCATGTTACAAGGCAGCCAATGGATTTGGACCACTATTCTTTGTATGATCATTGTTCCACTAGCCTTTGTTTTGATTACGTTAGGCCCTAAACGAATTCCCGCTGCAGAAGTAGGCATGTTGATGTTACTTGAAACAGTGATTGGCCCTTTGTGGGTTTGGATATTTCTTGATTTGGCACCAAACTCCGCCGCGCTACAAGGTGGAGCCCTGGTGGTCACGACATTAGTGTTGCATGCTGTTATTCGAGTAAGAATTGCAAAAAGGAAATTACTCAAGCGCTATCAATATGAACTTTAAAGATAGATTATTTCATTTCTCACAGAAGCTGTTTTTTTGATTTTCTCATATTACCCCCTCCTTTTTGGGTTTGCGACAAAGATCAACTTTAACCGGTTTATTAATAAATACCGTTAGATTTTTCTCAGTTATCCCTCTTCATCAACTACTTGATATCGATCGCGCATTATTTGTTTTTGATTTGTTTTTTGTGCCAATTATTGGGCTGAATATTCACTTCAATATAGCCCCTGAAAAGCGACATTATTCACAGCCGTCAAACCACAGAATCGCCCTAGAAAATTGCTCATAAAAGCAATCTATCTGATTTTAAAGAAGCTCTTATTATTACAGTTAGGTTAAATACGAGTCACATCGCATATCCTAATAATGAATCTAATATTAATAAAATTACAAACAGTCTGCCCTTAACGTCTCTATCAATCTAATTGACATATTAGGAATTTTTTTTAAGAAATACTCTTAAGTTTCTGTATTTAATGACGCTATAATCCTAGAGCTAAATTTAAGCTGGCCCAAAAAATTGCAGTAGAACCTTAAACTCTTGACTGCTAGCACCTTAATTCTTAGCCATACTCATTTACGTTACTAGCGATTAATAATTATCAATAAGGATACTAGGGCACAATGAAATTTGCAGAGAAACCGACACAATCTGCTGAATACTTACGCCAAGCAATTCCTTTAATGGTGAAGTACAAAATACCGCCTAATCCGCTTAATTATGCGCTGTGGTATACCTATGTCTCTAAGCGTGCACCTAAGTTAAATGTAGAAATAGAAAAAGCACTTGATACTTATGGCACCTGCCCTACTCTTATCTGTGAAAAGATGTTCCGTGAACATCTAATCAAAGACGAAATTGGAGGGGCTGATCAGTTCCAAACTAAGGTCGTTGGTTTAGTTAATGAGCTGCACAAAAAAGCAGGTATTGCGAGTCAATGCGCCTCTGAATACCAAGATGTACTTGAGAAAAGCCTCGATGAGTTGCGCAACGAACACAGCGCCATATCAAAAGAAAAAATTATAGAAACGCTCTCTGAAAACACCAATAGTATTAGTCAGTCTAATATGGAGTTTCAAAAACAAATCAGCGCAGCACAAACGCAAATTGATCAGCTCAAAAGTGAGTTACAAAGTATCCGTCACGATCCGAGGGTGGACCCTGTAACCAAATTATTCAATCGTCAGGTGTTTGATTCTGAAATTGAGCAACTGGTGCAACTACCTGCTGATACCCTTGCTTGCGTCTCTATTTTCGAGCTTGATAATTTCCAAGACTTTAACGAAACCTATGGTCAGCAAATGGGGGATAAAATCATTTTATTTATCGCCAATCTTTTGAACAACCAATGCAAAACTCCCTCAATGGCAGTTCGCTTCGCCGGCACCCGCTTTGCGATGATATTGTTTGGCTCAGACATTATTCAAGGCGCTGAAATATCTGAATCTATGCGTAAAAAAGTCGAATCTATTCGCCTGCGCCAAAAAGATTCTAACGCCATAACCAATTCACTAACTGTGTCATTCGGTGTGACTCAAATGCGCGAAGAAGACACGAGTGAATCGCTCACCAACCGCACCTTGAAAGCCCTTAATAAAGCAAAAGATACAGGGCGCAACAAAATCGTTATCGGCTAACCCACTTCCTTAAGCAGCTCCCCTTTGCACTACATTCTTTATCACTTGCTTTCATTAACATCTTAAACGAGTTTCAATGAAGCAAAAAAAGGGCTGAAAACAGCCCCTTTGTCATATTAATTTCTGTTTATGAGCGTGTTTTTGTTCTCATAGTGACAAACTCTTCAGCGGCTGTTGGGTGAATACCAATAGTGCTATCAAAGATGGCTTTAGTAGCTCCTGCTTTAAGGGCAATAGCAATACCTTGAATGATTTCACCAGAATCCGGTCCTACCATGTGCACCCCTAATACTTTGTCTGTCGCTTGATCGACAATCAGCTTCATTAAAGTGCGCTCATCGCTACCTGACATCGTATGCTTCATCGCTCTGAAATCACTCACGTAAACATCAATATCTGCGTACTGTTCACGCGCTTGCTCTTCACTTAAACCCACTGTACCAATATTAGGCTGACAAAAAACAGCAGTGGCAATTAAATCATAATCAACATCGGCGCTGCCCTCGTTGTAAAGATGATTCACTAGCGCCATACCCTCAGCAAGCGCCACCGGTGTAAGCTGCACTCTATCAATAACATCACCCACTGCATAAACAGAAGGGACCGATGTTTGGAAGTTATTATTGACAACAATAGCGCCATTTTTAGCTTGTTTAATACCGAGCTCTTCAAGACCGATGTTTTCAACTTTAGGTACTCTACCCGTTGCGTACATCACGCAATCAGCTTCAATAGTACGACCATCGTTGGTGCTGATCAGCAAAGAGCCATCCGCCTGCTTTTCAATTGACTGAATATCACAGTTGAAATTTAAGTTAACATGCTTTTTAGAGACTTCAGCCGCGACGAATTCGCGCACTTCCTGATCAAAACCGCGCAAGAACATATCACCGCGGTAAATCAAATCTGTTTTAGCACCTAAACCTGCAAAGATCCCAGCAAACTCAACGGCAATATAACCACCGCCAACAACCACTGCTCGCTTAGGGAACTCATCTAAATAAAACACTTCATTCGAACTAATGACATGTTCATTACCTGGGAACTCAGGAACAAACGGCCACCCACCTACCGCCACTAAAATACGCTCTGAAGTATACTGTTTTCCATCAACTTCGACAGTGTGCGCATCAATCATCACTCCACGACCGTTCAGCAATGTGCAGCCAGCGTTAGTGAGCATATTTTGATAAATACCGTTTAAACGCTCGATCTCTTTGGTCTTGTTATCTCGTAAAGTCGGCCAATGAAATTCGCTTTTACCGACATTCCAACCAAAGCCTTGCGCTTCTTTAAAGTCTTCGCTGTAGTGTGATGAGTACACAAACAATTTTTTAGGTACACAGCCTACATTGACGCAAGTGCCCCCCAAATAAAGATCTTCTGTAATAGCAACTTTCACACCTTTAGCGGCTGCCATACGGGCTGCACGAACACCACCTGATCCTGCACCTATTACAAATAAATCAAAATCAAAATCTGCCACAATCATTCTCCAAGAATCGGTTAGTGTTAATCATATTAACGTTTATATAGGGCCTTATGCTACTGACTACAAGGCAAAACTCTGATATTGCAATCAATCATCGATAACCTTAATCAAAACTACGTCTTTGCACAGCTTTTAGATTCTAAATTCGTGTAATCAACTATGTCCTATAATAGCGATCACACCCAGAGTTGAATTAAGGCTATTACTTGAGAAAGTAGATGCACAGCAAAAACAGGCGCACTTTTCAAAATAGCTGTTAGAATATCTCAAAACTTTTAGACACTGGTAGCTATCACCATGAAAATCATCTCTTTTAATGTTAACGGATTACGCGCTCGCCCTCACCAAATTGCTGAGCTGATCAAAATTCACAACCCCGATGTGATCGGTATTCAAGAAATCAAAGTGCACGATGAAGAATTTCCGGTTTCAATGATCGAAGACTTAGATTATCACGTCGACTTCCACGGCCAAAAAGGCCATTACGGTGTTTGCCTGATCTCTAAAAAACCTGCACTGAGTATTCAAAAAGGTTTTTTAACTGATGATGAAGATGCCCAGCGTCGCATGATCATCGGTCAATATGAAAGTGACAAAGGCAATAAAATCACTGTCCTTAACGGTTATTTCCCACAGGGCGAAAACATCGCTCACGAGACAAAATTTCCCGCCAAGAAAAAGTTCTATGAAGACCTACAAGTGCATTTAACGCAGCACTGTGACGCTAGCGATAACGTCATCGTGATGGGTGATTTAAATATTTCCCCACAAGATATGGATATAGGCATTGGCGAACCTAACCGCAAGCGCTGGTTAAAAACTGGCAAAGCGAGCTTTCAACCGATTGAGCGAGAATGGCTGGCCACTCTTCTTTCTTGGGGGCTACAAGATACTTATCGCCTGCACCACCCAGATCCCGACCAAAGGTACAGCTGGTTTGACTATCGCAGCAAAGGCTTTGCAGATGAACCTAAAAGAGGATTGCGCATAGATGCGGTTTTAGCGACCCAATCGCTTTTTGATTGCTGTACGGGCGCTGAAATTGATTATGACATTCGAGCAATGGAAAAACCTTCTGATCACGCCCCGATTTGGGCGCAGTTTGATATTTAAAAACTAGCGAGAGCCAACAATTAAAACACCTTCACTATAATGTTCAGCTGAGCATTATCCTCTTTAAAAGCCTCGTTATTTCGGGGCTTTTTTGTTTTTACAGTTTCCATTCAGTAATGCGCTAAAAGTTGGTTCATATCAATAATATTAATGCGCTATGGGATTATGATAGCTCCTTTTTTAAAGAGCGCTATTTAGGGAACATGCGTCAACCTCAACGAATCTCAAACACTATGTTTGTACATCTGCATTTGGGCGTTGTCGCTGCTTATAAGGATCGTAGGAAACCGCATTAACCAATAATTTTTGGCCTGTTAAAAATACAGCCTAAATATAATCCTCCACAAGGGAGTCAACTACGTTGAAAAAAGCATTCCTCACATTACTCTTTAGTTGTTTAAGCGTAACGCATGTCGCCGCCTCAGAAGCTGTATCTGGTAACTTAGGCATGACATCATCAACGCTTGGACTCATAACCCTCGCCATCTTTGCCATCGGCTACTCTCTTGTTATAGCAGAAGAGTTTATTCACTTGCGAAAGTCAAAACCTGTAATCCTCGCAGCTGGGCTTATTTGGATTTTGGTTGCTATTTTAGCGAAAAGCAAAGAGGGGGGATCACAACTGGTCGAGCAAGCGCTCAACCACAACTTATTGGAATACTCCGCTTTATTGCTGTTCCTATTAACAGCAATGATTTACGTTAATGCGATGACGGAGCGCAATGTCTTTGAAGCACTAAGAGCGTGGTTAGTTAAAAAAGGTTATAGCTATAAAAAGCTATTTTGGATAACTGGGTTTCTCGCTTTCTTCATTTCCCCTATCGCCGATAACTTGACAACAGCCCTGCTAATGGGCGCTGTGGTATTAGCAGTTGGGTCAGACAAACCAAGCTTTGTTTCTATTGCGTTTATCAATATTGTGGTTGCGGCAAATGCCGGTGGAGCCTTTAGCCCATTTGGTGACATCACCACCTTAATGGTATGGCAGTCCGGCCAAATCGACTTTTTCGGATTCTTTGTACTCTTCATTCCTTCGCTGATTAACTTCCTTGTCCCCGCTACAATTATGAGCTTTGTGATCGACAATGAAACACCCGCAGCAAAAGATGAAAGTATTCACTTAAAAAAAGGCGCTATCCCTATTTGCTTACTCTTTGTCTGCACTATTATGACAGCGGTCGCCTTTGAGCAGTTTTTACACTTGCCACCATTCATGGGGATGATGACAGGTTTATCCTATCTATTCTTTTACGCGTACTACATCAAAACCTCAGAAAACCACTCAAGTCAGGTCACTACACAATTTAATATCTTTAATAAGGTCGCTAAGGCGGAATGGGATACCTTGTTGTTTTTCTTCGGCGTGATTTTCTGCGTCGGTGGCTTAGGCACTATTGGCTATTTAGCAGATGTATCTAACTTACTCTATGGAGACTTTGGCGCAACCAATGCCAATATTGTTGCTGGTGTCCTCTCTGCTATCGTCGATAACATTCCGGTAATGTTTGCTATTTTAACGATGAACCCTGAGATGGATACCTTCCAATGGCTGCTCGTTACCATGACAGCGGGTGTCGGCGGCAGTTTATTATCAGTGGGCTCTGCAGCAGGTGTTGCTCTAATGGGGCAATCGAAAGGTATGTATAGCTTTTTCAGCCATCTAAAATGGAGCTGGGCGATCGCACTGGGATATGCCGCTAGCATCTACTCGCACTTTTTAATTAATGGCTAATAAGTTAGGCGCTGCTAAGGTGAATAAACATTCGCTTTAGCAGCATCAACACTGTACTTAGCCATTAATTTAACGCTGTAAATATCTAGTAGCAGCATTAAAATGCATTTTTGATTACAGCCCTCCTAAACGATCAGCAAACTCTTTGTACCGCTCAATCGCTGTTTTATCATACATTTTCTTTCCATCTTTCTCTTCAACAACTGCCAATAAGCTCTCTTTCGTCATACGTTCTATACGTGTCTCAGAAACACCTAAAAACTCTGCTACTTGTACTGCATTGAGCAAATCCATCAATTTCCCCCTTCATTTTATTTACCTGCAAACAGCTTCCCATCTGCAGATCGGATTAAGAACTATCAACTAAATTATTATAATCTAAACAAGTAAAAACACATCTTTGGATTCATAGAAAATAGTTCATGGGCAATATACCTTATATTAATCAACAAAATATAATTTTCTAAAAATTTACCGAGCGCGCCGTTCACAACGAGCCAACAGATTCCATTTAATCCCATTGAATACCCGCTGTTATAAGTATACGCAGGAAGAAAAACGCTTGGTTTGACTTTAGAAGAGGTTGAATGCTCTACTCACTGATAACACTAGCGATTAAAACCCATTAATATTTAACGACTAAATTTTAATCTTGCTGACGTATACAAGCGATTAACTTAAACTCATCTGTAATTTGATGAGCACTCTTTTCAATTGCGATCTAAGGGCGTTATGAAGAATTCAATAAAAGAAAATATAGCGCGATCTCGGCATTTTTCAGGCGGTGGAAGTTTACGGATTGCTATTTTATGCCTCGGAATTTGGCTACATGCAGCAAGCAGTATGCTTGCTGCAACTACACTACCAAGTGCTGTACGGGAGTTTTCTGGCGGCGATCTTATTGGCTGGGCTTTCACGCTATATTTGTTGGGATCTATCCTAGCAGGCGCTGGCACCGGTATTATTGCTCGCAAGTACTCCTTAAAAACGGGATTAGTGGGCGCTGCTATTCTCTATTTGGTTGGCTGTATCATTTGTGCCTTGGCGCCCAATATGGTTAGTGTTCTTATTGGCCGCTTATTGCAAGGCATCGGCGGTGGATTCATGGTTGCCCTTACGTATGTCAGCATCAATCAATGGTATAGCGAGAAACAGCTGCCGAAACTCTTTGCCATTATTTCAGCAGTATGGAGCGTCTCTGCATTTTGTGGCCCACTGGTTGGTGGCACATTCTCAACATTTGGAAACTGGAGATGGGCGTTTTGGGCCTTCGTAATTCAGGCAATCCTCTTTGCTATTGCCTGTATATTTCTGATGCCGAATAAGCAACCCAAGAGCATTCCACAAAAGCAAAACATCCCCTTTACTCGCTTGGCTATTCTTTGCCTCGCCGTTTTGTCAGTCGCTTTTGCCAGCATTTTAGTCGATAAAATTCTTTCACCTTTGCTCTGTGTGCTTGCAATATTATTGCTAGCAGCACTATTTAGATTTGATGCATTACAACGCAATGGAGCGATGTTCCCTCGCAACCCTATCAGCCCAAGGCATCCAAGCGGGGCAGGATTACTCTTCGTTTTAACCGCTTCAATTGCGACTATGTCGTTTTTGGTATACGGCCCTATTCTATTAGAGACACTTCATGGGGTAACTCCCCTTGTAGCGGGCTATATTGTCGCTTTCGAATCTATTGCTTGGGGAATAGCTGCCCTCGCAGTGTCAGGGTGGCATGAAAGATATGAAGTAAGATTCATTCGCCTCGGCTCTGTACTTATCAGTGTGGGAATTTTAGGCTTTGCTTTAATGATGTCCAACGGACCTTTGTGGGGCTTGTTACTCTGTGCTGCTTTGCAAGGCGCTGGATTTGGTATTAGCTGGGCATTTGTAGTGAAACGAATTACTGCTAATGCAGATGTCTGTGATAAAGAAGTAGCATCAGCAGCGATCCCCACAATGCAACAAATTGGCTTTGCATTTGGCGCTGCTTTTGTCGGGCTTATCGCCAATGCCTTAGGCTTTGGTGATGATGTATCAATAGCTACAGCAAAACTCGCTGCTCCTTGGATATTTGTTATCTTTATACCGCTGTCATTTATCTCTATATTCGCTGCGTGGCAGATAAGTAGCGATCAACCTAAAGCTATATCAGGTAGTGAACACGTATAACGTTGCCTAAAGACTTCAACCTAGTACACTGCATACACGAAAGCATCGGCATTATAGTTGTATCAAATACTTATGTAAGCCGCTGCTAATTCTCTATAACCACATCCCGACTACTACTAACCACTAAAGTGTTACGTTTCTCTTTGGCTAAGTAAAGCGCCTTATCCGCTTCAATATATAGATGCTCCGCACTAATTTGTGAACTTGGATCCAT
>CAKZOD010000028.1 GCA_937136055.1 uncultured Oceanospirillaceae bacterium | reverse complement strand
TGTGTTTGAGCAAGTAATTGCGAAATACTCTGCTCTTGGTTTTGTGCTAGGTCTGTTTCTGTCGATTGCGAATCTGGCGAGCGATGAATCTGCTCATCCTCGGTGGTATTTTTGTGGATAGCTGTTTGGCTAGCCTTACTATTGTCAACGACTCCATGACCAACACTATCTGTGCTCTTTGCTTTGCGTTGCACTGTGTTAAGCGATTTTAAAGGGTCTATTGATGGGGGTGTTTTTAGATTAGGTTCTGAACTACTTTTGCTATCTCTTTGAGATTTAAAAGGCACCGACGCTATTTTATCTGCTAAGGCATCAGCTTGAAGCTCTAGTGGATCAGACGCTGGGGCAACCGCTAATTTTGCCTGTAAATAAGCGGGCTCATAGCTACTTTGGGTTTCTTGAGACGCTGATTTCTTTTGTTTTGCGCGAACAACTCCCCGATCATCTTTAAACCCTTGAGGATTACTTTTTTTAGGGTGAGTTGTGCGCTCATTTAAATGCATGTTATCTCCCCTTTGCCGCTGCTTTTAAGCGTTTGTAGTAAAGCGTGACCTCTGATGGTAGTGCTCTGCCAAGCTTTAGGTACTCATCAATCACACACTCAAGCACCACAAATTCATTAATAGCATCCCCTTGAACACCTGCATCAATCGCTGCACTATTAAGAACAATATTGCGAATAAAACCACCACTGAGCTCACAGTAATCGCCCAAAAACTGGCAGAAAGATTGGCTAGGTATGCGTGATCCAAAGTGATGACACAAAAGCGCAAAGCGCTGCTTTGCATTGGGTAGGCGAAATTCAACCACGCTATCTAAACGCCTGGTAAAGGCGCTATCAATACGCTCTTTCGCATTCGAGGTTAAAATGACAATACCTGGGTGAGTTTCAATGCGTGTTAATAAATAGTTCGTCAGCATATTGGCAAAACGGTCCCCACTATTACTCGCATCAGAGCGCTGGCCAAACAGCGCATCGGCTTCATCGAGTAATAAAATCACATCTGACTCAGCCGCTTTATCCAGTGCTTTGCTTAAGTTTTTTTCTGTTTCACCTATGTATTTATTCATCAATCCTGCTAAGTCAATGCGGTACAAAGGTGTCGCTAGCTGGCTGGCAACAATACTCGCAGCAAGCGTTTTACCAGCCCCGCTAGCACCGTAGAATAATGCAGTAACCCCTGTATTCAACGTCGTTTGTAATGCGCTGCCCAAACCTGTACCGAGCTTTTCGCGCACGCTGCAACGCTTAACAAGTACATTGAGCTGTCGCTCAACATCACTGCTACTGATAAAAGCCTCTTTTGTTATATGCCAGTGCACAGGTTGCGCAATATCCGTTAGTTGCCCTGCACATAAATGCACTCTCGCTTTTACAATATCACCATATTGGATTGAGCGATTTTGTACTTGTGCAAATAGCCTTGCCTGCTGGTATATTTGTTTAATTGTAACGGTTGAAAGCAAAGCACTCTGTGCCAGAAATAGGCTATCAACGTCTTTCGTTGAACCTAATTGCTGTTGCCAATGGTGCTGCCTTTGAAGCATCGGTGGTGTTTGTATGTTAAGCGAATACAACTGATGTCTGTTACCGCTATTATTGTGCTCAACAGCGTTAGTGACAAAACCCGATGTTCCCAACAAATAAACGCATTTGCTTACAAATAGATGGTCAATCGTCGTAATTGAATAGGTTTGTGCAGGTGCTAACGCAAGTTTTACTACGGGCAAAACCTTAGCGTAATGACAAGCTATTGCCGTGTATTTGCTGTACTCATGTTGCTCGAAGATACGCAATTTAAGCTTAAGGGACTTGGCTATTTGATTAGCGATAATCAAACCCATACTGTACTCGCCACGCATTATTATTGAGCTGATCAAATCCTGCTTTAATTGCTGCGTTACATACTTAATTTCAGTGAGCATGTTTTCAGCTATCAACGGCAGCACTTGCTCATCTTCAATGTTGACTGCACGGCCTGATAAACCCATATTTTCAATTGATTCGCTACAAAATAAAGGGAGCCACTGATGGTTAAACACAAGATAACGGCTGGCTAAAACACTTTCACCTTCACATTCGACTATCCTCATTTTGACAATAGGCAGTGCTAACAGCTCACTAACTGAAACACTGCGATCAAACAAAACCGCTACTAGTTCGATCAATAAATGAAGCTGCGCCCTCGGTATAGATTGGCTTGGTTGCACTGTGTTTGAAGCGCTTTGCTGTAGGCGATTGAGCAACATGTTTATGGTAAAGTTTTCTTCTGCTTGGGCGCAAAGCGATAATATACAGAGTTGCCATAGAGGTAGCTTCAAATCTTGTATCAATTGCTGGAGCGCATCACTCATCATTAATTGATCTTGCTGAATTTGCTTCACACCAGCCTCTAGCCCGGCACTTAGCTCAGTGCTGTTTTGAGTTTTGCTTTTCGCTTTGAGATGACTAACAAGTGGGTTTTCGTTGACTAAGTTAGCTAGAAAGGGATCATTGGCGGGTAAATGGCGCAATGCAAAGGCGAGTAATGTGCTGCTGATCCATGTTTGTATTGTGATGTTGGGTGCTTTTTGCGATGAGTTAAGGGGGGATGTATTGGGGTGTTTTGAGCTGTTTGTTTCATATTGCGCTTGGCTCTTTATGCGCTCAGGGCTGTTTATCTGCTCATGGCTGTCGATACGCTCAAGGCTTTCTACCTGCTCAAGGCTGTTTGCTTTACCATCACCCATCACTGCCCCCTATCAGCATTATCATGAGAGGAAGCAGCGTCTGTTTCGCGATCGTTTAATAAATAGCTATCTTCTTGATAATGATAGTTAACCACCATTTCTATCATTGGAATCCATCCAGGGTTGATATCCAGCCCCGATAAGCGGGCGTTTATATCAATTGCTGACGAGTGAAAATAGATATCTAAATGACGCTGGGATAAAGTCACTCTTGAGCGTTTACACAATAATGCGCTAACTATTTCTTTTGAAAGTGGGAATTGCTCAAATAAGTAGATAGGTAATAGGTACTGAGCTTTAATGCTGAGCGCTGGCAGCGCTTTGAGCTCGCTTATCTCATCAAGCTTAAGCTGCTCTTTGAAGAAATTTAGTAGCGGCGCATCGAAAGGTACTTGAAAGTGACAACTTAAGTAGTAAATACAATGCCAAGGCTGCAACTGCTCTTGGTCAATGAGTGCTTGGCAACCTGTATTATTTAATACATGCAGCAGGTAAAAAACGCCGCCAACAGCGCTGTAAAACTCGCACTGGGTAGGCGCAAAAGCACTTAGATCAAGTTTACGTGTGTCAATAACCGCTCGCGCTTGCACTGGCTGTGTCATTTTGAAGTTTTGCTCACCCTTTGAGCTTCTCGTGCTATTTAGTAAAGCATTGCTGATTGTTTCATTGTTTAATTCGCTATTTATAACGTTTTGTTGCAGGTAAATAAAATCGTGCAGTGTTGATTGACTCCCACCTACGCTATTGTTTTGTGCTAATTGCGCGCGCATGCGAAGCTCACTGTGAACTTGTCTGATCTTCAAGTACAAAACTTGGTACTTTGGTGTATCAATTTGAGTTGATTTTCTCATCATTTGCCAAGTATTAAGCTCACTCAAGTGGCTGTGATAAAACTCAGCAATAATACAAGCATGATGCTGAGTACTTTTATCACCGTTTGAAGGTTCCAGATCTCGCCTCACAGCGAGTAAAGCACTTTCATGTGATTGGATCAGCTGGGTTTCACTCGAATGTTCAGTGCTAGATAGCTTTATATTATCGGCGCATAGGTTATCGCTAATGAACGTTAACCAGTATTGATGTGTTTGAGCCTGCTTTAATTGACTGGGCAAACGCTGCCAAATAAGCGTTGAGAATAATGTCAAAAACATCTCACACCTTATTGATCGTGAGTGTATTTGTGCCGTTGAAAAACACTGCGCTAGCATAGTTGTAAAAGGTATTAGTGCACGTTTGAATAGGATTTTATTATCATGAAAACAGTTAAGAATATCATTTAAGCTTTTGTTTTTAAGTTCTTTTGTAGAGCCGGCTGATGAGTTATTAAAAAAAATGTCGCGCCGTTGTAGTTGCAGTAACAGCTGTTGAATATCAAAATCTGATAGGGATTTAAGTATAGGTACTGCTAATGCCTGCTTGTTTAAACGTTCGAGAATTTCAGCAAGAAACTCACCGTTATTACAAAGCGTTTGGCAAATACTTTGGGTCACGGGTAAGTTGTTTTCTTCAATACTTTGCCAATACCAGGGGTGCTCCCCTTTAAATTTATCAACGATAAAACTGACAACCCATTCCACATGATCATTGAAATAAACCGCAGGTGATTGGCTAGCAGCAGTGTCACTGACATGTAATGCCTGTTGCGCTAATAGTGCTGTTTGAGCATTCAGTTTATCCCGTAAACGGCTCGTTAGCATTGCGGGGTGTCGCCTAGAGCTTGCGCCCTGCAAATTAATACTCAGCTTATTTATGACTAAAACACGTTCGCTGTGTGATGAATCTATTGCTGAGCCATCAAGGGCCAACTGCCAATCATAAGTACTGGGGCTCTCATGTATTGCTCTTTGACTTGCACTGAGCTTATTGATCACAATTTCATCGTTTTGGCGTAATTGCATGATAATGCTGCCTAATTTGCTCTGTTATGTGCGCTTTTCATAATAGGTGGCGTAAAACCTGTCACTTTGTAATTCCCTTTACCTTTGGCATTGTTAATGGTGATAGCCTGTTGTCCTTGTAATTGAGTCACTGTAGTTAAGGTGCCATTGTTATCAATATCTTCTACTCGCAGTGTCGCAAGTAGCTGATTATTTGCATCTACTACTTGTAATAATGTGCCGGTGTGGGCGTCTTTATTTAAATCCACTCTAATTTGATGCCCCAATTTAAGGGTGGTATCTATGGGACTGAGCTGGCCGTGTAAAATCTCATTGGGATCATCAGATGCGCTGTACACTAAGCTCGCTCTAATTAAGTGAGAAAGCGCCAGTAAACTCGCTTGATCAGCATCTTCCACTAATTGATCAAACCACCATTGAACAATGCCACTGAGTGTTAGCATCGCATTTGGATTATCGGCTAACGCTTTATCCGCCTGTGGCCACGTTTTTGGTGCATCAATTTGTAACTCATCTTGCTCTGCACTGCTCGCCCATTGCAAACGTATCCAAGGGCTTAGCTGCGCAAGTTGATTTATAAAGCAGTGCGTCGCTTGATCAATTTTATTGCGCAGTGTTTCGCACTGATGACGCAGGCGATGAGGTGGCCCATTTAATAGATCTTCAATTGATAACACTTGTGTTGAGGACACCTGCAGCGCCACTAAAGATTCAACATAGCTAATTTCACGCTTAGCACTTTCTTCTATTAACGTTTTGTTGGCTGCACTGAGTGCCCCCATACGATGTGTAAGTGCTGAAGCTTTGACAAATGTTGACTGCTGTCTGCGATAATCCAGTCTATAGTGACGTTTATCGAGCAAACCGATCAGTTTTCGCCTATCGGGGAGGTGCTGGTGATAGTCTTTTAAGCTGCGCCAGTTAGATAGCGGGATTTCAAGGATCGATTCCAAAAACGGTTCAATTGACTCTGGAATTTCACCATCTTGTAAAGCACAGCCCGGTACCAACTCATCGCTATCAACCCCAAGTAGTGCTCTGCCCTGTAAAGTTTTGCTAACACTGGATTCTCTAATTTTGACAAAGCTAATTCCTAAGTGGTTATCGAGAATATGTGCGCGATGCTGATAGGCGTTTTCTACATTTTGCCAATCTTCACTAACCAATTGGCGGGCAACTTGATAATCACTCAGGCTTTTCAAACGCTGATTATTTAACGCACTTAATCGCTGTTGCTGTTTAGGAATTTGCGCATTAACTTTGGCTAGTCTCGCCTTTAATTGGGTAATTTTACGCTCTTTTAAATGGCGAAAAGCCACTAGCTGACTGCGCAGCTTTTGTACTTGTCGAACATCATCTTTTATATAAGTCCCGGTTTTAAATAATGCCTGATGACTTTCGCTTTCAGTCGTCGTTAGGCTATTGATATTAGACAATCCTGTGAAACTGAAATTTTGACTGCTATCGACAAACTGACCAAAAAAAGTATCTAACTGAGTGTTATCAAAATAACTACTCTCATAAGCCGATTCTACATAGCGCTTTGTTTTGGCAATAATGGTCTCATCACTGTCCACCAGCTCAAGTTGCAGGGCTTGAATCCCCTGCTTGGCTTTTTCAAACAGTGTATAGGTTGTATCAACATAATTGAGTACACCAAAATTGCCGGCTCCCTTAGCAAATGCCGACTCATTAATTTTATCGGCCTTAAACTGCTGTTGATTGATCAGTGCAAGCTTATCTTTTAGCGCTTTACTCGGCGCTACTGATAGCTCATTAAGGTAAAGCGATTGGGGCGTTTCTTTTTGCGCTTTATAAACACTTTTATAAGAGAGCGACTGCTTTGCCAATTGTGTTATTTTCGCCATAAGTCACCTACTCTCCATTGTTTGTTGGAGTCGTATTACTAGGATATTCAAATTTCATATTGCCGCTCCAACGCATCAAATTAAGGCCACTACCATCACCTGGTACACCACCTGCTAAACTAGCAAAAGAGACACTGATAGAATCAAGATGCTGGCGCTGTAGTAAGATAAAGTCATTCACTTCATCGATAAGATCAAAACTCTCTTCTAAAGATTGCTCCAGAGCCAAAATTTCAGCTTCTATGTCCGCCCGCTCACGATATAAACCTGCACTTAAGCTAGTATCGCGCTGCTTTGTAATAGCGACTGTTTCTATATCTTGCGCAATTGATTGGTGTAATTGATAAGGTCTTGGTAATACTTGATTATCGACAAGCTGCTCAGCGCGCTGATCTGCTAGCTGTGATAAGCACTGAGCAGTTGCTAAAGGTGCGATCTCAAAGGGCGGGATTTTCAAGCTATCTGCTTGTAAATACTGTGAAAGTTTAGGATAGGCGTCTATCGGTCCTGCGACTTGGTAAATACCGCTAAAAAGCGCTATCGGCTCACGGTAATATTTCACAGTGCTCGGTTGATCTAAGTCTCGATCTAAACCTTTATAAAGCTCATCAAACTGGTTTGCCCAGGCATTATAATCACTGATGCTTTGTGCATAGCGCGTTTCAAGCACTTGCACTAAAGGCTGATTCACTTGCGGCAAGGCCATCAAATCCGCTCGGTACTGATGCTCATCAACCGCCACCATTAAACGTATTCTGTGATGCTTATAGCTTGTTAAATCTATCTCGCTACGGTTGATTTCCCGTGCAATAGTAGCTTCTACGTTATTAGCCGCAACAGGCACAATTTCAATTTCTAAATCTCTTGCACTAAACCCTAGTTGCGGGCGTTGCCAAAATTCGCCTTCATCTAATGAAATAGGCTCACCCGCAAGATGGCTAATCAATGCTGCGGGAAAAGTACCGGCGCTTGGCATGTAGCGCATTCCCAAAATATCACTTAAGGGGCGCACCGTATCAGCGCTGGAGTTAGCATCTAGATCAAGAGCATTCGCATTTGATATATGCAGCTCCCAGTGGCGTGCAAAACAGTGATAAGCACTGTCTTTTTCACTTAAGTAACGCCCTGCAAGGTTATCAAGCCATTGCAGCTGCTGATTATTGATTTTAAGCAGTGCTACACGAATAGCGCCTTTTTCATGCAAATCGCTATCACTAGGCTGGTTTGAAAGCTGTGAAAGTTGGTTAGCTAACAGATAGTTGCAGGCTTTAAGCTTTGTATCATTCAAGGCAGGCTGCAGCCCTTTGATTGGCTCTAAGTGTAATTGCGTGATCGTTTCTATACGGCTATCGCGCAGTTTATCTTGTTCATGGCGGTTGCAAGGCGTTAAGTTTCCACCCTCATCTACCAGCATTACTGCACGGGATAAACACAGATAATAAAAGCCATCATCAATATCATTGCTGTATGCAGTGTCATCCATTTCAGCGTTAGCGGAAATTGATGATAGTAAATCTGGCCAGGTGATGTCTAAGGGATGAAATACGCGAATAGCACGGGCATCTGTACCTATTGCTCTACCTGAAAACACGCGTATTTTTGTTGTTTGTGGATCAAAGCCTTGAGAGCTTTTCGATCCCGTTACGCTCACTTCAAGCCCCTGCACAATACCCGGTGTTTGAGCACTTAAAAGTGAGTCACAGCGAAAATCCACATAGGCTTGAAGCTGATCAAATTCACGTTCACCTAACGAGCGCCCCGCTGTCAGGTGCAATCGCTCCCCTTGTGGGTGAGCAACGGCTGAGTGTAAGCGGATTTTTTGACGCATTGTTCCTCTCCCTTATTGCAAAATTAAGCTAAATCTTTATCTCGCCATTTATTGCGCACACTAACAGACATACCAAAGGCCGTTGTCGCTGCGACAGAAACGCCTATTAATGGTGTTTTTACAGCAGCGTTGATGACATATTCTTTAAAGCTGTTGATATGCTCGTTTTTAATTAGCCCCCCCATTGAGCGCCATAATACATCGTCGTACTTAGCAGAAATGAGATAGCAAATTTCGTTTACCCAGCGCACTAATTCCTCACTATTCTCTACGATTTCAATTAAAGCTTTGATTTCCCGTTCGTCATTAAACAAGCGCCCTCGGGCGAGGCTTTCAAGATCAATCGGGTTAAGGTTTTTTAATCCAGCTTCAATATCCAATAGGCTAGGTAATCGTGCGTTGTCTTGATTATCAGTACCTTGGTTTAAACGTTTAGCCAGCTCAAACCACTGATCGATAAGACCTTGACTCACCTTGTACTCAGGCCCCATTTCTAACAAAAAGTCCTCAGGGGTCATCCAAACACCGTTTTCTTGGTACTGCTCAAAAAAGGCTTCAAGGGTTTTGTTTTCCACAAGCTCAAGTAAGGTCGGCCATAAAACCTCGTCATATCGCTTATCAATAGATACAGCTAACCTATTAATAATGCTTAATATATTTTCGTTTTCATTGGCGGCTTCGGCAATTTTTAGGGCACTTTCGCTTATCATTGAATCACTTACTTCACGTAGATAAAGCATCTCTTCAATCGATAAGTTACTGCTGCTACCTTGCCCTTGCTCAAGTTTTTTCTCTAAGCGTGCTATTTGGTTGCGTAAATCTGCCTCCAGTACTTGAGCCAAATCAAGGCGTAACTGTAATTGATCGCGATCGTAAGAGGTGGCAGCTAGATTTTCATTCAGCTGTTCTATCTCAGCCAGTGCTGCTGCTAACTCAGCGCCGTTACCTGAACCTCCTGAGCCAAGTTCAGCAAGACGCTCTTCTAAGCGGGTGTTTTCAGCCACTAATGTATTAATTTGATTCATTGCTTGGCGAATTTTACTGCGCAGCTGATTTAGCTCTTCACCTAAATTACCGCCTTGTGCATCTGCTAAAGGCGCATAACCTTGAGCCAGTACAACGGCGTTAACCTGAGTTTGGGCGACCCTTGCAGGTCTTCTCACAAAATAAACTTGTTCAGCCTGCTGCCAAATCCCTTGCCAAGCATCTAACTGTGATTGATCCGTTTGTATTCTAAAATCACCGTATAATTGCAATGCGAGTGACGGGATGTATTTTATTTGTCCTGCCTCGCTTTGCTGACTGAATTTTTCTAACACTTTGGCATGGCGGGTGAATTGATCGTCCGAAAATGGAATGAGCAACATAATATCGACGTTTTGCTTTTCTTCTAAATCGATCACTTGCAGGCTCTCACACTCACTAAACAGTGTCTTTAAGTCTCCTTTGCGCACTGGGGTTATCTGTACCTCAAAATGTTTCGGGAAAAATTGTTGGCTACCTTTTAAAGGATCTATACAGCGCTTAGGGACACTGCCAATTGGGGGTAACAGGCTAAAGTAATCCGCCGCTGCAAAGGGGTACTCACGAGCGCTTTGGCGCTGAAAGTCGAGGATGTCTTGTAATAGCTCTTGATAGTGATTGTGTAAATCTTGCTGTAGCGTATTTGTTTGATGTAACGCTCGCATTTCTCTGCGCACTAGCGCACTGTCAATCCATGCCACGCGTTGCGCTTCAAAACTAATCAATCCAAGTGCCACTGACTGTGAAGAGATTTGCGCGGGTTGACCTGGATTACTAATCAACTCTCTAACTAGGGCTGCTCTTGCATTAAGCGATGCGTTTAAACGGCTTTTATCATTCACCGCATTTGCGCGGTAGCTAACGGTTGAGGTTTGAAGAGGCTCTAACACTAGCTCCACCCCTTCTGCAAAAGCGTTAAAGTGAAAGCCCCGCTGTTCTTTAAGATCTTTAGGGTAAATTTCAGTGCTACCGCTGCCCACTTGCGCATATTCTAAGGCGATTATATATAACCCACGCTCAAAACCGCGCTGTCCTGTCTGAGGGTTCAAGGCGCTAATTTGAGCACTGTCGTATAAATCGATACTTAATGCCTGACCTTCAAGGGCGAGTACGCGCCCTGATTCACTGACTCCTATACCTTCGCTGACACTCAGCACTCCCTGCTCAGACAAGGAGATCTCAAGGCCCGCCACTATGCCTTGACCTAGTACTCTACCCACTTCATTGAGGCGCTCATCGAGGTAGTGTTGATCGCGAATCAAATCACTGGCTTTTAATAAACGGCCATCAAAATAATGACTGCGTGAGAGCTTAGGATCGATGCTTGAGCTAGCTTGCCCATTTTGCCCCCTATCACTGAAGCTTTGCTTTAGCGGTGTAAACTCTGATTGACTCGGCATCACACACTCTCCTTCTCACTTAGCCAAATGCGTGCATCTGCACTTGTCACAAACGGCCTCACTAAATTATTTAAGGTGATTTTTTGGGGGTTGATAATAGGCACTATGCTTGGTAGTGCTGAGGTGTCTATTTCAATAGTTAATTGAGCCAGTAATGTGCGGGCGATAGTTTGAGGATCACCTGCTGATTTCAGAGCATTACTATTTTCAGGCAGCGCATAAACCAATGCGCTTTGGCGTTTGATCAATGCTTGTTGCTCAATACTTAAACTATCAATATAGGCTTGCTCAGCTGGGGTTAGCTGTGCACTATCAAAACTTTCAGAGGGTTGGTGTGCACCCCATTGCCACTGAGTTTGAGGGAGCCGTGCCGCTTGAATTTCCAATAGCAAACACTCTTTGTTGCGCGAGTGAGCCACCGCATCAGTGCCAGCATTAACCGCTTTGGCCATCACCGGTTGAAACGCACTAGGGCAATCACTTTGGCGCATTGTGATTAACAGGCTGAGTTGGTTTTTATGCGCATTTAGGCCTTCAGTTAACAACGCTGTATCTAAGTGCTCTTGTAGCTGTGCCTCTATCCAATCATTGAGCGATAAACAGTAAGGCTCAAAGCTTGTCACCTCACGGCCAAGGCCATCAATACCGACCCCGGGAGCTACCAATAGTTTGATATTGACGGTCTTTTCAGGATCTGCTTCTGCGCTGTGCTGCAAACTCACCGCAAAGCCTAAAATCGTTCCCGCACCGTGTAACCAATAGCGATGGCGGTTGAGTTTGCGACGGTGATACGCTTGCTCTGCCTGTGTTGCCTCAACCCCTAATAACATGCCGGGCGCAAAGTTGACACGCTCTAAAGGGCTGGCAAAATCACTGTCTTGAAGCAGGCTTAAATCGTGTTCTCGTTCAGACATAGCGTTGTTGCCTCATACTTTACACTTAAGAAAAAGTCATCTGATTCATTAGTAAACTCTCACGGCCTAACTGACTTATATCGAGCTTTACATTTTGATAATTAGGACTGTCGACTAAATAGCTATCAATGCCTAACAAGGGCGATAAACCTAGGACAAAAGGTTGATCGCTCTCGATCACGCTGTAACTAATATGTGCAGGTAACCATTGGCTGATTATCTGTTTTAAATTAGCTAACTGTTCAATGGCACTGTCGTGGATAACCACACTGATTTGATTGGCGTACTTTTCATATAACTGTTCAAGGGCTTGTGTTGCTTGCTCAATAGTGTCGCTATCGGCTGAATAATGGGGCATATCGGGTGCAAATAGCCCTAGCAGTGCGATATTTTGCTCTTGGCTGAGAATTAGTGAATCCCCCACAATACTGTTGCCACTTTGCGAGACACCTAACGTTAATGGATGCGCATCATCCTCCATATCAATACCTAAAGCCGTGGCTAAAGTGCGCCTCAATCGATAGTTTTCAACCACCACTATTTGCCCCATTGATAGCGCACCATCAGTCGCGACATCTAAGGCAAGACACAACCCTGCATAGGTACCGCGCTGCTGCTGTAACTTTCCTTGCACACTTAACCAATTGCGCTGTCGCTGCTCTGGCCAATGTGTAGGCAGCGCCGCCCCAAGCATCTGTGCAATCATCGGCAATTGCTTAACAGGAGCGCTCAGTGGTTGTAGCAAGGTTTGAGCCTGCGCTATTTCCCCTTCTACGGGCACCATCAATCCACAGATCGAAGCGAGCAAGCGCTCTCTGATATCAGCGCCACTAGACCCATGCTGCGCAGTAGTTTCTTGATCGTCCACAGCGCCACAAAGATCTGGATGAAAGTGCTCAGGTAAATAGTTTTGCTGCCATGAAAAACGCCCGTAGTAAGCTCTAATCGCACTAATTGCGGGAGAGCTGCGCCCATCACTGGTCATACTCACTTTTATTTCTAAGAAGCGCCCCTTAAGCTCTCTAAAGAGCCCATCGTCCCGCTGAATAAGAATTTCATATAAGCCTTGTTCAGTGCGCTTTGCATCAAAGTTATCTGGATTGTGAAAGCGCTCTTGATAATAAGGGATATCACTACGCGGTTGTAATAATGGCGCGCTTTGCACTATCCAGCCTTTCATTTCACTGCTGTCGTAGTTATACGCTTTAAGGGCTATCTGCAAACGCGTTCCCGATGGAATCATGGCGTCTAAATACAACCTATCCCACACGCAATCTATTTTAAGGCTATCGATTGCTCTATTGATGCTGCCCGACCCTTTTGTCGCAAATGTCATTTGAGGTAAAGCATATAATCGCTTTACCCCTTTATTCGATAAGTAGTAAGCGCCTTCTTTAAGTGAGTCGATAAAACAGATATCTGCTTGCGAGTGCTGCATGTAACGCTGTGGGTTTAGTGTGATGCCCTGATCAATTGCCCCAGCGGCATTAACTGTAATTTTTGCATGGCTATCAGTGCCTTGAATATCATAGTTAATCCCTGTATCTAAAGCTCTGTGGACTTTAGCGAGTATCTCTTCAGCCTTGTCAGCAGTTGCGTATTGCCCTGTTGCGTCTAGCGGATGTTGTAAACAAGGTACATCGATAACAGGTAAATCCTTGTGATAGGGATTTTCATTATTAATCGCTAACATTATCGCTATGGAGCCATTTTTCATCGCACATATATCAATCCCGAACGGTAATTGAGGTAGCCTAAAAATGGTGATAGGGCTGTCTTTATCAGTATTTAAGGCTCGTATAAACAGCACTTGTTGATAGCTATGTTTATGATAGCTCAAGATATACAGCTGTTTTTCATCGCAGCACAGCGCCAGTGGAAAATAATCACTGTCAATCCCTTGCTGCCATTGCCAGGCAAGTGGTGAAAGATTTGTTTGCACCGGTTCAAATTGGCGAGTATTAGCGCTATAAGCTTGCGGCAAAGGCTGACCTTCACAGAGCATCAAATATTGATCGCTTAAGCACCAAATACGGTTAGCACTATCGACACAACACAGGTGCGCCGCTTGAGGTAAATAACAAATGGCTTGCCACTTTTTAGCTAAGTGAACCAGTACAATGCCCTGCTTTTCTGCACTATTATTAGCGCTATCATTAACAGTACTGCCCCCTGAAATTGCGCTAAAACTGGCACTTAATCGCCCATCACCCCCTAAGCTCAAATCGCTAAAGTGGCAATCATCCGGGGCTATTACTTCACTCAGCGCAAGTGCTGAAAGCGTAGATTGGCTAGCATTAAGCGACGTCGCTTTTATTGGGTAGGTTATAAAGTCAGCCGGATCTATTTCATTGCTCGCATTTTCATCAAAGGAGTAATAAACAAGGCTGCGTTTGTCTTGGGATAAGGTTGCTATTTGCCCGTGTTCATCACAAGCTTTGGGGACTTTGAGGGCGTATTGATGCAGTGCTTCTTGGGCGGTATGTGTGGCGAATTGGTTCACCGGTTGCGCTTTTAGGCGAAACAGTTGTTTATCGTTGTCCCACTGGCAACCCTCTCGGCTATCAGTTTTGAAATCCTCAGCATTATTGAGTAGCTGAAAATTTACGCCGTTAGTATCCATCTATACACATCCTTTACATGTCCTTTTACATATCCTTGCTTATCGTTGCTGCGCTACCTTTATCGCTTACTTCTTTTCGCTCACCTTTTTCGCTCACTTTTTTTCTTAAGATGCTTTTGCTTATCGCTCCTTTGATAAACATTTTTATGCGAACATATTTATCTTTCGAATAACTACCTTAGTTAACAAATATCGGGAATAACGGGCACGGCAACTGCCACTTTATTGCCTTGCTCATCTTCACTACTTTCTTGCGGATCAATTAATGGAGGCGTTTGCGCAGCTGTTAAGCGGTCACCTTGTTGTGAGTGAACTTGCATAACCTCTGGTAATTGGTAATCACTGAGCGTCACTTGATCGACTTTCAGCCATGCATTAGATGCGCGCTGCTCGTAAATGGCTAAATCAGAGACGGCTAATACACCTGCAACTCTTGCAGCTACCGCTTTTAACTCGTTAATTTCAAGGGATCGCCCTAATGGCCACCCATTTCCACTTGGGCCACCTGGCGCACAGAGCCAAAGGTATTCGAGTAGCGCTTGATTGACTGCATTTAGGGTTTGCACTTGCTGTTGAGGGTCTTGTACTTGAACCACCACACTTAACGCCACGGGTATGAACTCAGGGCTCAATACATATAACTCGGTTCCCAGTAATGTGCGTGCATCAAGATACTCATAAACATCGCGCAATAAACCGGCAGTTGGCCGTTTGATCACACCCATTGCAATAGGATTGGGCGGCAGTACGAAAATACTAACCACCCCGGGTACATTGCGCTGCACCGTCGCCGTGCTCGTAGCGGGTAAAAAGCCTGCTATCAATTCTGCACGGGCAACAGGGTTGAGTGGGTTTTGTAATGCCAGATTAATAAAATCGCTTTGCGTGACAGCGCGATTGCGATGATTCAAATAGGTTGGAATACGCGCTTGAGCTTGTGCCACAGTTTCACCATCTAGGCCACCACTGAGCGCTCTTTCGTGACGAACTTGATACCTGTTTGGCACATCGTGTAGAGCATTGACACTCTGTGCGCTTAAATTACTCGCACTGCCACCGCCGTATTGATAAAAGCGTGCACGAATGCGACTTCTTGGGGGTGGACGCATCCCGCGCAGCCCATCACCAAAGGTAATTTGTGAGCTAATCGGATCAAATTGATAAATCCGATCTTGTGCTGTGTAACCGTTAAAGTCAGAGACTTGTTGCCATGGGTAATAATGATTAAATTCGCTGACTTCTATGATTAAGCTCTGCCCGTCAATTTGCCCTTGAGCTAGCGAGTACTGCTGGTGACTTTGTCCGCTCCCTGTCGCTATCATCTGATCTTGCACGATTCCTTGTGCAACAACATCAACCGCATTAAGCGCAATATAATCTAGCTGAAAATCATTTTCTTGTGGTGCACTTAAACGGATCCAAAAGGCAACTTGGCGCGGATCGCTAATATCGTCCGGTGTTTGTGGCGGTGTATTATCAAACCCCGCATACTGTGGATCACTATTAAACTGAGATTCAAACACTGCACTATTGGATGGCAACCGTAAGCGCACCACGCCATTCACTCGCCCGCCTCTAGAGCTATCATCAATGACCTCTAAGGGTAAATAACGACAACGGTTTTGATCTGCACTACTTTGCCATGCAATTTCCCAGCGCAGTACTCTTGGCGCTAGTTTACTGGCTTGTTTGGCATCTACTTCTCGTTGTGGCATCACCCCAATATTGATGATACAACCGGCGATCTCGCTTAATAGTTGCGCTTTTTGTGGCAGCTGTTTAGTTTTGGCAAAGTAGCACAGTAGATAAAAGCATTGATCTAAACTATTGCTTAAATCTAAAGACTCTAACTGGTTGTTAAAGCGCTTGGGTCTAAAGGCTTGTACTTGTGTGTGATAAAGAGATTGTAATTGTTCAGGACTAATGGCTAATTGATTGAGTAACTCAGGTGCCAAGCGCTCTTTAATCATAATAGCCATTGATAATGGCAGAGATTGTAACTCGCCAATAGTCGATAGTTTTTGCTCACCCGCACTAAGCTGGGTGTGGTGTTCTAATAAGGGGGCTAGTGAGGCTGCGCGCCCAATTTTGGTATCGATACAAAGGATACCCGTGGCGGCAATGGCAGGTCTCATAGGTAGTTGTAACAAGCTTAAAAAGGCTTGGCGCTGGCGCTCAGGAATTAAATTTGCGCGATAAATAACAGATTCAGTCATCCAAGCGAATAAATCGACAAGCGCAAACAGCGGGTCTCCCGGTGTTAACTGAGCCATTTCAGGAATGTGATGTGCTAATCGACGCTGTGCTTCTTCGACTAAATCATCAAACTTCCTATCGTCCAGAGAATTGATTTCGAGTGTCATTTCTTGTCCTTAACTTTATCTGAGCCTTATTAGTTTTCAATTAACGATGACTCACTGCCCTTGCCTTTAAAAAAGCGCTTTAAAGACTCAGTGAAAACTGCATTTGTTGCGTGCTCTGTGTGCCTTTGTGTTGATAAATAATGTCTAGAATTAATGCTTTTGGATCGAGTGCATCCGAAGTTACTTGTACGTCGAGCAATTCAATACGTGTCTCCCAGCGGCGAATGGCAGCGCTGGCAACATCGCGAATTAACTGGCGGGTGCTTTGATTATTAGGTTGCTGTAGGTAATCCGTTAACCCCGCACCAAAGGAGGGACGCATTAACCGCTCCCCTGGACGCGTTAGCAAAATATTAAAGATGACTTCACGAATACTTTGCTGATCTTCACTAAAGGGCAATACTTGCTGCTCATTGAGACCTGCAAACGTTAAGCTAATATTAGTGACGCTCATCATGGGCACCTCAAGATCTTTTGCATTGCCCAAGGTATCCAGCGCATAAAAATATTGAGCAGCTTCATAATGATCATCAACAAGATCATGGCGCAGATAGTGATAATGGGGATACTAAAGCTAATCGAATACCCTAAACATTGACTAAAGCGGTTGCGCTTATCTGTCTCTTTAAACTCTAAATCGTCAGAGACCCGCTCGATTGCATCGGCAAGCGATTTTGGGGTCATAAATGAGACGCCTTTGGCAATCCCCCGCTTGATATCGCCCAGCTCAGGTAATTGGATAGCCGTAGGTCTCACCGCTTCTGGGTCCATAGGTGCTGCCACCCGAAAAGGTTTACTCTCAGGTCCCCAACAAATCTGCGCGTTACCACAATGGTCTAAATAGCGAATAAAAGGTTTCACAAAATAGACATCGTTTTTTCCTTGCGAGAACTTCGAAATAGGCAATGCATCAACGGAAGCCTTGCGCGCAACTTGATGGCGTAACACGAGTAGCCTGCGCATTTGAGCCGCTTTTTGCTCATCGATATAAAGAGCCGCTGAACTGCTGGGCATTTGGCTGACGATCAGTGTGCCAGAATCACCTTGGGCGCTGTTGATAGCGGGGTTATTTGCATGTTGATCTAATAATGCAAACCACTGAATAAGTTGCTCTTTATGATTCTTTATGTAATCAAATAAGGTTTCTGATTGGCCTGCCAAATTGACTTCGCCGCTCTCATCAATCGTGGCAGTGTGATAAAAGTGAATGCTTTCAAGCAAAGTGCAAAGCGCTTGATTTGCCATGCTGTTTGATTTGTTATCAACTTGGTGCACATGAAAGCTTTCAATTAAAGTGCGCAACAGCCCTATTAATGCTGAGCTTGCCTGGTGATTGTTACTCACTAATCCAGTTTGATCTTGCCATTGATACTGCCCACATGGATGATCGGACAAGTCGTTAAAACTCCCTTCACAATCACAACAAGCTGCTTGGCTGTGTCCATCCCAGCTACCAAAAGGCCACTGGTGTAAGCCCAGTAAAGCTGATTGATTGGGGTTTTGGTTGTCGCTGGAGTTGGAATTTGAGTTAGCACTCGAATGAGCACCCGTAAACGCGCTCTTTGAGGTGTTTTTTGAAAACGGACTAAACGCTTTTTGCAGTGTCTCTTTGGTCTCTTTTTTAAAGCCAATGTCTTGTTTTGCTCTAGCCATAACCGACATAGGATTCGCCTCAAGCTGCATAGCAGGTGTTGATTGCTCAACTTCAACACTCCCTGACAAAGGTAAATAGCCATATATTAAGCACTGTGAACGGCCAGCTTCAGCAACGTCACTGTCAGCTTTGATGATTTGAGCATGCATTGGGTGAATTTTTTCACCGCTGTATAAAGGTGCAATTGTTTTCGCTTTGATCAGACCTGCTTTAACTAGGCGCTTGTATTGATCGGGTTCTTGCTCGATGATTTTTGCTTTCATCCAACCCTGTGCTGCCTGTTGCTGAATTTGCCACGTATAAAAATTTTCAGGGTTACCTTTGCGCACTACCATACCGGCTTCTAGAATACGCGCGGGATCAAAAGCCGGTTCTGCGAACGCCTGGCAATGCACTTGTGCACTGACCATATAAAATGTGCGATGCACCGCCAGTCGCAAGTTGACATGATCTTGGGCAGCTTCGCCAAAACGGTCCTGCTCTCGCCAGCTTTGATGGCGTGTTCCCTGTAGCTGTCCATCTTGGGCACGCTGCAAAAAGCGCGTCACAAAATCATCATCTAAGAAGCGATGTAACATAGTGCCATCGCTTTCATCGGCATAGAATGGACTTTTAATAATTGGCTTATGCTGTTGATTTACCATATATTTCCAGCTCCCGGCGTGTAAGATGCACTGATCACTGAATTGCTAATTAAGCTGTCACATTTTACGATCCCAGAGAAATCACTCATTGCAGCATTCACCTTCACCATAGGTGCATTCACTTCTACATTGCTCGCTTTCACATTTACATTGCTGGCGCTGTTAATCGTGATACCACTATTGCTAAGCTTGACACTTTCAGTGCCCTTTATAATGTTGATTTCGCCGCCTTGTGCTTCATTAATGTGTATTTGATAGCCTGAGGATGTTTCCAGTTTGATACTCGGCTCACTTTCATCTTGCAATGCGATTACAGAGCCTGCGGGCGTCTTTATCACATAGTTATCTTCAACCTCTTGAGCTGCATCAGGGTGGCTTTGCTCACCACTCCAAATAGCGCCCAGTACAATGCAAATTTCAGGGGAAATAAACGACACCACCACTTGCTCGTTGAGCTTAGGTAGGCAGCTGACCCCGTAGTTGGCACCTGCAGAGTTTGTCATGCACATCGCCCATAGCTCTAATTGCAGGCTATGCAGTTTCACTTTTACCCGACCTTGCACTTGGGGATCTTGATTATCGATCACTACTCCTAAGTGCATGACAGCTGTAGCTTCTAATGAATGACTCATTTAATCCTCAACAACGAATGTTTTAAGTGCTTATAACCTAATTGCTAGCCGCGATGCCCTGCAACTAGCTATACCCAATATCTGAAACAAGCCCGCAACAGCTATAGTAACCAACCGCTACGCTCCACTTTAATGTCTGTTTTAAAGCCAATTTGTGCGTTGTATAAATGCTGGCAACACACCACTTGGTAGCGCCCTGCTAAGCGCCTGGACACCCCTTGCAGCTTTATTTCACGGCCACAAGCTAAACGGCTATCACCACGACAACTGATATCACCGTATAAGAAGCGCTTTGCTCGTTTGTGCATCGCCCCTTGTGCCCAACTATCTGCCTCTGACTGATTGCGAGGAATATGATCAGTGGCTATTTGCTCGTTTGCCCAACTCAGTTGCTCAAGGGTATCCTTCGCACTGCTGTTTTCACCCGCTAGGCTTGAGGGATAGGGGCTATCTGCTTGGGCACTTAACTCACTATCGTTTTCTAAATTCAAGCCTGTTACCCGCAGACTGGGCACTTGTCTGTTTAAATCCGCAACAATTCTCACGCTATCTGCATTACTTTGTGGATCTATCACAATAGCTTCAGTATCTCTTTGCTCAGGCTTTACCTGTAATTGATCTGCCACTATGCGCATCGCCAAATCAAAAGGGTTAATCAAGCGCGTTATAAAGGCGAAATCAGTTTCATTTATTTGATGCCAGCTTTGTATTTCAGTGCTGACATGACAATCCACCGCTAGACTGTGATCCCCTGCTACTGCTTCAATCACTTGATTGATCGACATCTCCTCAAATACGCGGTTGTTTCTGGTTTTAGCTAATAAATGCAATTTATCCTCAGCTAATACAACTAATTGAGGAGCACCATTACCGTAGCGCTCTTCAAGGGCCGTTATTTCACCATTAAAAAGCTGAGGGCTGCCAGATTGCTGCATTAATACGCTAATTTGTTGCCCTAGTGCTAAATCCAAAAATGCAAAGTCTGCTAATTCATCTCCCACATTGGTCTGCCAATTAACGAGCCTTAGTTGTAAATGCGCCTTCCCCGAAAGCAGTGATGTTATCTGCACTTCTAATAGCCCTTCATTCATTTCATTTCTAAGCTGCCCCTCTATTTCTAGAGTAGGTTTGACATATTCTGTGCTCATGGCGCTTTGCTCTTGTGGTGCAAAATTATTACCTTGCTCTGTTATTACTCGCGGCTCTCGCGACTTTTACGAGTCCTCTATGCTCGCTACTCTTTGCATTTAACATTTTAAAATAACGCTTTTTAAATCCCTTTTTAAAGAACGCTTTTTAAAAATTATATTAATCATATGAAAGACGCTCTTGCCTCTCTGTGATCAACTGCCAGTGTTTTTGCGTTTGCTGGTTTTCTAATAAACTGGTAAGCCCTGTATCCTCGCCTACCTCACTAGTTTCCTGTTCGGGCGCTGGATCATCCAAGGTTTCAAGCTCGTTAATGACAATTGGCATACTGGCTCCTTTCATTCGCAGTACTGATCAAATATCTCTTTATTACAATCAAGCTAACCTGCAAGATAGCGAGGTATCGCAAGGGCTGCATCTGCCACACTGACACCATTAGCACTGGGATTTTGCAGGGTGCTTTTCAGGGTGTTTTGCGTGGTACTTTGTAATGCTTTTTCAGCCAGAGGGTCCTTCGCTTTGTTGCTTTGTACTTTGCCTGCAAAGGATGCAGGGTTCAGTAAAGGTGATAGCGCTGTTTGCAAGGCATTTTCAGCAAGGCGTTGTGGGGTAAACTGACGCGGATTTTCGATAGCATTAAGCAATGCCGTTAAACGCCAATCCCTCGGGTCCTTGCCGTTATCCGCTAAACTTTGTGCCACACCTTTATCACTGGCTTTAAAAAAATTAGGTTTTTCTCTGTCTGCAGCTTTCACATCTAAAGTTTCGAATTGGTAGCGATTTTCTTTAAAGCTTAGCGCTAGTGTTGCACGCAGAGGAATTCCCTCTGGTGAAAAGAAATCTAAGCGCTCATCAAAGCGCGCTAACATCCCCACAAACGCAAAAGCGCCCCATTGAAAACGACACACTTTAGGTGCCGTTAAGCCCTCATCACTAGTTTGGGGTTGCATAAATTCACTGGCAATAGCACTGGTTAATAAACGCACATCGGAATTGGCCTTGTGCTTTATATTGCTCATTTGCTCTGTAGGCTCGCGCGCTACACTGGTATCGAAGACTAAGGTGACACTTAAAGTTGACTCGCTTCTATCGATAAATTGCACACCGCTACTTGCCGCTTTTGAGCCGCTATCTGCCCGGATACTATTGGACAAGCCGACCTTCAAACTTTCAGGGTTGAACTGTACAAATATATGCTTTGCAGTATCTTTTTCAGGGTTTTCACCGATCATCGGAATCAGCGCTGCTTTTACTAAGGTTAAATCAGCCATTAGCGACTCCTCTTGCTTCTTGTGAGCCCGCTGTTTTGTCACTATCCTCTTTTCTGCGAATCAGCTGAAGGCCTTCATGTACTAAGTGGATTTCTTCTAGAGCAACTGCGCTAGCGGTTGATGACAGCTCTGCACTTTTAAATTTAACAGCCATTGCTCTATCAATACGCCAGCTCAACAAGGCTTTTTGTGACGCTTTTGTGGTGTCACTGACATTATCGTAAACATCGATTTGCCCCTGCATACGAAAGTCAAAATTTGCTTGGCGTGTGCATATATCCATCCATTGGTAGAGATCATCCACTTGGGTAATACCCCGCTTGAGAATAATCGGAGCAAAGCTTGTTTTACCCGCAAGCTGCACATCTCCCCAGTTTCGCCCACCTTCTTTCAAGGTTTTAGCGGCCATTGACATCTCTAAGCCACTGACTTCGCTAAAGGCTCCTTGGGCAAGTAAATCTCCTTGCACACCTTGTTGGATATCGAACAAACTGACCTTGAATCGATACGCTATAAACTCAAGCATCTACACTCTCCAAGCTCGCGCTTAATCCACTGCCTAAAAACCCTTCCAATTTGCCATTGACGATATGTAACTTAATACGCTGTATGGCAAACACGGGCTGTAAAGCAATTTCAAAAACCAACTGTTGATCACTGGATAATTGGATGACACTGAAGGCATCTTCGGGCTTATCCCCTTGTAGGGCGCCGGCATTAAATAACTGATTGAAAAATTGTGTCAGGGTTAGTAAAGGCCTTGGATCTTGGGTATCAAAAGTAAAGATAAAATCAACTGCTAGCCTTTCCAGTTGACGGCGTAACCAGCCCATGAAACGCGAGATCTCACCACTGCGGGTAAAGTCGTTTCTTTGCAACGCAGGGATACTCACCAGTCGCTCTTGATCTAAACTGATATTCCCCTTTTTGGCTGTTAACAATGCAATACCGTGATCTTTGGCTGCTTTCAGTGTCGTCTGGTCTATTTGTTGTGGGTAGCGCTGATATTGGCTGGTTAATCGCTGGCCGGCAATTGATCGCCATGCACCTAGTTGCTCGGTGGTATCAAGCATCTGACGGGCAATAATAGGTGATGCAGATCGCAGTGTTGCATTGTTATCTATCAGATAGGGGTAAACTAACTGTATTTGATGTAAGTGGCGTTGTAGCTCACTGTGCTGTAAATGCTCAATCGCAGCCAGCGTTTGCGGTGACAGTAAGGTATTGTCTGCAAAAGTGCTGCTGTCTAATGAGTCAGGCAAGCTATAAGGAACACTTAGCACTAAATGTAAATCAGGTCGCTGTATCGTTAATACTTTAAGAATCGCCCCCAATATTTGATCGAATGGCTGGGGCTCTACCGTTTCTATTATTTCATGTGAGTGGCGCCTTTCACGGTGGGAGTCTTGATGTTCAAAGCGACAAGGTAAAAACTGAGGTTGTATATTTGCCAAACGCATTCTTGGCACACTCGTTTTTGTACTTGCAAGCTGTAAGCGCTCCAAATCAGGCATCATCAACATACTTGCGCCAGTAATTTGTAAAGCATTGGCAAGTGCTGAATAGCTCCCCTGATTATTTAAATCTAACGAGTCATCATCAAAACTTGCTAAAAAGCCTTGTTGCGCCAAATGCGGATCGACAACAACTACCCAAAGTCGTTTCTTTTGATGCTGAAAACGTGGCTGCTGTGCAGATTGAACGTCATCTTGATAGGCAAAAAAGTCTTCAACGCCTAGGGGTAACCAAGCCCTCTGCTGCTCATTCGTGTAACGCATCTGTTGATGTGCTTGAGGGAATATTTCTTGAAACATTTGTAAGCTATCGATAGGGATAGGCAGATTAAAGAGCTGTTCTTTAAGCCCATCATGGTGCTGACCAATATCGAGCCCAGCTTGCTCATAGTCAAACTGTAGCTTTTGCCACTGTTTGGAAAAAGCGTACTGAGACAACTGGTTAATTAGCGCTGGCGAGTCAAGTAAGGCTTGTAAATGAACCCGACCAGGGCAATGACCTATCATCACCCCTTGTTGTACATCAGCGTCAAGCAGCGGTTGCTTTGGCGCAACGCTGATGCCTTGAGAGACAAGCGATATCATTGCTTTAGCTCTCTTCTATACTTTCAATAGACAGCACGAGCTCTTCCATGGCGACATCACCTCCACCTTTCGCGGCAAGGCTTGGACCTGTCCACTTAATAGGGATAGCTCCTCGCAGCAGCCAAGTGACAACAACGGCTTCGCGATCTTCACTGAGCAATTTTATAGTGACATCACGCTTTACCGAGGGAGAGCCTGATCTGGCTTCTTTGAGCCATTGCCAAATATTTTCTGAACCTGTCACTCCGCGCTTTAACGTGACATCACTGGCTTTGTGAATGCCTGGGATTTTGCGCACATAATTATTCGCTTCATTACCAGAGCGATATTCAGCTACTGTTACCTCAGCACTTAAGCCCGACACATCGGAGAAACCCGCTGACACTTCTTTTCCTTGCCCTGACTCTAGCTCAACTAAAAAATTAAACGCCGAATAAGGTATATCTCTAAACGTTGGCATTGCTCTTCTCCTTTACGCTTGCGCTATTTTTTGGCCAATTCTAAACACCACAAACTCTGCAGGGCGCAATGGTGCAACACCGACCTCACAAATCAGCCGGCCTGAATCAATATCATTTTGAGTCATTGTGCTGCGATCACAGCGCACAAAGAAAGCAGCCTCGGGGCTCGATCCCATCAAATTGCCACTGCTCCACTGGGCAAACAAAAAGCTCTCTATACTCATTCTTAAATTTGCCCATAGCGCTTCGCCATTTGGCTCAAATACAGCCCATTGCGTCCCTTTTTCAATGGAGCGCTCTAAAAACAGAAAGTAGCGTCTTACATTAACGTATTTCCATTCTCCATCGCTGCTCAGTGTACGCGCTCCCCACACCCGGTTGCCTCTACCGGCAAAAAAGCGCAAGCAGTTAATGCCATTAGGGTTGAGCAACTCTTGCTGAAATTTGTTAACCACTTGATTGAAACCCAGTGCCCCTTGTATCACCACATTTGCAGGCGCTTTGTGAACACCGCGCTCAGTATCATTGCGAGCATATATACCCGCCATAAAACCACTCGGAGGTAGCGCTATCGACTCATTCTCACCACTGGGGTCATTGGTTAAAACCCAGGGGTAATATAAGGCAAGGCGGGAGTCGTCAAATGTACCGGCAAAGGTGCGAACCTGTGCTACTGACATATCTTTTCGCGCATCGACGATACCGATGCGATAGCGCATTTTTAAACAGTGGCTAAGCATTGCATTAACAATGCCTTGATGAATTGTTGGGCTGTACGAGGAGGCACTAGGTGTCAGTACAATCGATATATCATCATTGTTTTCCAGTGCACTTAAGCCTGTATTACCTTTCAGTTCATCTACTTCACCTATGTAGTCAATCGTACTTAGGCTTTCACCGTCACTGCCTCCCGTTAAAACAATGAGAGAACGCGAGGGTGCAAACGCACTTGCCGCGGGGTTCAGCTGGCTGTTGTTCAAAGAAAACAAATTAAACAGCGATTGATAGACATCTTTGCCATCGCTTAAGCTACCTAAAGATACACTTATCGGTTGATGTAAAGCTGCTATCGCACTTTCAGGTTGTTGCTTGAGACGATTTGCCAAGCTGTTGCTATCAGTAGGATCCAAAGAAATACCGGATACAGAATAAATGATTTCTTGTGCACGCAGTACATCAATTGAAAAATCCCGCTGAACTTGTAAAGATTGTGCTGCATTTGCGATCAGCAATTCACACAAGTCAAATGTGCGATTGGCACTGAGCGCATTGCGACTTTTTAGAGCGGTAAATTTTCGACCCGTTGTATCTAAAGTGCCCCAAAATCTGGTTAAATCATCTAAATTAGGAATAAAAGCTTTAACGCTGCTGGTAAGCTCCAAGAGCGCATTTGTCGCACCTGTTAAGGGTCCACTTGGTGGAGCTACCCCCTCTAAAACCGTTAGCTTATGAGCATGTTTATCGATAGAGACTTGCGTAATATGATCACCAATATCAGCAATGGCTACCTGATGACTACTGCCATCTTGATCTTTCACAACCGCTTTTGTGCCCACTAACACATAACGATTATTGTCTTCGCTATACTTAACGCAAACACGTAAACTTTTAAGGGGAAAACCTGAGTGGCTGCCGGCTGAATTAAACGTATTTTTCTTTATAGAACCATCGATTGACAGTAATGCAAATTGATCATCTTCTAACTGATCGACATTATAACTGCGCAAAATGCTTTGGTTATCTGCCCACTGTACTTGTAAAGTGAGATTGCCATCACTGCCCGCAAACCGAGCGCTAATTTTGAGCTGATCATCAATGGCACTGGCAACAGCTGCTGAAGCCCCTGCCCCCATTTCATCACTGCTATTGCCTTGTGCAATTACCCGGGACATATAGAGCTGTTTGCCACCGTTCTCGAAGAAAGCACGGGCGGCAAGTGCACTATGATTGAGTTCACTATAGGCTAGGCCTTGATCATCAACGAGTGATAATGGCGCAGCTGAGCCGTATATTTTTTCATACTCAGCATAACTTGTTAGCAACTGGGCAGAACCTCTAACAGGTCCAAACTTAGCAGTTCCCACGATAGCTGCAACGCTTGTGGCTACCCCTTCAATGGGCTTAGATCGAAAACTGGTTTCTTCGATATAAACACCCGGTGTTAGGTATTGCGGCATAACAAGTCCCTCTTCTTAATTGAGTATATTCTCTATCTCTCTAGCCACTAGGTAACTGAGCGGCCTGCAGATATAGCACTGCTGCGTTTTCACTGCTCACGCGCATCCTGTCGCCCCAGTGAAAATCAAAAACCAGCAGTTCAGATAACTGTGATAAATCATTCGCCTGTAAGGCCAGTGATGTCTCACTAAAACTGTCGATATTACTACTCATCGAATTTTTATCAGTCGCCAATGCATAATCACTTTGTATCGTTAAAGTGCAGCTATATTGGGCATTATCATTGGCCAAATTAGGCATAGGTAGACGATCAAAAGCTAATAAAACATCACCGTTTATGTCTGCCTGTGCTTTAAAAACCAATGCAGGCAAACCATTGGGCATACTGATAGAAACTTGCATCAATGCCCAAGATGCTGGCAGCTGATCACTATAGCGAAGTTGTGCATATACCCCACCGCTGGCTCTAAATTGGCTACCTTTTACACTGCGATAGAGCTCAACACTGTGTTTCACTTGGTTATTCAAACTTATGTTCAAGCGTTGGGGGTGATAGTGCCCGTTTTTATCTTGAACGACACAAACTAAGGAAAAAGCTTGTAATGCTAAGGCTTGATCATTGCTCTCTTGTTGCTGTGTATATTGATCATATTGTTGAGCACTCATTACTTGGTAAGAGATCCCTGCTATTTTGCGCTGCAACACTAACAAGTTCTTTTTCTTTACTAGCTTGAGATCTTTAGGTGCATGCTCAATGATAAAGTCCAACGCGCTAATATCCTCGGCTCCAATAACAGTACCTTCGCCCAAACCTTCATCTTCGCTGTTACCTTGATAGCCACTCCCATCATTAAACACAAGGTAATGACCGGCTCGCTGATAAATCACTTCTGCTGGCATCACCATTACATTACCTCAATAGGTGTAATCACCGTGTCAACTAGTACTTCACTTGGCGGCGGCTCAATGGGGAGCACTCGTAATGTTTTGATCAAATAAGGGACGGATAGTAAGTAATCTTGTGGTAGTGCATCCCATATTCGCAGTAAATTTTCCGTGCTCATTTCTTCAGGTATCATTTGCACTTGCTCTTGTGACCTCCAGCTTTCATCACTCACTGACATATGCGAAATATCCAATGTCAGTGCACTACCGATGTGCTGCATTGCCCAGCCTATGAGTAAACCTTCGTTAGCCCCTAAATGTGTCCAAGCAATCAGCAACAAATGCAAATTCACAGGTAATTCTGGTTGCGCTTGTTGGCCAAGATCGGTGCTGCTGATATAGCGATTGCGGCCAATGGGATCGACAGAGACGCGATGCAGATAAAGACCAATTTGGTTCTTTGACGGTTTATCTGCCAGCTCACGGTTTCCCAAAATAACAATTTCAGGATTAAAATCTGCAATATCATTATCTTGTAAGATCCGATTCTCGAGTAATCGCTTTACAGCGGATAAAACTCCTGGAATTGCGCGATAAGAAGCCATAACGATCCATCGTAATATAATTTTAGTTTTTAACTAATTAATATTGAGCATAGTAGTTTTGATAATTATCGACTGACATTAAGCGCCTAAAACTCTCACTTATTTTCTCGTGATTTCAAATATTTTTCGATAATTTTAAGAAAGGTTTTTGTTAAGTATTAAGCATTTAACATGCTTAAGTTTAAACTTATTTTTTAGGTTTAATAAGTTTATTTTTTATTCTTATTTTCTCTATATCATTTAGTATCTCTGGATAATCTAAATAATATATTTCAAAAAGTTTTAACTCTTCATCTGTGAGTTTATTATCAAGATAACGCTCTATTACTTGCTCCTTTCTTATATAGTTGATATCCATAATTCATCCCAATTTTCAAATATGCATCCCTGCCGATTTAAAAATTCACTGATGAACTTTGGCGTTTCCTCTCACAAATTTATTGAAACAATGTCTGATTTTATTTTCTGTTGAGTAATTTTGTGCTGCTAATTTTCTACTATCGTTCTAAAACGTTTTCTGGCACGCGACACTATGCGATCAAATGCATGCACCGTTAACTCCATCGCATGACATATTTGAAGCTTCTCTTGTTCCCACACGTAAAGGCGAGTTAATATTTCTCTATCTCTAGGTATGGCAAGCTTTGTAAGCTGGCAGCGTACACTATGACTGTGCTGTTCTGACATGATGATTTGTAATTGCCCGCGGCTATTATCAACAGTTTGCTCAACAATCTCACTGTTAACCTGGGTATCACGTCTGATTTCTTTTCGATAGTGTGCAATTACAATATTGCGTGCGGTTCCGTGTATAAAATGGGTCAATTTACTGGGATCATCAATACCTGTTTTACGCAATCTTTCAATAATAATACGTAAGGTATCCTGTAAAAGATCTTCCGCTAGGCTAATATCTCGCGTTCTATATTTCAGCATTTCTAGCAAGCTGCGCTGATACTTTTGCACTAACAGTGCTTCTGCTTGTCTGTCACCCTTGCGAATACGTTTTACTAGGTCGCTACTATCATGCAGCTCTTCATTTATCTTGATATTCATTGCTGCCTCCATGCAGTTATTGAAAATATCAAATAGCGATATACTTAAGATTGGTTAAGAAGTCCTTTTAATAAGCATACGTCTAATTACTTGCTTTTTAAAAAAGCATCGTCCCTCTTCACTATAGATTTTTGTTAGTTTTTTTCTCAAACGCCAAGTAATAAATACCTTAAACACTCGTTTAAAACAAGCGTCTTTATTCGGAGCCATAATAGCAACAAGCTAAAGGTTTGTGTCATCTTTATTTAAACTTAAACGCTGCTCAAAAATTAAACACTTGAATAATTGGAAAAATTTACAAATATTTGAACAACTATCGAACACACTATTTCTTTATTTATGATCAAAATAGTAAAACCGGCTATTTCAAAATTAAGGAATTTTCTAAAATTATTAAAAAAGGTGAAAATATATTATTAAATTTATTAATTATTGGATGAATTTGTCTGTAGAGAGGATGTAGAGGGATGTGAGCAGGTAACGTTAGGAGCGCCCTTTTAAGGCGCTCCAGAATGGAAATTGTGCAACGTTACGGCGTATTTACGTTTTACGTTTTACGTTTTACGTTTAAAGTTCGCAAATACCACGCCCATAATAATTAGCATCATTGCAGCCATGGTAGAAACACTAAGCGCCTCTCCTAAAATCAAAAACGCTAATAGCGCAACTAAGATAGGTGTCATCGCTCCCCAACACGCGGTAATCTCTGCACCTAAACGAGAAATAGCATGGCCATAGGTAATAACTGTTATCAAGCCACAGAACACACCCATCACTAGCAGCTGAGCAAAAATCGTCTCTAAAGATTCTTTTTCTAAATTGCTTGTGAACATATCAATAGGCAAGACACTGAGTAATATAATAGCCGCACTGCAATTTAGAATAGCCGCTATTTCTAGACCATTGAGTTTTGACATTTTCACACTGACTGTATAAACCGCCCAACATCCTGCTGCACACAAATACAATCCCATTCCCATTAAGCTGCCAAATGAGATTGTAGAGCCTGCGTTAAGGCCTAGTTGATTACCCACTAACATCGCAATACCGCCTAAAATCGTAAACAAACCTAGCATGCGCTGCTTTGACAAACGCTCTTTATAAAACACTATTGCCATAATAGTGACCAGTAATGGCGACACTCCCGGCACAAGCAAACTGCCAATTACCGCTTGAACTTGCCCAGATGCGAGCACTGAAAAGAGATAGAAAGGCAAGCCTGCGCCTGCTGCTATCCCTAATAAATAGCGTTTTGGCACCTTGGCAATACGGTTTTTCGACTTGATCAGTACTGGAGTTAATAACAGCGCAGGCAGCATAAACCTTAAAAGAGCCATATCAAAACCTGTTAATGACGATTGTGCGCCGCTGCGCAACGCAACAAAATACGATGACCAAATAATGAGCGTTGCTATCAGGGCTAACACGCCAGAGTTCATGTGTGAAAAAGCAGTTTTATAATTTTGAGCAAGTAACATAATTTTTCCAAAAAACAGGTGAGAGTGGATCTGTTTGACGGGCATATTATGCTTAAAACACTGCGCTTTTATCTGGTTTTATAGTGTATAATATTTAGATAATTAGCTTTTTTATCTCGTTTAAAGAAGATATTTTAGTTGAATCAATCAATAAATTGAAAATGTATGTTTTATGGACAAAGTAGATAAAAAGATATTAGACATCCTACAAAGAGATGGTCGTTTAACAACAGCAGAAGTCGCAAGCAGTGTGAATTTATCTCCCTCCCCTTGTGCTAGACGCATAAAACGCTTAGAGACAGAAAAAGTCATTATTGGTTATCAAGCAAAGGTTTCACGTCACAGCGTTAATTTAGGCATGACTATCTTTGTGCATGTTAATTTAAATAGCCATCAAGAGACTGACTTAGAGCATTTTGAGCATATTATTCAACAAGTTCCCCAAGTCATTAATGGCCACGTTGTCTCTGGTCAATACGATTATCTATTAGAAGTAGTTTGTGCTGATTTGATCGCTTATGAAGCCTTTATGCGTCAACTTCGTATTATTCCTATGGTGAAAGATATTAACTCGAACTTCACGATCCGCACGTTTAAGGAACAAACAGCTTTGCCAATTTCATCTTAAACACATCATTTTTAGTATCTTTTTTAGCCAGCTGTTTTGCAAAATAAATCTGTTGTGAGAAAAGGTCAGTAAAAATTGAGCTAGATCTATACTCCTTAGCGAGTATGGCGCAATAATGCCGTCTGATTTTCTCAATGTGGATGGCCTTTCCCGATGCAATTCTTGAATAAACTCACTCTATTCCAGCTCGCTTTTAGACCTTTTTTTATTCTCAGTGCCTGTTATGCGATTTGGTTACTGCTTCGCTGGACACTCACATTAAGTGGTATTTGGGTATGGCAAAGCGATATTGGATTATTTGCCTGGCACGCCCATGAATTTCAGTTTGGCTTTGCGATGGCTGTGGTTCTGGGCTTTATCATGACCGCCGCTCAAACATGGACCGGACAACCAGGTATTAAAGGAGCGCCCTTGATTGCGCTTGTCAGCCTATGGCTAATTGCGCGCATAGCAATGAACTTAAATGCTAACACGGCTCTCATCGCTTTTATTGCCGATAGCGCTGTGCTGTTGATTGCTATTTTTTGGCTGGCACGAATGCTGATAAAGAGCCAAAACAAGCGCAACTTTATCTTTATTGCCTTATTTACTGGGTTTCTTGTACTCAACTGCTTTCAGTTTTATGCCATCATCGAGCAACTACCATTGCTCAGTTCTCGCTTAAACTTTGCCACTAGCTGGTGGTTTGTATTGTTAATTAGTTTTATGAGTTCAAGAGTTATCCCCTTTTTTATCTCGAAAGGCACTAACACAGAGATAAAACGTGAACCTATTGTATTTACTATTGTATGCCAACTACTCATCGTCATCATTTTCGCCATCACTCTTATCGATCCATCATTAGATCGAGAACTGGCTCAAGTACTGTCTAAAATAACATTTGGTTTGTATGCTCTATCTGTAATCTGTCATTTGTATCGTTTAACTATCTGGTACACTTCTGCAATTTGGAAAAACGCATTACTCTGGTCTCTTTGGATAAACTACGGCTTTTTGCCTTTAGCGTTTTTTGCTCTGCTAATCTTTGATAATTATTCCAACGCGATGCATTTAATTAATGTTGGTTTTATCGGCGCAATGATAATGACGTTTACCGCTAGGGTTTCTCTGGGCCACACTGGGCGTAAAATTGTCGCCAGCCCGCTTGTTGTCATAGCCTTGATCGCGCTGGTTATCGCGACCTTAGTGCGGGGCCTTGGTTCCACTCTAATACCTGTCTATAGTGCAGAGTTTACCGCTATCAGCGCTGGGAGCTGGATAATAGGCCTGATGTGTTTTTTATATTACTATTTACCCATTTTATGTCAGCCAAGGGTTGATGGAAAAGAAGGCTAATATTTTACCCGTATTAAGCCACAATTTAATGCGGGTTCTTTTTCGAGCTCCTCTTTTATGCTGTATTAAGAGCAGCATTTTCAAAAACATTTGCCTCTAATACTTACACCTAATACCTTCCCTAGTACCGATCCTAATACCTTCCTTAAGCCTTTTTTAACCTACTAAAGTTTAACTTCAAGTATTGAAGAACACCTTTAGAGTGGATTGTTTATCAAAAACTGAGGGTTATCCGAAATATTCTGTTTATTTATTGCGCATTTCAACTAGAATTAAATAAACCTAATATTAATACAGTCAGGAGCGCCGAATGGCAGCCCACTTCTTCACTTTTATAGTACTGCGCGTGCTTAACATATCACTGTTAGTGATCACAGCGCTGCTTTTAAGCATGGCTGTTCAGGCACATAACCATGATGCAGCAACTAACTTAGAAAATGTTGAAGCGTTTCAATCAATTGAACCTTCTGCGAAAAGTGGCAATCCCGCTGCGCAGCGCTTGCTCGCCAGCATGTATGAACACGGTGAGGGTGTTAAACAAAATTTAGCTCAAGCTATTCATTGGTACACCCAAGCTGCTGAGCGTGAAGATGATATCGCTCAATTCTATTTAGGCTATTTGAATTATCAAGGTGTTGGCCTACCGATTAATCTAGAAACGGCTTTTAAATGGTTTGAGAAAGCCGCAAAACAGGGAAACCCAGACTTTCAGTACAATATCGGCAATCTGCATCGATATGGAGAAGGTACAGCAAAAGACATTCAACCTGCTCTGCGCTGGTATTTACTCGCCGCTGAGCAAGGGCAAGTTAATGCCCAGCAAGATCTAGCAGCTTTGTATCTAAATGGCAGTGAAGTCACTAAAGATTTAGTCAAAGCTTATGTCTGGCAAGCCATTGCCAACACTAACCTCTATGATGTCGATATTCTTGAAAAAAGCCCTCTTGAGGAAATCGCTGAACAAATGAGTAGCGATCAACTCAGCCAAGCTAAAAAGCAGGTTACTCAATGGATCAACGATCACCCTGAGCTGTATTAAATCCCAAACTAAAACTGCCCTACTTTATAGCGATTGCTATTTGCGTTGCTAAATTTTAGTATGGCAGCATATTAAAATCTCCATTCACTTACGACGTCGCTGCTATTATCTATGTCAAACCTTAAACTGAGTCCCGCCGCTATTGAGTTAAAAGCGCAAATGCACACCAAAGATCAACTCCCCAAAATGCATGCTGATGCAATACTGCCAACACTTCCTGAGGGCGATCTCTGGGTGTTTGGTTACGGCTCTTTGTTATGGCGGCCAGGTTTTGAGTACATTGAAAAAGTAGACGGTCGTATCTATGGGTATCACAGAGCCTTATGCGTCTCTTCTTGGGTTCATCGCGGCACACCTGAACATCCAGGATTAGTGCTAGGCCTAGATAGAGGTGGTAGCTGTACGGGAAAACTATTTCGAATCAGCGAGGAAATAAAGCAGGAAGTTGCAAGCTACCTCTACGATCGAGAACTACCCACTATGGTGTATAACGCACGTATTATTAAAATACACCGTAAAGGGGGCGAGCCAATCAATGCCCTGACCTTTATTGTTGACCCTGATCATCCACAATACAGTCAGGTAAAGGCACCTCAAGAACTGGCTAATATTGTCGCTACTGCAAAAGGTATTTATGGTAATAGTTTAGATTATTTGCTCTCAACATTAGAGCATTTACGTGAAGATGGGATTTATGATGGTCATTTAGAGGCCGTTGCAGCACATCTTTAAGCTTCCTAAATTCTTAAATTTATGCTCGACATAGATTATCAAGAAAGGTTTAAGCGATAAAAACACCCGCTATGCTCAACATAACGGGTGATTTGTGAAGGTATCTATTACTTGAACCAGTGACTTCACTGCACCACATTGAAGTCAACGGGTTCAGGTATTAAAAAACCGCCTTAAGCAACGCTATTAAACAGCGCTTCAAAGCGATCTAGACTTTCATTGGCTAGCGCATCTGTCATTGTCAAAGCTGGCAAGAAGCGGATAACGTTGGCGTAAAAACCGCAAGATAGCAACACTAAACCATGTTCTACTGCTGCACCAATAATACGTTGCGTTAGCTCTGTGTTGGCGTTTTCTGGATCGCCATCAATCATTAGCTCAAGTGCAATCATTGAACCTTGATTACGCACATCACTAATCAATTGTGGGTGCGCTTCACGCAAGCCACTTAAACGCTGGTTAAATAATTCACCAATTTGAGCGGCGCGCTCAACTAAGTTTTCTTCTTCCATTACTTCAAGTACAGCTAATGCAGCAGCACAAGATACCGGTGAGCCTGCATAAGTGCCTCCTAAACCACCTGGTAAAGGCGCATCCATGATTTCACTTTTACCAACAACCGCCGCTAATGGGAAACCACCAGCGATACCTTTTGCCATTGTCATCAAATCAGGTTCAACATTTGAATGCTCAACACTAAACATTTTACCTGTGCGTCCAAACCCTGTTTGGATCTCATCAACCACTAGTACAATGCCATGCTCATCACAAAGCTTGCGCAATGCTTGTAGCAATTGAGCTGGAGCTGCGTAGAAACCACCTTCACCTTGCACGGGTTCAACAATAATTGCTGCCACATCACTCGGTGCGATATCCACTTTAAACATGTTCTCAAGTGCTTTTAGAGATTGCTCAACCGTTACATCATGTACTGCATTAGGGAAAGGCACATGGAAAATTTCTGCAGGAAATGGACCGAATAAGTTTTTGTAAGGAGTGATTTTACCCGTTAAACCCATCGTTAAATTTGTTCTACCGTGAAATGCTCCATTAAATGCAATAACACCACGACGACCTGTGTAAGCTCTAGCGATCTTGATGCAGTTTTCAACCGCTTCAGCGCCCGTTGATACGTAAATTGCTTTTTTCTCACTATCACCCGGTGCAATTTCAACTAGCTTTTCGGCCAGTTCAACAGCCACTTCGTAAGGGTTTACCATTACGCAAGTGTGGCTAAAATTATCAATTTGATCTTTTGCAGCAGCAACCACTTTAGGGTGTGAATGTCCGGTGTTACATACTGCAATACCCGCGCCTAAATCGATGAAGCGATTACCTTCCACATCCCACATTTCTGAACCAGATGCACGCTCGACATAGACCGGATACATATTGCCTTGGCCACGCGCGATAACGTTAGTCTTGCGTGCTTGTAGTTGAGAATTATTCATATCTTTCTTTCCTAATATTATGATTTTGCTTGTTTTAATCTTTTGATATCTCTTTATTTCAAGAGATATTTCCATGGCATACATATTTGATTTCAAGGTAATCATCTAAGCCATATTTTGAACCTTCACGGCCTTGCCCCGACTCCTTCACTCCACCAAAAGGAATCATTTCAGCACCGATGGCTGTCTCATTAACACCCACCATGCCGTACTCTAACGCCTCTGATACTTGCCAGCTGCGACGCATGTTTTCAGTATAAAAATAAGCGGCTAAGCCAAACTCTGTATCATTTGCCATAGCAACTGCTTGAGTTTGATCACTAAACTGATAAACAGCTGCCACAGGGCCAAAAATTTCCTCTTTGAAAATATCCATATCACTCGTTAAATCAGTTAATACTGTCGCAGGATAAAAATATCCAGGATCATCACTTAACTGCCCGCCACATAGCAATGTTGCACCTTGCGCCACTGCCTTTTTCACTTTCGCGTGTAAATTTGTTTTAGCTTGCTTTGTGATCATTGGCCCATGTGTTGTATCTTGATCAGAAAATACACCAAATTTAAACGCGCTGACTGTGCGTTGCAGACGTTCAATAAATTGCGTGTATATACCCTCTTGCACCAAAATGCGGTTCGCACTAATACAAGTTTGCCCACTGTTACGAAATTTAGCGTTGACGATCCCCGGTACCACTAAGTCTAAATCAGCATCATCAAAAATAATTAGAGGAGCATTGCCACCCAATTCCATTGATGTGCGCTTGACTGTTGCAGAGCACTGATTCATCAGTAATTTACCGACAGGTGTAGAACCTGTGAACGTCAGCTTTTTAACATCAGGGTGTGAGGTTAAAACACCACCAATAGCGTTGGCATCATCACCGGTGACAACGTTAAAAAGCCCTGCTGGCAAGCCCGCTTGCTGTGCTAAATAAGCAAGTGCTAATGCCGATAAAGGCGTTTCAGCGGCGGGTTTTAACACTACAGCACAACCAACAGCTAATGCGGGCGCTACTTTGCGTGTAATCATTGCACTGGGGAAATTCCAAGGGGTAATCGCCGCTACCACACCCACTGGCTGCTTGATGATTATGCCGCGCTTATCCGTTTGTGCTAATGGCACAACATCTCCATAAACGCGCTTTGCTTCTTCAGCAAACCACTTGATAAATGAGGCACTGTAAGCCACTTCACCCATTGATTCTTGTAATGATTTACCGTTTTCTGTACTCATGATAAGCGCTAGATCATCTGTATTTTCGATGACTAAGTCATACCAATACTCTAAAACATGTGCACGATCCTTTGCGCTTTTTTGACGCCAACTCACTTGCGCAAGTTTAGCCGCTTTGATTGCTTGTTCTGTGTCACTAGCGCCTAAATTAGCGACTTGCGCGATCACTTGTTCAGTCGCAGGATTAAGCACACTAAAGGTTTTACCTTGAGCGCTATCGCACCACTGCCCATCGATAAATGCACTGCATTGTAAAAGGCTTGCGTTTGATAACTGTGAAAGAAGTTGTGATTCCATGGTATCTCCAAAACAAAATAGCGTGAGCTATAGATCATGATGCACAGCTAAAGTGTTGATATAGATTTATAAGTGCATAGCAAAAGTCATTTATAATCGAAGAATGTTTTTGTTTATATAATGCTATTAAGAGCTATATAATTGGATATACAAATGTAACGTACGAATATCTTGTTGTATTTAAAAGTACTCGTTAAATCAGTGACATTAAAGTGCGCTATTCAATCTCTTTCTCATAAAACAGGCTTAATAAATGGGCTTTAAAAAAGTAGCTATTGGCGGGCAACTTGCTGATATTGATATAAAACTATTAAGGGTTTTTAAGGCCGTTGTGGAAGCAAATGGGATTACATCTGCTGAAACAACTCTTAACTTGGCGAACTCAACAATCACCAACTATCTATCTGATTTAGAAAAGCGGTTAGATATGCGCTTGTGCGAGCGCGGTCGAAAAGGCTTTAATTTAACGCGCCAAGGTCAACTCGTTTATGATGCAAGCTTAGAACTACTGGCAGCTATGCAGAAGTTTAGGCATACCATTAATGACTCTCATCAATTGCTAAAAGGTGATTTACACCTTATCTGCGCTGAGCACACCTTAGGCATGGATAATTATTGTGTGGTGAGTGCCTTAGATGAGTTTTTAACCAGTGCTCCCAATGTCAATTTAAAAGTCAGTGTGATGGAATCAAACGCGGTTGTTGCAGCTATCAACGCGGGCCAGGCGGATATCGGCATAACGGTACCGATTCAAAGTTTTGCACCTCTTCACGCGGTTGATTTGTTTAACGAGCAAATGCTGCTTTACTGTTCTCGTGCTCATCCTTTATTTACTAAAAGTCATTCAGAGATTAAAAGTATTGATTTAGCAGACTATAAGTTTGTAGAATCCCCTCGCTTACGTGCAGGACAAGAACCCTATAAAGCTATGAAAGATTGGGATATTGTTACTCAAGCTCATCACCAAGAAGCGCGAATGTCATTAATACTCAGTGGTCACTTTTTAGGCTTTCTACCCAGCCAACTCGTCAGCCAATGGGGCGTCAATGATCAACTAAAGCCCATACTCGCTGAAAAGTACGGTTACATTAATACTTTTAAATCCCTTTCGAGTAAAAGCTCTAATAACAAACCGCTGATCGAGTTATTTAACGCTGTATTGATCAGAAACTTATCGAAAGGATAAACAATGCCCTTTAAGCTCACCCAAGCAATTCCATTGCTGTTTGTCTGGTTGTGGAGTACCGGTTTTATAGGCGCTAAATATGGCCTGCCCTACATTGAACCCTTTTTCATGCTCTTTGTGCGCTTTTGTATAGTGCTGGTAATTTTTTGGCTACTCATCAAAATCTATAGGTCCAAGTGGATAGATCAAAAGCAAAGCTGGCAGCAGATAGCCGTGGGGAGTTTAATCCACGGTGGCTATTTAGGGGGCGTCTTTTTTGCCATTAAACTGGGGGTGCCGGCGGGTATTTCAGCGATCATCGTCGGCTTGCAACCTATAATCACAACGCTTTTTGGACGCTTATTTCTAAATCAAAGCCTGCACAAGTTTCAAATCATAGGTTTAGTGTTAGGTTTTGCTGGAGTGAGTTTAGTTATCCTTGAGAAATCCAGCATTGATGCCAGCCAAATGAGTCCCTTAGGAATTGTCGCTTGCATCATCGCGCTATTATCAATTTCTGCCGGAACTATTATGCAAAAGCAACTTGCCAGTAATGTGCCCTTACTGACAGGCTCTTTCTACCAATACATTGGTGCTATTATTGTCGTTGGTTTGATTACTTTTAGCATTGAGCAGCAAACGGTGATTTACACGACACAGCTCTATATTGCGATGGCGTGGTTAATCTTTGGTTTATCAGTGTTCGCCATTTTACTGTTGCTCTATATGATCCGCGAAGGAGAAGTCGCTAAAGTGACTAGCTATTTCTATCTTGTGCCCCCAGCTGCGGTTATTCAAACCTGGTTGCTTTTCGATGAGAAGTTGGGAGTAATGGCTATCGCTGGCTCTCTTATGACAGTTTTAGGTGTTATCTTTGTAGTCAAAAGCCAAAGCCTTCTGACTAAATAAAATTTAATGACAACTTGCGAGAGAAAGAATGATTAGCTGCGAGCAATACGATTACATTGAAATCGCGTGTATGTATCATTTCAAGCTGATCATCACATTAATGAGCGGTGACACAATCACCGCCATTGCTTTAGATACTAAGCGCAATAGTGAAAATCAAGAGTGCCTTGTCACTCAACAAGTAAACCAAACGGCATTAATCGTACTTGATCAAGTAGCCGCTATTGAAGCCGTAAACACCAACCCACATTTTAGTAAAATCACTTTTACACACCAATAGTTTGCGCGTAGCTACTGCTAGCGTCCAGTAGCAGTACCCACACCAATACAAATGGAATGATGGATGGCAGCACTATCACAAATTGCAAAAAACAAAGTACAACTGCTTCAATCTATTGAACTTACATTCGAAAAGTTACTGATTGATTATCAGAGTATACCAAAAGAGTTCACACGAATGAGAGCGATTGAGGGCAATATTAAAGGCACTACGATCAGTGTGTGCGATACCCTCGCCTACTTAATTGGCTGGTTTGACATCATCTTAGAATGGCAAAAGCAGCACTGGAACACTGAACAAATAACGCTACCTAAAGCTGGATTTCAATGGAATGAGTTAGGCAATTTAGCAGATCATTTTCACTGTGAGTTCGCTACCTATGATTACGATGTTTTATTGGTTATGTTTGATCAACGCGCTGGCGATATTATCAAGGCCGTTCATACCCTTAGCGACAGTAAACTCTATCAACAACTTTGGTACAAAAAATACAGCCTTGGGCGAATGATTCAACTTAACAGCGCCTCACCGATGAAAAACATGCGTACTCGTGTTAGAAAATTCATCCGTACCCAGCTTATCCAATGATTATTCAATTAGGCTTTTTATAGCGCCTCATATGATCTTCAAACAAACTAACCTACAGCCGATCTCCTGCTAAAAACTTAATATAATATAACAACCTATGTCACTTAAATGTAGTTAAACTCAGTCATAATGGGTGCTAGTATAATAACTAACTAATCGTTTAGATATTTTCATATAATTCGTATTTATTCTGCTAAACTGATTATATTCATAGAGTTTTCAATGCATCTCTATGACAACTTTTAAGTAATTTACTATACCCGCCATTGTTACAGGTTTGTGCCTGTCAAAGTCAAACCGCAATTTAGGGTTATACTATTTACCATTCAGTGATAGTGCTCAAAACGCTGTCATCTGACATTTATCGTTCTATCGGAGATAGCTATGTCGTTTTTAAGAGGTTTTAAAATTAGTACCCGTTTGACCGTCAGTTATGTCACTCTGCTGGTATTGCTAATCTTTATTTCTGTACTTGCAATCACTACTCTTAAACAAAGCTCCAGCTTCTCTGAAAAGCTCATTACCCACGATGTAGCCCAAGGTATGGTTTCAGCTGATGTACAGCATCTAGCTCAGGCATCGGCGATAACACTGTTGTTGATTTTAAATAATGAAAACCGCGAAGAGCGCGTACTGCTCTACAAAGAGCTCGATCAATACAATGCGCAACTTGATGCCATTCTCAACAACTTGGCCATGCGAGACGGTGAAATGGTTAACCAGCAACTGGCAAATATTGTTAAGCTGCGCGCGGATTACTCCAAGGCATTTTTAAAGACGGTAGACTTTGTAGAGTGGGATCCCGAAAGTGCTTTAACAGAGTTTAATCAAAATACGAACCCAGCCCTTAAAGCATTACTAGGCGCTATTCAAAGCTATATCAGCGAGCAAAATCAAGCAACTCTCAACAGCTTTCACCAAATCAAAGCCAATAGCGCACAATCCATCACACTCACTGCCGGCCTATCCATTGCTGCTGTTGTTATAGGTATTCTGCTAGCACTGTTTGTTAGTCGGAGCATTGTTAAACCTATTCGCGAAGCTGTAGTAATCGCAAAGCGCATGAGTAAAGGTGATTTACGTTTTTCAGAAGAAATTATCGGTAAAGATGAAGTGAGTGAGCTCAGCAGAGCCTTTGCAATGATGAGTCATGAACTTAGCGCCTTAATTTCTAGTATTTGTGGATCAGCGATGCAAGTACAAGACTCTAGCCAGTCACTGGACAACTCTGTCGAGCGAATGGCGAGTGTTGCGGGGACACAATTACAAGCAGTTAGCAGCATCGCAGAATCCGTCGGTCATTTCTCTGAACAAAGCTCTCAAGCTGCTGCAACCACCTCACAGGCAAGAGAGCAAGCCGAAAATGCCAAAGAGCTTGCAGCCACTGGGCAACAATTAATTGCTAAAGCCACGAAAGAATTCGACGTTATCTCAAGCTCTATTGAAAGCTCAGCTCAATCCGTTGATACCTTAAAAGAGCGCTCTGTTGCTGTGCGCCACTTAGTAACCACCGTTAGAGAAATCGCCGAACAAACAAATCTACTTGCTTTAAACGCCGCGATTGAGGCCGCACGTGCAGGCGAAACAGGCCGTGGGTTTTCGGTTGTAGCAGATGAAGTACGCAACTTAGCATCGCGTACAGAGACGGCAACTTCAGAGATAAACGCGGTGATTGATGCAATGGAGCAAGAAACTGAAATCTCAGTGCAACGCATCAGCCATGGGCGAGCGGAGTTAGAGGCAGGTATCGTTTTAATCAGTGAAATGGTTGAACCGCTCAATGCACTCAATGATGGCGCTAGAGCATCTGTTGAGCAGCTTAATCTATTATCAGGCGCCGTTGCATCACAAGCAGACGACAGTGCACAGATAGATAATGAAGTTCAGTTAATTAAAGAGATGGCGACAAACAATCAAGGCTCGATCGTTGAAGTCTCTCAAATTACGGGCAATCTAGGAGGGTTATCTCAAACGCTAGAAGGTAACGTCAGTAAATTTAGCTTGGCTGATCACGCTTAACCGACACTTTCGACCTTCTTTTAATTTGTGAAAGCCTTGTTATAAGCCACTAATACTTATAATAAGGCGTTTTTATAATCAGGCGTTTTAATTTCATCCTTGCACAGGTATTGAATGCCGCCTTGAGTCCATAGCGCGTTTGAACTCGCCTCAAATTCCATGTTACCTTTCGCTAGTCAAGCTTTGCCAGGTTGATCATCTTTGTTTGTGACCATCCAAGTTTTAGAGATAGTTTCTGCTAGGAAGAAGTGATCTTTAGGCTTTTTAAGAGAGAACATCCTGTCGTTTTTAAATGAACGAATAGGTCCACAAATCCATTATGTTTCTCTAAGATTGGATGTACTTAGCTTGATTATTGAGTTGGTTCAACCAGCCAATATTCATAGAACACCACCCCACTGTCTTTTTGAGCGATACGCTCAACAAACCCTAACTTTAACAACAGTTTTGCAGAGGCGATGTTTGATCGATCAACACCACCTATCAGTACTCGCCATCCCGTGTGAGTAACCTCGTTTATAAAAGCCTTAAGAAGTTCACTTGCAAGTCCCTTACCCCAGTGTGACTGTTTTAATAAATAACCGATATGTGCTGTTGTATGCTCAACGAAGGCAAATATGAAGCCGATGGGATGACCTTGCTTTGAATCAGTCACCATCCATAAACGACTTTCTTCCATCATCCGCTTAAACCATAGCAGTGCCTCAGCCTCAGTGGTGATACCGTGAAAATATGGCGGTAAATTTTTAACTACATCAGCGGTTAAAATGTGAGGAATTGCAGCTAACAAGCGGGATAACTGCGCTGCACTTAAGTCCGATGTTATCTCATCGACTGATAAGCGGGAAGTTTCATATGACATCAGCACTTTGTATCACCTAATAAAACATTCTATTCACGGGTTTTTAAATCCCCTTTAAGGTAACCATCTGATTGCATTTCAATAATACGACTAAAAGTACGCTCAAATTCAAATTCTACCCCTCCCCCTAAATAAAGCGCATTTAAAGGCACGTTTGCACTTATCACCACTCGCTTGTTTTGGTCATACATTTCATCAATGAAACTGATAAAACGACGTGCTTCATCATCACCCTTAGCATAGGTAAACGGCCGGTCAGCCACTCTTTGATTGATATTGTATGTATCTTCAGTGCCTCTCGCCACTTTGCGGCTTTTCAATGCTCCCCCCATTTGCGGCACATTAACAAGATAAATCGTATCCGCAAGGTTTGCCAAGGCAATGTAATCATTAGCGCTTCGCGGTCCACAAAACAGTTTCTCAAAACTAAAGCAATATTGCTGATGACTAACAGCTAAGCAATTTATCTTTCTGGACTCAACTATAAGCTCAGTTTGATAGGTAATTGCATCTTTGCCACTGTTTGCAAACCTCTCAAAGAGCTCACTACGGTGTAAATTATCCTGATCAAACCACGGTGTTTCAACGCTATAAAAATGATGATGAGTTGCTTTAGCAAGACGGTGATCACATCGCCCTGTCATTTCTAAAATATGCAAATTTTGCTCAAGCATTTTTATCGCAGGCACAAACCTATCTCTTTGTAGGCCATCTTTATACAACGCATTTGGCTCTACATTGGAAGTTGTGACGATAATCAAACCTTGCTCGAATAAGTGTTTGAGTAAACGACCTAGTAACATCGCATCTGCAATATCAGAGACAAAAAACTCATCTAAGCACAGTATTTTGTGCCGTTCGACTAACGCTTTAGCAATGAGTTTAAGGGGATCTTTTTGCCCTTGAAAAGCCGTTAACTGTTGATGCAACTGCTGCATAAAACGATAGTAATGCATGCGTTCAATTGAAGCGCTATCGCGTAGTGATGCGTAAAAGCAATCCATCAAATAGCTTTTGCCACGCCCAACTGATCCCCACAAATAGAGGCTTTTAGCATTATCTCGCTCGTTAATTATTGCACAGTGGAGCTTTTCCAGAGCTTCAAGTGCCCCTTGTTGTGCTGGATCGTCAATATAACGATGCTGTTTGATATCGCGCTGATATATTTGCTTAGGGCTTAACATAAGGCTAGCTATATGACTTCTTTTGATTATCAACCAACTTAAAAACAAAGTTTTAAGCTGTTGATTTTAAGTAAAATACGCCCTTATAAAAGCGCGTATTATGGTATTAAATGGTGAGAATTTCTAAGATTAGTGCTGATGGCCACCGGCACCATGTGCATGCTTATGTGCTAACTCACTGCTAGTTGCCGCTCTTACATCTACAACTTCCATTTCAAACGTCAGTGTTTTACCAGCAAAGGGATGGTTACTGTCAACGGTTGCCATGAAACGACCGATTTTCACGATTGTTACTTGGCGTTGCCCCTGTTCTGTATTGACCGTTGCAACCATGCCAGGCTTCCACTTTTTAGCCCCTTGTAAGTGTTTTACCGGAATTTTCATTTCAGCGTTTTCAAGCACGTCGCCGTAAGCTTGCTCAGGTGCTAATGTCACAGTAACGCTATCTCCTTTTGCATGATCTGCTAAGGCCTCTTCCACACCCGCCAGCATATTTTTGTGCCCTTGAAGATATGCGATTGGCTGATCTGTATCTGTTTGTTCTAGGATCTCACCTTGCTCATCTTTTAACACGTAGTTAAATTGGACAACTGTATCATTTGTAATTTTCATGTTTTGCCTCTATTGGTGATCAATTCGTGAATGATCATATCATCAGTATTTATGTGTTTATTCGCTGCTCTTTTTAGCAGCCGTTTTAGCTCCTGGTTTTAGCTCCCTTAAGAGCTAATAAGCCAGCGCTACAAATCAATAACATACCGAGCACAGTCTCTATACTAACTGCCTCAGCGAAGAAGACCCACCCTAACAGCGCAGCATAAAACACGGAGCTATAAGTGAATGGGGCTAAAAATCCGGCTTTAGCTAAGCGGTAGGCTTTGCTAAGCAACAATTGCGCAATGGTTGATGCAATGGCCAGTATCAGTAACCATAACAGTGCATTCAGTCCTATCGGCTGCCAGCTTATATAAGCAGGTATTATCGATAATATCGTTGCAAAGAATGAGAAATAAAAAACAATTAGCTTACTGTTTTCTGTATGCCCAAGCTTTCGTATTGTAACTTTAGCGACAGCCCCAAGCAGTGCACCTAATAGTGCGATGAGCACTACGTAATTTATGCTACCTGCGGTTGGGTTCAGTATAAAATACACCCCACAAAAACCGATAAAAATTGCCATAAAAACAATTTTATCTAGCTTCTCGTTTAGCCATAAAAAAGCAATTAGAGGAATAAAAAAGGGAGATGTCTGTTTCAATAATGCTGATTGCGCAAGCGGTAAATGACCCCAAGCATAGTATAAGCAGCCCATGGCACAAACGCCGAAACCCGCACGCATAAAATGGTATTTTAAAAAACGGGTTTTAAAACTCCCAAGCCCAGTACTCACCAACCAAGGCATTAATATCATCAGTGCAAAGGCATTGCGAAAAAGCATAATTTGCCCTGTCGGTACTTCTTGCGCTGATAAATGCTTAATCACCATCCCTGAGATAATAAGAAATAGTTCAGATAGAACGATCAACAGCGCACCTTGCGATGCAAGTGAGAGACGAGGTTTGAAGCTTATGTCGATGGTTTATACTCTAATATAATGCACTTTAAACTCGTTTTATCAAGAAAGTAAAGTTAGCGTGCGATAGCTAAAAAGATCAAAACAGCACTGAAGTGGTATAGTTTGATACCACTTCAGCAAGCTGAAAACCTCAATGACTATAAATTAATTAACTCATAATCTTGTGCTAATGGCTCAGCTAATTCAGCATTAGTGACAACGGCTATGCTGGCGTTCTCAGGCTGTAGATAACGCTTTGCCACCCGTTGTAAATCAGTAATACTGACTTGCAAAATTTTCGCTCTGAAAGCTTTGCGTTGCTCAGCGCTGCGCCCAAACAATTGCGAATGGTACGCTTGTTTCGCTTCTCCTGCTGGGGATGCCGGTTTATCGATAGAGCTTACAACACCTAAGATCGCTTCACTTAGCTTGCCCTCATCATGCTCGGTATCTAACAACCAGCTAACGGCTGCATCAAAATCTTGAAGAGTCTCTTCAATGCGCGGATCCCGGTAAGAGAAGAAACGGAAAACAGCATCGCCATTATCTTGACCAGCACCTGCACCATATGCACCACCTTGCTCACGAATCGCACGGTGCAAATAACCGTTTCGCAAGAAATCACCTAGCACTGACAAAGGTGCAGCATCGTCATGATCAACACTGACTGTTGCATAGGCCTTTGCACAGAAGCTCACTGCTGTGTTGGTGACCCATAGCTGCTTAACCGTTTCACGGGTCGGTGCTAATGTGAATGTTGCCTCGGCCTCTGCTTTAGCATCACCCCACAGTGTTTCAAGTTGTGCTATCAATGTTTGCTTGTGCTCTGCCTCTGCAACTAATAAAAAGCGGCGTGGGCTATTGACAAGCTTTTGATGCATAACTTCTAAGCGCTTGGCTAAATCAGCTAATACGCTATCGTCCTGCAAGCTATCATCTAACACTTTAATCGCTGCAATACTCGCTAAACCGCGCTGTTGATGTGATAGATTAGCGCATGGCGCAAGCGGTGCACTGGCGGCCATCATTGCCAACGAGTGGCCACTACCTGTCACACTTTGCTCTTTACGGCTGCGTTGCTGAGCAATCAGCTCACGAATTCTTGGTAGCTCTTCAAAACGACTTTCAAGCAATGTCTCTTTAATCAACTCAAGTAATGCATGCTGATGAATCACTAAGCCTTTACCCGATACGATAAAGTAGCCACTCACATCTTGCTCACTGCTCACACTTGCGCGTATCGATGAATACGCACTCACACCACCTGTCACCTGCGCCAGACGCTGTTGATTCTCTTGATAGCTGCGATCTGCACACCCTAATTCTGACATGCAAAGACTTAACAGTGGAATTAACGGCTTTTCAGTTTCATCAAAATCTGGCATTTGTATGATAACTTGCTGATATACCAAACCATTTGTGCCTTGCCCGTACCAATCTAACGGCTGCTTAGCCAAGGTTAAAGATTCACCTTGAGCAATAAACTGCTCGCTCGGCACGTCCTCTAAAGTCACCTCTGGCAATATGCTTTCATCATCAACCTGTTCCTGGCGGGCTTCTAATGCCACTGCCTGATCAATAACTGCTTGGCGTTCTTCCTCACTCATATTGGCAGCCATGTTAGCGAGTTTTTCTGTTTGCGCTGCATTCTTACGCTTTTCGAGTTGCGTATCTGGACGCAAACTCAATCGCACGTAATGGGGGTTATCAAGTAATAATTTGCGAATTAGGTTTGGAATAAATTTCGGATCTTTTATAGATTCGCGCATCTGATCTAAAATAGGATCAAGATTAAGTAGTGCTATCGGATCACCACGATGAACGGCACTTGATAGTGATGCCATGATTAAATTCAAACCATAAGGATAGCCATCACCACTAATTTCTCGCTGACCCAGCTCAAGCTGATGTAATTGTGCTTCAACCACACTTTGCTTTACGCCCTCGCGTTCAACACGCTCTAACACTTCTAATACCATCGCTTCAAAAGCATCAGCATCTTTCGCTTCAGAGCCTTCAAGGCCACACATAAATGTCATTTCGCGATTAGAGTCTTCAAGACCGCACAGAGGAGACGGTGCTTTCGCTAAATCGCTCGATTCAAGTGCAAAACGCAATTCAGAAGCACTGTTATCTAGCAATACGCGTGAAAGTAAATGCGCTTCAAGCTGTTCTTTCAAATCAATAGATTGACCGAGCAGCCAACCCATTACATGGTGTGTTTTAGCACTGGTATCTTCATCATCGGATGCATAAGCATGTTCAACGCGCAGCGGTGAGAAGTAGCGTTTTTCATCTTGTACTTCAATATGTACATCCAGTTTAGAAAAGTCTTTCAAAGCACTCTCTTCAAAGCGCTGTTGCAGCTTTTCAGCACCGATATTACCAAAGGTCATAAAAACGGCATTACTTGGGTGATAGTGACTCTCATAGAAAGATTTTAGCTGCTCGTAGCTTAAATCGGTAATCGCTTCTGGATCACCACCGGACACATAATGATAAGTTTGCGTTGGAAACAAGTACTGAGAAAAAGTTTGCCACAATGTTGAAGTAACAGAACTCATCGCCCCTTTCATTTCGTTATAAACCACCCCTTTGTATACGAGAGGCGTACTTGAGTCTGTTTTGTCTGTAAACTCAACACGATGACCTTCTTGGGCAAAATCGAGCGGATCTAAACGCGAGTGGAACGTGGCATCTAAATACACATCTAGTAAGTTGTAGTAATCTTTCTCGTTTTGGCTGGCAAAAGGATATGCTGTCCAATCAGAACTTGTCATGGCATTCATGAAAGTATTCAGTGATCGCCTTGTCATCATGAAAAACGGATCGCGTACAGGGTATTTATCACTGCCGCACAGCGCCGTATGCTCTAAAACATGGGCAACACCGGTTGAGTCCATAGGCACAGTACGAAATGCGACTAAGAAGACGTTTTCCTGATGATCAGCATCAATATGGTAGTGCATGGCGCCAGTCTTTTTGTGACGAAACTCCATCATAGTGACATTCAGAGAATCAATTTTTTGCTGGCGAATGTATTCAAAACTGCTATGGCATTGTGCTTGTGACATATACAAGAAAACCTTTTTATTATGAAACGTCGATTTTAAGTTGCTGCCTTCAATGACTGATCAACCAGAATGCATAAAACAAGCTGTTAGCTTTTCAATTTGCGTACTGCACACTTTGTGATCATTTGGCAAACTACTATCTTACGATGGTTAATTTGAAAAATATGCTGAGCATTGTAACGGTTAAAGTCACTGTTTCGTAGCTCAGATAACGTATTTAAACGGATAATGGCAGATCCCTGCTTGAATGTGACATGCGATACCAAAGAAGGTCTCACAACATTAGTTATCCTGCCTCTATTTCATCCTACAGCTTTTATTTTATTGGTTAGATGTTCTTGCGAGCGGTGGTAGTGGACCTGTAATACCCATTGCTAATTGCATCGCTTTTTTGCGCGCAAACGGAATACGCTGTGCAACGCCTAAGCCAATATTTCTCAACGCTTTTAAGGGCGCTATTTGATTGCTAAAGACTCGATAAAAACTGTCCATCAATTGCATAACCAACAGATTATGATTGCGTCTTTTTCGCTCATAGTCTTGCAACACCGCTAATGAACTAAAATCATCATCACTGTTATAGGCGTATTCATCAGCACTGCTGATACGATCCCCCGCCGCTTGCTCAATTGTTTGCGCAAGCTGCGCTGCATCGAGAATACCAATGTTAACTCCTTGCCCCGCTAGCGGGTGAATAAGATGCGCAGCATCCCCCACCAGTGCCACGCCTGGTTTGACATACTGCTGAGCATGTTGCCTTTTTAACGGGAAGGCACCTTTTGCTAATACTTTGTTCACCTTGCCAAGTGCAGCTGGAAATTGCTGCATAATTTGTTGGCAAAGCGTTTCATTATCCAGTGCACTTAAACGGGCAATCTTGTCCGGCTCCCCATACCACACGAGAGAAGCACTGTTCCCTGATAACGGCAAAAATGCTAATGGCCCGCTCGGTGTAAACTGCTGCCAAGTGATATCCTGCTGCCCTTGTGCCATCTCAACATTAATCACCAAAGCGCTTTGCGAATAGTCCCAGCTGTGAATACCAATACCTGCTGCGCGCCTAACCATTGAATTGGCACCATCAGCACCGACAATGAGCTTAGTAATTAATTGCTTTTCGTTATCAAGTGTTAACAAACTAGCACCTGCTTGGATATCGATACTAGCAACGTTGTTTTTAAATAAATGAAGATTTTCAGCCCTTTGAATACGCTCTAGCAAAGCCAGTTGAATCACTCTATTTTCAATAATATAGCCTAGGTGATCTTGCTGACTATCCGCACAATCAAATTCAGTTGCTGCGCGAGACTCATCGAGCTCCCATGTTTTTAAACGCCTATATACGCAACTGCGTTTATCAAGGATACTCTGCCAAACACCCACATTACGCAGCACTTGCTCAGACGCTATATTTAACGCACTCACTCTTAAATCGTGACTCTGCTGTTGATCGAAGGCCTCTGGGGTATGTGCCTCAATAATTGCAATTTTTAACGGGCTATCAGCAAGTGCACAAGCAAGTGTCGCACCCACCATCGATCCACCAACGATGATAAGATCAAATTTATTTTCCATCTATTTCTCCATTCAAGAGGCGCCATTATACCTATTTTTAACAGATTTAATGCATTTCTTGACAAACCTACAACAACACGACATTTTAACAAAAAAGCTAATAGGAACAATATGATGTCAATCTGGAAAAAAAGTTTCACCCTCGAATCACTGAACGCTAAACGCGCTGAAACTTTGATCGATCACCTAGATATTAAATTTACTGAAGTTAGTGATGATTCTATCACTGGAACTATGCCTGTAGATGCTCGCACACACCAACCTATGGGCTTATTACACGGCGGTGCAAATGTTGTATTAGCGGAAACACTGGGAAGTGTTGGTGCCACTCTCGCCTGCCCTGAAGGTTTTGCCTGTGTCGGTATTGAAATTAACGCCAATCATATGAAGTCAGTGCGAAGTGGACATGTAACAGGAGTTGCCAAACCTTTACATATAGGACGCAGTACACAAGTCTGGGAAATTAAAATCTATACTGATCAACAGGTACTTAGTTGCTCATCTCGCATTACACTCAGCACAATCCCCTATGAAGCTGATATATTGTAACAACGTCCTTTTTTGAGCCTGGTCTCCAACATCCCTATATCTCAAGGTTCTATACCTCAAGGTTCCATACATCAAGGTTATATACCTCAAAATTTTAGACCTAAAAACCCCGCTTTTAGTTTATTAGCGGGGTGTTCTTTGGGTTTACTTTGTCCACTAAACATATAATTTCATGAAATAATTTCCTTTTTAAGGTTTGTGTCTATACTTATTTTAGTGATGTTGAGCAGAACAGAGAAAACGCAACCAAGTGTTATTTTTGCTGATCTTAAACAAAGGGGTTGTTTGAGATTCATGCATTTTGAAATTAAAATCTTTAACTATATATCAATGATTTACATTTAATTTCCTGCTAATACAGTACAAGCCGCTGACTCTGTCTATCACATCATAAGCCTATTTTTTTGTAATAACAGCGTTGCTGTTTCCAATATATAAATAGGTATGTTATCTCATTCGTGTGCTGTTCAGCTAAATTGAGATGTAAGCTGTATAGGGGTTAATTAGTGCAAACACAAGTTAAAGTAAAATCGCTTTCAAAACAGCTATCCATGATTTTGATTTCAGGTGTAACCGTTGTATCTCTGGCGACATACGGCTTTATTTATAAAATAAATATGGATAATGCACTTGAGCAATTTTATGAAAAAAATATTGCAACAACACATCAGCTACTTGGCACTATGGTGCAACCCGTATGGAACATCAATATTCCCGCTTTAAAAACTAGCGCTGACAACTTTACCAGCGATAGTATTTTAGTTCAGTTGAATGTACTCGATGAGTTTGGAGAATCACTTTATAGTTATGAAAGTGAACTGTTGGATGAAAACATAACAGCGCATCAAGCTGCCATTGTTAAAGATGAGGATATCATTGGCCAAATCAAACTTTCTTTTTCAAAGAATGAATTGGATCGAGAGTTAAACCAAATTCTCATCACTAATATCGCGATATTAATGCTAACGCTCACCACTATTACCCTCTTAACGCTAATCGTTTTTAAAACGCTACTTAAAAAACCCCTCGACTCACTTATCCAAACCAGTATTGATTTTGGCAACGGTAATTACACGACAAAGACTGCAAACACTTACAAAGAGTTTGAGCCTTTAATAGGTGTCCTTGGCACTATGGGTAATAAAATTTCCAATCAACTGCAGCAGTTAAATGAACATAAGACAAACTTAGAAATTAAAGTAAACGATAGAACTAAACAGCTCGCGAAAGAAAAGCAGCTAGTAAACTCTATTATGGATTCCCAAGAGAGCATCATTATCACCAGTGATGGCAGCAAAATCACGACGATCAATCGTGCTTGCATCGATTTTTTTAATTTTAATGATGAACCGGTATTATTTGAAACGGAAGATGTTGACACAGATCCAGCCGCTTTTAAGGAGCTCAAAGAAAAAGTTGAGGATGTAAAGTGGCTTAATAGTATTTATGACAATAGAGATTCGATTAACAAAATCGATATCCACATAGACGGCCTAGATCATGTTTTCTCAATCAGTATTGATCGCTTTTTATTTGAGAATAAAGAACTTTACACCGTTGTCTTTAGCAATATCACAGAGCTTGAAAACATAAAAGACCAAATTGAAGAGATCAACACACACACACGCCAATCCATCGAGTACTCAGCGCTGATTCAAAATTCTCTTATTCCTGGGAATGATCGCTTAAAACCTTACTTCGATGAGTTCTTTGTTACCTGGCAACCTAAAGACACTATCGGCGGTGATATCTATTTGTTTGATGAGCTGCGCAGTAAAGATGAATGTTTATTTATGGTTATTGACTGCACAGGCCACGGTGTTCCAGGCGCGTTTCTAACCATGCTTGTCAAAGCAATTGAAAAACAAGTCGTTACGCTTATTAAAGAGAATGATAGCGAGGTAAACACTGCGGATGTACTGAAACTTTTCAACCGTGAAATAAAAAGCACCTTAAAACAAGATCAAAACTCTACGTTATCTAATGCTGGCTTTGATGGCGGTATTATTTACTACAATAAAAAGTTGAAAGTTATTAGATTCTCAGGCGCTAATACCCCGCTTTATTATGTCAAAGATGATGAACTTTCAGCGATTAAGGGAGATCGATATTCAGTGGGCTATAAGACTTCCGATATCAATTATGAGTTTACCCAGCACACCATTGATGTCAGTGAAGGCATGAGCTTTTATCTAACGACTGATGGCTACCTTGACCAAAATGGTGGCGCTAAAGGCTTCCCCTTCGGAAAACGTAAATTTGAGCATATTATTCGCCAACATTATCAGGAGCCTTTAGCCGTCCAACAAGAAATTTTTAGTGAGCAGTTATCAAAATATCAAGAAGATGAAGAAAGAAATGATGATATCACTTTGATGGCCATTAAAATTTAAAGACTAGCCATTATGGATTAACCAACAATAAAGCATAGAGTTTGGTATATCTTCCTTTAATAATATAAAACAACAGTTTATTCTTGAATCACAGCAAAAACTTTCCCCTCGCAAAGGTAAATCATATGAATTTACTGTATAATTTGCCACCGTAAATATTACGCTTTTCAACTTTACACCTGTTATCGCACTCAATAATGCACCCGCTAGAACGCATAATCTGCGCCTGTCTGCTTTTGGAGTTCTATACATCTGTTAAAGGCTGTCACTGAGTCTAAGCAACCACTCAAACTGCATCAAATAGCGAATACACTTGTGCTGTATTGATATGAGCCTTACTTTCACCACATCATCGCAGCCTATAAACCATTTATTTAGGAGTCCCTTTCATGCAGGTCTTATTGATCGCATTAGCATTTATTGCCTTCTTGACAATCGTTTTTGAAGATCTAATTCATTTAAATAAAGCCAAAACAACGCTCTTTTTAGGCACGCTGTCTTGGATTTTATTATTCCTTTTTCCACTACATGGCGCTGATCGCGCCGATATTAATAGCGCATTTAATGAGAACCTTTTAGAAATAGCCACTCTTTGGCTATTCTTAATGGCTGCCATGACGTTTGTCGCCTATCTCAATCACCAGGGGTTGATTGAGTCGATGATCTATAAAGTGCTTCCTGAACAGATAAATGAAAAAACACTACTATTTTTAGTGGCTATTTTTGCGTTTGCTTTTTCATCATTATCAGACAATATCACAGCCACACTGGTATCTGTCACACTCGTTCTCTCACTGCGGCTCAATGCTATAAAAACGGCTAAATTTACCATCTTAGTCGTTTTCTCAGTGAACTCCGGCGGTGTTGCCTTAATTACCGGGGATGTCACCACTTTAATGATCTTCCTTGATGGCAAAGTCGCTATCCAAGATTTACTTTGGCTAGCATTCCCTTCATTCATTAGTGTGATGTTTTTATGTGTGCTTTTTTCTTTCTCTGTCAATGGCCGAGTCAATATACAAAACAATAAGACAAAAGAAGATTTAATGGGCAAGCGTATCGCGGCTATCTTCTTGGTCACCATCATCGCGACGATATTCTTGAATGTCTATGCGCAAATCCCACCGGTTTTGACATTCTTAGCCGGCCTTTCAGTGATGTTCTTAGTAGGAAGAATTTTCTATCGTGGAGATAAACGAGACAACATGCTCGATTACTTGCGTGTGATTGAGTACGACACCTTACTTTTCTTCTTAGGGATTCTTTTGCTGGTAGGAATGCTTAAAGAAATTGGCGTTCTTGACGCTCTCGTCAACCTCTATACTTTAATGCCTATTGAATACGCCAACTTCACTATGGGACTCATCTCGGCCTTGGTTGATAACGTGCCGCTTACAGCAGCTGTTTTAAAATCAAGCGTGGCTATGAACCAGGCAAGCTGGCTGTCATTAACTTATGCCGTCGGTGTAGGTGGCTCCTTGCTAGTGATCGGCTCAGCTGCGGGAATTGTCGCAATGAGCAAAGTTGCAGAGATCAATTTCTTCTCATATCTTCGCTATTTTTTCTACCTATTAGCCGCTTATACAGTTGGTTATATAGGGAGTTTACAAGTAGGTTGGTGGTTGTACCAGTAGCCTTTAGTACATTATCTTGCAGCCTTGGAACGCCTTAGATTTAAGGCTGCAAGATGTCATGTGATAATTTGCGATTAAATAGTCATCTATAGCTCTTTATTTTTTTCTGTTTATTCGTCTTTATACGCTTCTCGTATCGCAAGAAATTCTGCATTGCAGTCAAAAAAAATGTCCACTAGTTTGGGATCGAAATGACTCCCTGATTGCTCCCTTAGCAATGAAAACACCTCAGGGTCTGACCAGGCCTCCTTGTAACAGCGCTTACTGCCTAATGCATCAAATACATCTGCTATGCTCGTGATACGCCCATAAATATGTATTTCCTCCCCCACTAGCCCCCTAGGGTAACCACTTCCATCATATTTTTCATGATGCTCATAAGCGATAATGGCGGCCGCTTTTAGCAGTGGTCTCTCTGACTTATTGAACATTTCATAGCCAAGCAATGCATGGTGCTTCATCACTTCAAACTCAGCCTCTGTCAGCTTACCCGGTTTATTTAATATTGAATCAGGTATCCCCACTTTTCCAATATCATGCATTGGGCTGGCATCTTTTAAGAGATTTGCCTCTTCAATCCCCATTCCCATTTTCAACGCTAACAGTTTTGAATATTCAGCCACTCGGCGCACGTGGTTGAAAGTTTCTTTAGATCGCGTTTCGCCAATCCCACCAACCGTCAATAGTACTTCACGCTGAGTGTCTTCGATTTCTTTATTTAACCGTTTTATCTCATCTAGCTGCAATTGCAATTCATCATATTCCCTTTGCTGGCGCTGATCAGAACGAACCATAATTTTCTCTTGGCGCCTAAGGTCCTTAATGATCTGGCTAGTAGTACTATCAAAGCTTTCTCTAAGTGCTTCTACTTCATCAATGAGTTTTTTTTGTTCCATGGCCTAACTACTGCTTTTCTACGAGGTTAATGTTTAGATGACTAAAATCTTCTGTGAAATCCTCTCCTGCCTCCATTGCTACTTCATTTCTTGCATCAAATATCCAGTTAATTTCAATATCATGGCTGCTGCTGGCTTCTTCTAACGCATCGAAAAAATCGAAAAGAAGTTTTGAGCTACTCGAGTTAAAGTAAATTATCTCTAAATTGACAATTGTTTTTTGCTCGCTCTCTTGGCCAAAGTACGCTTTAACCCACTCCATCATTGGCGCGTAAAATACAAAGGTATTTTCAGGGTATGAGCTCCCCTCAACAGCCAATATTCGACTTTCAGGATCAAAATCAATTTGTGGAGTGCATTTGCTGGGTGCGACAAAGAGCTTTTCTAGCATTTTATGTCTCCTTTAACCTTTTGCCCGACAGATGCTTTAAATGTAAAAAAAGAGGTATTTTCATCAAGATCAATAAAATCGTATTCAACACTATCTGATCGCTTAGCGATTTCATAAAACCCGATACCAGCACCTTTGTAATGACGGTCTCTACCGCTTCGTCGCAACTCACGGTATTTTTTCTTTAAGGCATCTTTGTCTAGCTCAACAACTTCTTTCAATCGATCATTCATACTCACAGCATCACTTTTTGATATGATATTTTGACTGATCACATAATAGCTATTATCTGATTCTTTGCCGACAATGATCAGCCCTTCTGAGGACTCACTCATACGCTGGTGCTCAGAGGTATATTTCATCATATTTTGCGAAAGCTCGATAAAAATAGTGAATATATTATTCGATAACCCCATACCAAGCTCATTGTATTGCGCTTCTTTTTCTAGCGCTTCTGTCATGCCTGATATGAGTGTTTGTGACAAGAAACCACCATAGGTCAAAAAAACTATGCCATCGCGTTTTACAAAACTATGAAGCGCTTTCAAATCCATATGGTTACCTATCTCATTAATGTACATTGAATAAAAGGTCGATTAGTTAGCTGATAAACTGGATCAAAGCCGCCAATATGCACCCCAAAATGCAGAAACATTTTTATCAATTAATCAAAGTCTTAGATAAAATTATAGACGAGAAGCTGAAGTCTACAAATTTCGATTCGAAAAAATATATGACTTATGAGATTTGCTCTGTCTGTGAAGAGTTAAAAAGAGATTAGATACCGGAAAAGATAACGCTTTACACGCTAGAGATTTAGCAGCACACCAAAGGGGAGATTAAATGAAATTACAGTTGTCGCTAGCTACAAAAGCAGTTCAAGCTTCACTTTTGTAACTGTTTTTATGCCGCCTAGTTGCTGGCGGCCTTATTAAATAAACGGTAATAGTTATCAGAGGTTATTTCAGCGAGTTGCTCTACTTTGATACCTTTAAGGTCTGCTATATATTGAGCCACTTCAACCACATACTTTGGTTGATTTTGTTTACCTCTAAAGGGCACCGGCGCGAGGTAAGGCGCGTCAGTTTCAATCAGCAGTTTATCAAGAGGCAGCTGCCTAACCACTTCTTTTAATTCATGTGAGTTTTTAAACGTCACAATCCCTGAAATTGAAATTGAGTAGTTAAATTCCATCGCCTTTTTCGCCATTTCCAATGACTCAGTAAAACAATGCAATACCCCACCCGCTTCACCGCCATGGGCAGCGATTAAATCAAGTGTATCTTGACGTGCTTGGCGCGTATGAATAATCAAAGGCAGATCCAATTTCGCCCCCGCCTGTAAATGGTTAACAAAGCTTTGTGCCTGTAGTGCTTTAGTTGTCTCATCATAGTAATAATCTAAGCCAGTTTCACCAATAGCGACCACTTTAGGGTGCTGCTTGATTAACTCAACTAAGGTATCGACGCTGGCAACGTCATCCTGAGTCTTTAGATGTAATGGATGAATCCCTAAAGATGCATCAACTTGATCAAATGGTTTTATCATCTGATACATATTGTCAAATTCATCGAGCCCAACACACACTGAAAGAATACGTTTGACACCACGCGCTTCACAGTTTTCAATTAATGATGCTAGTGAGTTTTGATGAAGGGATAAATCGAGTTTGTCTAAATGACAGTGTGAATCTATAAACATAAGCGTAGTGCGTTATACTCAGGCGTGGAAAAAAGTGGCGAGCTGCTAGATAGTTTTAGTGCCTAACCCAGCATCGTAACCTGCTAAATAGGTTTCAATTTTTTTAGTCAGATCAATATCTTCATTTGAGATTTGGATACCGACCCCCTGCTTGCGAGCGTTTTGAGGCGATTTTGGTGTCATCCAGATAATTTTGCCTGTTATAGGCGTTTTATCCGGTTCATCCATTAATTGCAGTAGCGCAAAAACCTCTTCACCTAAATGAAATTCGCGATTGGTTTCAATAAACAAACCACCCCCTTTGATGAAGGGCATATATGCATCGTGTAAGCTTTCTTTTTCAGGAAGCACTAGGGTGAGAATACCATGACTCATTCGCGGCCGCATAGGTAGCGACTCTGTCACTCCAGAATTTGGACCACCAATATTAACTTTATTATCACTTAAAATGATTGCCAATGCGGATCACCCTACCTTAAAAATAGAACACCATACTCATTATTGATCTCAAAGAATACAAATACAGACAAGCTGTACTCAGCACCCCTTAATTGGATATAACTATTCTATATCAAATTTTTCCAATCTAAAAACAAATCTTCTAATAACAATTGTTTATTGGGATTTTGACGCGCTAAAAGTGCATTTCTATGCCCTTGAACTTTATCGGCCAATTTATGGATATCATGAATATTACTACGCTGACTCAAAGTATTGAGCATCTTTCGCATGTCCGCATTCACAATTTCACACTCTTCACTTGCTAAGTGTAGCTTGCTAACATCGACTAATAAACTATACATCCACGAAATAAGCACTAGTGCATCTGCTTTCGCGTATTTACTTGCTAAATCAAGCGGGCTTACTTTTTGCTGCAAGATACTTTTTAGCCCCATGATCAGCTCACCTCTAAGTGCTTGATCCCCACCTGACTTAAAGCTTAGCCCTAAAAGCGGAGCTCCGTGCACAACATTGAGCAATTGCTGCGCTTGATCTTGTGGCATATCCAGCGCATTACTCAACCAAGGTACAGCAACATCAGCTGATGGTTTCGGGCAATCTATACGCTGACAACGACTTTTAATCGTCGGCATTACCTGGCCTAATTGATCTGCTATTAGCAATAACAGCGATTTCTCCCCTGGCTCTTCCAGCGTTTTCAGCAATGCGTTAGCCGCTGATATATTCATCGCCTCTGCAGGGTTTAGTATCACTACTCGATACCCTCCTTGCTGTGCAGTGTTGTGCATAAAGTTGCTCAAATCACGCACTTGATCAACTTTTATCTGCGCTCCCTCTTCTGGCGTTAAATGATACAAATCAGGATGACCCGACGTGTCAAATAGCTGACAACTATGGCATTGACCGCACGCTTGAGCTTGTTCACCTCCTGCTTGATTGGCGTTCTGACAAAGTACTAAACGAGCAATACTGCCGGCAAAGTGAAGTTTACCTATCCCTTTTGCACCATTAATAATTAGCGCATGTGGTAGCTTATTCGCTGATAACAACTTATTAAGTTGTTGCCATTGCGTATCAAACCAAGGGTATAAAGTAGAGGTTAGAACATGACAGCGCGAGGTGATATCCATGCTAAATACCTAATCGTGATTGAACCACGTCACTAACTTGCTGCTCTACTGCTTGCAAACTTTTCTCAGCGTTAATTAACGCAAAGCGCTGAGGCTCTTTCGCGAGCTGATGGTGATAACCTTCGCGTACTTTCTCAAAGAAACAGTGCTTTTCTTGCTCAATACGATCAAGTGCACCGCGCGCGCTGGCTCTTGCCAAACCAATATCAACAGGCGCATCTAACAACAAAGTCAAATCTGGGCGTAAATCGCCTTGAACAAAACTCTCTAACTGTTCTATACGTGCAGTATCTATGCCTCTACCAAACCCTTGATAAGCGTATGTGGCATCGGTGAATCGATCACTTAACACCCATGCACCGCGCTCAAGTGCAGGCTTGATTACTTGCTTGATGTGCTGTGCTCTTGCTGCAAACACTAGCAACAGTTCAGTATCAACCGCAATTGCTTCTTCTCTAGGCTCCAAGATCATTGATCGGATCTGTTCTGCCAAGGCCGTACCACCTGGCTCCCGAGTTAAAACAAGTTCAATGCCAGCAGCTTCAATGCGGGCTTTAACATAAGCTACATTGGTGCTCTTTCCAACACCTTCAGTACCTTCAATTGTGATAAAACGTCCGCGTTTAGCGTTTTCAACGCTCATAAAACCGTCCTGTGTGATTAATCGTGTAGCCACTTTTTAAATATATACTAAGCCTATAATGCGTCATTAGCTTTTTGGTGCTGAGCGGTAACCTTTCTTGCGTTTAAGCTGGTAGCGCCTAACGGCATTATTATGCTCGCGTAAATTCTTAGAAAAGTAGTGGCTACCATTCCCCTTAGCGACAAAGTACAAATACTTTGTCTTTTCAGGGTTCAAAGCTGCAATTATTGCCTCTGGCCCAACTGTTGCAATAGGCGATGGCGGCAAACGCTTAATAACATAGGTGTTATAAGCAGAAGGCCTACGTAAATCCGCCCGAGTAATATTGCCTTTATAACGCTCACCCATACCATAAATAACAGTTGGATCCGTTTGCAGCCTCATGCCAATACGCATACGGTTGACGAAAACGCCTGCAATTATCGGCCTTTCATCCGCTACGCCTGTTTCTTTCTCGACAATGGATGCCATAATCAAAGCTTCATAAGGTGTTTTATAAGGCAGTTTTTTATCGCGCTTTTGCCATTGTGTAGCCAATGTTTTTTTCATCGATTGGTATGCACGCTTAAGCAATGCAATATCTGTACTGCCACGCTCCACTTGGTAAGTCTCTGCAAGCAAAATACCTTCTAACTTCTTCTCTGTTGCACCAATAGCTTTAAGTAACTCAGCCTCACTCATCTTTGTCGATTTTAAATTAAGCACATCGCCGTGCTTTAATAATTGCGCCCGTATTTCCAGCGCATTAGAGCCCTCTATGAGTGCAACTTTATGACGTACAACATCCCCTGAGGCAAACAGTGATAACAACTGTTTTGGCGAGGTGTCAGGCTTTATCGAATACTCTCCTGCTTGTATTGTCCTACCTAACTTGTAGTACTTTGCGTAGAGCTTAAAATAAAGCACATTATCAATTAATTTAGCATCGTTAAGCTGCGTGGTGAGCCTATTAAAGCCTACACCTCGCTTAACCATGAATGTTTTATTAGCATCGCCTGTAAATACTGCTTTTGCCATTACCTGATGAATATCTTGCCAAATATAATAACCGCCATAAGCCCCAAGGCCGAGTAAAACAAGTAAAGAAACAACAACCTTTTTCAATGCTAGGCATCCTTTAAATAATATAGCTGCAAGTACCCTTGCAATTCTTGAATTTGAGTTCCAATCGTATACTGAGCAAGCTCTGAATGATCAAGCGCATTGCGTATACGTACGACAGGAAGAATATTAAATACACTGTTACACACAAATACATGATCTGCGCCTAATAAGTGATTGACGCTAAACTCACCTTGCTCTATGCGTGCTATTTTTTTAGCCTCACACAAATTAATGAGCTTATCTCGCACCACTCCGGCAACACCAGCATAGGTCAAATCAGGTGTGTAAAGCACTCCTTGGCGAAACCAAAAGAGATTGCTCATACAGCCTTCGATGACATTATCTTGAGTGTCACAAACTATGCCTTCAGTAATTAGCTCATCATCCCATTCACTGCGTGCAATTACTTGCTCTAAGCGATTTAAGTGCTTGATTCCAGATAATAAAGGTTGGCGAGCGAGTCGTGTTTCACAGATGACAACATCAATGCCTAAACGTTGTTTTTCAGACATATCAGGCATAGCGGACAAAGAAGTGATTCGAGTGGGTACAGCGCAGGGATCTGCTTTATAACCGCGCTTTCCGATGCCTCTAGTTAACGTTAACTTTAACACTGAGCGCTGTTTGAGTGTGTCTTCAGCGTTTGCTAAAAGCGCATGCATATCGCTAGTAAAGGCTTTTACTAGCGATTTATTGAAGGGGATTTTTAATCGATTTGCACCGAGCTCTAAGCGTGCTAAATGCGCATCCCAGAGCAGTGCTTTTCCCGCACTGATCTGGATAGTTTCAAAGATACCGTCTCCATAGCTTAAACCTCTGTCCGCAGTATTTAGCTGATCAGAGACTAGGCCATTGACTAAACTAAGCGCCATAGAATGTTATTACAGTTTACGAAATAGCAAACTGCCATTGGTGCCACCAAAACCAAACGAGTTGGAAATGGCAGAGTTGATCTGACACTGTTGCGCGTTGTGTGCAACATAGTTCAAATCACATCCTTCTGATGGATTATCCAAATTAATCGTAGGCGGTGCCACTTGATCTCTAATAGCCAGTGCACAAAAGATAGCCTCAACAGCACCTGCTGCACCAAGCAAGTGACCGATCATTGATTTTGTTGAACTCATGCGCATATCTGCAGCTTGCTGGCCAAATAGCTTTTTAAGTGCATTAGTTTCAGCAATATCCCCCGCAGGCGTTGATGTACCATGGGCATTCACGTAATCAACTTTATCTAACGATTGTGTTTTATTAGCGTCTTTAAGGGCATTTTCCATCGCCATTGCAGCCCCTTCACCGTTAGCAGGAGGCGCTGTAATATGATGGGCATCATCACTCATACCAAAACCTGCAAGTTCACAGTAAATTGTAGCGCCGCGATCGACAGCGCTTTGATACTCTTCAAGGACGACCATACCGGCACCATCACCTAGCACAAAGCCATCTCTGTCTTGATCCCAAGGACGACTCGCTGCCTGCGGATCATCATTACGCTTTGAAAGTGCTCTTGCTGCACCAAAACCGCCAACACCCAACTTAGTTGTCGCCATTTCAGCACCACCTGCAACCATAATGTCAGCATCTCCGTACTGAATCATACGCATCGCTTGTCCAATATTATGTGTACCTGTTGTACAAGCGGTGGTGATCGCAATGTTCGGCCCTTTAAAGCCATATTTAATCGCAAGGTGGCCTGCGATCATATTAATAATGCTACCTGGCACGAAGAACGGTGATACTTTACGCGGCCCATTGCTACTGATGAGGTCGTAAGTATTTTCGATCATTGATAGGCCGCCAATGCCCGAACCGATAGCACAGCCAATGCGCGGCGCATTTTCTTCTGTGACTTCAATACCACTGTCTTGAATCGCTTGAATCGCAGCGGCAAGACCGTACTGAATAAACAAATCCATACGTCTAGCATCTTTAGGATTCATATAAGCGCTGATATCAAAATTCTTTATCGATGCTGAAAATTGTGTACTGTAACTTGAAGCATCAAAATGAGTAATGGGAGCTGCACCACTTTGCCCGTTCAAGATTGCCTTCCAACTATCCTCGACGGTGTTCCCTACAGGGGTTAAAGCGCCCAATCCGGTCACTACCACTCTTCTTCGAGACATTGTTTTTCTCCCATTACTGTCTTATAGCCGCCTAAGGGCGCTATACATAGATTGTTCTTTGATGTGTTTAATAGTCAGCAGATAATAGCTAAAGTTAACAAATTAAAACAGTTTTTTAACGCTGCTAAGTTAAACTTTAATTGTGTTTGAGTCGCTGGATAAGAATTATATGCCGAACTTTCAGTCTCTGTTTATATTGAAGAGACTATAAAAAAGAAAAGCCGTTCTAAGTGATTAGTAACGGCTTTACATTTGATCAAAACTAAAGAAATTAGTTTAGATTACTGGTTAGCATTTACGTAGTCGATTGCTAACTGAACAGTAGTGATTTTCTCTGCTTCTTCGTCTGGAATTTCTGTTTCGAATTCTTCTTCTAAAGCCATTACTAGCTCAACGGTGTCTAGAGAGTCCGCGCCTAGATCATCGACAAAAGAAGCCGCATCAGTCACTTCTTCTACTTTAACACCTAACTGCTCTGCAACAATTTTCTTAACGCGATCTTCAATATTACTCATAATTTTTCCTATTATTTATCAAATAGCATCACACTGAGTATGACTCTTGATTATTTAAACATTATCAACACACATTTTGTTAATAATTTTTTAATCGATTCAGATGAAGCAATTATCAACAAATTTATGAAAATATCAATCACAAATGTAGCTTTTTACCAATCTCATTTGCAATTGAGCAATCACTAAGCAGATACTGCTTAGGACATGTACATTCCACCGTTCACTTGAATCGTCTCACCAGTCACATAAGATGCACCTTGTCCAGCAAGGAAACCAACGACATTGGCAACTTCTTCTGCTTGACCTAAACGACTCATCGGAATTTTAGACTGCAACTGTAGCTTGTGCTCCTCTGGCAGATCTTTGGTCATATCTGTATCGATAAAACCAGGTGCCACACAGTTAACTGTAATGTTACGAGAGCCTATTTCACTTGCTAAAGCACGAGAGAAACCTTCCATGCCAGCTTTAGATGCTGCATAGTTTGTCTGCCCTGCATTACCCATAGATGCAACCACTGAACTCACGCTAATGATACGGCCCCAGCGGTTTTTGCTCATTCCTCTCAAGCAAGCTTTAGAGACGCGGTACAAAGACGACAAGTTAGTATTAATAACATCATCCCACTCATTGCCTTTCATGCGCATCATTAGATTATCTTTCGTGATACCTGCGTTATTAACAACGATTTCGATAACACCAAACTCTTGTGTAATCGTCTTAACGACTTCAGATACTGAGTCATCATTTGAGACATTCAACATCATACCGCGACCTTGAATATTAGATTCTTGCAAATACTGAGAGATTGACTCAGCACCGTTTTCACTCGTTGCAGTTCCAATAACCACTGCACCTTGACGACCTAACTCTTGTGCAATTGCCTTACCAATCCCACGTGTAGCACCTGTAACTAGTGCAACTTTACCTTGAATACTCATTTATACACTTCCTATGGCTTTTTTATTGTGTAATTGCCGTTTGATTAATGTTGCAGATAATCTGCAACACATTATTTTATTAAGCTTGAAGTAATTTTTCCCAGCCAGCAGCATCACCTAACGCTGCAACAACTAACGGCTTATGGACCTTTTTATTCAATCCAGAAAGCACCTTACCTGGGCCACATTCAACTGCCGTTTGCGCACCTTGCTCTACTATTGAAAGCATACTTGCCGTCCACAACACAGGGCTATACAACTGTGCAATCAGGTTTTCTTTAATTTCTTCTACACTTTGAGGCTCACTCGCAGTGACATTTTGCAGCACTTTAATCGCCGGCATTTTCACTTCAATTGACTGTAGCTTCTCAGCCAGCTTAAGCGCTGCCGGTCTCATTAGCTCACAGTGAGATGGCACACTAACAGGCAGTTCAACGGCACGCTTAGCACCGTTTTCTTTACAGTTAGCAATCGCTCTTGCTACAGCTTCTTTATGGCCCGCAATTACAATCTGCCCCGGGCAGTTATAATTCACAGCTGATACCACTTCACCTTGCTGTGCATCAGCACATGATTTTTCAACTAGCTCATCTGCCAAGCCCAAAATTGCAGCCATTGCACCCGTACCTGCCGGCACTGCACTTTGCATATATTCCCCACGCAAACGCACTAAATCAATCGCATCTTCAAAGCCCAGCGCACCAGAACAAACTAAAGCGGTATATTCACCTAAGCTATGTCCCGCCATTACACTTGGCTGCTCACCACCCTTTTGCTGCCATAAACGCCATAGTGCAACACCAGCGCATAACAATGCAGGTTGCGTTCTATCGGTTTGATTTAAATCTTCAGCAGGGCCATTTTGCACTAACTGCCATAAATCATAACCAAGAACAGCAGATGCCTGAGAAAAAGTTTGCTCGATAATATCATTATCTGCAGCTAGCTCGGCTAGCATACCTACTTGCTGGGAACCTTGTCCCGGGAAAACAAATACAGTTGATTGTGACATAATTAAGGTTCCACTCCACTATTTACTATCATGTTAAGTTCGAACAAAAGCGCTGATTGAGACAAGGCACTCACACCTTAACTTTACCTATTATTGAAACAATCATTGCAATACCACCAACGTTAAACAAAGCTATTTTGTTGGCGCAACATACACGTTTAAAACACAACGCGACCGCTCTTTTAAGAATCCGACATTTTACAACATTGATAAAGAATTCATATCCCTATCGGCTCATTTACACACTTAGCAAGGCAAAACCAGACTATTTTGTTTAGCAACATAATAATAACGCGTAATCAACAAAGGAAAAGCAGCTTGAATCCACATAAAAGCAAAACTGAGGAAGACCATAAGGCCTTAGAAGGGAATCAATTCAACAAAAGACAGCGCTTCATAAAATATAACAAAGCATGCAGTGAGCACTAAAATAAAAGTACTTGAGGAATATACTGATACAAAAACAATTATGGAGACCTAAGTCCCCATAAATGCTTTTGCTTAAATTGATAGTAGATAATAAATACTTTAAAAACCGCCATCAAGATAAGCAAATATTAACAGCTCGCAATAAATTGCGACGCTAGCAATTACTCGCTATCGACTGCTGTTACTTGACGACCACGGTACATACCGTCAGCAGTCATGTGATGACGACGGTGAGTTTCACCTGTAGTCGCATCAACTGTTAATGTTGGTCCTGTTAGTGCATCGTGTGAACGACGCATGTCACGACGTGAACGTGACTTCTTGCTCTTTTGTACTGCCATTAGATTAACTCCTAAATAACTTATTTCTTATCGGTGCTGCCCTTTAAAGCGGCCAACACACTAAATGGATTTGGCTTTTCAGTCTCTTTAACATCGACCGTGTTTCCGTCACCAAAACTGGTTTGTATACTACAATCACTGTGGTATGACACGATAGGCAAGCTAAGTATCAATTCCTGTTCAAGCAACGGTAGCAACTCTAATTCATCTTCCTCTACGATCAATGGGTCATAGTACTTAGGTAATGTCTGTGCTTTTTCTTCACTGTAGCTAATGGCCAAATTTAATTTTGCTTCTAGCTCAACATCTACAGGTTCTAAACAGCGCTGACATTCCACCGGTACTGTGGCTTTAACGTCACCCATTATCGTTCTAATTCTCAATTCATCTCGCGAGAACTGCAAATCTGCGATTACTTCAACATCACCGTGAACTAACATCTGTGACAGCTCAGCCATATCTTTAACAGCAACTGTTCCCGAAATATTCACTTCCCGATCAGCCAACTTTCGCGGGTCAACAAATTTTGGTAATTTAACATTCAACATAAGCGCGCAATTCTATGTACCTTCGCCCCTTCTGTCAAAGGGAAACGTATGTTTGTGGTAAAAAATCGCGTATATTCTACGCGTTTTCTATAAAAGCTAAAAGTTTTTTAGCACAACGACTTTTTTACCGGAGATTTGACCCTTGAGAAAGCTAATTCTAGCCTCTAGCTCCCCTTATCGGCGCGCCATTCTAGATAAAATCCACTTGAGTTACCACTCTATTAGTCCTCAAATTGATGAAAGCCCAATTACTGGTGAAAACGTCAGCAATTTAGTGCAAAGACTGGCTCTGAAAAAAGCTCAAAAGGTAGCCCAAAGCGAGCCAGACAGCTTAATTATCGGCTCTGATCAAGCCGCCTTTCTTAACGGTGAAGTATTAAGCAAACCGGGCAGTATAGCCAATGCACAGTTACAATTAGCAAAATGCTCAAACAATACCGTTACATTCCACACAGGCTTATGTTTGCTCGACAGCCGTGACAACAGCTATCAATGCGAAGATATTACATTCAAAGTGCATTTCAGATCATTGAGCAAGCAAGAAATTGAGCACTATATAGCAATTGAATCACCTTTAGATTGCGCAGGCAGTTTTAAAGTAGAGGCGCTGGGTATTAGCTTGTTTGAGCGCCTGGAAGGAGAAGATTTTAACAGCTTAATTGGCTTACCCCTGATCGCTTTATTAAAGATGCTTAGGAACAAAGGCGTCAATCCACTCAACCCTCTCGCTCCTTCTAACTAAGCCTTAGGTCAAACACTCATGCCGCTAACGCTGAGAGGCGGCATTTGCTTTCTCGCTTATCAACAAGCTTGTCAGCTCATCAAGATCGGTAATTTTTTTTACTTTATCGAATAAATCCTGTGCATTATGGTTATGCTTTCGCATCATGTTCAACCATTGCTTTAGCCTGCCTGACACATAAGGCGGCGGCAACTGCATTTGAACTCGTTGATAATATTTCTCAAGCAATAACAAAGTGTCATGCCAAGTATGCGCAAGGGCTGCCTCTTTTTCTAAAGCTTCTGTACTTGAGCCGTCACCAGATAACTCCTGCACCTTAACACTGTGCTTTATCAACAAGGCAAGTGAAGGATCCGCAAGCAACCCACGACCAATCATCACATCATCACAACCACTCACCTCACGGCATTTATGATAATCATAAACGCTCCAAACTTCACCGTTAGCGATAACAGGAATAGCAATTGAATCTTTAATCTTTCTTATCCACTGCCAGTGTGCTGGTGCGCGATAACCTTCAAGCTTAGTTCTTGCATGTACCACCAAGCTACTTGCACCTGCACTTTCAATAGCACTGGCATTTTCGAGCGCAAGGGTTTTATCTTTGTTACCTAAACGCATTTTTGCACTTAGCGGAATATCAGCTGACAGCTGATCACGTACTGTTTTAATAATGTTATAAATCGTTTCCGGCTCATCGAGCAGCACTGCACCACCACGGTGCTTATTAACAGTTTTTGAGGGGCAGCCAAAATTCAAATCAATACCCTTAGCACCTAACTTAGCAGCCTCAATACTGTGATACGCCAACATATCGGGATCAGACCCTAAAAATTGCACTATTACCGGCACGCCGCTGTCAGTCGCGCCCGAACGTGCAAGCTCAGGCACTTTTTTCAACAAATCATGGACAGGAAGCTTTTGCGAAGTGACTCGGATAAACTCAGTGACACAGGTATCAATACCCCCTACTCCCGTGAGTAAGTCTCGCATATTTGCATCCACAACACCTTCCATCGGCGCCAGCATTATTTTCGACATGTATTTGGATTACACCTAATTTTTTAATCGCTAACCTGAAACTATCCTATACATGGAACAACAAAGCTCATGACACAGCTTATACAGGTATTTAGCAAAACAGATAAAAACAAAAAACGCTGCAATAGCAGCGTTATTTAAAGCTTTAACATCTACTGATCAGTGAATCTTATCATGCAGATCACCTGCCGCATTCTCGCCTGATTGCACATCTTCATCCCCTGATTTAGAGGCATCGTTACGCTTAGCATCGATCGCCGACAAGTAAGCCTCATCAATATCACCGCTCACATACTTGCCATCAAACACAGAAGTTTCATACTCTTCAAAAGACTGATCACCAGAAACCGCATCTTTCAAGTCTTCAAGGCGCTGATAAATCATCCAATCAACACCAATTTCTTCGCCAATTTCTTGCTCTGTACGGTCAAAAGCAACAAATTCTGAAGGAGATGGCATATCAATACCATACACATTTGGATATCTAACTGGGGGAGCTGCTGATGCAAAATAAATTTTCTTAGCTCCGACTTCTCTAACCATTTGAACAATCTGCTGAGACGTAGTTCCGCGAACGATAGAGTCATCCACTAACATCACAACCTTGTCTTTAAATTCAGACTCAATAGGATTCAGCTTGCGTCTAACAGATTTTTTACGCTCACCTTGCCCTGGCATAATAAAGGTGCGGCCAATATAGCGGTTTTTGATAAAACCTTCTCTGAACAAAACATTGAGCTGCTCTGCCATTTCTAAGGCAGAGGTGCGGCTCGTATCAGGAATAGGAATAATCACATCAATGTCGTGCTCTGGACGCTCTGCCTTAACACGCTCAGCCAACTTAATCCCCATACGTCTTCTTGCTTCATGGACATTTATACCATCAATCACAGAATCTGGACGCGCAAAATACACTTGCTCAAACAGACAAGGTGCAAGCTTTGTATTCTCAGCACATTGTTGTGTATGTACATTTCCATCGAGATCGATAAAAATCGCTTCACCAGGTGCAACATCTCTTTCACGCTGAAAGCCTGCAATATCGAGCGCAACGCTTTCAGAAGCAACCATTGCTTCCTGACCTTCATCTGTTTGGCGCAAACCATAAACTAGAGGGCGAATACCATTTGCATCTCTAAACGCCAGCACACCAAAACCCGTTATCACAGCAACAACTGCATAACCGCCTTTAATACGCTTATGCACCCTTGTTACAGCGGCAAAGATATCTTCAGGTGTTGGCTCTAATTTACCTTGAGTCTGCAGCTCATGAGCTAAGATGTTTACCAAAATTTCTGAATCAGAAGTCGTATTAATGTGACGAAGATCTACTTCGCGCATCTCTTTGGCCAGCTCTTCTACATTGGTTAAATTACCATTGTGTGCAAGTGCTATACCGTAAGGTGCATTCACATAGAAAGGTTGCGCCTCTGCGGCAGAAGAACTACCGGCTGTTGGATAACGGACGTGACCAATACCAATATTACCAATTAATCGCTTCATATGGCGCGTACGAAAAACGGAATTGACTAAACCGTTATCTTTACGCAGGAAAAACTGATTTCCTTCACAAGTTACCATTCCCGCAGCATCCTGCCCGCGGTGCTGCAATACTGTTAACGCATCAAAAATTGTCTGGTTAACTAATGACTTGGAAACCAAGCCAACTATTCCGCACATCTAAGTACCTCAAAGGATCAAAACTTAACTTATTTATATAACAACAGTGCTATACAACAACTTTATTTCAAAAGCTTCGCTACGCGAAACCGGCTAACTAAAAACATTATGCCTCGGCATCATTTGCACTGCCAACCTGCCAGATAACCTGGCCGATTTCAGAAGCAATATCTCTGGTCCAAGATTCCATCAACACGAAATGAGGAATCAGCTGTGATTGCTCCCACCATGCATCTTTGACCGCAGGAGTTTGTGCAGCCAAAGCCACTAGCACAACAACCACTAGGGCACCGCGTGCAACACCAAAGCCCATACCTAAAATTCTATCCGTCGCACTCAATCCCGTCGCACTGACCAACATCTCAAACAAATTAGCCACTATTGCGCCGACAATAAGCGTCAATACAAACAATGCCGCAAACGCCCCTGCTATTCGCAGCGACGGTGTTTCAATATATTTTTCAAGAACAACAGCTAATGCACCGCTAAATAAGCGCGCGACAACAAATGCTGACACCCAAGTAACGAGTGATAAAGCTTCTTTTACAAAACCTCTTCGCAAGCTAAATAATGCGGAAATCCCAACAATCCCTAGAATTACCCAATCAGCCCAATTCATCAAAGCCATATCCTCATTCATTATTTGCTACTGCGTGGTAAACCTAACCAACAAGCCATCAAGACCAAACTGCTCTTTCAAACCTTTTTTCAAAGCCTCTAAACGCTGCTTCTTCAATTCAGGACCAACATACACCTTAACCAGAGAACCGTTTTGGCGGCTATACACTTTATGCCCCGCTTTTAACAACTGCTTACGAAGTGCACGCGCATTAGCAGCATCTTTAAAACTCGCCAATTGCAATGTCCACGCAACGGGAACACCTTGCTGATCTAGCTGTGCTAGATCAGCCGCTTCCTTCTCCGTCGGCTGCGCCTGTTTAAGCGGTGCTATCTGCTTTGTCGATGGCAAAGGCTTTAGCAAAGGCTCAATATTTTCAAAGGTTGCCGTTTCAGGCTTAGCAGGAATAATAGAAGGCAAATTACGCTCTTTATAACCACTCGCTGTAAAAAATAATGGGAAGAATACCAATAGTACAAAAACTACCGCCAAACCGCCTACAATCTGTTTTTTTACCGTCAAATCCATTATCGACACCTTTAATTACAAGTGACTACTAAAATTAAGTAAGTGCTAGCGCCTGAGTCACTGTCACAAAAGACCCTGCCACAACAACCTGCTGATCTTCCGTCACATTTTCACAACTTGCCGCCAATGCTTCCTGCATTGTTTTAAAACAGCTTATATCACTAGCCTCAACACCTTGATCAGCAAGTACTTGAGATAAATCCTCTGCACTTTGCCCTCTAAAAACATCCAGCGTCACTAAATGCCAGTGCTTCACTATCGGTTTGAGATGCTCAACCAGACCCGCACAATCTTTATCCGCCAACACACCAAGCACAAGCTGAACATTCCCTTGCAAGCCTTTGCCTGTTAAGGATTTTGCCAAATACTGCGCTGATTGCGGGTTATGTGCCACATCCAATAACAAGCTAACGCCTTGATAATCCACACGCTGCTGTCGACCTAGCGCTTTAGCATTGCTTAAACCTGCGATGATCGCTTGCTCTGAGCATTCCAGCGCCATTTTAGAAACAACTTGCAAAGCAGTTACTGCATTTTGCAAAGGCAATTGCGGTACAGGTAAATCAGCGATAACGACAGACTTATCCTGCGCATCAACACCTTCAAACTGCCAACTTTGCTGCTCTGCATTGAGCGTATGAGAAAAGACCACGTTTACTTGATAAAGCGGAATTTGCTGTTGAGTTGCATAGTTTGCGATACTCTTTGGCGGGTTTAGTTCGCCGCAAATTAAAGGTCTGTTAGCTCTCGCTATACCCGCTTTTTCCAAGCCAATTTGTTCAATATCATCACCTAGCCAATCAATATGATCAACAGCCAAAGTGGTAATTACCGCAAGGTCAGCATCTACAACGTTAACGGCATCTAGACGCCCACCAAGCCCTACTTCTAACAACGCAACTTTTGGCTGTTGAGTGGCTACAAGGTAAAAAGCCGCTAACGTACCCACCTCAAAGTAACTCAGCGTTATACGTTCAGCACCTTCTCCCATCGCGATATCGATAGCTTGAAAAGCCTCAATGAGGAGTTCATCAACCACATCAGCGCCGTCTATACGTACGCGCTCATTGTAATGCAACATATGAGGAGAAGTATAAGCCAGTGTCGAATAGCCCTGTGCCCTATAAATTGACTCTAACAGAGCAGTTGTTGAACCTTTGCCGTTAGTTCCAGCAATACTGATTATTTGACTGGCTGATAAATCCAACGCCATGCGCTGATAAACTTCACCGACTCTCGCCAAGCCCAAATCAATCTCAGTGGGATGATTATTTTCCATCCACTCAAGCCACTGTGCTAAATTGTATTCACTACGCTTCATTAATCTTTCTTCACTAAAAAGCCGCGATTTTCAAGGCGGCTTTTAATTATTAACAGTTCAAATATCAATACTGATACTAAGCAGTTTTTTCTTCTTCGCTGGTTGATTCATTATCAACAACGACTGCTTCTTGTTCTTCTTCAGGTTGTGCACCCTGCTCTTCAACAGCTTCAGCTTCTACTTCTGGCACTTTGAACTGCTCGACCATCATAGATAAGATGCTGTGCAAGCGGTCTCTCAACTCAAGGCGAGAAATAATCATATCCACTTGGCCGTGCTCTAATAAGAACTCAGCACGCTGAAAATCTTCAGGCAGTTTTTCTCTTACCGTTTGCTCAATAACTCGCGGTCCTGCAAAGCCAATCAAAGCATTAGGCTCGGCAACGTTTAAATCACCTAGCATTGACAAACTTGCTGATACACCACCGTATACTGGATCTGTCAGTACAGAGATATACGGAATACCCAAAAGACGCATTCTCTCTAATACCGCTGACGTTTTCGCCATTTGGAAAAGCGAAATCAATGCTTCTTGCATTCTCGCACCGCCCGAGGCAGAGAAACAAATTAAAGGAATATTTTCCTTAATTGAAACATTCGCAGCTTGCACAAAACGCTCACCGACAACAGACCCCATAGAGCCGCCCATAAAGCGAAAGTCAAACGCAACAGCAACTACCGGCAAACCTTTCATGTCACCACGCATTGCGATTAGAGCGTCTTTTTCGCCAGTATCTTTTTGCGCCGCTGTTAAACGATCTTTATACTTTTTAGAGTCTTTAAATTTCAAGTGGTCAATTGGCTCTATTTCAGCACCGATTTCAGAGAATGTCTCAGCATCTAAGAATGCTTCTAAACGCTTACGCGCAGGCATTCTCATGTGATGATCACACTTAGTGCACACACTTAAATTCTTTTCTAGATCCGGAAGGTAAAGTACCGCCTCACACTTAGGGCATTTTTTCCATAATCCTTCAGGAACCGAAGCGCGCTTAGATTCAGAGCGCACTAGTGAAGGTACAATTTTATCGAACCAATTACTCATATATATAATCCGTTTTGTTAGCATCCTGAAAGATGCAATCAATCTTGAATAACCAGTGTTAGCTGGCCTTGCTAATTTTTCTAGCTGCTGTATTCAACACAGCAAACTTAAATTCTATTTTTAAAGCACTCACAACTGAGTACGATAGTTTTTGCAGCACTTTTATGTGCGCCGCATAATGATTAAGCCACCAAATCCTGCTTTTGTACTGCCTGCATAAAGCGCTTTATTTGCTGATGGCATTTTACGCCTTTATCGCGCTCCACTCCACCGCTAACATCGAGTGCAAACGGCCCTACTTGATCAATAGCACAAGCAACATTATCAGCATCTAATCCTCCAGCTAAAATAATGCTAGAGCGTAACTGCTTAGGTATCAGCTGCCAGTTAAATGCAGCACCTGTTCCCCCTGGCACACCTTTTACATAGCTATCGAGCAAAATTGCTCGAGCATCCGGATATTGCAGGCACAATGCAGCAATATCTTCACCTTCTTTCATTCTTAAGGCTTTAATAAACGGACGGTTAAATTGCGCACAAAACGCATTATCCTCATCGCCGTGAAACTGCAACAAATCAGGCTTAACTTGATCAATAATCGCATTCACAGATTGAGCATCATGATTAACAACTAACGCTGTGGTTGTCACAAAAGGAGGGAGCTGTTGAATAATACTTTGCGCCACGCTTGGCTCTACGTAACGAGGGCTAGGCTTGTAAAAAACAAAGCCCAATGCACTAGCACCTGCTTCAATTGCAGTTTGCGCATCCTCTAGCTGAGTAATTCCACAAATTTTAACGCGTGTCATCATTGATTATACAATCACTTTTAGATCATTATTTTAAGAGCAGAATTCTAACAGTATTCAACAATATGCTCTAGCGCTTTCCATGCTTTTTAACAGGCTAACGCTAGCACAATCTACAGCTTGTTCATTTTCTGTCTTTATTGGTTAAAAATTAATTAGCCGCCTAAAAAAAACGGCCCTAGTTTTGACGCAGGTAATGCATACTCTTGGGGATACTTTACATCCACAAAATACAAGCCATGCGCCGGACCTGTCACTCCACCTTTGCGCCTATCCTTTGCATCTAGCACCTGCTGTGCCCAAATAGGTTCAGCCTCACCTGCACCAATAGTCATTAGCACCCCTGCAATATTGCGAATCATGTGATGCAAAAACGCATTCGCCTGAACATCGAGCACTATCAGCTCCCCGCGCTGATAAACCTCGATATTACTGATAGTTCGCACTGGGCTTTTTGCCTGACAAGCAACCGCGCGATAAGAGCTAAAATCATGCTCCCCTTGCAGATACTTCGCAGCATCTTGCATCGCTTTCAAATTCAATATCTTGTGAGTCCAAGTAACCCCTTTAGCAAGCACAGCAGGCATCACGGGGTTGGAATAAATAATATAGCGATATCGCCTGCTCAGCGCACTAAAGCGCGCATGAAAGCTATCATCAACCTGTTTCGCCCACTGTATTGAAATATCCTGCGGTAAATTTGTGTTCGTCCCCAGTACCCATGCTCGCTCACTGCGCTTGGCTGGCGAGTCAAAATGGATAATCTGATAAGTACCATTTACCCCTGTATCTGTTCGACCTGCACAAATCACAGACACCGGATGATTGGCAACTTTTGATAAAGCGCGCTCTACATTTTCCTGCACCGTTGGCAGATTATCAAATTTCTGCGTCTGCCAACCTTTGTAATTCTCCCCTGCATATTCTACACACAAGGCTAAACGAACAGAGGCGACTTGCGTCGCCTCTGTAGATGTCGAATGTTCTGCTAACTCACACAAACGACCTACTCCTATTTCTTTGATTGTATAAACACTGACAAGCAGCGATTAAGATTGCAACGAATCAAGCATTTGTTGAGCCTCAGCACGTTGCTCTTCATCACCACCGGACATCACTTCACTTATGATATCTTTAGCGCCTTGAGAATCCCCCATCTCAACATAGGCACGTGCAAGATCAAGCTTCATACGCAAGCCATCTTCTCCGGCCAACAAATCAATATCTTCTTCATTATCAGCATCAAACACTGGCGCAACTTCTTCAAGGGCAATTTCATCATCTGTACTGCTAAGCAACTGATCAACTTCTTCTGACAATGCCTGTGGTGCATCACTTGCCTCTATTGGCTCATCAACCGCCAATAGATCATCCAAGCCATTATCCATTGGAATTTGATCTTCAACAGGCTCATCTGAATCTATACCTTCTAATGCACTATCTAAGCTGTCAGCTTCAATGTCATCTTCTACCAGCTCGATTTCAAGGTCCGACAAATCTTCACTCGCTGTTTCTTGCTTCACTTCATCAGCAGGCCCATCTAATGGCTCTGCCATCATTTGATCTAAATCGATCTCAGGGCTATCTGCATTTGTATCCAGCTCATCTTCTGGCATTTCAATTTCTAACAAATCATCAATATCAGACTGCACATCACCTTGAGCCACCTCTAAATCAGGCTCGGCCTCAGTGCTATCAGTGGGCATCATTTCTAGATCATTGAGCATGTCGTCTAAAGAAGCATCATCATCTTCAAGTGTTAATGCTTCTTCTACTTCCAAATCATCAGCAGCTAGATCATCAATAGATGCCACTTCATCAGCAATATCCGCTATATCTAATTCATCATCTTCGACACTAGTGAGCGCATCTTCATCTAAGCTCGACAGTAATTCATCATCAGCTTGTAACTCATCCTCTTCAGGCATTTCAATTTGCAGATCATCAACTGCTAACTCATCTAATACTTCTTCAGCCGCCGCATCAACAACCTCTTCTTGAGCCTCTTGCTCAGGCAACTCCTCAACTTCTAGCGTTTCATCTAGTGCTAGCTCATCTAAGCCATCTGGCAACTGCGCACTTTCTAAAGGATCTGGCTCATCCGCTGCACCGCCTTCCTGTTCCTGCATAGCTGCTTCAAAGTCAGCCATTGCTTGCTGCTCTGCATCTAATTCAGGCTCTGGTTCTGGCTCTGACTCAGCATCTAATACTAAGTCCTCTTCGTCATCAGCTTCACCTAGATCGAAATCAAGCCCGTCCATCCCCTCAAGAAGATCCAAATCATCGTCTTCTTCCTCTTCATCCGTAGTTAGCTGAGCCTCTAGCTCCGCAGCTAGATCATCATCCGAGTCATCTGCCTCATCTAAATCTAAATCAGAGCCTGCGCCTTCAAGCGTTTCGTCAAGCTCCATATCCATATCGAGATCAAGGTCAAGATCCAAGTCAAGATCATCGATATCATCCGCCGCACTGTCTTCTTCCTCAGGCGCTTCCAACTCTTCAAGGGATTTAAGATCTTCCTCTACAACCTCATCCGGCAAGCTAACAGTAGGCTCGGTTTTAGCCTCACTCTCTGCATCACCTTCTTCAGGCTCTTTCTTCTTGCGTCTAAGCAACAAGAACAGACCCGCAATCACCGCGACTAACCAGCCAACACCTGCAGCAGCCATGCCAATAGGATTTTCTAAAAGCTTATCGATCCAGCTCTTTTCCATCTCCTTCTTATCTTCAGCCTGCTGCTCTTTTAGCTCATCTTCACGCTCAACTTGCAATGCCGCTAACTGCTCATCTTTAAGCATCGACAAACGGTTCATATCATCAAGCTGCTTGATGATCTTATTAAGTTTCTCGTTCAAAGCTTCATTATCGCGTTCAAGCTTATCAATCGACTCTTGAGACAGCGCCAACTTAACATCTAGCTCAGCATTGTTTTTCAAAAGATCAGCTATTTTTTCCGAATCTTTACTCGCCGCTAACGCCATTGCCTCAGCTTTTGCCTGCAGCTCTCTATTCAGCGCTGCCTGCTCTGGAGTTACCACATCAACCATACCTTTTTCGGTCGACATCGCATCAATTGCCGCTTGTGATTCATCTTTCATTGAAGGGTAGTCTTTTCCTTTCGACGCGTCCTTCATTTCTTTATCTTTAGCCGTGTCCTTCATAGAATCTTTTTTATCAGACTCTTTTTTATCTTTATCCATTTTGGCGTCTTTATCTTTCGCCTCCATAGACTTTTTATCGACAACCTTCTCTGGCTGAGCAACTATTTTAGGTAACTTGCCACTCTTCCAAAGTTTTGTTTGGTTTATCACCTCATCCTGCGCATCTTTCACACTTAGCGCATCAATTTCCGCTTGTGTCGGCAAATCAATGACCTGCCTAGCTTTCATGACATTAATATTACCGTTAGGAAAGGCATTTGGGTTTTTGCGCTGAATAAGCACCATCATTTGCTGTGGCGTTACACGCTTACTTGGCCTATTGGCAATAGCCACTTCCCAAAGCGTATCTTTAGGCCCGATATAATACTGGCCTTTTTTCACGCTCGGTTTTGATGAAGACGCCTTACGAGTAACACTCTTTTTACGCACTTTAACAGGGGTTGTTTTAGCAACAGAAGACTGAGAGGCAGCATTATTGTTATTAAAGTTACGATTATTAACAACAGATTGATTAGCTGGCGGGTCTAGCAATAAAGTATATTCGCGAATTAACCGCCCACTTGGCCAGTTAACCTCAACCAGGAAGTTCATAAACGGCTCTGTCACAGGCAACTTTGACGTTAGAATAATACGCCCTGTTCCATTGGGCCGTACACGCACCTGAAATCTCACACCTGATAAAGCACGTTGAGTCGCTAAACCAGAAAGCGCAAAATCATTCAGATCAGCCATCCGAGACTTAATCTGAAGAGGGCTTAAATTCTTGACTTGAAAAAGTTTTATTTCAGCACGTAACGGTTCATTAAGTGCCGATTTAACGGTTATTTCACCCAATCCAAGTGCGTTAACTTTGCTAACTAGCAACGAGCTAGCAATGGCTACACATAAACCAAGTTTGCGAAGCATTTATTATCCCTTTACCTTGACGGCTTTTTATTTGAACAAAATGACGAAAAATAGATAGTAATACAGTGAACACAATACGTTTTGTTCAATCTTTTTATATAATGAAGCTTCCATTCATTGTGAAGCCCCAGCTGCCTTGCGACTATTTGCGCAAAACGACTATTTTGTTGATTTTTGTAATGAGAGTTTCAGATACACACTGCTCACTCACATAACATAAACTTAATAATTTGAAAACAAAGTCTCATTTTGTATATGATAAATTCAGCTTAGCTAATAGCGCTTGAAAATCAACCTCAGCAACTATGAAAGCAATACAAACAAATCAATAAGTTATCTTTAAATTTAGCTAAAGAAGATACCTATTTCCCAAGTGCAGGTCAATTAATTAGCGCCTTTAGCGCTTTTTAATCTAGGTACTATGGATGAATGTTTTAGGGCAAAATCCCCTTTTGGCACAGGCTTTATGTTAAGAGCCACATGTAAGAGATTGCTTTAAAAGCGGAAATTGTGTTTTTATGGCTCACCAGCCTGAAAACGACTGATTAAGTTATATTGACATAAACAAGGCGCACAACACTCAAGATCATGCGCCAAGCTCACTTTTCAGATTCTACTTAAAGATACTTTTCAATCAATAACTCGGCAATCTGTACCGCGTTCAAGGCAGCGCCTTTACGGCCATTATCACTAACAACCCAAAGGTTGATGCCATTGTTATCTGACAAGTCTTCACGAATACGGCTTACAAATACTGCATCAGCACCACTGGCATGAACCACTGCTGAGGCATACTCTTGTTGCGCCGGCGCATCCACTACCTCAACACCCGCAGCCGATGCCAATAACTCTCTCACCTCAGCGGCACTGATATAATTTGCTGTCTCAATATGTACTGACTCACTATGACCATGAAACACAGGTACACGTACACAAGTTGCATTCACAGCAATAGTGTCATCTTCTAATATCTTATGGGTCTCCCACACCATTTTCATTTCTTCACGGGTGTAATCGTTATCCATGAACACATCAATATGGGGCAATACGTTAAAGGCAATTTGTTGAGAGTAGATATCCGTTTGAATTTCACGCGCATTCAACAGCGATGTTGTTTGCTTAGCTAACTCTTCAAGCCCCGCCTTACCTGAGCCAGACACAGCTTGATAAGTCGATACATTGATCTTCTCTATACCCACCTCACGATGAATTGGCGCCAAAGCCAGCATCATTTGAATCGTTGAGCAGTTCGGGTTGGCAATGATATTACGCGCACTATAATTAATAATGCTATCAGGGTTAACCTCAGGCACTACTAGCGGCACATCAAATTCATTTCTAAAGAAACTGGAGTTATCAACCACAACACAGCCACTATCTGCAGCGATTGGTGCGTAAGTTTCAGAGATAGAGCCACCTGCACAAAACAACGCAATTTGCGCTTGTGAAAAATCAAAATCTTGAATATTTTCTACACTCAGATTTTTTCCATCGTACATAATCTTTTGGCCGACAGATCTTTCACTGGCAAGAAGATACAAACTCGCCACAGGAAACTCTCGCTGCTCCAAAATCGACAGTACTGTTTCACCGACTAAACCTGTCGCACCAACAACTGCCACATCATATAACTTACTCATCTTTCACCTCTTACATCCATCACTTGTATCTAGCATTTGAGCTCACGCATAACTTAAACTCATCATCACTACCCAAATACTGATTACTTATCTTTAAATCCCCAGCAGCCGTTACACGCTAAACTAGCGGTGTCCATCCTCACTGTGAATTTTATATCTCAAACAAAAAAGCCCGACAAGTCGGGCTTCATACTCACGACGTAAACTTATGCTTGCAGCAAAATACGCAGTGTACGGCGCAACGGTTCAGCGGCACCCCATAACAACTGATCACCTACGCTAAAAGCGTTTAGGTACTGGTTGCCAATATTCATTTTACGCAAACGACCTACCGGTATATTTAAAGTACCTGTTACTTTTGTAGGTGTGAGCTCTGTCATGCTTAAGTCACGATCATTTGGAATCACTTTAACCCAATCGTTAGCTTCATCTAACATTGACTCGATTTCATCCATTGGGATGTTCTTGTTCAATTTAATAGTAAAAGCTTGTGAGTGACAGCGCATAGAACCAATACGCACACAAGTTCCATCGATTGGAATTGGCGA
>CAKZOD010000027.1 GCA_937136055.1 uncultured Oceanospirillaceae bacterium | reverse complement strand
TATGTTAGTACTGATACTTTTAGATCTTGATTTAACTACTCTGGGCACTGAACATAGAACGCTGATAATTATAGAAAGAGGTAATAGGGGAAACTATTGCCTTGAATATCACCGAGCGTCCATATATGTTCCTTAGCTTTATAATGCTTAAAGCCGACTGATTTTACACGATCCATTAAAGATCAACCAGCTAAGGTTTAGGGATTGCCATAGACTTAAATTCGGGATTAAAAAGCTGATCAGATATAGAAAATGGAAATCCGTCGCATTAAGTTACGTGGTACAGCGGCAGAGCTCTAGATGTGGTTTGCTCTATGGCATGCTGACAGTACTGAGTCGTCTCAATCTTAAGCAGCAGGGTGTACTGTATATTCATTTATTTCAGTAAATCTGAATCGACACCTTTGTTTCGCTATTATGCAGAAATTAAGGTTGTTTAGTGACTTAGTTTGGTAAAAAAATGCTTAACTAGCTGATAAAAACGAGAGATATGAATTGGCTTTTCGCCGTGAAAACGATGAACCATATAAAAAGGCCATAACTTACCCGAGTACTCTGGGAGTATTTGTACTAAGGAGTTGTCTTCAAAGTGTGAGTTAACAACAAATTCAGGTAATAACGCAATACCCATATCTTGTGAAATAAGCTCAACTACACTGTTTATGGTATTGGCTTTGGCAAAGTGCTTTAACTGAACAGATAGCTTTTGATTGAAAATAGCATCTTTAAAAATTGTTAAATTATTGGTTTGCCAAAGATTCGCGATGAATGGCATCTCTTTAATATTATTTATTTGAGGGATGTTTCCTTGTCTCTGAAGAAAGTTGGGGCTAGCACAAAATACTTCTTTAGCGCTGCCAATCGGTAGGGCGCGATAATTGCTGTCTTTTAGGTCCCCTCCATATATAGAGACATCTAAATTTTCCTCTATTAAATCCAGAGGCTGATCTGTAACTTTTAAGTTAATTTGCAGTAATGGAAACTCTAAGCACAGTTGCTTTAATGCAGGTATAACAATGTTTTTCTCAAACGAGTGAGGGATTGTAAGTGCGAAGATCCCTGAGGGGGCTTCTTTGCTCAAGGTTAGTTCATCGTAGGCAATATCAACTTGATCACGAAGTAGTTCGCATCTGTCCAAAAGCTTCTTGCCAGCGGCTGTTAAAGACATACCTCTTGTATGGCGCGATAATAATTGCTGCCCAATATCTTCTTCTAGGCGTTTAATGTGTTGGCTGACAGCAGACTTACTCATCGCCAGTTTTTTTCCTGCTAGCGTAAAGGATTGATTATTGGCAACTTCAGCAAAAATAAGTAGTGAAGAGAGTTTTTTTACATTGTTCATATATATGCACAATCTGTTAATTTTATGGTTATTGTTTGGTAAATGTTAGTGATTTAAAGTGTATCAACATTAACTAACTTAAGGAAATGACATTATGAGTGCGTACATTATTGTTGATCTAACCCCAGTGAATATAGAAAAAATGGCAGTTTATAGTGCTCAAGCGGCTAAAACGCTTGTCGGTTATCAAGGTGAGTTTTTATCTAAAGGCTCAGTGGAGTCTTTGCATGGAAGTGCAAGTCATACGACTAAAGTGATTATTCAGTTTCCCAGTAAAGAGAAGGCTGTTAACTGGTATAACAGTGAGCAGTACCAAGCAGTGATACCGTTGCGTGATGAAGCAATGTTAAGCACATTTCATTTAATTGTTTAACAGGGGCTGATAATGAGGTTATTAAAAAAAATGGCGGTTGTTAGTTTTCTGATCATTTCAGCATGGAAAGTACAAGCGGATAATTCTAATACTCGTATCCAATTGCACCTGCTTGATTGCGGAACGATAAACGTAAAAGACATATCACTCTTTTCACCAGGGGGCGATGAGGGGTTCAGTAAAACTCTTGCCAATAGTTGCTATTTAATTGTGCATCCTAAAGGTAACTTGCTCTGGGATACAGGTTTGAGTGATCAATTAGTGAAGCAAAAAAACGGTGTTTTGGTCGCTGATGGTATGTTTCATTTACAAGTTAAGCGTACTTTAGCGTCTCAGCTGGCGGATCTTGGCTTGGCTGCAACTGATATTGATTATGTTGCAATTTCTCATTTTCATTTTGATCATACAGGTAATATGGCGCAATTTAAAAATGCAAAGTTTTTAGTGCAAGAGCCCGAATTGGCAGCGGCTTTCTCTGATCAAGCAAGGGCTATGCATTTTGATCCTAATGATTATAAAAGTATCGAAAAGCGTCAGTTTGTCGGTGTTTCAGGGGAATACGATGTGTTTGCTGATGAGAGATTAAGGTTGATACCAACTCACGGGCACACCCCTGGCCACCAATCATTATTGGTTAATTTAAGCGAGACGGGGGCTGTTATACTAAGTGGTGATTTGTATCATTTTGAAAAAAATATGCGACACAAAAGAGTACCTGCAATTAATACTGATAAAGCACAAACATTAGTATCGATGAATAATATTGATGCTTTGCTTAAGGAGGTAGAGGGGCAATTGTGGATTCAACACGATTTAGAAACGTTTAAGAGCTTAAAGAAATCTCCCGATTATTATCAGTGAATTTAAATCTTGTTATCAAGACAAGCTTTGTTGCATGCAAAGACGATAGAAATAAGTGAAGTACGGAGCAACCCTGTTACTTGTGTTGTGTTAAAAAGCCAGTGTAGGGTTGCTACCATAAATGATAAAATACGGGTGAGAATCTTCTGATTTTAACGAGAACTAATAGTATGATGGCATAGTTTCTAAATGATTGTTTATATATAACAAAGAGGTTGCTTATGAAATTGATAACGACACTAAGCTTATTAGTTACCCTAACAGTAAATTTACCTTTGAGTGCCAGTGAGACATTGATCGAAAATGTGGAGTCAGTGCGCCAATCTAATGGTAATTATCAATTTGCAGTGACACTGAGGCATGCTGATAAAAGCTGGGATCATTATGCTAATTTTTGGCAGGTACAAAGTGAAGATGGAAAAGTGTTAGGGAAAAGAGTGTTGCACCATCCACATGTCAATGAGCAGCCTTTTACGCGCTCGCTCAATAACGTCAAACTGCCTGAGAACACAAAAAGAGTTGTGGTAGTGGCAGGTTGCAATGTAGATGGTGTTAACAGTAAAAAATACTTAGTAAAGCTTAAGTAAAGCTCTCGCCTGAAGGCTCTGCTTCATTGTCACCGCGATAAGGGTGACTTAAGTAAGTGCCTATAACACGCATTTCACTTGAAAAGAACTCTAGCTCTTGCAGTGCTAGCTGCATTTGAGGTTGATCAGGGTGTCCTTCAACATCTAAGTGAAAGCTGGTAATCGACATTGAATTAGAGGCCATGTAGCTTTCAAGTTTAACCATGTTTACGCCGTTTGTAGCGAATCCTCCCATTGATTTAAACAGTGCGGAAGGTATGTTTCTGACACGGAACATAATGGTGGTGATAAAGGTTTTATCAGCTTCAAAGGTCGGAATTTGTTTTTCTTTTGACAATATAATGAAACGAGTAGTGTTTCCTGAAATGTCTTGGAAATTCTCTTTCAGAATATCTAAATTGTATAATTTAGCCGCTAGCGTTGATGCAATGGCAGCGTGAGCTGGTTGCTTCAGTGTTGCTAGTTCTTCTGCGGAGCCCGCTGTATCTAAGTGAGCAATTTGTTGTAAATCAAGTGCTTCAATAGCGCTATTGCACTGTGCTAATGCTTGAGGGTGGGACGAAATCGTTTTTAACTCATCAAGCGTCGTGCCAGGTAATGCTAGCAAGCAGTGATTAACAGGCTCAAAGTGCTCAGCAATGATGTGCAGCTGGGTTTTTGGCATCAAACGATATATTTCCTCAACACGGCCCGCTGTTGAATTTTCTATTGGGATCATCGCGAGCTTTGCTTCACCGCGCTCAACCATAAACATCGCCTGAGAAAAACTATCACATGCATGGGCGTTCATTGATGGAAAAACTTTTGTACAGGAAAGATGCGAGTAAGCACCTGCATGACCTTGATAGGCAATCGTATTTTGGCTCATTGGAATAACTTAGTTGGTTGAGGAAGCACCAAAAAATACAGGTTTTTCATGCTTTGTTCTAGTGCTTTGTTGCTTTATTGATAGATACTCAAAAAGTAAATTAGCGAGTAGAAGGTTACGGGCCAAGGGTTAAATTAACCCTTGGCTTAAAGCAGCGGAGTTAGTTACCAGCGTTGCTAATGCTGCGAGTTTTATAAATGAAATAAAGCGGTGTGAGTACCACAGCTATCCAATAGCCAATATTGAGTGAATCGAAAATATTCTGATCAATATAAAATAATCCCAGCAACCCAAATGCGAACACTAAGGTTGCTTGCGAGTAGTAGCTCTTCATTAATATATACGGTGTTTTAGGGTAGTGCACAGCAAGATCAAAAAAGCGTTTATTAAAGGCGAGCCTAAAAAGTGCTGTGAGAAATGCAATTAAGCATAGGAAAACGAATTGGTAAAATAAGCTTAAATCTTCTTCAAGCTCAGCTCGCAGAACCCAGGATAAGCCGTAGCCAATAATTGAAAGGCTGTAGACTAATTGTTCAGGGAGTTTGTCTATTTTACTTTTAAGGACTAAAAAGACTAAAGAGAGCATAACGGTTATGGCAATTATCATGATGCCAAGTTGCATAAAGCTCTGCTTTAAAATCAAGAAGAGAGAAAGTAGCCAAAAGTAGCTTTCAATAAATAGGAAAAATCCATCAAGGGCGAAGATCTGCTTAGAGCGATAGTTATCTTTGAAACGGATAATGGCTTTTACGCTAACTGTTGGCCATGCAAGAAAAGGCCAGTTCAGCTCACCTGGAAGTTTAATGACAAGCCAGAAGCTAGTAATAATAGTGATCAGAGAGATAATAAATAGTAATTGCGTGTTTTGGTCTTCAAGCAATAATCCGCCAATAAATACCCCAATTTTGAGCGCAACCACGACAAATATTTGAAAATTTCCATAGCGGTCACCAGTATTGCTGCTGGTGCTTCGTTCAATAAAGAGTGCTCGTTGTGTTGTCCAAAAAAAGCATTGATACAAACCATAACTTGCGGCAATGATGTATGCGAGTGCTGGCTGTGATGATAAATGAGGGCCGGCATAAACCACACTTGCCACCATGACTATTTCTAAAAAATAGCAGATGGCAAGTAGTTTAAAAGGGGTTAGCTTTCCTTTTATGCTGTCCCATAGGTACATACCAAGAGTAAAAGTCACAGCGCTGGCTGCGATAAAAAAACAAATCTGAGCCATACTCAAACCCTGTTTATATAAATAAACAGGGAGAAAGAAAGGGAACAATCCTATTAAGAAAGAGTGGCTACAGACAAACAGGTAAAACTGGCGTTGCTGGGTTTTTGCGAGCGCTGTTTGCATGGTATTAAAAAGTGTCAGATTGAGTAATGTTTAGGTTGTCTAGTTTTTGATAGTAAGGTGTTAAATCTTCACGCTCACCGTGTCTAGGCACATCATGCATTTTTAGATAAGGACGAGAGTTTACCTCGAGCAAAATACATTTTTGTTGATCGTGCGGGACATCAAGGCCTTGATCCATAATGACATCTATACCTAATATATTGGCATTGAACATCTTTAATACATTTAAAAACAACGCTTCGTTTTCTGGGGCAATCGTTGTCTTATCGATCGTGTTAATTGTGCCGCCAGGGGCTAATGCAATTCGATAGAACAAGGTGATCTTTTGCTGATCTTCAGGTACAGAGTCAAACGTTAATCCTTGTTTTGCTAAATGCGAGATGGTTTGCTCAGTTTCTTTAATTGGGTAAATAGTTGGAAATAAACCCATTTCTTCGCGGATAGCATTCTCAGCTTTGGCAAGGTCTCTGATGCTATCTTTACCATTTCCAACAACAGTGGGTGGAAACCGCTCAATAGCTGACATTATTTCACCTTCAATCACAACAACACGGTAATTTCTACCTTCTAGGTATTGTTCTATGACAGTTGTTGGCCACCAAATTTTCGCAAGTGCAAGCGCTTTAAATAGCTCTTTGTAGTTATTGATTGGGAAATAGCTACCTCTTGAGAAACCACTTACATTGGGTTTGATAACAACAGGGAAGCCGTGTTCCTTAACAAAGTTGTAAGCTGCGAGAGGTCCAAAAATAATTTGACCTTTGGCATGTGGAACATTGTGAGCTGCAAAGGTAGCTCTGGCTTGTTTTTTTGAACGACAACCACGTCTCACTTCAAGAGAATTGTAGCTGCTGCAATCATTCATGTATTTTTTACTAATGGCGGCGTACATACGACGTTTCAATGCTAGCATTTAAAATCCTACTTTGTTCTAGGTTGGAAGAGCGTTTTTTTAAGAAATACCGATTTGCTTTGTTGATTGTTCGGTATGGTATCGACGAGTTTGGCTAAATGATTCATGCTCGTCTTAATGAATTTAAACTTCTCTCTAAAGGGAAGGGTAGTATCCATTAAGTTTATTGGCATTGGTAAATACAAGTTAATTTCGATGACTTTGAATTCGCCGTTTTCAATGGCTTTTAATGAGTCGGCGCGTACACCTACTCTGGCAAAGCTATAGTGACCAATACAGCCGATATTTTTCCAAATATTATCCAGCTCTTGAGTACTTAGCTTAGGTGTCATTGAGCTATAAAAAGTATGTTGGTTGTTGATACTATTAACGGGTAAATCTTGACCACTGGTATTGCAGGTTTCGGTAATGCTCATTGTGGCATAGCAATTTAAATTGCGATGGTCTCGGATGTAAAATATTTCAAATTCACGAGCTTGTTGTGCAGCCTGCTGAATCACATAAACCGTCTTAGGGTTCATGCTGTGATTGCGAATATAATCGAGCTCGTTGGCATTATCTGCGCGGCGCACACCTTGACCATTCTGGCCCCATTCGGGTTTTACAAAAACAGGGAAAGATTCAGGAATATATAAACCATCATCAACGGCTTGGGGTAAGCGCCATTTATCAGGGATATTATTATCGATATCGTTTTTTGAATAAATTCCAAGCTCGTCATTAAAGTGTAACGAGTTGATTTGAAAATAGCGCCATGGACCTCTTAATCGCGCAATGCAATTTAAGATAAAAGTAATAACTAACAATATGCGAATCAGCATAAATTTTCCTTCTCACTGATCAAAAGCTGCGATTATTAAAGGCGTATAGTATAAGGGGGGAACCTTTTTACGCAATTAAAATTGGCGTTTAAAACAGTGTAAATATGAAAGTAAAATGATTTCGGTGAAAGTTTGGAAACAAGTTTAAAATCAACCTATTTGATCTAATTTACTATACGCTTTAGTTTTTAAGATAGATTCAAAATAGCGGCAAAAAGCTTACTTTTTTTAGGGTATTTATAAGAGCGTTTACAGTGTTTGTAATTAGCTGTGCTAAAACTGGGGCGGCTAGGGGTTAAAGTTGGGCTTTATCAGAGGTAATTAGTAGGTGTATGACCAGTTAAACTCGTTGGTAATTTAACTGGTCATAGCTTAGGGTTAAAGAAGGTCTTGGTACATTAATGTAGCTTTCGGTGATGGAATTTTTCTAACCATCGTAAAATACGTTCAGGAGCATGTGCTCGCTTCCATTCACCTGCTGCGTATTTGTTTGCTTCAGACATTGTAGGGTAGGCGTGAATTGTGCCGAGAATTTTATTGAGCCCTAGATTGTATTTCATCGCAAGCACATATTCTGCTAAAAGCTCTGCAGCTTGCTCGCCGACAATAGTGACACCTAGTATTTTGTCCTTGCCAGGCACGGTTAATACTTTAACAAATCCATTAGTTGCACCATCGACAATTGCACGGTCAAGTTCGCTTAAATCAAACTTTGTGATTTCATAAGCAATGCCTTGCTCTATCGCCTCTTGCTCATTAATGCCGACTCTGGCAACTTCTGGGTCGATAAAAGTGGTCCATGGAATAACGCGATAATCAGCTGCAAATTTTTTAAAACTGCCAAATAGCGCGTTGACACTGGCATACCAAGCTTGATGTGCGGCCACATGAGTGAATTGATAAGGTCCTGCAACATCGCCAGCGGCATAAATATTAGGGTATACCGTTTGTAGGTATTGGTTGGTAATAACGGTTGATTGGGTGTCTATTCCTAAATCCTCTAAACCGTATCCGCTTAAACGTGCTTTACGGCCGACGGCACAAATAAGCTCATCAAATTCGAGTGAGACTTCTTGTCCATCATGTTCAGCAACAAGGTATTTTAGTCCGTCACGAATCTCACAGCGCAGTGCAGTGTGTTTTGTAAGCACATTAACGCCACTATCGGACAATGCTTTTTGCGCCAGAGCAGAAACTTCAGCATCTTCGCGTCGCATGACTCTTTGGTGTTTCTCTATTTGCCATACATCAGCACCTAAGCGAGCAAAGCTTTGAGATAACTCGCACCCAATAGGCCCGCCGCCGAGGAAGATCATCTTCTTTGGAATTTGATCGCGTTGAGCAAGTGCTTCCCACATTGTATCGCTTGTCAGGTAGCCTGTATCTTCAATGCCTGGAATGTCGGGCACAATAGGGCTGGCACCTGCTGCTATGATAATTGATTGCGCAGTAAGTGTTTGCATCTCCCCAGAGTTGAGTTTGATTTCAACGGTCCATGGATTGATGATGCGCCCATAACCTTGAACGACATCAACGCCTAACGCACTGTAGCGCTCGACACTATCATGAGGCTCTATTTTCTTGATTGAGTCATGCACTCTTTGCATAACGTTTTTAAAGCTAAAGCTTAAATTTTTAAAACTGTTATTAGGTTCTAAAGTGTCAGTTGTATGATCTGAGATGCTGTTTAATGTCAGGCCGTAATGTTCAGCATGCTTAAATTGCTCGGCAACTTTTGCGCTTTTGATTAATGCTTTTGAGGGGACGCAGCCATAATTTAAGCAATCTCCGCCCATTTTGTTAACTTCAATCAATGTAACTTTCGCTTTAACGGCTGCTCCTATATAAGAGCTAACTAGGCCTGCGGCCCCTGCGCCAATAACGATAATATTGCGATCAAAGCTTTTCGGTTTTTGCCATTTGCTGTAAACCTGCCTGCCTTTCAAATAGCTAATCACTTTCTTTGCCAAAATTGGGAAAATGCCCAATAGTGCAAATGAGAGGATTAGTGTTGGAGATAAAATACCCGATAAACTATCAATCTGTGCGAGTTGTGTGCCTGCATTTACAAATACGATAGTACCTGCGAGCATGCCTAGTTGACTTACCCAGTAAAAGGTAACAGTGCGAATTGGTGTTAAACCCATTAATAAGTTGATCATAAAAAATGGAAATAAAGGGACTAAGCGCAAGGTGAATAAATAAAACGCGCCTTCATTTTTAATGCCTTCATTAACCGCTTTTAGTTTATCGCCGAAACGTTGCTGAGCGCTGTCTTTAAATAGATAACGGGCTACTAAAAACGCAATTGTAGCGCCGATAGTAGAGGCAAATGAAACAATTACAGTACCCCAAAATACGCCAAAGAATGCGCCTGCTCCTAAGGTGAGAACTGCTGCACCTGGAATAGATAAGGCAGTTACCAAAACGTAAATAGCAAGGAAAGCAAGAGCGATCAAAAGTGGGTGCTGTGCATTAAGCTCGCTAATTTGGGTTTGGCTTTGTTTGATGCCTTCGAGGCTAAGGTATTGATCTAGGCCTAATTGATAAAAAATAACAGCAACAACAACAGCGCAGGCGATGACAATAATTTTTTTCATTGGGCATCCTGATAATGAATAAGTAAGATAAGGGTGTTCACTAAGCGCCAATTAATTAGCGCTTAGTGATAGTGTGATTATTGTGTTTTAGTTGGGCGGTTAAGAAAGGCGAGCACAAGGCCTAAAAATAAAATAGATACGGCCGCATAGAATAGTGAACCGCCGTCATTTTTTCCTTCATGAATAACTTCAATCCCTAACGGTGTAAATAGGTGGAAGAATGCAGCACCGAACATAATGGCTGATGACAGAAGTCCAGAAAAGAAATAAATGGTTTGATAGCAGCTTGCACTTTTGGTGATTTTAGCAGAGTTAAGCACCCACATAAAACTTGCAGCAAGTAACAAAACAGATGCAATAAGTTCCACAGAGCCTACGAGTACGGCTCCTGAGTGTGTGAAAAATTCACCTAGGCTTGAGCTGATAGTTTCACTCATCCATTGGCCAATTGTTGAAAAGATGTGTTGGGTATCTGGGTGGTTTGTGAATTTGTAAGGCAATGAAAAAAGAAACACTTTTGCAATCCACAGCGAGATGATTAAACTGGCGATTTTAGTAATAATAGAGGGCATGATTGATTCCTTGAGTTTGAGATTAATATCGCTGTATATGTGAGTAATTGTATCATTGATAGTTAAAGCGAAATTAATAATTAATGCTTGTAGTGAAATACTTTATAAGTTGTCCGTTGGATTCAAAAAACATTCAAATAAGCTACTTTGTTTGTCTGAATAGCATGTCTGCCACTATGCCGAATTTATTTCATGCTTTATAGCTGTGTGTAATTTAAAGGTAGTGCTGTTGTATCAACAATTTTACGCATAATGAATGCTGATTTTACGCCGCTAACGCCTTTTATTCGGGTTATTTTGCCGAGTAATAAATCATGATATCTGTCCATGTCAGGTACTGCAATTTTCAGTTGATAATCAGCGTCGTGGCCGGTAATTAAGTAGCATTCAATAACTTCATCAAAAGTGCTAATAACACGCTCAAATTCTGCAAAGCGTTCGGGGATATGTTTGTCCATGCTGATGTGTAGGATAGCAAATAGATCTAGCGATAAAGCGCGCTCATTTATGCGGATCACTTTATCTTTAATAACGCCATTGTCCTCTAGGCTCTTTACACGGCGAGAACAAGGCGCGGCGGTAAGGCCTACCTTTTCCGACAGTTCTTGATTGGAAAGCGCGCCATTTTCTTGTAATGCACGCAATATTTTTAGATCAAATCGATCAATACTTATGTTGGTTTGCATGTTGTTCTCTCTTTGCGCAAATAATTGTAAGCACTATTGTTTTTAGCTTTATAATTATTGCACAGTTTTTGTATGTTGAGCTAATAAAGATAAGTAATTGCGCAAACTCTCTTCTATAATAGATTTATGTTCAAGGCCACAAGCTATTAAACTTAACTACACACCTGTTAATTCATCCTTTAACTGGTAAAATTACTTACACAAAAAAGTAATCTTGGCAAATGCTTACAAAGCTAGCCACTAAAATATGATCGCAGGCTACTGCGATCAAATATTTCTTTCATGACTCTTATAAAGCAATAGGTAATCAGATGTTTGACCATCGTAAATATAAAGTTTTTGACACTATTAAATTAACTGATCGCACCTGGCCTGATAAAAGTCTGACCAAAGCACCACAGTGGTGCAGCGTTGATTTGCGAGATGGAAACCAAGCATTAGTTAATCCAATGAATGTTGAGCAGAAAACGCGAATGTTCGATTTGCTGGTTAAACTGGGTTTTAAAGAGATTGAAGTGGGTTTTCCTTCTGCATCACAACCTGACTTTGATTTTGTTAGAAAGTTGATTGAAGAAAATAAAATTCCAGATGATGTAACAGTACAAGTTTTAACTCAGGCGCGTGAAGATTTGATTTCACGTACTTATGAGAGTTTGGAAGGTGTTAAGCAGGCGATCGTTCATGTCTATAATTCAACGTCTGTGGTTCAGCGCCAGCAAGTTTTTGAGAAAAATGAAGAGCAGATTAAAGGTATCGCGGTTAACGGAGCAGTACTCGTTAGAGATTACGCGAAAAAATACCCGCAAACACAATGGCATTTCCAGTATTCACCAGAGAGTTTTACGGGTACTGAGACTGACTATGCAGTTGAAGTTTGTGACGCTGTTATTGAGCAGTGGACACCTTATTTTGGCGATGAAGCAGCGCGTATTATTATTAATTTACCTTCTACGGTTGAGATGACGTCACCGAATGTTTACGCAGATCAAATTGAATATTTCTGTCGTAAGCTTGTTAATCGCCAATCAGTACGTATTTCATTACATACCCATAATGATAGAGGCTGTGGGGTTGCTGCAGCTGAGTTAGGTGTCATGGCAGGTGCTGATCGTGTTGAAGGTACTTTGATCGGTAACGGTGAGCGTACCGGTAACATGGATATTGTCACTATGGCCATGAACTTGTACTCACAAGGGGTTGATCCAGAGCTTGATTTGTCAAATATTATTGAAATTATCGAAGTTGTTGAGTACTGCACAGAACTACCCGTAGCAGCTAGACATCCATGGGCGGGAGAGCTTGTTTATACTGCATTCTCTGGTAGTCATCAGGATGCTATTCGCAAATCAATTAACTATCACAAAGAGCACGATTTACAGCATTGGGAAGTAGCTTACTTGCCGATTGATCCTCGAGATATAGGCCGTGAATATGAAGCTGTTGTGCGTATTAATAGTCAAAGCGGTAAAGGTGGTGTTGCACTTGTGCTTGAGCGTGATTATGGAATTGAATTACCTAAATGGATGCATATTCCGTTGTCAAAATTTGTTCAAAAAGCAGCAGAAGAGCAAAAAGTTGAGGTCACACCCGTCAACATTAAAGCTATTTACGATGCAAACTTTGTGCAAGTTGATAGCCATTGGCAGCTGCAAAGTTACGACTTACATACTCAAGATAATCAGCTTCAAGCAAGGTTTACATTTGGCGATCGCCAATATGAAGGCTCTGGCGCAGGTGCACTTGAAGCTATCTGTGATGCATTAACTGTGCACTATGGCTGCCAAATAGAAGTAGTACAATATGATCAGCACGCATTGGATAGTGGTACTGATGCTCAAGCACTGGCTTGTATCCAAGTGAAAATTGACGGTGAGGTATTTAGTGCGGTTGCGCAAAATGAAGATACTTCAAATGCGACATTACAAGCGTTATTAACCGCAGTGAGCCGCAGTAATGTAAAGCCGATAAAAGTAGTTGCTTAAAACCGGTTTAAATAGCCAACAAAAAAGGTGAGCAATGCTCACCTTTTTTATTTGTTTGCAAAATATTTACAAAATCATGTAAACATCTGCAGTGTGTTTGCAAGGTAAACGCTAATCGCCTTTATAGGTAGCAGCGCTAATGATGCTAAACAGATGGATTAAAGCGCCAATAACTGCTGGGAAAATAAAGAACCACCAAAACCAATAGAGCACACCCACACTTACAAACATGATGATGGCCAATAGTAAACGGCCTTGAATTAGCTGTCCTAGGCCTGGAATAAAAACGCTACACAAAGCGGCTATTACATTGCCTGTAGAGCCTGCTGACATATATTATCTCCTGAATTGGTAATCTTTTAATCCTAATCTGCTATTGCCTTTGTTTTGTCAATTGGCAACCGTCAGTCATTTAAAAGCTTTTCTATTGGTCAGCAATTTGCTGCCAGTGTTCCTTAGTTTTTACCTTGTTAATGATTTGTTCAATTAAGCCTTGTTCGTCAATGATAAAAGTAGTGCGCACAGTGCCCATGTATTCTTTGCCGAAGGTTTTCTTTAGTTGCCATACCCCATAACTATTTTGTAGCTCTTGTGTTTCATCCATTAGCAAATCAAAAGGAAGGCTGTTCTTTTCAATGAAGTTGTTGTGTCTTTTCGCTGAGCAGCTACTCACACCTAACACTACATAATTGCTATTGGTGATCGTTTCAAAATTATCGCGCAAATTACAAGCTTGTGCAGTACAGCCTGGTGTAGAGTCCTTAGGGTAGAAGTATAAAATAACTTTTTTGCCTTTTAGGCTTGTCAGTGAGATCTCTTCGCCTGTTTGTGTTTGGCAAGTGAAAAGGGGGGCTTTATCGCCGATTGCTAATGACATAAGTGCTCCAAAAATAGCTAAAATGTAAAGATTTATCACTATAGTACAAGGTATACGAGTTATAACAATACGTTTGTCGATATGTCTGTGCTATGTGAGCTTAGCGTCAATAATTTAGCGAACACTACTAAAAGTAAAAGCAACCCTCTTCGTTAGTCAAAAAGCTTCCAATAATACTGGTGTACAGCTTGTGTTGATAAGGTTTTAGTGGTGTTTGTAAGAGTTTGGCGTTAGTGCTTAAATTAACTGAAAATATTCTAAGCTTACGCTACTCATTCACCCTGAATTTAATATAGAATACTGACCCAATTGACATATTTAACGATTACTTAATAAGAACAATAGAATACTAGTAAAGCAGTTTAAGTATCTTTTGAAGTTGCAGCTCTCTTTGGTAGCAACGTTTATAGTATTTTGTATTTCAGTCGTTAGATTTCGCAGATTATTTGGTTTTAGCAAATATGGCTTAAACCTGTTTTGGAGATAAAAATGATAACTGGCAGTATAGTTGCACTTGTAACACCGATGGCAAACAACGGCGATATCGACTGGGTTGCACTTGATAAACTTGTAGAATTTCATATTGAAAATGGTACTAGCTCAATCGTAGCAGTTGGTACATCTGGTGAATCTGCAACACTCAATCCTGAAGAACATTGCGCCGTTATTAAACGTGTTGTTGAGGTAGTTGCAAAACGAATTCCTGTTATTGCAGGAACGGGTGCTAACAATACTCAAGAAGCCATTGAGTTATCAATAGAAGCGAAAGCTGCGGGCGCTGATGCTTGCTTGTCAGTCGTACCTTACTACAATAAGCCTACTCAAGAAGGTATGTATCTGCACTTTAAAACGATTGCAGAAGCTGTGGATATTCCACAGATACTTTATAATGTGCCAGGTCGTACTGTGGCAGATATGCAAGAAGAAACGACGTTAAGGTTGGCTAACGATGTTGAAAATATTATTGGGATTAAAGATGCGACGGGAGATGTAGAGCGTAATAGATCACTAGTAGCAAATGCACCTGAAGGCTTTGCTGTTTATTCTGGTGATGATATTACTGCTGTGGAGCTTATGCTTGCGGGTGGCCACGGTAATATTTCTGTCACAGCGAACGTTGTTCCAAAGCAGATGTCCAAGCTCTGCGAATTAGCAATAGCGGGTGAGGCTGGTCAAGCAAGAGCATTAAATGAGAGCTTGATGGAGCTTCATAATCAATTGTTTGTAGAGTCAAACCCCATTCCAGTTAAATGGGCTGTTTCTGAATTAGGTTTGATGGGAAAGGGAATACGTTTGCCTTTAACGCCGCTCTCTAATCAGTACACAGCGCCGCTAATGAGCGCTATGCAAAGTGCCAAACAGCTTTAATCGAGTATAAGCTGAAAATTAGTATAAAAAGACAATCGAGGTAGTATGAAATACCAACACAGTAGATCAAATCATTATCTAAATGTGGAGCAAGATCGGGCGCTCAATCGTTCGCTAACGCTAACAAAGCCAGCGTTGGCCAAACGTTTTGGCATTGCTACCTTGTGCAGTACCGTTCTTTTAGGAGGGTGTGGTACTTTATCGAACAATGCCTTATACGGCAAAGACGGCCTAATTCATGATCGCTCAAACGCTTATCAAAAAGTAACATCTAGCAAGCGCTTAAGTATTCCGGAGCAACTAGAGGCTAAGCAAACTCAAGATGCGATGGAAATTCCAAGAGTAGGCGGCACATCGGGCAAGTCGATTAATACTATTAAGCGCCCTGACTACTTCTATGCGGATTCAGGCTCAGAGTCTGTCAACGTGAAACAAGATGGCACGGGTAAGGTTGTTTTAGTTGATGCGCCTATCAATGAAATTTGGCCCAAAGCGCAGCAGTTCATGGAATTCAATAATTTAGGCATCGCTGATGTTAATCCTCAGCAGGGCACTATTGAAAGCGATTGGGTTGTTATTAAAGCGGACCAATTCGGGGTTGTGGATAGCTGGATTAAGAAGCTGACTTTCCAACGTGTTAAAGGTGATAGTAAGAATAAAGTCCGGATTAAGCTAAGACCACAAAGCGAGAACAACCAGCGTACAGTCATTAGTATGGAGCATGTGCAATACCCAGCTAGTGAAGAAGTAAGCGCTGTTGACTGGAACAGTGAAGCACAAAACTTATCTTATAAAGCTGATATGTTGTACGAGTTGCTGCGCTTTATGAGTAAATCAACCAGTACAGAGCAGGGCAGTGGTTTACTGGCAAGTAAGTTCAAGCAAGCTCAGCGCCCAGGTACAGTATTGTTTGGCCGTAATGCGAATGGCAAACCCGCTTTGAAAATTACAGGTTCAGTTGAGAATACGTGGCGCTTAGTTGAAAACTCTTTAGTTGCTAACCAAATTGATGTTGGTACAAAGGATTTTGATGATAAAACGTTTTACTTAACCTTTACTTCGTTAACGCCGCGTACTGTTAAGAGCAGGGGGTTCTTTGAGTGGTTGCATGGTGATCGTGGACCTATATCGTTATCCTCATTTGGCTTTGGCGATGATGAAGATAAAGGGGGGGCAGCCAAAAATGTTAGCTATAGCTCAAAAGGGCAAGTTGATTCCAGTAAAGAAGTGGGAATCACTGATCCTAACCACCCTGCAAACCAAGAAGGTTTTAAAGTTTGGCTAGGAGGTAAAGTTGTTTATAACTTTAATAGAGGCTTTAACAAAGGCTTCTTTAACGCGGATACGAATATGTATCAGCTAACCGCTGGGTATCGGCTTAAGCTTCTACACCGCGGTAATGCTACTTTCTTAACAGTACTTAATAAGAAAGGCGAAGAAGCAGCTTCCGTCCCAGCTGAAGAGTTATTGTGGCGTATAAAGGATAGTATCCCTAGAGCCTAGTTTTAAGATTTTATTAACACCCACTTTATGTGGGTGTTTTTAATTGTAAAGTGCAAATTATTAAATGCTATTCGATGAGCCATTTTAATTGAATAGCATTAAAGCGAATTTAAAAATGGGTGGTATAAACTGCCTGAATACCTTAGAAAAGACCGGAGAATCAATGAGCTCTTATAAAGTAATGGATGTAAATGATGATCTTAACATCCGCGTAAGTGGCCCTGTGCACAGTGGCAAAGTAAGATCTGTTTATAAATTAACAGCTGAAGACAGTAGCCGCCTTATACGTGAGAAAGGTTACAATATCGCAGCGGATACACCGTTAGCAATTATGATAATCAGCGATAGAATTTCTGCGTTTGAGTGTATCTGGAAAGGCGAAAATGGCTTAAATGGTGTGCCTGGAAAAGGAGCATCACTTAATGCGATTTCTGCTCATTGGTTCAAGTGCTTCAATGATGCGGGTCTTGCTGGTAACCATATTGTGGATGTACCACACCCGTACATTTGGATTGTGCGCCAAGCTCAGCCTGTGATGGTAGAGGCAATAGCAAGAAACTATATTACCGGTAGCATGTGGCGCGCTTACACAAAAGGTACTCGTGACTTTTGCGGTATAGCATTAGAAGAGGGATTGCAATCAAATCAAAAGCTTTCAGAGCTGCTAATTACACCTTCTACTAAAGGTATTATTACGGGTGTAGATGAAGTTCCTGAAGTGGATGATGTAAACATTAGCCGTGAAAATATTGTTAATAACTTAGATGCGTTCAAGTTTAACTCGATTGATGATGTAGACCTGTATGAGAAGTTGTTAACTGAGGGCTTCAATCTAATAACTGAGCAGCTAGCATCTGTGGATCAAATCTTTGTTGATACCAAGTTTGAATTTGGTTATGTGAAAGACTTGCAAGGTAATGACGAGTTGATCTACATCGATGAAGTTGGTACTCCGGATTCGTCGCGTATATGGGATAGCAAAGCCTACCAGCAAGGTAACATCGTTGAGAACTCGAAAGAAGGGTTTCGCCAAATGTTACTAAACAGTGTACCAACTGCTGAGCTACTACTAGCAAAAGATAAGATGACAGAGCGCTTAGCGATGGCTGAGAACTTCTTATTGAGTGAAGAAGATATTCTTCAGGTAAGTAAAACCTACACAGATATTGCTAAAACGATTACTGGTGAAGATGTTTATATTCCGAGTGATCCTAAGGCTGAAATCCTTGAAATTTTAGATCGTGATTACGGTTTAATTGAAAGTTAAGCTGTGTTTATGAAATAAAGACAACAAGTCTTGAGGTTGTTCTTAAGATAGATCTTAAGGTAACTTAAGGCTTGTTGGCTGTTGTGAGGTTAAACGTTTATTAGTTTTTTCAGTTAACTAATGGGAGTTTTAATTTTGTAGCGTTGCTGATCGTTGTCATCTATGACTTTAATATTGTTGTACTTACCTTTTTGCAGCTTCAAGTAAATACAGGGGCTAGTAATTACCTGCGCTAACATGCTGTCTGGACCAGGCTGGTGCCATTTTAGTTTGATTAATGCTGTTTGGTCAGTAATCAAAAGCTGTTTTGAGGTTAAACTTAGGCCGTAACCCGCGGAAGGTTTTGTGCCCATCGCTATTTTAAGAAACCAAAACTTCTCCTCGATATCGTCAGTATTTTCGGGCTTAGCTTTTTCTGATAATGAAAAGGATAAAGCACTATTTTCAATTTCCTGTATACCCACAAAACTTGCCATTGGTCTTTCTCCAATGCATTGATTTTGGTTTTTATAATCTGAAACTCCTAATGCATTAGTAGTGCAGCTAGCAAGTAAAGCGACAGAGAAAAAACACATTGGTATTAAAAAGCAGTTTGTTTGCGATAATTGCTTTGCCCTCATTTTAAAAGGGGCGCTATTCTTTTTTAACATCTAATTCTCCTGTCTCTGAAAGCCGCTTGAACTTGTATCTAGTTTGATGCCTGTGCCCTGGCTTATGTTGTTTGATACAAATGCAGATGTTGAATCACTCGATATGTTTAATGCGCCATCTAGAAAAGCGATCACAAAATCGAGATTATTTTTAGTACCATCGACAACAATATTTTCAAGCTGGTTTAATGTTGGGTATCCCCCACATGCTTCGCCGTCGTCACAAATAAATAGGTCGTTATCCATATCAGTACCAGCAACTAAAGTATATGTACCGTGAGGTACGTCGCTAATGTCAAAAGTAACCTGTCCACTACTGCTATCTGCTTGAAAAGACTTGGCTGTAGCGTTGGTTTGGGTATCGATCAGCAGCACATAGGTGCGCCCAACATCACCGTTATTTAAGTCAGAGCCTACTTGAACGACAATGTTTACCGTTTTAGTGCCGCCCGTATCGGAAACCGCAGTGACATTTGCAGTGTGGATGCCTGTTGATAAGGATGATCTATTGATGTTGAGAGTATAACTTCCAAACTGGCTAGCTGGGTGGGTTATAGTCAGCCAAGGCTTTGAGGAGGTTATGGATGTTAAGTTGAGTGTTTGCCCAGAGGTCTTGTCGACGATCAGAGTGTGGGAGTTTTGGTTGACGTTGAAGCCTAAAGATAAGGGGTATACGTTGAGTTGCGCAGGTGTGTTTATAACACCACTGACTGCTTCAGCGGCCTTGCGAGCATCTATCATGCCGTAGCCATAGAGGTTGTCTTTGCCAGATGCGCCTATATCTACCGTTAATTGATTGCTTTGTAATAGAGAATCGATATTACTAGGCGTGAGGGAGTTGTTGATGCTTTTCATTAGTGCGAAAACACCCGCCACATGTGGGGCTGCCATTGATGTGCCTTGGTAGAATGAGAGCAAAGATTGGCCACTATCGTTAGCAACAGTACTTAATACACCATCGGGTTTACCATCACCTGCTAAATCAGCTCTTATATTTCCGCCAGGAGCGGCAATACTGATTGTGCTGCCATATGAAGAGTAAGGGGCTAAGCTGCGAGCAGCATCGAGAGCACTGACTGAAATGACACCTGCAATCGCTGCTGGGTATTGTGGTGCGCTATTACCAGCATTACCGGCTGCAGCAACAATGATGACACCGGCGTCTCGAGCTGCATTGATTGCATTGAGTAAAGTTTGAGACAGTGCGCTACCTGATAAGCTTAAGTTAATGATATCTGCTTTTTTTGCAGGAAGAGTATTTGAGTTATTTGCTAAGCCGGCAGCGTATAAAATTCCTTGAGCAATATCAAAATCAGTACCCCCTCCCGCGCCCAGCACACGAATAGGCATAATCTTACTTTTCCAGCTAACGCCAGCAACGCCTTTATTGTTGTTTGTTAGTGCTGAAATTGTCCCTGCAACATGGGTTCCGTGAAATGAGCTGGCTACCGTTGAGCTACCATCGCCTTCATCGTTTGGGTTCGGGTCTATGCCGTCTCCGTCCTTGGCACGTGCCGCATTACTGATAAAGTCATAGCCGGCGATGAGTTGTCCTGCTAAGTCCTCATGGTTTAAAAATACACCTGTATCAATCACCGCTACAATTATATCTGCAGAGCCTGTAGTAATATCCCAGGCTGAAGGTAAATTAATCATCTGGTAATGCCACTGTGATGGGTAAAAAGTATCATTTGGTATCAAAGATGTCTTTCGAATGTAGTTGGGGTGTGCGTATTCAATATCAGCTCTGTTAGATAACGCTTTTGCTGTGTATAAGGTTTTCAGCTTTTTCTTTTGTAGCTCGCTGGTTCCTTGCTCCATTTTATCCATTATATGAGTATCCATCTTCAAGCTACTCATCATGGATTGTTGTTGCTGCAAAGTATTCATATCCATTAGTTCTATTACAGGTTGCTGAGTACTACTAAAGAGGTTACTCGTTTTTTGTGCTGTTTTTTTCTTGACGATTAATTCATTTTCAGCAAACTCAGCGGTTAAAGAAAAGCTGTTTTTAAGTTGTGTTTCAGCACCGACACTGGCACTTTGGACAAGCCCAATTGAAAGGACGTAGCTTGAGGCACTATTGATCGGTACGACATTTATTAGATAGTCACCATCGGTTGTCACAGTAATCGTTTCATTTTTATTTGCGCCAAGTGATGATGAGACAAAAGCGCCCGCAGATGTGTAAAGGTATAGATCTAAATCAGCGTTAGAGTCTGCGATATTTAGAGAGATAATTTGGTTGGCTTTCAAGGCTACTTTGTAATAATCATTAACATCACCATTCACAAAGCTATTTCCGCTAGCCCCTTTTCCGGGGGAGTTAACGTACCCACCAAGACTCACAGGATTTGATATTTCTTGAGCAGAGCTAATGGTCGAGTTACTGACAGAAGCTGTTTGAGAGTTATTGATATCTGAGTCTATAACGGAAAATGAAGGGATTGTAATTGCACCTGACAAGTGAGTGCCATTCGTTGTAGTTTCGCTAGAACTTGAGCCACCGCCACCACACCCAAACAGTAACGCTGCAGAAAAAAAGTAAACTAGAGTTTTATATTGGGTGGGATAAAGCATATAAACATCCTTTGCTTGAGAGGAGTGCGAACCAGAGCTCCTCTCAGTTTGCTGGCTCAATAATTTGAACAGTAATCTGTTGTTTTGTTCGGGAAACTATACTAAAAATCATATTAATATAGCATTAAGCTATCTTTCTTTGAAACTTGGCGAACAATGTAAGCTTTTGAATTAATAAGTTTTAAACAGCTTGTGGTCTTCTCAATGAAACCAAAACATTACTGTATATGTCATTATAGTTAAAAACTGAAATGTATAGATGAAAAATTAGCGACTAGGGAATATCGCGCCTTTTTGTTCAACTGTAAAGGCAGCTGCTTTCAGGCCTGCTTCAAGAGCGTTTTCCAGTTGATCGGTTGAGAGTGTTGAGATCGCAGATATATCAAGTACGTTCTGCTGTTCAAGTTTATTTAAGAAAAACGCCATAAAACAATCCCCAGCACCAACAGTATCGACAACAGTGACTTCGTGGGCATCACGATGGATGAGTTTTCCTTGATGATAGGCGTACGCGCCGTTTTCCGCATCTGTAATAACGGATATACAAACACCTGCTTGATCCCATTGTTGAAGGATATCTAAAGCGTTGTGTTTGTTGAAGCTCTCTAAGTTGTAGAGTAGGCATAGATCTTCAGAGCTTGCTTTTAAAATATGTGCGCTTTGCATCAATTGCTGAAACTTACTCTCCCATATTTGCATATTTGGCTCAATAGCCGTTCGGATATTGATGTCGACAGAGATAACACGTTGTTTTTTCTCGGTGTTGATTATTTGATTGAAACTCTGGGCTGTTTGTCCGCAAACTAAAGAAAAAGAGCCAAAGTGCAGGCAAGTGACTTGATGATCAATACTAGAGGTAAGATTTTGGTGATCAAAATTTAACTCGGCACTATTGTGTCCGTAAAAGTTATAACTCGCACTTTTATCCGGATTGTATTGAACAAACATTAAGCCAGATAAATGCTCAGAGCGAGTGATATAGTCACAATTTACACGGTGCTTTGTTAAGTGCGCGACATGCATGTCGCCAAACTGGTCTGTTGAAATGTTAGTCATTAATGCGCTTTTGCTACCTGCGTTTGCTAAAGCGATGGCGACATTAAGTGGAGAGCCACCAATAATGGCGTCAAAGGCATGTGTATCCTGTTGTTTAAAGCAATCGGCGAGGGCTTCACCGCATGAAATGATCATTTGTTGTTCACCATAAAGTTTCATTCAATTGACGAGTGCAAAAAACTATATTGCTCTTTGAGCGAATAGTATACAAAAAGATAGTAACGTTTTGTAAGTAAGGGTGAAGTTAGAAAGGGGAGGGGATCTCAAATGCCATTGCTTGATTACTTACTGGGTGGGTGAAACTAAGCGTTTGAGCGTGTAAGCAAAGTCTTTCAGAGTAATTTAAAGCATCCTTAAAAGCGTAGAATTCATCACCGCAGATAGGGTGCTTAATCCATTGCAAGTGTACCCTTAGCTGGTGGGAACGCCCTGTTTCAGGAAATAGCATGATGCGTGAAGTATCAGCTGTTTGCTCAGTGACTTGCCAGTGAGTAATGGCATTTTTCCCCCACTCGTAATCGACAATTTGCAGTGGGCGGTTTTCCCAATCGCAACGTAAAGGTTGCTCTATAGTGCCTTGAGTAGCTTTCATTTTCCCCCAGACAATCGCCTGATAACTTTTACCAATTTCACGATTTTGAAATAAAATACTCAACGCTTTGTGGATCGCTTTACTGCGCGCAACAACCATAATGCCAGAGGTTGCATAATCAAGACGATGCACGATGAGCGCATCGCTAAACCCTTGAGCAATTAAGCGATTAATCAAACAGTCTTGCTTATCAGGCCCGCGCCCCGGCACTGATAATAGCTTGGCGGGTTTATCAACTATCAGCAGTGCTTCGTCTTGGTAAATAATATCGATTGTATTATCAGTAGTCATATAATGTTTTTGCTTTTGCCTTTTTAGGTGTTTTATTGCTAGGTTTTGCAAGGCAAAACAGCGCCATAGATTCTATATGCGCTGTATTTGGAAACATGTCCATGACACAGAACTTAACCATCTCAAAACCATTTTCATTCAGAAGCTTTGTATCTCTTGCTAATGAAGAAGGGTCACATGCGACATATAATATATGTGTGAGTTGTTCGCCTATCGCAGAGCTAAATAGGTTGTTAATAAGCTCGCTAGCGCCGCTGCGCGGTGGATCGAGTACCAGTTTGTTAAAGTGTTTAGCAGCCCAGCTGTGCGACTGAATATCTTCGCTAAGGTTTGCGCTGTAGAACTGGCAGTTATCAATGTTATTTAACAGTGCGTTAAACGCGGCTCGTTCAACCATTCTCTCGCTGCCTTCAATGCCAGTTACTTGTTGGACCTGTTTTGACAAAGGTAAAGAGAAGTTACCAAGACCTGCAAAGCAATCAAGAATCTTATCTTCTTTGCACAGCGCTAGCCAATCGAGAGCGCGATTTATCATTTGTTGATTGACCTGTGCATTAACTTGCAAAAAGTCACCGCTTTCAAAAGAGAGTTTAAGGTCGTTGATCGCGTAGCTTAAACGCTCTGGGTATTGTTTAAGAGGGACCGTTTTATCGTCATATCTTAAGTAGCCCTGAAAAGTAATACCTGAATCTGAAAGTGTTTCAAGTAATGTTAAAAGGGTTTTCTTAGCGGCGTTTTTAAGCTGCGCTTTGCAGCGAAAAGTTAATGCGCCAATGTTATCGCCTTGTAATAGCTCAACATGGGTAATCGCTTTGGCATTATCTATTTGATCTAGGCTGTCACGTAGCTGATTAAACAATTCGGAAAGATTTTCTGGCAGTACCTTACAATGTGAGACTTGTAGCAATTTTGCACTGTTAGCACGTCTGAATCCGACAATAGCAAGCCCTGATTGATGCAGTTGGTTTACCCCAATTCGAGCGCTGCGTCTGTAGTAGTAGGCAGGAGATTCTAATGCTGTTTCTACCGATTGCGGTGTGGTTTTTGCATTATGTAAAAGTAAAGAGAGTACTGCTTCTTGTTTGTGTGCTAGTTGCGCCGTTGCAGATAAATGTTGCAGCTGGCAGCCACCGCATTGGCTATAGTGTTCACAAGGTGCATCAATACGTTGTTCGCTTGCAGATATCACGTCTATTAACTGAGCTTGGGCATAGCTTTTGTGATCTTGGGTGATTTTTGCAGTGACAGTCTCGCCTGGAAGTGCGCCTTCGACAAATAATGTTTTACCGTTGCTTTTAGCAACGCCTCTTCCTTCAATGCTCAAGCTTTCGATAGATAGTTGTTGTTCAGCCAGTTTTGGTTTTGATTTTTTGGGGCGGCCAAATTGAATTTTATTACGGGACATGAAGTGGAGTGCCTTTTTATTTCGTCTTGTCTGTTAGTGCAGAGCTTACAGGAGATGTGTTTGATCGCATTATACCTGTAGTTGTTAGTCGGTCACAGGAAATTATAAACCCCAGGGAGTATATCGTAGTAAAAGGTGCTGGAGAGGGCAGCTGTGGATGGTTTTTAAACAGTAGCGGGGTAATTACTATTAATAACAACTAGATATTTGCTTAAAGCGAGTTTGCTGCATATCATTAATTTATTTATAGAATAAGGTGGTACCTTGCAAGAACATCCTTTTGCGCAATATGTAAGAATTCTAGGGAAGGGTAAAAAAGGCTCTCGCTCATTGACTCTTGACGAAGCGAAGCATGCAATGCAAATGATCTTAGAAGATCAAGTGCAGCCAGAGCAGCTAGGTGCTTTTTTAATGCTGTTACGTATTAAAGAAGAATCAGCCTCGGAGTTGGCAGGTTTTGTGGATGGTGTACGTGAAAAATACGCGGCGCCAATTGGTATTCAAGTCGATATAGATTGGTCTACTTATGCCGGTAAAAAAAGGCAATTACCTTGGTTTTTATTAACCGCATTGTTACTCGCAGAGAATGGTTATAAGATTTTTATGCACGGTGCAAGAGGGCATACACAAGGGCGTATTTACACACAAGACATGCTATCTCGCTTTAAGATACCAAGCTGTGATAGCTGGCATCGTGTTGAGCAAGAGCTCAATCAGCGCAATTTTGCCTTTATGGGTATTGATAAAATGGCACCAAAGCTTGCTAGCATTATTGAGATGCGCCAACTATTTGGTCTGCGCTCTCCAGTGCATACATTGTGTCGAATGCTGAATCCGTTGCACAGCAAAGCTTGTGTTGATGGTGTGTTTCATCCCGCCTATGCGCCAATGCATCAACAAACTAATGCGCTCCTTAATGTGCAAAACAGCTTAACAATTCGCGGTGATGGCGGTGAGGCTGAAGTGCGTCCAGATGCGGATTGTGAAATTCGTTGGATCAAGAACGGTGAGCTTTCTGAGCAGCAGTGGCCACGTATTTACGCCAAAAGAGAAGTCAAAGAAGCGCAATTGCAGCAAGCGCATTTGATTGAGCTTTGGCGTGGTGAAATCACCCATCCTTACGGTGAAGGTGCCTTAATTAGCACTTTGGCCTCAACCCTTATTCTGCTCGATGTTGAGAAAACCTTTGAAGATGCTCAACTGGCGGCAGCCTCCATGTGGCAGCAAAGAGATAAAACTCGGTTTTGAGTGAATTTTGCTAGCCTCTTATTAGTCAATTCCTTAAAATGTGCCGAGCTGGGGAACTGTTTGTTAATCTTATAAACAGTTCATTCCTGTGACAATTCATTATAAAAAGGAAAAGTTGTGTCTGATTTTTTAAGACCATTCAATTTGCTATTACTGCCTATCGTGTTTATTGGGGTAGCCATTTACTCTCTCCCTTATAGCAGTTTAATCCCTCAGCAATGGGATTTTTTCATTCCTTGGCTGCCATTAGGGATCAGTGGCTTTTTGTTCTTGATCGTTGGTTTTTTCAATTTTAGCCGCATATTGTTCGCAGGCTTAGTAAGCCTGTCAGTGTGGACTTTCCTTAAACTCGATTTTGCAAACCCGCATTATACGCAGCTAGCACTCGTGCTTATGTCGTTGAATATGTTATTGATTGCGTTTTATCGAGAACGCGGCACTTATAGTATTACCGGCCTTTTTCGCATCGCATTTATTTTCTGTCAGCCCGGTATATTAGCTGTCGCTTACGTTTTTAAGGCCAATGAATTTCATCAGTTAATTAATTGGCCCCATATTGCTATTCAAGATTTAACGATATCAATACCCGCACTGGCTATATTCAGTGTGTGTTTTATTTACTTGCTGGTGAAACTGTTTATTCAAACGTTATTGATTGATGCTTATTTATTGATATCGCTGGTATTTTCAGCGTGGTTGTTGATTGATCCTCCCGCGAGCGAAACACAGTTGAGTTTGCTGGTTTCTCTCAACCAATTGTTATTAGTGATGGCGTTGTTTAAACGCTCATTAAGCATGGCGTATATTGATGAGCTCACAGAAATCCCCGGTAGACGTGCGTTAAATGAACGTATGGTAAAGCTTGGTAAGAACTATACAGCAGCGATGTTAGATATCGATTTCTTCAAAAAATTCAATGACACTCATGGTCACGATGTAGGCGATCAAGTGCTGCGCATGGTGGCACAAAAAATTCGTCAAGTGAAAGGCGGAACAGCCTATCGCTATGGTGGTGAAGAGTTCTGTATTTTATTCCCCACTACAGATACGGAAATGGCAGAGCAAGCTCTTGAAGAAGTACGTATAAGTGTTGAACAAGCCAAAATGAAAGTTCGCTCAAAAAAGCGCACTAAAAACAACAAGAAAGGTCGTAGCTCAAGAGGTTTGGGTGGTGCTGGCGCAGAAGTATCCGTGACTATTAGTGGTGGTGTGGCAACTACTCGTACTAAAACGAGTCCATTAAAAGCCGCCGATATCGCTTTATATAAAGCCAAGGAGCAAGGACGAAACCAAATCTGTCGATAAGTGTGCTTAACTCTCCTTTATGGTGATCATTGAAACGATCATCAAAAAGGAGAGTTGTCTGGTGAAAGGTTGCTTAGTGGAAAGTTGCTTGGTGGAAAGTTGAGGATTTTAAATCAATAAAGTAGAGGGAGCTGATCGATTTGCAAAGCCGTAAAATTGCATGTAATGGCTGTGACCTTTTGATTGAGCTTCCCAGCGTTATCGCAGAGGATAAAAAGTGGTCATGTCCTCGCTGCTTGCACACTATCACAAGAGGACACAAAGACGCTGTTAGTTATGCACTAGCCATAGCGATTAGCTGCTTGATTAGCTTTGCGCTTTCCTATAGTTTTTCATTTATTGGTTTTGATGTTTCTGGTCAGTACCGGGATATTAAACTCATTCAAACAACCTTGGAACTATTTAACCAAGGGTATTATTTCCTTTCTATCTTAGTTTTCGCACTGATTGGGTTTCTGCCTGTCGTTTACCTGTATCTGCTTATCAGAATATTATTAGCCAACATTTGGGGCACCACTGGCAAAGATTTAAGTTATATCGCCAAAAGCATTCACCGCTTAATTCCTTGGTTAATGGTAGATGTTTTCTTGATTGGTGTGCTGGTAGCGTTGATCAAAATGTGGGGTTTGGCACATTTGTCTTTCGGTTTTTCGTTCTGGGCATACATTGTATTTGTTATACAATTTAGCTATTTGCTGTATCTTGTTGATCAACATAAGCTTTGGCAGTGGGTGAAAGATGCACAATAGCACCGATATGTTCCCCAAAGGCACAGCTGCTGAGCAGGGGTTAGCAAATTGTAAAGTGTGTCATCATCTCACAGATAGCCGATTGTCTCGCTGTTCAGGTTGTGGTGAGAAGATTAGTTTGCGCACACCAAACAGTATTCAAAAGACCTTAGCCTTACTAGTGACTTCGATATTTTTTTATATCCCCGCAAATGTGTTCCCAATTATGAAGACGCAAGTGTTGGGTAGTGAGGTCCAAAGCAGTATTATTTCTGGGGTCATACTTTTTTTTGATGAGGGAGCATATTTTGTTGCCAGTGTGATCTTTTTTGCCAGTATTATTATCCCTATTACTAAAATGATTGCTATTTACTGGCTGTGTTATAACGTAATGTCAAAAAAGTCGATTAAGAAAAAAGAGTTAACAAAACTTTATGCGCTCACAGAGTTTATTGGTAAATGGTCAATGATTGATGTATTTGTGGTCGCAATATTAGTTGCACTGATTCAAGTAGGAAATTTAATGGTGATAAACCCAGGCTTAGCTGCGGTCTCTTTTGCAGTTGTCGTTATTTTAACGATGTTTTCAGCGCAGTGTTTTGATGCACGGTTGTTATGGGATAAGGCGGAGAAATAAATGAGCGAGACGACAATCCTTCCTTCACCTCAAGAGAAAAAGCGCAGCAGCTTATCTATCATTTGGTTTATTCCTTTGCTCGCACTTGTAATTGGCGGTTGGATGATTTATCAGCAATGGGAGAACCAAGGTGTCATCGTCACTGTATCTTTTGAAGGAGCTGAAGGGCTAGAGGCTGGTAAAACAAAAGTTAAAAGCCGCAATGTCGATATAGGTTTATTGAAATCAGTAGGCTTTAACGAAGATAGAACACGAATTATAGCGACCATTGAAATAGATAAAGCAATGAGCGATTTTTTACGCACTGATAGTCAGTTTTGGATCGTAAAGCCCCGTATTGGTACGAATGGCATTAGTGGCATTAATACCATCTTTTCTGGTGCTTATATTGAAGTTTTTCCTGGCACCTTTACCTCTGCATCAGATAGTTTTGTCGGTTTAGAAAACCCGCCTATTACTGACCTTAATGCCGAGGGATTGTACTTAACACTGGCTTCAAAAGAAGGTACTGGGTTGTCAGTAGGGGATCCTATTTTGTATCGCGGTTTTAGAGTGGGAAGTATTCAAACTTATAAATTTGATACGCGAGAGAAGTTGGCTAAATATAGTGTGTTCATTGAAGCGCCTTATGATTCATTGGTGACCACCAATAGCTATTTTTGGAATGCTGGAGGGGTTGAGTTTGAAAGTAGTGCAAAAGGCTTTAAAGTTAATATAGCTTCGGTTGAAACGCTCATTTCAGGCGGAGTGCAATTTGATGTGCCTGAAGGCGTATCATTAGGTGAGAAGGTGACTAAAAGCCGACAGTTTAAGCTTTATCGCTCTCAAAAAGATATCGTTGAAAATCGCGATTACCTCTCTTTTGAGTATGCGGTGTTAGTCGATGACTCAGTAAGAGGGCTATATAAAGGTGCGCCTGTTGAGTATCGAGGGGTGCGTGTCGGCTCAGTTGTTTCTCCTTACATTACACCTAGTGAAGTTCAGCGCTTACAAGTGGCTGAAGATGAATCCGATAATCAAATTCCAGTACTTATTAAAATAGAGCCTCAGCGCTTACTGGGGCAAAGTAGTGAACAAGAAATTATAGCGTTCAATACGATGTTTAAAGAAAATATTCTTAAAGGGTTAACGGCTAATTTAGAAAATGCCAATTTGCTCACCGGTAGCTTGCTTATTAACCTTGGCTTTAATGGCGTAAAGGCACAGGAGCTTAAAACGTTTGGACCCTATCCACTGATCCCTAGTACTCGCGAAGGTTTGGCAAAAATCCAAGATAGCTTTGAGCAAATGCTAGATAGCTTCAATAAGCTTCCTTTTGATCAGCTATCGAAACAAACCACTGAAACATTGGCATCTGCAAATAGCACCCTCATTACTGCAAATAAAGCGCTTAAATCTATGCAAGTTTCAGTGCAGCAATTAAACCGTTTATTGAAAGATAAAGACACGCAAAAACTGAGTAAAAATATCAATGCGAGTCTCAAAGAAATGCAAAAAACATTGCGTGGATTGCAGCCTAATTCAGGTGCATATAGGGAAGTAGAAAAAACAATGTTTAAGCTACAAAAGACATTAGATTCAATGCAGCCGATGCTAAGAAAAATCAGCAATAACCCGAGCACACTAGTATTTGGTACCCCGAGGGGCAATGATTTACAACCGAGGAGAAAGCCATAATGTTTAAATTGGGCCTATTGCTTATTGGCGCATCGCTTGTTGCTGGTTGCTCACTGATAGAGGCGGAAAAGCCTGTTAACTATTACGTGTTAGATGCTAAGCCTGTAGCGCCGAAAATGCTACAAAAGCAAACTTTGGTGGCTGTTGATGCGATACAGTTACCTGATTATCTAGATCAGCCTAATCTAGTGCTGCGTGATTCAAGCCAAAAACTACACGTGGCTTTTTATCACAGCTGGGCTGAGGATTTTGCCAGTGCAATTCGCAGAGTGATGATTAGTGAACTCAACCAGAGTGATACGACTGTGCGTTACGTACAGCGTTGTGATAATTGTCAAAAACTCTCGATCGCCCTCAATCACTTTTATCCGACCACAGAAGGAGAAGTGATATTGGCAGGTGATTATGTCTTCGATAATGAGTCGGAGTACAGCAGTGACTTGAACAGTGAAGAGCATCAAGTACCCAGTGCCTTTTTAATCGAAGCGAGTCTATCAGCAGATGGTTATGAGCATGCCGTGAAAAAAATGCGATTAACATTAGGGCAGTTGGCTAAGCAAATCGTTACTAGCCGCTCTAAAGTGTTGCCTAAAACGGGTACACTAGAGGAAGATAAAACGGATATAGAGCAAATGCTCGATAGTGAAGTCGCTTTAACGGCAGATGTAGAAAAGATCGCACCGTCAAAAGGTTTAGTTAATAATAAACCTATTAGGCGTATTAACTTAAAAAAGCGTTAGTAGAGATATTGAGCTACAGCTAACGCTTTGTCTTATATGTCTTGAAGTCGGCGGTGATTAATTCCGCCCCTCCTCAAAAGCAGGCAGTAAGTTATCAAGCTTGCACCAATTTGCTTTGTAAGCCGTATAAATCTGAGCATCAATGACAATTGGGATTTCATCATCAAAAGTACTGACGGCTATCTCAATGCTAGCAAGCGGTGCACCTTTTACTCTAAAGCCTAAGCTAGATCCACAGTCTCCACAAAAAGTACGGATTGTGCCATTTTCAGCGACAAAATCTTTTAGTTGCTCTTCTCCAGAAAGCCAATTGAGTCCTTCAACACTCGTTAAAGTACCGAAAGCAGCGCCATGAAATTTACGGCACATGGTGCAGTGACAGTGAGCTATTTTGTTTGCAAAACCAGTGACACTAAATTTAACTTTATTGCACAGACATGAGCCTTTGTATGAATCAGTCATAGTGTTGCTTTTTATTGGTTGTTTGCTATTACTCGTACTACTTACCCGCTAGCGTTTCTATTAAGCCTTCAACAGCATTAAATCGCTCCTCAGGGCCAGGCATGGGCAAGGTAAATCGTAACTCACTCGCGCCTGATAGTTTAAAGCGGGTTGATTGCTTTTGCACTAAGGTCACTAAAGTCATAGGGTCAACTTTTGGATCATTACCAAATTCAACTTTACCACTACCGACACCTGCGTCTATCTTGATGATGTTTAATGCATCTGCACTATGTTTGATAGACGTAATTCTAAATAGATTTTTGGTGGCTTCTGGTAATAGGCCGAATCGGTCAATCATTTCTATTTGCAGCTCTTTTAGTTCTGTTTCGTTTTTGCTGCTTGAAATGCGCTTATACATAACCAAGCGTGCATGCACATCTGGCAAATAATCATCCGGAATTAAAGCCGGCATATGTAAGTTGATTTCTGAGCCAAACTGCAAAGGTTTGTCCAAATTTGGTGTTTTTCCTTCGCGAATGGCATTGATCGCCTCTTCAAGCATTTCCATATACAAAGTGAAACCAACCCCTTGGATTTGACCGCTTTGCTCTTCGCCTAAGAGTTCACCTGCGCCCCTGATTTCTAAATCATGGCTGGCTAGGGTAAAGCCTGCTCCTAGATCAGTCGCTTCTGCGATGGCATCTAGGCGCTTTTTCGCATCGGAGCTAATGGTCTTTAAAGAAGGTGTGAGTAAATAAGCATACGCTTGGTGGTGTGATCGACCAACACGGCCGCGCAGCTGATGCAATTGTGCTAAGCCAAACTTATCGGCGCGGTTAATAATAATGGTATTGGCGTTAGGTACATCAATGCCTGTTTCTATAATTGTGGTGCTGAGCAAGATGTTGTAGCGTTTGTGGTAAAAATCAGACATTACTTGCTCAAGCTGGCGCTCGCGCATTTGTCCGTGGCCAATGGCAATCCTCGCTTCAGGGACAAGCTCTTGAAGCTCACGAGCCTCTTTCTCGATCGTCTTAACTTCATTGTGCAAGATATAAACTTGGCCACCCCTTAAGAGCTCGCGCAAAATTGCTTCTTTGGTGATGGCAGGTTCTGATTCACGCACAAAGGTTTTAACAGACAGGCGCTTAGCCGGTGGCGTTGCAATAATGGATAAATCCCGCATGCCCGACATCGCCATGTTAAGTGTTCTCGGGATTGGGGTTGCTGTCATTGTAAGGATATCAACTTCAGAGCGCATTGATTTTAAACGCTCTTTTTGTTGTACCCCAAAGCGGTGCTCTTCATCTATGATGACTAATCCAAGCTGCTTAAAATTAACATCATCTTGGATGAGTTTGTGTGTGCCGATAATAATGTCGACATTACCCGCTGCGAGCTTGGCAAGTGTTGCATTTTGCTGCTTGGCGGTTTTGAAACGCGAAACAATATCGATATTGATGGCAGAGTCAGCAAAACGGTCGCTAAAATTCTCATAATGCTGCTGAGCGAGCAAGGTCGTCGGCACTAATATAGCCACTTGCTTAGCAGATTGCACAGCGATGAAAGCCGCGCGCATTGCAACTTCTGTTTTACCAAAGCCGACATCCCCACAAACTAAGCGATCCATAGGTTGAGCTGCTTTCATATCACGGATAACCGCTTCAATCGCCATGCGCTGATCAGGGGTTTCTTCAAACGGGAAGGTGGCGGCGAAGCGCTGGTATTCAAGTTCTGGAGCATCGAAAGAAAAGCCTTTGCGAGCGGCGCGACGGGCATAAATACTAAGTAATTCAGCGGCGGTGTCACGTATTTTTTCAGCGGCTTTTTGGCGTGCTTTGCTCCATTGTTCGGTCCCTAAGCGGTGCAGTGGGGCAAGCTCGTCACTAGTTCCAGAGTAGCGTGAAATTAAATGTAAATTTGCTACCGGTACGTACAACGTGGCATCGTTGGCATAACAAAGTTTTACGAATTCATTACTTTGATTATCGATTTCAATCGTTTCCAAGCCTAAGTAGCGACCGACACCATGGTCAATATGAACAACAGGTGAGTGCAACTGCAACTCAGTGAGGTTGCGCACAACCATCTCTGATTGGTTTTTTTCTTTACTGCGTCTGCGCTGCTGGAAAACTTGATGACCGAACAGCTGCGATTCGCTGATGACTTGCCATTGGTTGGGAACACTAAAGCCACGGCTGAGCGGAAAGATACAAATAGCAAATTGCTCATCACTGTTAGTAAAGTCTTGCCAGTCATCTAAAGGTTTAGGTTTAATGTTGATACGGGCGAGAAGTTCGAGCAAAGCTTCACGACGACCTGCTGATTCTGCACAAAATAAGAAGCGGCTTTTGGAGTTATCTTTGATGTGTTGCTCAAGTAATAACAATGGCCTGCTGTTTTGGGCATCGACACTGAGTTGCGGTGCGAATGTGCATTTTAAGTTACTGCGACCCGCGCCTTCTACAGGTTCTATACTGTATTGTAATTTACGAAACGGCTTGATCAGCCCCATGCATTGGTTGCTGTTCAAAAACAGCTTGTCAGGAGCTAAAATTGGACGTTCTATGTCGTGACGTCGATCTTCATAGCGGCTGTATACATCTTGCCAAAACTCGTGGCATTTACTCTCAAGTGCGCCTTCGCTGATGATCAAGCTGTCTTCAGGTAAATAGTCAAATAACGTGCTGGTTTTATCAAAGAAAAAGGGCAGGTAATATTCAATCCCCGCCGGTGCATAGCCATTGCTAACATCTTGATAGATTGGGCAGTTTTTAGGTTTTACATCAAAACTCTCGCGCCAGTTTGTCTTGAACAGAGCGATGGCTTCTTTTGTAAGCGGAAACTCTCTAGCTGGCAGTAATTTGATTTGATCAATTTGCTCAATAGAGCGTTGTGATTCAGGATCAAAAGTGCGCAGGCTATCTATTTCATCATCAAACAGGTCAATACGATACGGGTGTTCACTGCCCATTGGGTAAAGATCAATAATAGAGCCGCGAAAGGCGAATTCGCCATGGGAAAAAACACTTTCAACAGAGCGATATCCCGCTTCCACAAGCTGATTGCGCAGTCTGTCAGGATCAATCGTTTGCCCTTTGTCGAGTAGTAATGTATTGGCCACTAAAAAATCATAAGGGACAATACGGTGCATAAAGGTGCTGACGGGAACAACAATAATTCCCTGTTTGATCAAGGGGAGTTGTTGTAGCGTTGTTAAGCGCGTTGAGATGATATCTTGATGGGGAGAAAAGTTATCATAAGGGAGTGTTTCCCAGTCGGGGAAAGGGAGAATTTGAATCTCTTTTGAGGGACAGAAGAACTGAATTTCACTCTCTAATCTCAGAGCGTTATTAGTGTCCTTACAAATTACAACGGTAAGGCCATTTTGCTGACTAGCGGCTTGTGCAATTACCCAACCAGCACTAGCACCTTCAACCCCACCTAGCCATTTAGTGTCTGCTTTTTTGTTCGGTAAATTTATTGCCAGTTCTGTCACATCTATCCCCAAAAATCTATAACCAAAATCGGTGGCTATTTTATGCCAGTTAACACACTAAATCAGTACTTTAAAAATATTATTTAAATATAGCCAAAAGTACTAGTAAATTGGTTTGCCCAACGGGGTAGAAATAGGGATAATGCGCGCACTAATTTACCTCAAAATCTTTGGAGAGTATTGTGAGTCGAGATCAAGTTTTTTCAGCATGGAAACAACGCGAAGCATTAACTGAGAAAATGGTGCCTTTAGTGGGTGCTTTATTTCGTGAACAAAATGTTGAGACCTCGGTTTTTGGCCGTCTTTTGGTCAAGCGTTCTGTAATTGATATTTTAAAAGCGCACCGTTTTGGTCGTCAAATTGAAAGTACTGAGCTAACAGTTGATGATACTTATCCTGTATTGCAACAAATGTCTAAGATGTCGATTAAAAACGCACATGTTGACATCGGTAAGCTAGCGGTTAAATTCCGTAATCAAGATCAGCAAACTGATTTAAACGCGTTTTTAGAAGAAGAGCTAAATGCTTGTTCTGGGAAAGACTTAACAGCACCTGCTGATGTTGTGTTGTACGGCTTTGGTCGTATTGGTCGTTTACTTGCACGCTTGTTACTTGAGCAAACAGGTGGCGGTAACGGTATGCGCTTAAGCGCAATCGTGGTACGTAAAGGTAAAGCACAATTTGATCTTGAAAAGCGTGCAAGCTTATTGCGTCGCGATTCTGTTCACGGTGCATTCAAAGGTAACATCACAGTTGATCAAGAAAATCACGCACTAATTGCTAACGGCAACATGATCAAGATCATCTTTGCAAACAGCCCTGAAGAAGTTGATTACACGGCTCACGGTATCAACAACGCGTTGGTTATCGATAACACGGGTATGTGGCGTGATAAAGAAGGTTTGAGCCTTCACTTGAAATCACCAGGTGCGAAGAAAGTGCTTCTTACTGCTCCAGGAAAAGGCGTTAAAAACATCGTAATGGGTGTTAACCACACTGATGTTCTGGATGAAGATACAGTAATTTCTGCAGCTTCTTGTACAACTAACGCAATCACTCCTGTGCTTAAAGCGATGTGTGATGAGTACGGTATCGAGAATGGTCACGTTGAAACGATTCACTCGTTCACTAACGATCAGAACCTGATTGATAACTATCACAAAGGTGATCGTCGTGGCCGTGCGGCAACATTGAACATGGTATTGACTGAAACCGGTGCGGCAAAAGCTGTTTCTAAAGCACTTCCAGCAATGGAAGGTAAGCTTACTGGTAACTCTATCCGTGTACCTACACCAAACGTTTCCATTGCTATCTTGAACTTGAACTTAGAGAAAGCAGCGACACGTGATGAAATAAACGAATTCTTACGAAACGCTGCGCTACACTCTAACTTGCAAAAGCAGATTGGCTACAGCATTTCTCCTGAAGCAGTATCAACTGATTTTGTTGGTTCTCGTGCAGCAGGTACTGTTGATGCCTTAGCAACAATTGCGGAAGGTGGTAAGAGCTGTGTTGTCTACATTTGGTATGATAACGAATTCGGTTACAGCTGCCAGGTAATGCGTCTTGCTAAGCAGATGACAGAGCACACATTACAAGCTTTTCCTCTAGAAGGTTAAAAGGCTCGTTAAGCCCGTTTTGTAAGTTCTTTTGAGCACTGCTTGCTCACTCGTTCCTACTAAAAAAGCCGCACTTGAAAAAGTAGCGGCTTTTTTGTGTTCTGTGCTAGGCGCTAGGCGCTAGGTGCTAGGTGCTAGCATCAATCATCTTTGTTATATATAAAATCTATTTCTAATTGTCGGAGTCAAATGTGAAGTGTGAATTAGTCGATGTATTTGCAGAGCACCCATTCATGGGAAATGGGCTGACCATTTTTTATGATTTTGATGAATTGACACAAGCGAAAATGCAAGTGTTAACGCAAGAGATGAAGCAGTTCGAATCTATTTTTCTGAGTCGTGATGAACAGGGGTTTAGGGCGCGTATTTTCACCGAGCAGGAAGAGTTAGATTTTGCAGGGCACCCGCTACTTGGCTTATGTATGCATTTACATGAGAAATACGCATTGGGTGATACTGCCGACTGGCAAGTGCAATTAAATCAAAAAACTGTCTGCTTAAAAAGTGATGCACGCGATGGTAAGTTTTTAGCTTCTATGGATCAAGGGAAGGCCGAATTATTAAATTCACTGACGGATGAGCAAGCGCAGGTTTTTTATCAGGCACTAGGTTTAGAAACAGCGCTAGTGGATTACCCTGCGCAAGTGATTTCAACTGGGTTGCCTTATTTAATACTGCCAGTAGATGGCGCATTAGATAAAGTATCTTTTCAGGTCAATGATTTAACGCCATTATTAGAAAAGCATCAAGCTAAGTTTCTGTACGTTATAGATGTGGGGATAACTAGTGGTGTATGTGAAGGGCGTACTTGGGATAACGATGGACGTGTAGAGGATATTGCAACAGGCAGTGCAGCAGGGCCAGTAGCGGCTTATCTTTATACACATCAATTGACTCAATCAAAAAAGGTGAAAATAGAGCAAGGCAGATTCGTTAATCGCCCGAGTGTGATTGAAGTTGAGCTGCAGTGCAGTGAAACAGAGATTGAGCGGGTAATCGTCAGTGGTAGTGTTGTTAAAGTAGCTGATATTAACTTTACAGCCAACAATGTAAGTTAGCTGTGTTAGTTTAGATTTTTACAGATAGTTTGTTTTAGCCTTTACGATACCCAAAAGCTTTCTGGCTTCAAAGAGGGTTATTGTTTTAAGCCCTTGATCATCACGGCTGATATTTCATCAACATAGCGGCTCCAAGCGTTGACAACGGAGTCGTTACATTTCTCTCTAAGTTCAAATTCGATGGCAAGAAGAAGTGCTGTTTTTACAAAGTCGAACTGGCTTTCTATCACCTTGTGTTCCTTGTGAATTGCTCCTAGCTCTAATAATGCGGGCTCAAGCTGTTCAAATTGTTCTATTTTTTCAACAGCTGTAACCATGATTTCAACAAAGTGTAGTTCTATGACATCGCGTTGACTTTTGAACATAGGGCGAATAATGGGGGCTAATTCAAATAGGCAGTCATAAAAATGACTAGCAAAGTTTTCTGCGTTCTGGGAAATAATTTCGAAAGTTGATTTAATGATGTCTATCTCTTCAGTTTTCAGTTGCATTGTTATTATCCTTGATGCTATTGAGTGAAACTATGATGGAGATGTTGACTGGAGTAACTATAGTATAGGCAAGGGTTTGAGATAAAAGCCGAGAATTTTAGGAATATAAGTAAGAATTTTAGGAATATAGGTAAGAGTTTTAGAAAATAAGTGAAGAGTGTTAGTTAGATGTATAAAACTACTAAGGATATAGCAAAATGCCTGAAAAAGGCTGAGAAAATACCGCCGAGCCAGTGATAGGCTCGAGCGTTTTGTAATTAGCTCGCTTGTTTAGCGTCTTTGAGCTTTTTTATGAGAAGGGCAAAGTTTTGAATAATGGCGACTCCTATAAAAACCAGGAAGATGCCGAGAACTTCGTTATTCTTCAAACTTTCCCCCATTAAGCTGATGCCTAATATGATACCGACGACGGGGATGATGAAGGTATTCAATGAGGTGTTACTTGGGCCCGCTCTCTTTAATAGTTTAAAGAGAATGATGTAAGCAATGGCCGTAGAAAATATTGCCAATACGCTGACAGAACCCCATACCTTCAAGCTATAGTCTAAACTAGGTAGTCCTTCAAAACTGATACTGACAAAAGACATTGCAATAGCAGCCCAAAATAGCGTGCAAGTGGCGACGACTGTTTTATCGATGTGGTGAGGAACAAACTTTTGAAAATAAATGCCGCTACTGCCGTAAAAAAAGCATGCACAAATAATGAGCAGCTGGCCAATATTAGTGATATCTAAGCTGGTGAGATTATTAAACCCCATAATGGTGACAATGCCGATTAGCCCGAAACTCAAACCTATGGCTTTGCGGACGGTCATGCGCTCGCTTCCCCCGAGGAAAAAGTGGGCAAGTAAGGCGGTAAAGAAGGGGACACAGCCGTTGAATATAGCCCCGATGCTCGTGGCGACGTATTGCTGGCCCAAGGTGAAAAATGAGAATGGGATCGCGCAAGATATCAAGCCGCCGCCAAGTAATATTAGATGCTCTTTTGCGCTGATGTTAAAGCTTTTTCGCTTTATTGTGCACCATAAATAAAGGAACAATGCAGCGATACATAACCGGATAAAGACTAAGCTGAAAGGCGGGATTTCAATGAGGGAATTTTTAATATTAATGAAAGAAAACCCCCAGAGTAGCGATAAAGATAACAGCATTATCCACTCGGTTTTACCCATCATATATTGTGTATTCATCGTGTTATCTCTGATTCAAAAGGTGGATGTTAATATTTTCCTATCTTACCGGCGTGCCAGGCACTGATAAGGTAGTGTGATATAGAGTCAATGCTGCTCATCCGAAACTGGCCCGCTTGATATTCGATAGGGTCTTCCTTTGCAACAAATTGTGCCAGCTGCGCACGGGTAAACCACTGTGCATCTTCTAAATCGTCATTTGAAATGTCTATCGCCTGCGAACTTGCGCTGGCGCAAAAGCCGAGCATAATAGACGCTGGGAACGGCCAAGGTTGAGAAGCTACATAGCTTACATTACCGGTATCGACAACAATGCCGCTCTCCTCAAGTACTTCTCTTGCAACAGCTTCCTCTAGAGTTTCACCAGGGTCGACAAAACCTGCGAGTGTTGAATACATACCTAGCTGCCAAGCGCTCTGCCTGCCGAGTAAACAACGGGCAACACCTTGCTCATCCAAATGCTCAATAAGCATGATGACAGCAGGGTCTGTACGCGGGAATGTCATATTGCGGCACTGGCTGTGGGTACATTTTCTCGCGTGGCCTGCTTCTATAAGTTTGTTAATAGCGCCGCATTTCCCGCAATATAAATGCGTTTTGTGCCAGTGAATAAGCCCTTTGGCGAGTGCTAAAATAGCACAGTCAGTATGACTGACAGTCGCTCCAATATTTCGAAGCGGGAGCCATTGACCTGCTTCGCACAGAGATTCTTGTGCTCTAAGGCTAAGTTTATTGCTATCAAAGGCGAAATAGGTGTGTTCATCATCTTTACCTAAAAACACACAGCTATTAATACTTACATCGATAATCTGATCACGCTTAAGGTAGATAGGTTGTGCCTGTGCATTGAAAAAATTGTTGCCTTCTTGTACTGGGCAAAAAAGTGCATTGCTACTTTGAAACTGTGCTTTGAGCCAGCGCAAATCTTTGCGTTGGTTCGTGCATCTATCTAAGTGCATTTGTGAATATTTTAAGGACATATTCGCTCTCAATTAAAGTTGAAAAGACGGTAAATACGCTAATTTTCGAGTTGGGGTTTAGCTGTTTCAATATTGGCAGCCCAATCTTTTGACCAGCTACTCAAAGGGGAAATGATAGTAAATAGATCTACACCTTGCTGAGAAAGGGTGTAGCCCTCATCAACCACTTCAATAATACTGAGCTGTTTTAGCTCTTTTATACGGGTGTTTAGCAGGCTGGGAGAAATTTGCTCGCAGCGCTGTTGTAGTTCGCGAAAGGTTGCAGGCCCTTGGCTTAAATTCCAAATGACACCTAGCGCCCAAGTGCGACCCAATAGATCAAGCAAAGCCATAATAGGTTTGCCTGATTTTGAGCCGCGCACTTGTTGGCCGGGAATGGGGATGCTCATATTTATTTGCTCAAATTATCGAGATAGATAGATCAATTGAGCTACAGTACTTTGCTACTGATTTAGTAGCAAGTGTTTTTTGGGTAATTATTGAACCACGAGTTCTTCATGAGCGGTTGCATCGTTTTGATGCCAAAGAGTGAGCCCAAAGGTATATGAGCAATCATCAGCTAAGGTGAGATATTGGCACTCTCTTAGTATAAAATGTTGTATAATCCGGCTGAAAATAAAGCCTTGCAAGACTTTATTTTTAAACTGAAATCTCAACTTAGCGAAAATACTAAAAGATGCAGTGTTGCCTTTGGGTATTAATTGCTTTTTTAAGCTATTTTTAATAGCGGCTGGAATATTCATTGCCAGTGTATTTAAGTAGAAGTTTCAGATTACAAAGTGTGAAAAATAAATCGCAAAATAGCGGTAGATAAAAATAATCGATACCTCAATACTTAAGTTTGTAACAGTTTAAGGTTGAGAAACGATATTACCAGAACTCGTAATGGAGCCCCATATGTCTGTGATTCGCCAAGATGACCTTATCAGCAGTGTTGCTGATGCCCTGCAATTCATCTCTTATTACCATCCGCTAGATTTCATTGAGTCATTGCACGAAGCGTATCTAAAGGAAGAAAATCCAGCTGCTCGTGATTCAATGGCACAAATGTTAATCAACTCGAGAATGTGTGCTGAAGGAAAGCGCCCAATTTGTCAAGACACCGGCATTGTTACTATCTTTGCTAAGATTGGTATGGATGTGACTTGGGATGCAAAAATGTCTGTAACAGACATGATAAATGAAGGTGTGCGTCAAGCGTACATGCATCCTGATAACGTATTACGTGCATCAATTTTAGCAGACCCTGCAGGTGCGCGAACCAACACCAAAGACAACACACCTGCTGTGATTCACTATGAAATTGTAGAAGGCGATAAAGTTGATATTCAAGTTGCTGCAAAAGGTGGCGGCTCTGAGAATAAATCGAAAATGGTGATGCTAAACCCATCGGATAGTATTGTAGATTGGGTGGTTAAAACAATCCCGACAATGGGAGCGGGCTGGTGTCCTCCTGGCATGCTAGGTATAGGTATTGGTGGCACCGCAGAGAAAGCGGCAGTGATGGCGAAAGAGTCTTTGATGGGATCTATCGATATTCATGAGCTTCGCAAGCGTGGCCCGCAAAATCGTACTGAAGAGTTGCGTTTAGAAATTATGGATAGAGTCAATGAGCTAGGTATTGGTGCACAAGGCCTAGGCGGTTTGACAACAATTCTTGATGTTAAAATTATGGATTATCCAACCCATGCAGCCTCTTTACCGGTTTGTATGATTCCAAACTGCGCTGCGACACGTCATACTCACTTTGTACTTGATGGGGCAGGCCCTGCTGTATTGACGCCACCGAGCTTAGAAGATTGGCCTGAAGTGACCTTTGAAGTTAGTGAGTCGACCCGTCGTGTTAACCTAGATGAAATCACACCTGAAGCTGTTAAAGAGTGGAAAGTGGGTGAAACAGTTTTGCTTAACGGTAAAATGCTGACAGGTCGTGATGCAGCGCACAAGCGTATGATTGAAATGCTTGATCGCGGTGAAGAGCTGCCGGTTGATCTTAAGGGCCGCTTTATCTACTACGTTGGTCCTGTTGATCCTGTTGAAGGCGAAGTTGTAGGGCCTGCAGGGCCAACAACAGCTACCCGCATGGATAAGTTCACACGACAAATCTTAGAGAGCACAGGTTTACTTGGCATGATTGGTAAATCCGAGCGTGGCCCTGTTGCTATTGAAGCGATTAAAGACAACAGTGCTGTTTACTTAATGGCTGTTGGTGGCGCAGCTTATCTTGTCTCTAAAGCGATTGTTGGCTCTAAAGTGTTGGCATTTGAAGAGATGGGTATGGAGGCAATCTATGAGTTTGAAGTTAAAGATATGCCTGTAACCGTTGCTGTGGATGTTAATGGTGAGTCTGTGCACAATACAGGCCCTGAAATGTGGCAAAAAATTATTGCCGAGCAAGTGAGTTAATCTGCTTAAGTTAATTGTCATCAATTGATAACAGTAATAATATAAAGAGGCGTAAGCCTCTTTTTTTGTGCCATAAATTTGCTTAAGTGTTTCTATAATCGCAAAAGAGAGCAGTTACATGTCACGGATGGATAGTAAGCTTTAATCTAGGAAACAGTACACATGTTGAAACTAACGTCATTGCTTTTATTGCTCAATTTCTTGTTTTCAGCTGTGCTGTATGCAACTGAAAAAAATGAGCCGCCGTTAGTGCTGTTATCCGGTGAGTGGCAGCCTTATGTTGGTGAGAGGTTGGTCGATCAAGGTTTTATAACAGAGTTAGTGAAAGCCGTTTTTGAAAAAATGGAGCGTAAGGTAAGTGTTAAATGGCTGCCTTGGGTGAGAGGAGAACAAGCCGTATTAAAGGGTGAGTACTTTGCAACATTTCCATATGCGAACTCTGCTGAAAGAGACCCTCTCTTTCTTTTTTCAGACCCTTTGTTTTATACCCAAACAGTGTTCTTTTACAACACCAAATTCAATCGAAATATCAAGTTTGAGCAATGGTCTGATTTAAAGGGTTATCGTATCGGTGGCGTAAGAGGTTATGGCTATGTGCCTAGTATCCAAAAAAGAGGTCTAAACTTACATTTAGTTAACACCCCTAAGCAATTGGTTAAAATGCTGCTGCGCAACCGAGTTGATCTGATTGCGATTAATTTAACCGCGGGTTGGGAGATGATAGACCGTCATTACCAAGCGAACTATAATGAATTCGCAACCTTAGAGAAAAAGGTGAATAGTAAACATTCAATACACTTGATGATATCTAAAAAATACCCAGGCGCACTTGCCTTAAAGGCCGAGTTTAACCAAGCGTTAAGTGAGATAAAGAGCCAGGGGATTTACGATATTATAATGCAGCAAAAACTCCTCTCTAGATATCGAGCAAAGTAATTATGTGCAGGCGCTTTTATAAACCGGTGCTAATGCCTGCACTGATCATTATAGAATTATCTAACGCTTTTTTACGCTATCCCTTGCGCTTTTAGCCAATTCTTTAAATCTGATAAGGACATCGCTCCAGAGCTTCTGGCAACTTCTTTTCCTTGTTTAAAGAGTAGCAAGGTGGGAATAGATCGAATGCTCCATTGAGCGGCAATACTTTGTTGGGCTTCAGTGTCCAGCTTAAGTAGCCTAACATTAGGCTCTAAAGCCTTGGCAGCTTGATCGAAGATAGGAGCAAACTGCTGGCACGGACCACACCAGCTTGCCCAGCAGTCGATTAATACAGGAAGCTCGCTATTGATCACTAGTTTGGTGTAATTGGCAGATGTTAAATCCGTAGGTGATCCATTAAAGATGCTTTGTTTGCATTTGCCGCAGCTGGGTTTGTCAGCTAAACGAGCTTTTGGAATACGGTTTGTGGTGTTACAGCTAGGGCAGGTGATATTGATTGTCATGAGGTGTTATTCATTGTGCAAAAGTTGAGGGGGCATCGCAATGTCAAATAATGACATTGCGATGTTATTGGTGCAGTTGCAAAAAGCTTTAGATGTTTTGCTCTTTGCTGATTAACCAGCGCTGTCCGACTTTCTTCATCAACAAGCGTTTGTTAGTTTGGTCTTTGTAAGTATTAGCTTGGTACTTTTGCAAAAAAGTCACTTCCACTAAGTCATTACCAATACGTTTACTTTTAACATTTGAAAGCTGAACTTTGATAAATGACGGCTTTGTTAAACGTTGCGTACGTACTTTTCTCCACTGCGTGTTACTGACACTCGCTTTGGGTTTGTAGTTGGCAACGTATGAGCCTAAGTATGCGTTAACGTTTTGCGATGTCCAAGTCCAGCTCCAGCGGTTAACAGCTTTCACGGCCGCTAGTGTGCTGCTACCAGGGGCTTTTGCCGTTTTAGGAGAGCGGTTGTTATCAACTCTAACGACGCTTTTCTTAATCGCTGTTTTGGGAATAGGCTTCGGCTTGATTTTTAGCTTGGCAATTTCCTGCTCTGGTTCAGAGTCTTTAAGCTCAGGCAATGGCAAGTTAACTTGTTTTGTCGCGCTGTTGCTAACAACAACAGGTTTTGTCTTTTCGGCGTTTGCAGCAGCTTTAGCAAGTGCTAGTGACTGAGCCTTTTGCTTTTCAGTTTGAACAGTGCGGATGTCATTAGCTGACAATTTACTTGTCGCAAGTGAAGTATTCGCGCGTGCTTTAGGGGTGTTGTTAACGCGATGTGTGTTTGAAGCAACAGTACTTAATGATGTCTGGGTCATTGCAGGCAAGCTTTGTACAGACGTTCTTCTTAACACAACGAGCTCTGGAGTCAGCTTTTTATCAGAGTCTAAATCGAGCGCTCTGTTATAGGCAAGGGATGCTACTGATGCATAAACTTCCCGTAAGTTTTCATTGACTTGTGCATAGCTTGGGTGTGTTGAAAACGCGAGTAGTAGCGTTTCTATGGCCTTGCCATAATCACCTTTGTTTGAGTAGATAACGGCTAAATTGTTGTAAAGCTCAGGCGATGTTGGGTGACGCGTGATCGCATTGCGAAGCAGTGCTTCAGCTTCAGCATTTTGGTTCATGTTAATTAACACTAAGCCTTTGGTTAGCTCAGCTTCTAAATTATCTGGGTTGTTCGACAGGTAAGTGTTGATCGCCGCCATTGCTGTGCGATGATCACCATTTTGAGTAAGTGCTTCAATGCGAATTAGCTCGGGATTTGTCGCTGCAGGGTTGCGAACCATCATAGCAGCGTTAGATGTTTTCCCATCGCTGATTGGTGTATTCGGGTTTTCCTTTATGGTTTTTAACCAAGATTTAATATCCGATAGCTTTGAGTTCATCCAAGCTTCAGTGTTTGGATTATTCGCTGTCGCCGTTTTGGGATTGACATCATTCGCCTGGGCAGGGTTACAGCTATATTCGCTTGATTCACCTCCATTACGGCAATATTCCGTATCTTGCGTTTTAGATTCGAGTTTATTGGCACTACAACCAGTGGCGATAATTGTGGTGATTAAAACGGTTAATTTAGTTCGTTTAAAATCCATGAAAAACACATTAAATCCATAAATAAGGAAAGTTAAAAAATTTGCATCGTCAATGCAATATAAAATTGGTATTACGCCGTCGTATTTTCTCTCTATGATAAAAAGGTTTAGCGATAGCATACTGATTTCGATCCTCATTAAGTGGACATTTATCAATAGCCTAAAGAGAGTTCTGAGCGTCCAACAATACTATCTATCTCTATAGCTTGAGTAAAGCCTTTGTCGATAATACACAAGGTTTACAGGTGTGATTAAAGTGATATGGGTTAATCACTTTTGTCGGAAGTTTTTAATATTGGCGTTGAGTGAAAAAATGAGAGGGGAAGGAGGGAAATGTGTAGCAAAGCAGCGCCGAGTTGCGCTAAGGATATGTTAAGAGTCACTCCCCAACAATTAAAGTGTTAGGGAGTGATTTATTTACTTCTGTTGCTCTCTAGCAATAGCGCGATAAGCAATATCTGAACGGTAGAAAGCTTTATCCCATTGGATTTCTTTTACCGTAGCATACGCTTGCTTTTGCGCATCAGTTACATTGTCACCTAAAGAGGCAACACAAAGAACGCGTCCACCACTTGTCACTAAGTTCTCACCTTCAAGGCGAGTACCTGCATGGAAGACTTTTGTAGAGCTGCTGTTGCTTGTATTCAAGCTGATAGTATCACCAGAAGCATAGCTTGCAGGGTAACCGCCAGCGGCCATCACAATGCCAACGGCAGGGCGTGAATCCCATTCAACGGATAACTCATCAAAACTTTTAGCCAATGCAGCGTTACACATATCAACAATGCTGGTTTTCAAGCGCAGCATAATTGGCTGTGTTTCAGGGTCACCGAAGCGGCAGTTAAACTCAATCACTTTTGGTTGGCCCTGCTCGTCAATCATAAGCCCTGCATAAAGAAAGCCGGTGTACTCGTGACCTTCTTCTTTCATGCCGTTAACGGTTGGGTAAATGACTTGTTCCATAATGCGCTGATGAATTTCATCGGTCACAACAGGCGCTGGAGAGTATGCACCCATGCCGCCAGTGTTTGGCCCAGTGTCTTTATCGCCGACGCGCTTATGATCTTGGCTAGTTGCCATCGGCAATACATTATCGCCGTCAACCATAACGATGAATGATGCTTCTTCGCCGGTTAAGAACTCTTCAATAACAACACGTGAACCCGCATCGCCAAACATATTACCCGCTAGCATATCGCGAACAGCATCTTCAGCTTCAGCGATGGTCATTGCAACGATTACGCCTTTGCCAGCTGCTAACCCGTCAGCTTTTACAACGATAGGCGCACCAATTTTATTAACATAAGCAATCGCCGGCTCTATTTCTGTAAAGTTTTGGTAGAAGGCCGTTGGAATTTTCTGGCGCGCCAAGAAGTCTTTACTAAAAGCTTTAGAGCCCTCAAGTTGCGCAGCTGCGGCAGTTGGGCCAAAAATCGCAAGCCCTTTTGCACGAAAGGCATCGACAACACCATTAACTAATGGCGCTTCAGGGCCAACAATTGTTAATCCGATATCATTGTTTTGTGCAAATTCAATCAGCTGCTCTGAATTCATAATATCCAGTGCGATGTTTTTCATTTTTGCTTCTGTAGCTGTACCACCATTACCCGGAGCTACAAATACAGTATCAACTTTGTCATCTTGTGCAGCAGACCACGCAAGAGCATGTTCGCGCCCGCCTGATCCTAAAATAAGTACATTCATTGTTTTCTCCAATACATGCTAAAACCTGAAGCTCGACAAATAGCAATAAATTTTAATAAGGGATCGTGAAAATCACTTATTAGTGTCCGTTTGATGCTCAGGTCTTTGCTGAAAAATTAGTGTCTAAAGTGGCGCATTCCAGTGAATACCATGGCCATTCCAGCGGCATCGGCAGCGGCGATAACTTCGTCATCACGCATAGATCCACCTGGTTGGATAACGGCTTTAATACCGGCCGCTGCAGCCGCTTCAATACCATCGCTGAATGGGAAGAAAGCATCTGATGCCATCACAGAACCTGCAACTTGAAGGCCTTCATCCGCGGCCTTAATATTGGCAACTTTAGCACTGTATACGCGGCTCATTTGGCCTGCACCTATACCAATGCTTTGGCCGTCTCTTGCATAAACAATCGCGTTTGATTTGACAAATTTAGCAATTTTCCAGCAGAACAGTAGGTCTTTAATTTGTTCAGCTGTCGGCTGTACCTTAGTAACGATTTTTAAATCGTCTTCAGTAATAACGCCCATGTCTCTATCTTGCACTAATAAGCCGCCATTGACACGTTTATAATCAAGGCCTGCAACAGGTGTTTCACTGAACTCACCGCAAATTAAAACTCTGACGTTTGTTTTCGCTTCTAGTACTGGTTTTGCAGACTCATCAATGCTTGGTGCAATGATCACTTCTACGAATTGGCGCTCAATAATTGCACTTGCTGTTTTGGCATCTAACGGGCGGTTGAAAGCGATAATTCCACCAAATGCTGAAGTAGGATCTGTTGCATAGGCAAGGTTGTACGCATCAAGAATGTTATCAGAAATGGCAACCCCACAAGGGTTAGCGTGCTTGACGATAACACACGCAGGCTCATCAAAAGACTTAACACATTCAAGTGCTGCATCTGTATCAGCCACATTGTTATAAGAAAGCGCTTTACCTTGTAGCTGCTTAGCAGTGCTGACAGAAGCTTCTGTAGGGTTTGCTTCAACATAAAAAGCAGATTGCTGGTGGCTGTTTTCGCCGTAGCGCATATCTTGTGCTTTGATAAAGTGGCTGTTGAAAGTGCGCGGGAATGCGCTGGCATCAACGGTTTGCTCAGCTTCACCTGTGATGTCTTGCTCGCCCTCAATCACTGCACCTAAATAATTTGCAATCATGCCATCATATGCAGCTGTGTGTTCAAACGCTTGAACGGCAAGATCAAATCTATCTGTTAAGCTAAGGCCTTGATGCTGTTCAAGTTGCGTCAAGATGTGGCTATAGCTACTAGCGTTAACCACGATAGCAACATCACGGTGGTTTTTGGCCGCTGAGCGCACCATCGTAGGGCCGCCGATATCGATGTTTTCAATTGCCATAGGCAGCGTGCAATCATCGCGCTCAATTGTTTGTTTGAACGGATAAAGGTTAACAACAACCATATCGATAGGTGCAATGTCGTGCTCTGCCATTACCGCGTCATCTTTGCCGCGTCTTCCTAAAATGCCACCGTGGATTTTAGGGTGTAAGGTTTTCACTCTGCCGTCCATCATTTCAGGAAAACTAGTGTGGTCAGACACTTCTGTCGCCGCAATGTCATTTTGCTGTAACAGTTTGAATGTGCCGCCCGTTGATAGAATTTCAACACCGTAACTTTGTAAAGTACGGGCAAACTCAACGATGCCAGTTTTATCTGAAACACTGATAAGTGCTCTTCGAATAGGGGTATAAGTTAGCTCAGCCATTGTTATGCCATAATCTCTTGATAAAAGGAGTGTGAAATTTGATCTTGTCTTATTTGTGCAAAGTGGCACTTCCCGGCCCAAGTTAAAACCGAATACATTGGCGAAATAGCACAAAGTAAAGGTGTTTTATCACATTGGGGTTGTAAGGGGAGGTGTGTGTCAACAGAAGTGACAAGATCGAGTGAATTACGAGTGTGATTTATGCAATGCAGTAGTGAGAGAAGGTGTGGAAGGTGCGAGAGTGATGCTAGGCGTGAAGCGTATCGGTAATTTAACAATGTTAAGTGACACAGTGCCTGAATCATCATCGTTAACTCGAAACCTGTTCTCTTTCACTAAAAGAGTTAAGCCCAAACAAACTCAGTGGTCTTAAAGTATGACTTAAAAACATGTATTTTGGGACCTTTAGTATGGGTCGTTTAAAACCCGGCTACGTTGCATTATGTGCTGTTTGTAAACGTGTATTGATTCACATATACGACAGCGGGTACTGCTAGAAATAGCCATTGTTTGACAGAAAACTGAAACAGACAATAGCTATTTTGGTGCTTTATACGGTACTAATTATAGAAGACCGTATTCTTTTAGCTTTTTGCGTAATGTACCGCGGTTTAAGCCAAGTAACTCAGAAGCTTTAGTCTGGTTATCTTTAGTGTATGTCATAACAGTTTCTAATAAAGGTGCTTCAATTTCAGCAAGAACCATTTTATAGACATCAGTAACCGGCTGGCCATCTAGCTGTCTGAAATAACTGTTCATTGATGCCTCAACGCTATCTCTTAATGTTTGACCTTGAGTGATAACAGGGTTTGAAACAGGGGCAAAGTTCGCTGATTGGTTTTCTATTGTGTTCACTTGACAATGTATCCGAAATTTAATGTTAAGCGGCAGCACTCTTGAGTTGAGCCTTAGCAAAATATTGCTCAAGAGCGGCCAATTGTTTATCTCTACAGTCTAGCTTATTAAAGCTAGCGCGAAATAAGTTGTTCTCTTCAACTGAGTTTAAATACCAAGCCACGTGCTTGCGTGCAATTCTAACACCTAAATAGTCTCCATAGAATGTATGCAGCGCTTCTAGATGTCCGAGTAATATCTGTTTAATTTCTGAAAGTTCAATACTCGCTAATTGCTCGCCTGTGTCGAGGTAATGGTTTATTTCTCTAAAGATCCAAGGGCGTCCCTGCGCACCTCTACCGAGCATTACAGCACTTGCGTTAGTGTAATCAAGTACTTGCTTTGCTTTCTCAGGTGTAGTGATGTCGCCATTGGCAAAAACGGGAATATCAATGACCTGCGATATATCCGCTATCGTTTGATATTCAACATCGCCTTTAAATCCACAAGCACGTGTGCGCCCATGAACAGCTAGTGCTGAAATTCCAATGTCTTCAGCCATTTTAGCAATAGTGACACCGTTGATATTTTGCTTGTCCCATCCCGTTCTAATCTTTAACGTGACAGGTACATCAACAGCACTGACAACCGCTTCTAAAATTGAGCGCACTAAAGGCTCATCTTTTAATAGTGCAGAGCCCGCTGCTTTACTACACACCTTTTTGGCTGGGCAACCCATATTAATATCAATAATTTGAGCACCACGTTGCACATTCATCACAGCAGCTTGTGCCATCATCTGTGCATCACCACCGGCAATTTGTACGGATCTTGGCTCTATTTCAGTATCGTGAACTAAACGAAAGCTTGATTTACGCGAGTTCCATAGCTTGGCATCACTCGTTACCATTTCAGAAACGACGAGCCCAGCACCTAATTGACGGCATAAGCGTCTAAAAGGCTGATCAGTAATACCGGCCATAGGTGCAAGAATAACTTTGCTATCTATAGTGTGAGAACCAATTTGAAACATCTAATGCCTTAATTACCGTTTAAGTTTACATTCAAGCGATACTGTTTTGCTTGAGAAATAGCCTGCTCAGTGCGAGAAGGTGGCGAATTTTACACACTTTCAATATGTTTAACCATGCTTTTTTTGCCTGTTTTTTGATCGAATTTCCTTGACTATTGAATTGTATACCAATAGGCCGTAAAGAGTGGTAAATGTGGCGAATAACCCCGTATTTTATAGGGATTGAGTGAGTGTCTAGATCAATGTTTGTGTTGAACGATTGTATAATAAAATAAGTGCGGTATTAGATGCGGTATTAGGTGCGGCACTATCATTCGAAAAAGAGCATTTTGAGTGGAAAGATAGGCTCAATCTAAGGCGTTAATAGTTGTAACTGGTAATTCACTCCACGCAATGCAGGTTGCAGAATTTCAATTTTGGCAGAAACAATAGCAGCGGGCTCTACATTATGAATGAGGCGGCTATCTGCACTGAGATATTCACTAGCTTCAAACACACGTTGTGATACTTTATTGCCTTTTAAATCACTGAAGATGAGCTGTACTTTGGGTAGCACTTGCTCTTGTGGGCTGATGTTTTGAAAGCTAAAGGCGATAAGAGTTGCGTTGCTAAACTCTTTGGCAGGCTCGATAACAAGAGAGAGCTGTCGAAAATGATCGCTTGCGAGCAGTGCTACTTGATTAATGCTGGCAAGCTTTTGATAAATCGGGTTTAGATAAGGAAGGTTAACCCACTCCTGCTGCTTATAAATAATCAGCTGATAAGTTGCTGCACTAAGAGAGATACAGCACAAAGAAAACCAAAAGGCTTTGCTTAAAAATGGTAGAAAGCTATTTTTGAAGAAGCTGTCTTTCTTCAATGGGCTAGTGGCATGTGGAGCTGTATGTGATGCTTTGCGTTGGGCAGTTGGCTTGGATAAGTTTTTCTGTACAGGCAAAGGTGGCTGGCGATGTTTTTGTGCATCAAACATGCAGCCACAGCGTGCGCAATTTACTTTACCAGCTGCCAGTTTGAAAGCTTGGGAGTTAACCTTTTGCTTTGTGAGGCAGCTTGGGCAGCTAGTGGTGTAAACTGCGAGATTAGACATCAATTACTTTCTCGTACCTGTGACTCTGATCCAGCCTTCTTTTTCCTGACAAGGATCTAGCTCAAACCATTCGCTATAAGTATCTACAATAGATTGCTGTTGATTGGCTAGTAAACCTGACAAGGCTAACTTACCACCCGTTTCGACCCTTGAAGCAATAGCAGGTGCTAACTCCACTAACGGCCCAGATAAAATATTGGCGACTAGAATTTCACTGCGCTCATGTGGCGCATCTTCCGGCAAAAAGCATTGCAGGCGGTTTGATGCTAACTGATTACGCTCTAAATTAGTATTTGTGGCTTTTAGTGCCTGCTCATCAATATCGATAGCCAGCACTGTTTTAGCGCCCAATAAAAGTGCTGCAACCCCTAATATGCCTGAACCACAGCCATAATCAGTGACGCTCTTATCATTTAGCTCTAAGCCGTCTAACCAACTTAAGCACAATGCAGTGGTAGGGTGTGTGCCGGTACCAAAGGCAAGGCCTGGATCGAGCATTAAGTTAACCGCATCAGGGTTTGGAGGCTCACACCATGTCGGGCAAACCCAAAGACGCTCGCCAAATTGCATCGGCTGGTAGGATTTCATCCACTCGCGTTCCCAATCCTTATCTTCAAGGATTTCAATATGCAACTTAGGAAAAGAAGTTGTGGGATCAAGGGTTTCAAATCCTTGTTGTAAGTAGTGTTCAACCGCCTTCATATCGTTGTCTGCTTCAAACAAGCCTGTGATTGTTGTTTGACTCCACAGAGGAGTTGTACCCAGCTCTGGCTCGTAAATGGGAGTATCTTGCGTATCTTGGTATGTTACTGACAAAGCACCAGAGGCGAGTAAAAGATCTTCAAAGGGTTCTGCGATTGAGGGGGATATTTCGAGCTTAACTTGCAGCCAGGGCATATAAAATCCTTAAAAAAATAGGGAGCATCTGATGATACTTAAGAATGGAAGCTAGTTTACTTTAATGCGCTTTTATTTTCACGCATATAAGCGGAGCATCAATGGATCTATCAGAATTCAGAGAGAACTCGAACCTACAGCCCATAAAAGAATTTATTTTATATAATTTTTGCATATTGAAATCTAGGGATGAAGCTGAAATGTGTTAATGAACAAACAATTAACCTTAGTTACATGGCAGATTTTTTTAGTGACTAAGTTGTACATGCAATCTTTTGGGCTATACTTTTTTTGCGAGTGGCATTTAATGTTGAATGAACAAATACGAACGACTTGTAGTGATAAAAGGTACTCAATGCCGAATCAAACATAGACGCTTGATTATAAGAGGTCAATTTAGCTAGCTGTGAGGCGAAATTAGCGAGTTCTTATGATCGTTTTATTTTTTAAAGCAAGGTAAATTTATGAATCTAAATGAGCTGCATAACGTCGTAAAGCGCGATGGCATTATTTTCTTGAGTTACGGGGGGTTCTTATCTCAGTCGTTGATTGCAGCAATGACAGAAAACTTAGAAAGAGAAGCCGTAGATAACGACTTAGGGATGAGATTATCCAACAACATCTTTATCATCTTTATTGAATTATCCCAAAACATGATGAAATACACAGATGAGCATAAGAATATAAGTCCCTTATCTGAGTCATTAATCTTGGTTGGAAAAGATGATCAAGAAAACTATTTTGTCACCAGTCGCAATATCGTTCTTAATGAGCATGTTGCAGATCTCAATGAGCGTTTGGCTGAACTGCAGTCTTTAGATGAAGGTAGTATCAAGAAAAGGTACCGGGAAATGCGCAGGAAAGTACGCGAAACTGGGGGCAGTGGGGCAGGGATAGGTTTTTATGAAGTGGCTAAGTGTGCTCAAGAAATTGAGTATGAAATCATTGAATTGGATGAAAATACATCGTATTTTATTTTTAGAGTAATGGTTGGAGCTAAGAGCTAATGGAGTCAATTACAATAGAGTCGCTCTTTATCGAGCAGACAAAATACACCCCATCAATATCGTTGGATGTTGAAAAACAACACTTTCAAATTATCGGCAAATCATATCCTGAAAACACATTTGTGTTTTACTCCGAGACAATGGCCTGGTTAGAGCGCTACTTTACTCAGTCGTTAGATGGAAAAACGGTGATTGATTTCGAAATCATTTACTTTAACTCGAGCAGCTCCAAGCTGTTTTTTGATTTGCTTGATCTATTAGAAGAAGCCTCTAAGCAACATCAGGTAGAAATTAATTGGATTTACGATGAAGAAAACGAAACAGCGTTAGAAGCAGGCGAGGACTTTAAAGAAGATTTTGAAAGTCTAGTATTCAATCTGGTTGAAAAGTAGTGATACCTATAATATGGAACAAAATAAGCTGATTGCTGAGTTAGAGAATCTGAAAGAAAACTTTGATGCCACTATTAAATACGCACTCAGAGATGCTCGCAGACAAGAAAAAATAATGGTGCGTTCAGATCAGCGACAGCGAAGAGAATACGACGAGTTACAGGCCAAATTAGAAGAAATTCAAGCCCTCAATGCTGAAATTGAAGAATCTCAAAAAGAGGTGCTATTCACCATGGGGGCGATTGGTGAATCTCGCTCTCGTGAAACCTTTAACCATGTTAGGCGTGTTGCTGAATACTCTAAGTTAATTGCTTTAAAGCTGGGTGTGAAACCAAGCACCGCTGAGCTTTTAAAAATGGCCAGCCCAATGCACGATATCGGTAAAGTGGGTATACCGGATGATATTTTGAAAAAACCGGGTAAGTTAACCCATGACGAATTTGAAATCATGAAAAGCCATGCGGTGCTCGGTTATGAAATGTTAAATGTCTCCAGTAGGCCCCTTCTAAAAGCCGCTGCTATTGTTGCCCATGAGCACCATGAAAAATTTGATGGCACAGGCTACCCAAGAGGTTTAAAGGGTAAAGATATCCATGTTTTTGGTAGAATCACTGCAATTGCAGATGTATTCGATGCACTAGGTAGCGACCGTTGCTATAAGCAAGCGTGGAATGATGAAGCTATTTTTGATCTGATCCGTAAAAACTCAGGCACACATTTTGATCCTGAGATCGTTGATATATTCTTTACTTACCTCCCATCTTTTATGCGCATACGCGATACTTTTAGAGATTTTTAAGCCTTTTCGCGCAGTGATACATCAAAATACTAATTATTCAAAAGCTCCGTGTTTAATGTGTTTGAGAGCTATTTCAGTGCTGCGAATGTGTTTGTATAGAGGATCTAGCTACTGTTTCTTTTTATCACTATATCTTTTCTCTTTTTCAATCAGTGCTCATTTAAATATAGTGGCTTTGTGTTTCTTCAAGATTGGCGTATAACAGAGCATTCAAAACAATGTTTCATAAAAAGCCTAAGTTTTCTGAGTATAGATATGTCTGAAATAGCTGAAAGTAAGCCTCAAACAAAAGTTAGAAACCCTTGTATGGGCGTCTGTAGTTTAGATGACAGAGACATTTGTATTGCGTGTCGTCGTTCAGGAATGGAGATTGCTCAATGGGGTGTTTTTACTGAGCAAGAAAAAAGAGCGGCACTTGAGAAAATAGAGCAGCGTTATCTCGAAGAGTAACGAGTGTGTTTACAGGCAGTTAAAATTAAGGGTAGATGATGGATTTTGAGATCTTAGAGCGTGCTGCATTTAATGCATGGCCGGCAGTGGAGCAAAAAGAGTACCAAGGTTTAGTGATGCGTTTTGCGAATGGCTATACTAAGCGTGCCAATTCAGCAAACGTGTTAAAACTTGAGACTGCCGATTATCCCAGCCTAACAGAACAGGTGGAGCTCTTCTTTAAAGAGCGTGCGCAGCCTTGTACATTTCGTATTCCCTCATATACCCAAAGTGAAGCGTTTGACCAGTATCTAGCAAGCAGTGGTTACCAAAAACAAAGCTTAACCCTTGTTCTAAACTGCTCGTTAACTGTTGATGGTGTAAATCAAACAGACAAACATTTATCTCAACCCTTTGAGGTTGTCAGCGAAAATGCTAATAACTGGCTAGAAAACTATTGCCAACTTAGTGGCCAATCTCTTGATAATCAAAGTGCGCATCTTTCTATCTTAGAGAAAATAAGTAGTGCAACTAATTTTGCATTACTTAAAGTAAATGGTGAAGTTGTTGCTTGCGCGCTAGGGGTGTTAGAAAATGAATTACTTGGCATTTTTGACGTACTTACCCGTGAGCAAGATAGAGGTAAAGGCTATGCGACCTATCTGTTGAGTGAGGTATTTAAGTGGGCGCTAACAGCGGGTGCTATAAGCAGTTACTTACAAGTAGTAGCAGATAATAGCAGTGCTATTAACTTGTATCAAAAATTGGGTTATCAGCAATGTTATCAATATTGGTATCGTATAAAAGAGTAATATAAATAGAAATCGCAATTTACGCGGAGATAAACCTAAGGAACATGCGATTAAGTCCCAAACACCTCTGGCGTACAGGATTTTTCGTGATTGAGACAATGCTTACAGGCGGGCTGGTTGCCCGGCGAAAAGCATTAACGAAGAGCACGGAATATCCTGTACGCCCCGTAGGGTGGATATCTAAGGGGCCACCTCCTTTGTCAAAACACTTGTAAAGGACTGGCCATTCACTGCGTATTTTTCCGCGGATCTGGCCCCTTAGTTATCCACAGAGAAGATTTGGGGACTTGATCGCATGTTCCCTAACTGCGCGTATTTAAGCTTACTCCTGTTTATGCAAGCTTTTCTTTGTTTATCGACCGGGTGCAGCAGCGCAGCACTTAATTAAAAAAGCTTGTAAAATCAACTAATAGTGTAATTGGCATAGTGTTGCATGCAATATTCGGGCTAAGAGATAGTAATATTGAAAAATACTTTAAGTATGAAATTTTAAGGTTGAAATTGTTTTTGATTCTTGGCAGTATTGATGCAATTACTACTTTTAGGGTGATGAAAATTTGTAGCATCATCAAGCGTTTGTTTTCTTAAAGACGTAACAGTAGTTCCCTAATACTTTGAGGAAAACCTAAATGAGCTGTCCTTACAATCCCGCCACAGAAGGGGCGGAAATGGATTTCAACGATAAGATGTCTTACGGTGATTATTTACAATTAGACGATATTCTAAATAGCCAAACACCGTTGTCAGATGCTCATGACGAAATGCTTTTTATTATTCAGCATCAAACATCAGAGCTTTGGTTAAAGCTCGCCATTTTAGAGATGCAGTCGACATTAAAAGAAATTCAAACTGACAATTTACGCCCTGCTTTTAAACATCTCTCACGTGTCTCGCGTATTTTTGAGCAGCTAAATAGCGCATGGGACGTTCTTCGTACAATGACCCCAAGTGAATACACAACTTTTAGAGATTCTCTAGGGAAATCATCCGGGTTTCAATCACATCAATACCGTGTCGTTGAATATGTTGTTGGTAATCGTAACTTGGCAATGCTGAAACCTCATGAGCATGATGAGGTAATTACCCAGCAACTTGAAGGGATTTTGTCACAGCCAAGCCTTTACGATGAAACGCTGTTATTAATGCAGCGCAGCGGCTTTGATTTATCGGCTGTACTGGATAATCGGGATTGGCGTGAAAAACATCAGCCAAGTGAAATAGTAGAAGAGGCGTGGAGAGTGGTTTATCAAAATCCAGAAGAGCATTGGATGCTGTATGAAATGGGTGAAAAACTGGTCGACTTTGAGGATTACTTTAGACGCTGGCGCTTTAACCATGTAACAACGGTTGAGCGGATTATCGGTATGAAAAGAGGTACAGGGGGCACTGGCGGTGTCTCATACCTCAGACGAATGCTAGATACTGTGCTGTTTCCAGAGCTCTGGACAGTACGTACAAAAATATAAAGAACAATCCTCTACAAACGCAGCGTGTTAATGTTGCTGTTTGTGGAGGATGCAAACATGCACAGCAAGTTCACTGCAATTCAAAATGTAACTGCAATTCAATGACCTTAATGATAGGGTTGTTTGTCAGAAAATAAAAATAACTGAATGGGGAACAGCAATGAAGAAGATAGCATTAGCAATGGCTTTAGGCCTAAGTGTCACAGCCTTAAGTGCAGCACCAGTTAAAGTTGGGATGATTACAACACTGACAGGTGGTGGTGCGAGTTTAGGGATTGATATCCGCGATGGTTTTATGCTGGCTGTGAAGCAAGCAAATAACCCTGATTTATCAGTCGTTGTTGAAGATGATGCGCGCAAGCCGCCATTAGCAGTGCAGATTGCCGATAAAATGATCCAGCGTGAAAAAGTGGATATTTTAACGGGGATTGTCTGGTCGAACTTGGCGATGGCCGTTGTGCCAAGCGCTGTTGCTCAAGGAAAATTCTACCTATCACCCAATGCCGGACCCTCTGCATTAGCGGGTAAGCGCTGTCATGAAAACTACTTCAATGTAGCGTGGCAGAACGATAACTTGCATGAAGCGATGGGTTCGTATGCCACTAAAACAGGCTACAGCAAACCTTACATATTGGCACCAAACTACCCAGCCGGTAAAGATGCTTTAACGGGCTTTAAACGCTTGTTCAAAGGTAAACTGGCCGGTGAAACTTACACTAAGTTAGGGCAAAAAGATTACGCGGCTGAAATTGCCCAAATTCGCGCATCAGGTGCAGATAGTATCTACTTCTTCCTACCCGGTGGTATGGGTATCTCTTTCATGAAGCAATACACACAATCAGGTGTGCGTTTGCCAATCATGGGGCCTGCATTCTCGTTTGACCAAGGTATTTTAAAGGCGGTAGGCAAAGCGGCTCTGGGTGTGAAAAACTCTTCACAGTGGAATAAAGATCTTGATAACGCCGCTAACCAAGCGTTCGTTAAAAGCTTTAGTAGTGAATACGGTCGACTACCATCACTATATGCTAGCCAAGGTTTTGATACGGCTAACTTAATTTTGTCAGCTATGAAAACAGCTGATGTAAAAGACACTGATGCCTTTAGAGCTGCGCTAAACAAGGCAGATTTTAATTCAGTGCGCGGCGATTTCAAATTTGCAGCGAACCAGCATCCTATCCAAAACATCTATGTACGTGAAGTTATCGAAGAAAACGGTGTCTTGACTAACAAGGTGATCAGCACAGCACTTGAAAACCATAGCGATGTATATGGAGCAAAGTGTAAGCTTTAATAGAACAGGGTTAAGGCGATAAGTTAAATTATCGCCTCTAACTATTGCGCTATTGATTGCTTCATTTTAAAGATTGCTCTGGTTGAATGTGATTGTCGTATTGTTTTAAAACAAGACTGCACAGGCCAGAGTAACTTCTACCTTTTTATTTTTAATACTTTTTAGGCTTGCGTACTATTTGGGCAGCGCCGAATTCGTGTCGGAAAAATTATGACTCTCACCTTATTTTTTGAACAGCTCTTAAACGGCATTCAGTTTGGGATGATGTTGTTCTTAATGTCAGCAGGCCTGACCTTAGTGTTCGGCGTCATGGGATTGATCAACTTAGCACACGGTGTGCTTTATATGGTGGGCGCATTTGCCTGCGCATTGGTTGCAGGGATTACAGGATCATTTTGGTTAGGCTTAGTTGCCAGTTTAATTGTAGCGGCAATGGCTGGTGCTTTGATTGAAGTTGGTGTCATACGCAGGCTATATAAACGTGATCATTTAGATCAAGTGTTGGCGACATATGCATTGATACTCATTTTCTCTGAAGCTACGCGCTGGCTGTTTGGCTCTTTCCCCTTATATTTAGATGTGCCTGATATCTTAGCGCAGCCTATCAGCTTATTCGGATTGCTTGATTATTCGAGCTATCGTTTATTTATTATTTTTGTCGGCATTATTGTCGCCATCGGTCTTTACTTATTGATCACTAAAACTCGCTTAGGCATGCGTATCCGTGCAGGGGAATCTGATCGTGAAATGATCGCCGCACTGGGTGTTGATATTCGCACTTTATACACATTAGTGTTTGCACTTGGTGCAGCTTTAGCAGGAATTGCAGGTGCGTTATTAGGTGCGGTGCAATCCGTTGAAGTAGGAATGGGTGGCCCGGTTCTTATCTTAGCGTTTGTGGTGATTGTTATAGGTGGCATAGGCTCGATAAAAGGTGCTTTTATCGGCGCTTTGCTGGTGGGTGTTGTTGATACAATGGGACGTTTTTTACTGCCCTATTTAATGACATTTTTGTTTTCCCCCGAAACCGCTGCAAATGTAGGCGGCGCGTTATCTTCAATTGCTATTTATATATTGATGGCAGGTATTTTGATAGTGAAACCTAAAGGGTTGATCAAAGGGGCAGGTAGCTAATGATGTTAAGCGTTAATCGAGAACAAAAATTAAATATCAGCTTTATAGCTCTGCTGTTTATCCTTCCAGCAGTGGCGCTGAGTATGGATGAGCCTTTTTATATCACCTTGATGACAAAAGTTGTGATACTTGCAATGGCAGGGGTTGGTCTTAATTTAGCGTTAGGGCTAGGTGGTTTAATCTCTTTTGGCCACGCCGCATTTTTTGGTATTGGCGGCTATGCTGCAGGTATTCTAGCAACCCATTATATGAATGATGAGCTGTTATTTAGCGCGTTTGGTTATGAGTATTTCGGCACTGATAATATGCTCGCCATATGGTTTGCAGCGATGTTTGTGGGGGCAATTGCTGCCATCATTATCGGATATTTTAGCTTACGTACTAAGGGTGTTTATTTCATTATGATCACTTTGGCCTTTGCTCAGATGATCTACTATTTTGCAATTGCTTGGCCAACCTACGGTGGTGAAGATGGATTATCCATTTATGTACGTAATAACCTATTCGATCTCAATACTCTAGACCCCATTATTTTTTACGGTATATGTTTGAGTTTATTGCTACTCGTTACCTTTTTAGTGTCAACATTGCGTAACTCACATTTTGGCAGTGCACTTCAAGCGGCTCGACAAAATGAGCAGCGCCTTGCATCAGTAGGTATTCGCCCTTTTGGCATTCAGCTCACAGCTTTCGTTATCTCAGCTATGGCAACAGCATTAGCGGGGGCTTTATTTGCAGATTTAAACCGTTTTGTTAGCCCTGATATGCTGTCTTGGCATACCTCGGGTGAAATTATGATTTTTGTCATATTAGGTGGTGTTGGTCGTTTATTCGGGCCAATACTGGGTGCGGCTATGTTTATCGTTTTTGAGTATTACTTAGGTGGAATAACAGAACACTGGGGGCTCTTTTTAGGCATAGCGTTATTGGCAGTGGTGTTATTTGCCCGTGGCGGCATCGTCGGTGTGATAGCCGGGGAGGTGAAACATGACTAAGTTAGTACTGGATATTAAGCATTTAGAGAAAAAGTTTGGCGAGCTAAAAGCAACTGATGATTTATCTCTCGATTTAAAGGCTGGAGAAATTCACGCAGTAATTGGCCCAAACGGCGCGGGAAAATCAACGCTAATCAAGCAAATATGTGGTGAGCTAACACCAGATTCCGGCAGTGTTGAATTTCTTGGTGAAGATGTGACAAATCTAGATGTTGCTCAAAGAGCAAATCTTGGGTTAGGTCGTACTTTTCAAATATCTTCTTTAATTATGGAGTACTCGGCGCTGCGCAACGTGATGTTAGCGGTGCAATCAGTACAAGGCTCTAGTTACCGTTTTTTTCAAGCTATTGCCAGAGATTACAAGCAACGTGACGCTGCGATGGAGTGCCTAACACAAGTAGGTTTGCAAGATAGAGCCAATATATGTGCGGCGCAGTTATCGCACGGTGAGCGGCGCCAGTTAGAAATTGCTGTGGTACTGGCCTTAAAACCAAAGGCTTTTTTACTGGATGAACCTATGGCAGGCATGGGACCTGAAGGTTCAAAAAGACTGACAGAATTTCTGGATACCCTACGTCATCAATCTCCTATTTTAATGGTGGAGCACGATATGGATGCAGTATTTTCACTCGCTGATCGTATATCAGTGCTGGTTTACGGGAAGATAATTATGACAGGTAGTGTGGAGCAAGTGCGCAATGATCCACTGGTTCGCGAAGCTTACCTAGGAGAGCAATAACAGTGGCAACTCTATTAGATGTGAAAGGTATCCAAACATTTTACGGTCAATCTCAAGCGCTTTTTGATGTGAACTTGAAAGTTAGAGAGGGCCAAGTGGTTGCACTGATGGGGCGCAACGGTATGGGTAAAACGACTACTATCGCATCCATTTGTGGGATGTCGCGAATTGCAAAAGGCGCGATTTATTTTAATGATGTTGATGTTAGTAAGATGGCATCTCATAAAATAGCCCAGCTGGGTATAGGCCTGGTACCAGAAGGGCGACGCTGCTTTGCAAACCTAACAGTAAATGAAAATTTATTGGTAGCTGCAAGGGATGGCCAAACCCATTTAAAGCACTGGGATCTACAAAGAGTAGAAGCGCTATTCCCACGCTTAGCAGAGCGCCATGCGCAAAACGCGAGCACTCTGTCTGGCGGTGAACAACAAATGCTAGCAATAGGGCGTGCTTTAATGACGAATCCAAAATTGCTTATACTGGATGAAGCAACGGAAGGCCTAGCACCCGTTATTCGCCAAGAGATTTGGCGTGCTGTACGTATCCTTAAAGATGAAGGGCAATCAATTTTAATTGTTGATAAAACGTTAAAGGAATTGTTGCCGATTGCCGATCACTGCATAGTTTTAGAGCGTGGTGAAACAGTGTTTGATGGTGAACCAACAGGTTTAACGCAAGCGGTACAAAACCAGTATCTAGGGCTATAAAAAATGATTGTTGGATTTAGCACTATTTTACGGCGCAAAATAAGAAATTGGCCAGATTTTTATTTTTCTCGCTACTGTGGGCTAAATTCGATACTCCTAAAACTTACATTCCTAAAACCTGCATTCTTAAAATCCGCGAGGTGTAAACATGGTGCCGTTTAAGTATCAGCAAAAAGTCATGTTCCAGCATTGTGATCCTGCGGGTATTGTTTTTTATCCTCGCTATTTTGAAATGCTAAATAGCTGTGTAGAGAGCTGGTTTGATAAAGCACTTAATTACTCGTTTGCCACAATGCATCTTAAAGAAAAGGTTGGTGTTCCAACGGTCTCTTTGCACAGCGATTTTGTAGCACCAAGCTTTTTGGAAGACGAGCTTGAATTTGCATTGAGCGTGTCTGAAATTGGCACTAAAAGTATCAAACTCAATATTGCGGTGAGTAGTGATGAGCAGCTAAGGTTTAAAGCACAAGTAACGCTTGTGTTTGTTGACCTTTCCCAAATCCCTCCAAAATCAATAGCTTGGCATTCAGAGCTAAAAGCATCTATTGATCCATATTTAGAGATCGATGTTGCTATGAATGATTAGAGCTTCTATCTTTTCAGGAAAACTCGCTAACGTATTGATAATGCGGAAGTAGGTGGTAATATTTATCGATGACCTCTAGTTATACCTTCTCATTATCGAGTGAAAATCAATGCAAAAAATATTGGTAAGCGCTTGTTTACTTGGAAATAAAGTTCGATACAACGGGCGTGATTTACTTTGTGACAGTGAGCATCTTACTACATGGCAGCGTGAAGGTAGAATTATCTCTGTATGTCCTGAAGTCTCAGCGGGTTTACCAACTCCAAGAGCACCTGCTGAAATACAAAATGGCAATGGTGAAGCTGTGATTAATCTGCAGGCTCGTGTTATTGAAAATACTGGACGGGACGTTTCTGACGTTTTTATAGCAGGTGCAGAGCATGCACTAAAACTATGTTTAAAACACCAAATTCAAGTTGCAATCCTCACTGAGTCAAGCCCATCTTGTGGTAGTCAGTTTATCTATAATGGTGAATTCGCTAATACCAAAATTAGCGGCGTTGGGGTGACAACCGCTCTGCTTTTAAAGAATGGTATTAGAGTATTTAGCCAAAATAATATTGCCCAAGCTGCGGAGTATTTTCAGCAATTATAATGTTAAATTCAGTTAACAAATAACTCTCGCGCCGTTTTTACAGGTAATTAAATCATGATAAAACTCAGGGACTTCAAAAAAGGGGATGAGCGAGAGTTGTGGCAGCTCAAAATGGACACAATTAAAAGCGTCAACGCTAAAGATTATCCTCAAGAACAGATAAAGGCCTGGGCGCCTGATGAATATATTGCTGAAAGATGGTTAAAACGCGCTCGTGAAATGAACCCGTTTATTGCTGAGTTAGATGGGAAGATAGTGGGCTTTGCAGATATTCAAAATGATGGCTACATTGATCACTTTTTTTGCCATCACGAATATCAAGGTAGAGGTATCGGTAGCGCTTTAATGCAACATTTAGTCGATAAGAGTAAGGGAAAATTAATCCCGCGTGTTTATTCACATGTCAGTATAACGGCTAAGCCTTTCTTTGAAGCATTTGAATTTAGTGTGGTTAAGCAACAAGCGATGACTATTGGGGATCAAGCATTAATCAATTTCCTGATGGAGAGAAAGGCCGATAGCTAAGTAGTATTAGCTATTCATTATGTACATTTTAAGTTTCTTATATAAATCTCATCAATTTGGCCACATTACATAGTTTAAGGCTTTGGCAGAGGGTAGACTGTTAAAGTGTTTATTCGTATCTTTACCTAAAAAGATTAACTCAGGCTATACTAAAGTAGTTACTCGCAGCTGCTATCAGCATTAATAAGAGCGCAGCATCAAAGCAATTAGTTGGAGCATTCAAGGTTTAATGCGCAAACTAAAGATCATCATTTCAATAGTTTTACTTTCCTTTGTGAGCCTTACAAGCCATGCAAGGGAGGTTACTTTGTGGAATTATTATAACTTCCCACCTTTTGTTAATAATCACAGTCAAGGCCTTGTTAAAGAAACAGTCGATTTATTAAATGATGAATTAAATGGAGAGTATTTTTTAAAGCTCAAGTCAGTGCCAAGATCGAGGATTGCCCGAGCGCTGAAAAACGCTGAACAAGGAGCGGTTGTATTTGTTAATTGGGCCTGGATGGGAGCTAAATCAAAGACCAGATACCTATGGACTAAGCCTTTCTTGCAGGATAGTAATGTCATTATTTCAGCCAATCGATCTAAAGTACCTTTTGATAGCTTTCAAGAGCTGCAAGGGTTGAAGTTTGGCGCAGTACTGGGCAGAGTCTATCCTAGTTTAGAGTCAATGTTTGCAGATGGAAGTCTTCAACGAATTGATTTCAACAATGAAAAAGAAGTGCTTAGAGTGCTGGCTAAAGGGCGTATTGATTTTACAACACAGCCTCTTTCACAGTTTACGGGTTTATCCACGACCATGAATAATCGCGATAAATTCTATGTATCTCAGCAAGCTCTGTTTAGTTATCAGCGGCACATAATGGTGACTGATAAACTAGAAGGTTTAGCAATCGCACTTAATACTATTATAAGTAACTTACCTACAAATCCCGAGTGGCAAAGAATACTGGAAAAAAATAAGCTGATATCTCAAGCTGTGAATTAAAAGTTTTCTTTTGAAAATTAATTGCCTATAACGGTATTTTCAAAATTCAGAGTATTCTTCTTTTATCAATTTTCTGTAATTTTAAAGAGTTTTCAGGGCGTTTGATGCTTTTTTAAAAGTGGAATAATCACAAAGAAATTAATCGTTAGTTAGAAACTTATAAACGCTGAATACTCCTTATAAACGCTGAATGCTCCTTAAAGTTTGTTGTTCGTGAATAGGGCAATTTTTTCAGGAAAAAATGTGATTAGAATTTAACAAACTGCCGAATAATCCATAATTTTCAGTCATATTGCCGCTTATATCCAGCATAAAACTATTAGACAATTATTCAGATCAAATCCAAGTAATCTGTAAATAGGTATGCAAATGAACAAGTACAGCAGCGTTTCAATTCTTGAAGTGCCTCTTGATTTTAATTCCTCACATATTCGCGGCCCGGCGCTGGCGCCTCCCATTATTCGTCGCGTATTAATGAATGGATCAGCTAACACCACTAGTGAGTCAGGTATTGATGTTGCAAAAGATGAGCGGGTCAAAGATGCAGGAGTTGTTAGTTGGGAAACTGAGGCGCAAGCATTCGTTAATATTGAACAAAAGTGTACAGAATTAGCAGAGCAGGGCAGTAAAATCCTTACCTTAGGTGGGGATCATTCGATAACTTATCCTATTGTTAAAGCGTTGGCGAAAAAGCATCAAGGCTTAACAATATTGCATTTTGATGCACACCCAGATCTTTACGATAATCAAGACGGTAATAAACACGGCCACGGTTGCCCCTTCGCACGCATCATGGAGGGGAAATACGCAGCTCGATTAGTACAGCTGGGTATTCGTACGCTCAACCGGCATCAAGCGGAGCAAGCAGAACAATTTGGTGTTGAAGTACATGAGATGAAAAACTGGTCTGTCGATACGCCGTTAAATTTAACAGGGCCTCTTTACATTTCTTTTGACTTAGATGGCCTTGACCCTGCATTTGCACCAGGTGTTTCTCACTTCGAGCCAGGTGGATTATCGGTTCGAGAAGTGTTGCAAGTGCTTAAAAAGATCGATTTACCGGTTGTTGGTGCTGATATTGTGGAATATAACCCCAAAACCGATATCAACGAGATGACTGCTATGGTGTGCGCGAAAATCTACAAAGAGTTAGCGGCGATGTTATTAAAAGATTTAAATTGAGCCAAGGTCGCTTTTAGTAGATCAGCTCTCACCACGGTTGAAAAAACGCTTAAGTACTATGCTCGATTCCGTATGTTCGACACCTTTTAGCTGGCCAATTTTGTCAATGACATCTTCAAGTTGGTCAGTCGTGTTCGTTTGAATTTCAAGGAATAAATCACTCTGCCCACTGACACTTTCACAGCAAGTTACCTCCGCAAAGGTGCTTAGTTTTTTGATGATGGTATTTTGTGCGGGGGAGCGTGCTGTTATGGAAACACGCGCTCTAATTTTAGCTTGCTCAATGATATCTTTGTTGATATTAACGCTATAGCCTTGGATTACTTGCTTGCTTTCAAGGCGTTTGATTCGCTCTTGAACGGTTGAGCGTGCTAGTGCGACCTGGCGTGCTAACTCTGTGGTCGAAGTACGGGCATTAAGCTTTAATAGGGCAATAATTTGTTTATCTTTAGCATCGAGTTTCACAGGCTATCCTAAGTCTACAATCACGCTTATTATCGATGATTCGTACATTCTTATCAATGAGTTATACGCATGCTAGAAAGCTTGGATAATCCATGAAACCTGCGTTTTGAGTACTCTAGATATATAAGATATATAAAACCTGAGTTGCCTGATTTTAGAAAATTCTAAATCATTGGTATGACAAAGTGCTAATTTTTAATTGCAAGTACTATACTTCTTCATCGAGAATCGACTGCATGCTGATAGGCTTACCTAAATGAAAGCCTTGTGAGTATGATATCCCTAGTTTTCTCACAGTGTCTTCAACATCTTGGCTGTGGACATATTCAGCAATCGTTTTTAGTTTCAAACGATTAGCAAAACTAACGATTAGCTCGGTGACTATTTTTGAGTTTACGTCGTGATTAATATTCTTAATGATCGAGCCATCAATTTTTATAAAATCGGCATTTAATCGAATAAGATAATCAAAATTTGAGTAACCTGTGCCAAAGTCATCAATGGCGATAGCACAGCCAAAGCTTTTCATTTTCTCGATAAATGCACTGACTTCGTCATAATTTTCGATCCCTTCATCTTCAACTATTTCAAAAACTAAGCGGTGAGCAATACTCGGTTTTTCATTGATCTTGGAAATAATAAAGTTAACGGTGTCTTCTTCAAGAATATCTTCAAGGCTCAAATTGATTGAGAAACTCTCGGTACGTTGGTGGAAAAAACTGAATGCCTTTTCAATAACAATGCGAGTAAGTGTTGGATAAAGACGTGTTTTTTTTGCGATATCTAAAAATGCATAAGGTGAAACGACAGCGCCGTCTGTATCAATAAAGCGCATTAAACATTCATACTTATTTAGTAGGCGCGTATTGTTATCAAAGATAGGCTGTAAATACACATCAATACGATCTTCTTGAATCGCTTCATTGAGCTTGTTAGTCCAGTGAATATTTCGCTTTAAGTGATCTTTGATCTGCAGATTATCATCAAAAACAATTAGGTCTTTTTTGTAAATTTTTGCATGGTTAAGTGCGATTTCAGCATTAATTAAAAAGTTTTTCTGCATAGCAATACCGCAGAGTATATTTAGAGATAAGCTGTGCTGATTAATGGCAAAAGTATGCTGGTGAACATGTTGTAAAAGTTCAGTGACAGTTTCTTTGAACTGCTCTTTATCTATGGCTATATCCGCAAGTAAACCGAACTCATCGCCTGTTAATTTGTAAAGTTTCACTGACTTTGTATGTAAGAATGCAGATATTACATTTGCTAATTCAACGAGCAAACGATCACCAATATCAAAGCCATAGTACTCATTGATTTCTTTAAAGCGGCAAATGTTGACGACAGCAAATTTACACTGCTGTACTGATTTGAAATCTTCGAGGAGTTTTTGTCGATTGGGTAGCTGAGTCATATGATCAGTTACCTGAATGCGAATTCTTTGCTCTTGTAGGATTAGATCTGTCACATCATTTCGTATAGCCATGAATTCACGAATATTCCCTTCGTGATCGATAATAGGCACAATGAAAGATTGAACGTAATAGGTTTTTTTCGCTTTAGTTTGGTTTTTGATCACCCCTTTCCAGACACGCTTGTCCAAAATAGTACGCCAAATGTCGTTAAAAACGGATTGAGGTGTATCGGGGTGGCGAATAATATTATGGCTTTGACCGACTAGCTCTTCTTTGCTGTAGCCGGAGACTTCACAAAATAGCTCATTAACATAAGTGATTTTGCCTTTAACATCTGTTTTAGAGACGATCGAGCTTACATCGGCTGCTTTCTTGTATTCATTCAACAGTGAATGATTGATCAGTAATTCACGATCTTTAAACTTCAGATGCTGCTCTAGCTTTTTAAGTTCCCACTTTTGAGGAGTGACTTCAGTTATAAAGCCTTGAATGTAAGAAATATTGTTGTTTTTATCTCGAACCCCTACACCCTGTTCCCAAACCCATTTAATCTCACCGCTCTTTGTGCGAATACGGTACTCTTGATTAAATGGAAGGTCATTAGATAGCGCATCGGCGACTGTTTTTGTCAGTGAAGCATAGTCATCAACATGAATAATTTGATTAAAATGTAAGCTGTTCTCACCTAGTAGCTCTTGTTTTGTATAGCCTGTTAGGGCTTCACAATTACTACTTAAGTAAAGCATCGTCCACTGCTCATCATTACGGCACTTATAAATTAAGGCAGGTAGATGGTTGAGAAGCTCAATCGCATCGCTCATTGGCATAAGGAGACCTTGGTGTTCTTTGTTAACTGTAAAAAATCATTAGTAAAAATTAACTTAGAGATTTTTAATCAATTTATCTATGAAATGTTAGATGATGATTTGCATGAACAGCTTCGTAATTATCAGTTACATGTGCTCAAAATGTCTTTTATCATACGCTGTTATCATTAAGTGACATTATCTTAAATGTAGCACCATCCTGTAAATAAGTAATTGCAATTTAAGAGGGTTGTCTGGGGAATTATTGCGCTATCTCAACTAAATAGAATTATATATTGTCATATTCTATATTTTAAAAAAAATCACAAAGTTGTTAGGTTTTTTTGTAACTTATTGTTTGTTAATATAAATATTTGTTTGTGTGTTGCTAGGGTTGGGTTGATTGGCGCTAGCGCTAACTTAAGGCTATTAGCATCAAAGTGTATTTACATTTTGTGGTAGATAATAAGCGAAAGTAAGGGGAAGGATGCTTTCTTTTACACACTAACCACACATTGCTCGTAATAGCTTTTCGTGTTCCTGCAATAGACATTGAAGTATAGTTTGCTCGTTTTTAGTTTGAGCATTTTTCTTTAGTTAGTGCAGAGCTTCTCGTTGGATTGAATATATAAATGGATACTACAGATAAATTTGCGAATCAAGTGATTGAGTGGATTACAGCAGATGCTGATCGTTATCGAGCACTGCAAGTTGCAGCAGAATTAAATCTCCCTCAGTGGTGTTTAGGGGCAGGTTTTGTAAGGAATTTGGTGTGGGATCACTTACATTTTAATAAACCCACAACGCCCTTAAACGATATAGATTTAGTTTATTTCGATAAACGCGAGTTATCTGCAAAGCTAGATCTTACTTATGAAGCTAATTTGCATGCTTTAATGACAATGCCTTGGTCAGTTAAAAACCAGGCGCGTATGCATGAAAGAAACAATGATAGCCCATATCGATCAACATTAGATGCAATGAGATACTGGACAGAAATAGAAACGGCCGTTGGAGTTACAATGAAAGAAAACGCAGAGCTGGAGTTGCTTGCACCTTTTGGAGTTAAAGTACTTTTTGATAAAACGATTTCTTTTAACGCTAGAAGTAACAACCCAGTTGATTTTGCGAAACGAGTAGCAAAAAAACAATGGCTGAAACAATGGCAAGATTTGAAGCTTGTACCCTTCACGTCAACTTGAATTGATAAATGAAATGATTAGAAAAGCACGAGTAACCGATTGTAAAAACTTAGCTGCGTTGTCGATTCAAGTGTGGTTAAACACCTATGCCCGCGATGGGCTTAATGATGTAGTGACTGATTATGTACTGAACACATTTACTCAACAATATTTTAAAGAGAAACTATCACAGCCTAGTTACCAGCTTTATGTCTATGTTGAAAATGATCATTTATTGGGCTTCGTTGCTGTTGATTTGTGTTCTTTTTGCAAGGGAGATGTTGGAGGGAAAAATAGCGGCTATGAAGTTGAGACTTTATATGTTCAAAATAGGCAGCAAGGAAAAGGAGTAGGTCGCGCGTTGCTTGAGTATATTAGTGCGCAACATGATGATTGTTACTGGTTAACGACTTGGGTTGGAAATGTTGAAGGTCTAGGTTTTTATCGACATATTGGATTTGAAGATATCGGCGTCAGCTATTTTGAGTTAGATGGTCAACAACATGAAAATAGAGTGCTGATGTACAAAGAAAAATTTGCTCAAGCACTACCTGCAGAAGTTTTATAAATGCTGCTATTACTAATCGCTGCTTTCTTTATCTTTCTTATTCTGCGAGAGATAAATAATACACAAAAGAGTATTGATGGCTTTGATTTTTCAAGTAAGACGTACTGCGCAATTTGTTTGCTGATAGCTGTAGCTGCTGCTTGGTCACCCATTAAAACGTTGCGTTTTGAGTCGTTTCTGTCATCACGAGCTTCGCTGCTCGCAGAGGGTAAAGCAGCGAATGTGCATTGTAATACGGCGTTTGATGCAATGTTTGATAATCGCATTAACGTTATCGGCCATGCAAACCCTGAAACCGGTGACATTGTTTTTCAAATTAGCTGGTGTGAAAGGTTGATGGAATATTTAGATCAGCCTACGCAGGTTGATAGTCGCACTCGCTACAGTTTGATGTTGTTTACCCATGAAGTGATGCATATTCGCGGCGAGCTAAATGAGCAAAGAACGGAATGCCAAGCGATTCAACGTAATCATTTTGCCGGTGAGTTACTTGGTGTTCCTAGATCAGTGGCTAGAAAGCACACCCTTGAATATTTTCACAATGAATATCCAAACCATCCCTATTTTAGTGTCGATTGCGCTCCTCAAAAAGCTTACGATGAGATGCTTAGTGATTCAATTTGGTAATTAGGGAAACAGTAAATAAGTTCCTAGATGTTCCCTAATCAATCGTAGGGTAAACATTCCTTTCACATTTGCGTCGTGCTGAGCATCGATAAAAGTGAAGTTTATAAAACGAACAATCTTGAGCAACTTGGTTTTCGTGTCTTCAATGCAAAGCGTAAAGAGCCCCTGTTAATAATCCTTATACATAAAGTCGGAGAATTAGAAAAAGTAGTGTATTCTCAGTTGTTTAAAGCTGTGAATGTAGAGGTTAAAGTGGTTACTTGTCATATTAAATATATTATTGATGCAAACAAAGTTTCTGAGTTTGAGCACTATGCAAAACTGTGGATCCCTTTGGTAAACAGGTTTGGTGGTCAGCACCACGGTTATTTTTTACCATCAGAAGGTGCGAGCAATGTTGCATTAGCGCTGTTCAGTTTTCCAAGCCTTGCTGCCTATGAAGTGTACCGCAACGATTCATTCAAAGATGATGAGTGCATGGCAGCGTTTGCTTACGCCAAAAAAACGCAATGTGTCATATCTTATGAGCGAAATTTCTTTAAACCGGTCTTTGAGTAGTTATCGATACAGATTGAATAGATATTTTAAAATGAAGTAAAAGCAGAGCAAGAACATTACTGTTAAAAAGAGCAATAAAAACAGCATTGAGAAGGAGTAGTTTTTCAATTCTTAGAAAAGTAAATAGAAGGTTAAATAAAGGAGGAATTAGCAGGCAGCATTGACGTTTTTTATCTTGAATGAAAAGAGCAAACTACTTTTACAGATAAGTCATTCATTATGAATTTAAATCTAAATAAAAATGATTTACATCAATATTACCAGTTGGTAAACTGCGCCGCAAAATTAATAGCCAAGCCAATATTCTTAGTTAATCTCTTGTTAAGTTTGTTCAATAACAAATAGATAGAGTGAAAAGCAATAATATAGCCAGGATTCAATCTAGGTATTTTAATGCAAAACTCGCCCACTCGTTCGTTCTCTGATTTGGCTAAATCTCGTCAGTTCTCCCTACAACGTACTGCTTATTTGGTACATAGCTTTGTCGGTTTGAAGCTGAGCTTACTTTTTGCTGTTGTTGTCTTTAGCGGTGCACTTGCAGTGTTGTCTCAAGAAGTTGACTGGCTGCTTTACTCACAAATGCGTGTCGATGCTCAAGAACAGCGTTTAGATGAGGGAGTGCTGTTCGATAAACTCCAAGCAGCCTATAGTGAGCATGGCCTAAGCTTTTTACAAACCATGGCTGAACAACCCAATTTTGCATCTTTTGCGATGTATAACGATGCTCAAGGCGGCTTTCGTTACGCTTGGATTGACCCTTATACAGGGGAAGTAAAAGGGGATACCCCGGTACTCACCGTTGGGCGGTTTATTGGCTTTTTACACTCGACATTGTATTTGCCGGTTATTGGCCGCGGTTTAGTGAATGTGTTTGGTCTGTTAACCGCTATTTCTCTGATTGCTGGATTGTGTGCCTACCCAAAATTTTGGCGTTATTTCTTTAAGGTCCCAAGGGTTGGTAACTTGCGAGTGTTCTGGGCGGACACCCATAAGCTAATCGGGCTTTGGAGCTTATGGTTTGTATTGATTATTGCTTTGACTGGCAGCTGGTGGTTTTACAAGAACCCTTTAGTAAGAGACTTTAATGCGCCTAATATCGTGAAGCCCTTTCCTGAAAAGCCGTTACTCGATAAACAAGCATTAGATCAATTTACAGTACAGCCAAATGCTAATAAACAAGATTTAGCTGCAAGAATGAGCGCAGTGCTTAAACGCAGCTATCCAGAGGCGGTTGTTTTATCGATAGTGCCGCCTGAGCATAACGCCGAACCTTTTGAGTTTATAATTGCTGACAACGCTTGGCTTGTCCCGCAAAGCAGGCAAAACAAAATATATATCAACCCTCTTAATAGCCAAATCATTGGCACATCACTGGTTAAAAATTTCAGCACATCGCAACGTGTTGATAGTGCCATGATTCCTTTGCATTTAGGCAATTGGGCGCAGGGGAGTTCAGCGGATTTATGGGTGAAATTGCTTTGGTTTATCTTCGGCTTAGCTTTAACAGCACTGTGTGTATCTGGGTTAATTATTCACTTAAAGCGCACTGCAAAGAGAGTCAAGAAGATATCCGCTCAAGGGCATTTTTATTATTGGGTTAAGTGCTGGCGAATTATAAAACCTTGGGGGCGTCCTTTTGGAGTTTATAAATATCTAAATATCTTGTTGCTGCTGGCAATGGGCGCGGGTTGCGCTATCGCACTTACCCTTAGTAGCCAAGGCACCAAAGGCGCTGGGGTTATTTATCCAACTAAGAAAGTAGGAGATTGGGATATCACGATGAATGCGGTAGCAGGATTACTTGAAAAAGATATTTATCCCATACGGCCAGGAAAAATGGTGACTTTTAATGTTGAGCTCAGTGCAAGTGCGCTATCGAGTATCAAATTCGCTTACTTAAGTATCGGTAAGCCACAGGATATGAAAAATGCTGGGCACTTAGTTGAAGGGCCATTAGGTGCAACTCACAGCCGCTTTCGTCTAGCAGATACCATCAATGCTGATGAGGTTTGGTTATCTATTCAACGTTGGGATGGGCAGTGGCAGCAAGCGAGCTGGCCGTTAAACCCAGAGAATAAATAATGCCTCTTATCAAATACAAAATTACATACTAGTAATATTGATGACTTGTCATCTCAGTAAATAAAAAGAAATACGTAGCCAGCCAATTAAGCACTTCCCTTGCTTTCAATTAAGGTGCTCTAAACTCTCTTGTCAGTTTTATTAAACTGGCAAGGGGCTTAGTGCCTCTCGCCAGCAAAAGTTTCTATCACCGCTTTTTGTCACTTTGTTAGGCAAAGTGATCAATTACATTTAATCAACTATAGAAATTTTTGGATCAAATAATGAAACCAACTTTTAATCGCAGTGCGCTGAGTGTTGCTCTATGCGCTTGTGCAGTAATCCCTGCTTACAGTGCAGAGAACGACTCAATCGCGACGACTGTCATCACAGCAAAAGCGCAAAACTATGAATACCAAGAAGCGATTAAGGCATCTAAGTCGAACAAAACGATTGCTGAAACACCTTTTTCAGTCAGTGTCATCACTCAGGATTTTATTGAAGATACCGGTGTTACAAGCTTACAAGATTCACTGACGTATACAGCAGGTGTGTTCGCTGGGCAGTTTGGTCTTGATAGTCGCGCAGATCTGGTACAAATTCGTGGCTCAAGCAGCAATAATTATGTTGATGGCTTGCGCACAGATTTTGGATTCTACAACCGAGCCAGAACTGAGCCTTACACCTTAGATCATATAGAAGCATTAAAAGGACCTGCCTCAGCACTCTATGGACAAGGAGCGATGGGGGGGATCATTAACTCTGAGTCAAAAGCACCCCAGGAGGATGCGGTTTCTGAAGTGTGGTTGCAAGGCGGCAATAACAACCGCAAGCAAATTGCCATCGATACGCAAACAGATATAGCAGGGCGTGAAGACTTGCAGTTCAGGTTTGTCGGTTTAGGGCGTGATTCAGATACTATGGTCAAAAATGTGGTTGATGATCGAGTTGTGATTAACCCATCATTGCGCTGGCAAATTAATGACACTACTGATTTGACAGTGATAGGGCTGAGCCAAAGAGACAAAGGGGGCACCTCTTTACAGTTTTTACCTCAAAACTTAACGATTGGAAAGCCAACATCTGAAAGGTTGCCAACAGATACCTTTTTAGCGCATCCTGATTTTGATAAGTATGACACCGAAACAGACTCGCTAACATTTAAGCTGAACCATGAGTTTGATGAAAATTGGAAAGCATCTTCAAACTTCAGGTACTTGAAAGGAAGCTCTGAATATAATACGCAATATGCAATTTCTGAGACAGGTTTGGCAAAAGGCTTAGCTGCTCAGCTCAATGCGCCTGTTGCATTAATACAGCCACGTTTAGATGCAATGCTACCTGGCGACAATTTACTGATGCTGTCTTCTGCTGAGAAACGTAAATTAAGCTCTTTTGGTTGGGATACTCAGATCAAAGGAGATTTTGTGACAGGAAAGGTTAGCCATGACTTTGTCGCGGGCTTGGATTTAAGTAAAAACACTTTAGATCTTTCATCGTGGAGTGATCGCAATGAAATATTCGGCCTAATAAATTCAGCTTCACAAGGTAATGCTGCAGCACTTCAAGCTTTACAAGCTAAGCAAGTTGATCCCTATAACCCTAATCCCAATTTGCCGACTGGGGTAAACTTAACAAAGCAGCCAAGTAGCACGCTTAAGCAACAAGGAATCTATTTGCAAGATTCAATGAGCATAGGAAGCACAGAGTTGAGCACTGCTTTGCGTTGGTCAAAATATGACAACAGTAAAAGTGATGGCACTAAGAGTATTTCAGGGGATAAAGCGTCGGGGCGAATCGGTGCGCTTTATAAATTTGAAAACGGTTTTTCTCCATATATCAGTTATGCGACAGCTTTCACGCCAATTGCAGGCACTGATGCCAATAATAAGCTTTATAAGCCGTTAGAGAACAAACAAGTAGAAGTAGGTTTTAAATACCAGCCAGCAGGTGAAAATTACAGCTTCAACACAGCGTTTTTCAAGAGTGTCGAGAACAATCGACAAACCCAAGATGCGACAAATCCACTGCTTGGGAAAAAAATCCAGTTAGATGAAGTGACTATAAAAGGCGCAGAGCTTGAGTTCCAAGGAAACTGGGGACGCTTAAGCACAGTGGCTAATTATACTTATACTGACTCTGAAGTGACAAAAGATAGCACTAATAATTATCAAGGAAATGCGCTTTTTGGAACGCCTAAGCATCAAGCGTCTGCTTTTGCAAAATACGCTATCGATAAAAACTTATCTGTTGGTGCTGGGGTAAGATATATCGGCTCAAGTGATAACGGTTTAGGTACAGTAACAACGCCTTCAGTGAAATTACTAGATGCTGTGGCGAGTTATCAAATAGAAGATTGGAAACTGTCGATGAATGTTCGCAACTTACAAGATAAAGAGTATGTGGCTTCTTGTTCAGGCGAATCTTACTGCTACTATGGCGAGCGCCGCACCGTACTGCTTAATGCTCGTTACCAGTTCTAGCATGTACTTTTAAAGTGCTAATGAATCAACACCTAGGGCAGCTCTAGGTGTTTACAAACTTGAAAAACGCAGATTAACAGGCACAAAATTATTTTATCAGTACAACACTGATAGTCTAGTGGCTATAAAATGAATTTGGGCGTGCAGGCGATTGCTCGCTTGAAGCGACTGATTTAGCTTGTATGGCGCAGGGCGTTTATAACAGTCGCTAAGCATAAAACCGGATTATAGAAGGTAAAGCTTTATTAGATATCCCTTACCTCAATCACCTAATATTAGTGGGATTTGTAGAGGTGTCCTTAAGATTCCTCTAATAGCTATTGGCAAGCATCAGGCTTATTGTCTGAGTCGATTATTTTATTGCTGATTTTTGAAAATGCGTATTTACCTGTTAGCGGGTAGCGGCTGGTGTTTGTGCTTTCACAGAGCACGAGTAGATTTGGTGAGCTGCCTGTTGTAAGAGATTCTAAAGTGGCAGGGTGATCTTGATGCCAAAGTTGCATACAACCTTGATTAGTATTTGGGGCGTTGTTTTCAATAATAATTAGCTCTCCTTTGGCGTCGACAGTATGCTTTATACTATCTCCATTGCGCCCACGAACGATTAACGTTTGGTTGGGTTCTAATGGCGTAAATCGTTTTACTGTCATGCCATCTTTACAAACCTGTAATTGCACAGGCGTTGGGTTTGAGGGGAGTTGCGCACCATACCAAGTTCTACCGACCTGTTTATCCCAGAAAATGACAGCGTTAGGCTCACTTTGATCAGCCACAGATACAGGAGCAAAGGCGCTGTAACGTTGCACGCTGCTGCAGCCTTGTAAGATAATCAAGGATGTACAAAGCACCAGTGTTGATAATTTGATATTCATATTTCGCTCCTTAAAATACTAGCCCCAAACAATATCGATGAGAGCATCACCTATCATTGGGTCTTTCCAATAACAAATGTGTGCTAATAGCCATTGCTTACTTTGTGCCACTCTGTATGCATCTATTGACCAATGTGCATTTTTAAGCTGGTCTTTATAGCACTTTTCAATAGGACCAAGTACACCGTCAAACTTAATCGGTGCACCAAAGATATTTCCAGAAACAACAGGATCTAGTGGATGGTGAAAGTTATGCCAGCTAAAGGGGCTGAAAAGAGGGTGGCGCACAGGTGGTAGCTTTCGCGCTTTAAAAATATTAGTTAATCCTAATGGGCTTCCCAAAGTGATGTAGCTTTGCACAGGCCAGCTATCTTGTGTGCTTTTATTGTAATAGTCGCCTTCTTTCATTAATTCACAAATCACATCCAAACAATAAACAGTGCCTAAACTGTGAGCAACTAAATAAACAGGGTGGCCGTCTTGATAGGATTTAAGGATACGTTTTTTTATCTTATCGCGGATTTTATTTGCCGTTTTAGTGCCTTTAGAAGCGATGTAAACATCACCGACTAAATCCAAAATACGAGAGCTTAAGAGTTTACTAAAAGGTGAACCTTTATTAAGTACACTTAATAACATTTGAGAAGCGCTTTGCGCTTCATCATTGAGATCTTCATATTTAACCCCTAAAACAGTGTATTGCTCCTCTCTATTAATTGCTTTGAGGCGGCTTTTCAATAAATTACGTATTTGTTTATCACTTTGAATATCATCGTCTGTGCCTGTTTGCACACCGTGCACTACGATAAAGTGAGGTTCTTTATTCAAAGGTTGTGTCATTCAGGTATCCTCGTGATTATCGTTTAGCAATAGGGGATCAGTAGCTTGTCTATAAAGTGAAATGAGTGAGGATAAACTCTCATTACTAATAGCATTTAGGTAGAGAAGAAAGGTAAAGGTGGTGTAATAATGATCAGTTGTTATCTATACATCAGTGATCGTTACTTGGTCACAAGATCGGTGACAAACGATTGTTAAATCTGATTAGCCGATACCTTCGAGCTGGGTTTGTCGAC
>CAKZOD010000026.1 GCA_937136055.1 uncultured Oceanospirillaceae bacterium | reverse complement strand
ACACCGTTAGCTGAAGCGTATTATGAGGTAACTAATTATTTTGCTGGCAAAGCGCCTAAGTATGTTAATGGTGCAGGTGATAATAGCAATAATGATAATACCATTTATACAGCATTAGATAATGGTAAATATATAAGCCCTATTCAGTATCGTTGTCAGAAAAATTACACCATAGTAATGACTGATGGTAAGCCTCAGTTAGATACTTATTTCCCTGATTTTCCAACCCCAAGTTCGCCTAAAAAAACTTACAGTGTCAATCCATCATACGGTACCTTAAAAGGTGGAGACGGGAACTATGATGGAAAAGCTGATGACGACGGTCCTGATAATGCGTATTGGGGGGTTTATTACTACCTTGACGATATGGCTAAATACGCTTGGGATACCGATTTAAGGAAAGTTGGGATTGATGGCGCTTTAAATGACCTAACTGGCGCAAGCTTTGACGATGCAGGGAATAATGGCACATTCACCAAACAAAATTTAAATACCTTTACTGTAGGCTTTACTCTCGATATTAATATGTTGAGAGCAGCAGCAGATTACGGAAAAGGAGGAACCGGTAACGGTGATTTTGATGGGAATGGGATCGTTGATCAAACTGATGCTGATAACGATCACTATTATACGGCAACTAATAAACAAGAGTTAAATACAGCTTTTCAAACAGCTTTAGATCAAATTAAAGAAGAGAATGTATCGACTACTACGGCTACTACTAGCTCTAACATTTTGTCCGCTGGCTTCAAGCTTTATCAAACACACTTTGTAAATAATAAATGGATCGGACAATTAGGTTCTTCGAAAGTGGTAGAAAACGCAGGTGTGCAAGAAGTCGTTCAAGAATGGGTAGCACCTAGCTCTTTTCCGAACGATTGGGCGAATCGTGTCGTCTATATGGGCATAAACAATGGGAAGGTTTTCAAGTGGTCGAAGTTTACATCCAGCGAAAAAAAAGATTGGTTTAATACTGAATCCGACCCTAATAAGAATAATAGTGAGAAAGTCGTTGAATACCTAAGGGGAAAACAGGCTAAGGATATTACCGAAGTCACATTTCGCACGCGAGAAGGGCTAATGGGGGATGTAGTAAACTCCTCTCCAGTGTTTGTTGGGCCGCCGAAAAGTGCAGAATATGCAAACACAGATTTAAAAGCTAGCTTTGCAACTTTTGTTACAAGGTACAACAGTACAACATCGCCTAGAGCCTCGATGATTTATGTAGGTGCTAATGACGGTATGTTGCACGGCTTTGATACCGCCGGTAATGAAAAAATAGCGTTCATCCCCTCTAAAGTCATCCCTAATCTGAAGGACCTTAGTAGGCCGGATTACTCGCACCGCTTTTATGTTGATGGGAATATTGATGCAGCTAATGTAAGAGCTGAGTTTCAAACTGGAACGGACTCTTGGCGTACAGTGCTGCTTGGGAGTTTACGCAGAGGGGGGCAATCTATATTTGCTTTAGATGTAACTGACCCTTCAATATTTGTAAATGGAAACAGTGATGCTGATGATGCACGCGCTGGAAAAACATTCATGTGGGAGTTTAGTGATAGTAATCTAAAAGCGCCTCCTTCGGGCTCTACTAAATATAACGTTGATAGTGATTTGGGTTATACCTATAGCAAGCCACAAATTATGCGTTTGAACGATGATAAATTTTATGCAGTATTTGGAAATGGATACAACAACACCGAAGCGGATGGCAGTGCTAGTACAACAGGTGATGCAGTTCTCTATATCCTCGATATAGCGACAGGTGCAATTGTTAAGAAGATAACAACAGGTTATGGCATGTCAAAAGACCCCTCCGGTAACTCAATGGCTAATGGCTTTGGGGATGTGAGAGGGTTTGATGGAGGTGTAAGGAGCGCACAAGGTAAAGCAGATGGTAAGATAGATTATGTTTATGCTGGGGATCTTTTTGGCAACTTATGGAAGTTTGATTTAACAAGCAAAACACCTGCTGATTGGGGGTATGTAGCAGAGAAAAAGGCTGATAATAGTTTAAACCCTGATCGAAACCCTTTGAAACTATTTACTGCAAAAGACAGCACAAATAAAGCGCAGCCTATTACAGCTCAGGTTGAGGTACATAAGCTTAATAACGGCGAGGTTATGATTTACTTTGGGACAGGTAAATTATTAGAAGAAAAAGATACCAAAGCCGCCAATATATCAACACAAAGCTTTTATGGCATAGTAGATAAAAATGTTGAGATAACGAGTCGCGCTAGTCTGTTAGAGCAATCTATTATTTATCAAGGCTATAGTACCTTTGGTAGCGGGGCAGATGCTATTACTAAGGAAGTGAGGGCAACGACCGAGTTTAAGCGTAGTGCTAGTCAGCCGGGATGGTTTATGGATTTACATAGGCCAGTTTATGATAACGCTGGTACGGTTTCATATTTACAGGAAGGAGAGCAAGTGATTACAGGTGTAAGACTTGTTGATAACTATCTATACTTTATTGCCAATTTTGCAGACCAAGATGCCTGTCTGCCTCCAGTGAAAAAGAATTTCTTGATGACGCTAAGTGCTCGCTCAGGTGCTTCACTGGATCGAGTTGTTATCGATACAGATGAGAACGGGGCTATTGATGCTGGTGATAACGTTACTTTTACTGGAGCAGATGGTAAGACAGTTACTTCAGCAGTATCAGGGAGAACAGGCTTTGGAACCCAGCTACCTGTTATCGTAAAAACAGGTGAAGAGGATAGTGACGGCGCAGCAAAGTCAGTTATCTGCGATACACAAACATGCCATAAACTGAAATCTCCTCATAAAGTATGGAGCCGTTTATCTTGGAAAGAAATTAAAACAGATTAATGAGGAGTCGTTTAATGCCGAGAATTTTAATTACTATTTTTTGTCTTATATTTAGCCTTTGTGCGCTTCAGGTCTCCGCAAACCCGGTAGAAGGGGTTATTCAATCTATTAATTTGAAGAAGAATACGCTCAAGCTAAACAATAAGAAATACGCATTTAATCGCAACTTAAAAGTGCTGCTTGTCAGTGCTGGTGCTGATTATCTAGCTGTAGATAAACTGGTTAAAGGAATGCACATCAAACTTGATTATGAAGGTATGAAAAACCAGAAACGAAAAGTTAAAGCTATAACACTGCTAATTCATTAATAAGGTTTTGTTTTAAATTTTAATGCATATTATTTAGAAACAATGATTTAAAAGGTGATTTATACGTACGTTTGTATAAATCACAACTCCTTCCTAGATTTAAAAATTTCATTTAAATATATTTATGAACTGTAAATAAACAGTGAGTTGGCCTTGATGAGTGTATCCGTGCTTATTAAGGTTTGAGCAGCCAATTCACTAGAAGTAAATAGTGATGTAAATGTGTGATGAAAATAACCCCGCTTATTTAGTAGCCCAAAAAGGACAATCTTTAATTGAAATTGCCGTAGTGCTATTACTTATTAGTGTCTGTATCTCAGGCACTATGATTACAATGCTAAAATCCCAGCAATTAAGTCGTTTAGCGACCCAGCATTCTGATGCCATGATTTTAGCTGCGAACTTCATCAGTAAAATGCAGCGCAATAAACAGGCTTTTTTTCAAAAGCAGAATAGCTACTTAACTCGAATAAACTCTCAAAGTGTCATTAAAGTTCAGTGCACGCAGCTTGAAAACTGTGCGACTCAGCGCCGAGCGTTAGAAGATCTGAATGATTTTCAAAATCAGTTGCTAGATAAACTTTCAAACTATGTTGTCGAAATATGTCGAGATGATGTGTCTCAATTCAGTAATTCTCAATTGATCAATAACTGTGATGGAAAACCGACTAGCAGTGTAGCGGTAAAAATATGGTGGGAAGTTCCAGGGGTAGCAGCTTCAGAGAGTATGTATTACAGCACTTCAGTGGATATCTATTGAAATAGTATTTATATAAATTTAAGCAGGGTAAGAAATGCGAAACCAAGTGGGATATACGCTGGCTGAGTTATTGATAGCC
>CAKZOD010000025.1 GCA_937136055.1 uncultured Oceanospirillaceae bacterium | reverse complement strand
TTTGTGTCTGAATGAAATCGGAGCTGGCTGAATCGACTTGATTCCGACTTTCCATACATTCGGGGCACCAATCATTTTTCAACCTACGGTTGAAAATATGAATCGGTAGATTTTTGAGCACAGCTCAAAATATCGAAAGATTTAAGCCTAGTTTTCGAACTGGGCTTTTTTGTGTCTGAAAGGTTTATACTTCTCCTCTTTATTACTAACTTTACCTTTTACCAACGGGTTATCAGTATTTCGCCTGATGGCGAGCTCATTTCTTTTTTGCAAAAAAAAGAAACGCAGCCAAAGAAAATTCGCCCAACGATTGCCGAAAACTCCTCCACAATCAGCTAAATTACCGGCCGCTAAGATGCGCCATCCTTGGCGCAGCTTAACTTTCAGCGACTTCCTGTCGCTTCACCTCGTTAATTTAACTAATTGCTCTGGCGGCCCTCTGAAGGGGTTAGGCGGCTTCGTAGTTGGTTTGGGGAGTAATGTGTTTTAGCAAAGAAAGTGAATACCCTTAGATTGTTAACTAATTGAATCAATTTACCTCGACCCATTGGTTGAGTTTGATTAGTCGTTATTCTGTGACCCAACCTTGTTGAATAGCATGCACCTTCGCTTTGCTAGTCAATACAAAACCTTCAATTGAATCTCGGAGCGGGAAACGAAGATAATCTTTTTCAATAAAGCCATCTTGTAGCAATTCGCTGAGATAAACTTCAGCAAAAATCTTAGAACTGCCTAGCTTTCGGTGAAGCTCCTCAAAAGTAAAGAAACCACGATCTTGGTTGTAATTATCGACCCAAAGTTTTAATAGTTCAGTTTTCTTATCAATTACGCTTTCTGCTGGCTTTTCAACAACAGAGTCAAAAGGGTTATTTCCTACAGGTGGCTCTTTGAATAGTGGTGCTTCATGAATTTCACGAAGTAAATTATCAAACTGTAGCTCAAATTCATCCTCACGAGAGAAATTAATGTGTAAGCGGCTCTTAAGAAATGTCGGTACATTGTGAGTGCCATGTTGGCGAATCAAAGGAATAACCTTATTGCTATCAACCTTAGTCATGTAGTCAGCGGTCATAATCATCTTTTCATAGCCAACGCCACCCAGTCCGTCATTGGCTTTATTAACATAGATATCAGTACAAATCATAATGATACGGTCTGATTCAGAAACACTTCTCTCCATGAAGCTACCTAAGTCGTCACCAAGCCCTACACGGAACTGATCTAAAATTGCGTCAACGCCAGAATTTCTGAGGCGCTGGGATAACTCTAGAACCCACTTTTTATGCGCTTGATCGTCATGAGAATAAGATATAAATACTTTAGGTACAGTCGTGCTCAAGAGTAACTCCTTGTCATATGTTAATCACATTGTATATGGGCATAAAACTCTTATATTTCAATAGCAATTACGACCTTCGAGGAGCTGCCGTTACCTCTTGCTTTGAGCTCTAAAGAGAGAGCCAAGAATAATTACTGGACACCCAAACTAATTTCATTGCTTGGATAAAAGACGCTTGAATATCGAATATATAGCTCTTTGATGCATCGGATATATATCTATGACCTTTAAATAATTTAATACTCTCAGAGAGCAAAGGTTCAAAGTTTTCTTTGATTAGCTAAGTAACACTTTCAGTATTTTCGTACATTTAGATCTTCCTTTTTCATATAGCGGGTACAAATGTATTTGGTTTGGTTAGCTAATGCTTTGCACACGAGCGCGTGAAAAGCGTCCAAAACCAATAAGGGCTGAAGTGCTAACACTTGTTAGTTTTTATTACACTCCATCCTCATACGGAAAAAAAACCTCTTGAATGCCTGCAGCGATTAAAGCTAATAAAGCTCCACCCAATACTACACCTATGAAGACCACTGCAATCTGCATGAGCCCATTCAAGAAACCCGACAGAGGTTGGAAGAACCATAATTGCCATAAAACAAAGGTAGGTACCCATAATAAATACGCCCAAATAAATACAACTGCTGTTTCTCTAGTACTGTCTCTACTTTTCACTGCAGATTTCGATATATTTGACTCATATTTCCTAGAAACATAAATTAAAATTACTGATTCAAAAAAAATTAGAAGCGTCATACTAACGACTGCAATAATTTCTCTTGATGGAATCCAGCCTGATCCTGGTACGACAAACCCAGTAAATAATCCATAGATTGTAATAACATCAGCGACTAACCCTACTATCGCTAAGTAAATCCCCATTATATTGAGTTATCCTATTGTGAAAACTAACGCTGTCAGAGGGGCACTGTTTTCTAAGCCCCTCTGACTGGCTTTGTCATACGATTATTTTTTGTTACCTTTATCGTTGTTGGCAATTACTTTTCCTTTCTTTACATACTCAGTACTTGGCGGCGGTTTATTTGCATTGTTATTTGCTTGTTCCTTTCCTTTAGCTGCATCACTCATGAGAAGATCTCCTTTCCTATTAATAAAATTGAAAAAATAGCTACCAGCCATGCTCCAATTGATAATTCATTGTAAGCATGCTCAAGATTTTTAGCTTTTGTGTTTATAACTTCTGACAATTCAGAAGTGGTATTTACGTAGCACTCAAATATTTGCTTAATGGAATCTTCTTGCGAAGCACTCACTAAGTATTCAGCGTTATCTCTACTCTTGGCAGCAACAGGGCAGTCGCCAACCTTCAACGCCAATAATGAATGGCCCCATGCACAAGATAGAATGAAAAATGATAGAAGACACACCACCAATACAACCCAGTCTAATTCTGTACAGGGGCTAAATATATTATCCTTCTTAAAACCTACAAGCCCACCGAGAGCAGCAATTGTGACAGTTAACAGAGCAACAAGTCTTCCACACTTTTCTTCAAAGTGAGTGAATCGAGCCAGCTCTTCATTATAACGATCCTTTATATAGCTTATCGCTTCTTCTCTCATCTAAAGTTCCATTTCGTATAATGCCCAGCGCACAGGCGAGCGAAAAAAGTGTAGCGTGCTCAGCCCGAAATAGCATGGGACACCTATGCAGTTAATCACACAAAAAACAAATACATTCAACCAGTTATTGGATGCTACTCTCTCCAAGTGAATTTTTGCTGAACAGTCTAATAATCCCATTCTCTTAACTCCTGATGCTCTAATATTAACTACGAAGCCGCCTACCCCCTTCAGAGGGCCGCCGGAGTCATTGCTTAAATTATCGGTCGTAGCGACAGGACGTCGCGGAGAGTTTAGCTGGGCCATGGATGGCCCATGTAAACGGCCGTTAATTTCAGGAATTACGGAGGGGTTTTCGGCGCTCGTTGGGCGAGTTTTTCTTTGGCTGCGTTTCTTTTTTTCGCAAAAAGAAATGAGCTCGCCATCAGGCGAAACACTGATTCTCAGATAAGATAAAAGCTTAGTTACAGCTCAACACTACATCACTCCCATGATATTAATAACCCTAAAGTTATCCCATTACAAAACCACCAAACTCCATTGAACTTAAACACTACCTTTAACTCCAACATTGACCATCCAACCCTTCAATTGAGTCCGAACTATGAAGTGGCTATACGCGATTTTTTTCACAATAATTATCACCTTAATCGCCTGTAGCGACTTAGCAAAGCTCAATAAAACTGACCCAGAAACATTAATCGCTAGTAACCCAATAAAGCACCCTCCAGCTGACTTTGAACGCTACCGCCAGCTCTCCTTCAAATACTTAAAAAAACAGAGCTTACCTAATCGTACTGAACAGCAAATAGCACTTAACCTCCCCTTTGAACTCAAAGCAAACTCAGAAGTTAGCTATCGCGGCAAGTTTTTGCTGTTTCACGGCCTCAGTGACTCCCCTTTTGTATGGAAAGATATGGCAGAGCAAATCGCTGAACGCGGTTTTGATGTTCGCGTGGTACTACTGCCAGATCACGGCTCACACCCTGAGCAGATGCTTGAAGCAAACTATCAAGACTGGTTGAAAGTCGCTAAAACTCACTATATCGCTTGGGGTGGCAAAGAAGAGAAGATCTATCTCGGCGGTTTTTCAATGGGGGCTCTATTGGCGACTAGCCTTGCGCTAGAGTTTGATAATGCGGCGGGCTTGCTACTTGTATCACCTGCTTACGAAAGCAGTTTAGATCACTTACTGGGGTGGGCATGGCTTTATGCAAAGTTTCGCCCGTGGATGTTCGGTGGATTAATTACCGAAGACAATCCCTTTAAATACAACTCTATCTCGATTAATTCAGGGACTCAGTACTACGACTTAACACGCCACATTAAACAACAGTGGGGGGAAAAGCAGCTTGATACGCCTGTGCTGATGCTACTCAGTGAGAATGACTCTGTCGTCAACGTCGATTATTCACACACTATCTTTAAACAGAAATTCACAAACCGCAATAAGCAATTATTGTGGTATCGCAACCTCAGCTCTAGTGAAAAGCTTAACGCAGGGTCGGCTGTCATAGAGCGCCAGAGCTACTTTCCCGATTTACGAATCTTAAACCAATCCCATATGAGCCTGCTAATATCACCCAAGAATTCGCTTTTGGGAGAAAAGGGAAACCTATTAATTTGTAATGGCAATGAGTACCCCATCTACAGTGCTTGTATGCGCTCCCCTAAACATTGGTATGGCGCGCAACACAGCGTATCACCAGACAACGTAGCTGTGGCAAGAACCACTTACAACCCTGATTTTTTCTTCGTTTTAGAGCGCTTTGAAAAAATCTTTTTACCCGGAATATAGATCGATAAGCGTAAAATAATCCATAACTGTTATGGAACTAATTGTTATGTTCAGTGTTTTAATACCAGTCTTTTAAACTTGTATTGGTAGTCCACTTATAACCTAATGTAGGCATTAATACTCTCAACCAGTTAAATAGAAAGGTAACTTCTCTATGGTACAGATGAAAAAAATTGGCCAAGTAGCAAAAGAGTTAGAAACGAGCGTAGACACGCTGCGCTATTACGAAAAAATTCAATTACTGGGCCCAATCAAACGCACGGAAAATGGCCTAAGGCTTTATAGCGAAAGCGATATCACGCGGACTATTTTTATCAAAGAAGCTCAAAAAGTAGGCTTTAGCCTAGAAGAAATTAGCTTACTGCTCTCTTTTCGAGAGAATCCAAAAGAGGCAAAACCTGATGTCAGAGCGCTGGTTAATCAAAAGTTCGATAGGATCAACCAAAGAATTGACGAATTAACCGCTCTAAAAAATGAGTTTTCCAAGCTCACAGCACTCTGCCTAGAAAGTGAAGGTGACTGCCCGATCCTCAATCGGTTAGAAAAAAGAACGAAAAAACCAAATAGCTAAAAAGATATTGACTCTAGAGTTAACTCTAGGTGTTTAATGCGCTTTTTATTTTACCAAAGACTGTTACAAGCAGATGAATAAACGAACCTTTACTATCACATTGCTGATTTGGCTTTTTAGTCAACAGCTCGCTATTGCAGCGTCGGGGTTGTCCGATGTTAATAGCAGCAGTGTGGAGTACGGTCAAAATCACTGCGAGAACAACAGTGGCAAAGCAATGAATCATGTGATGCCATCAGTTTCCCATGATCAATTGATTGCGAATTGTGACCTGTGCATTACGGCTTGCCAGCCATTACTTTCCTTGCACGACAATGCCATCTTTATGGATGCGTCGCCCTCAACTTTAATTCCATCATCTGCTATCTCTTCCCCTGAAGGCTATATAGATATTTCTTACCGCCCTCCAATTTCTGCCTAACCCAGGAAAGATCCGTCTGCTGAATTGATCAATATTCAATTTGCAGAGGTCTCGCCGAACTTCACTACTTCCAATTTTTGTCTTGTTACAAAACGACTATTTTCTCTGCCTTATGGAGATGAATATGTATTTGAAAGAAAAAGGGTTAACTTCGCCTTATAGAAAGTATCCAATGCTGCTGGCTTCTATTTTACTAGCAAGTAGTTTTATTCGCGTGCCTTTAGTACAGGCTGAGAGTATCACCGACTCAATGGTGGTTTACAAAAGCCCAACCTGCGGATGCTGTACCGCTTGGGTAGAGCATATGACAGAAAAAGGGTTTAACACTTTAGTTAAGCACCCTAGCAATATCAGTCATATTAAAAAGCAATTAAACATAGCCCAACAAAATCAAGCTTGTCACACCGCTGTCCTTCAAAACTATGTATTTGAAGGGCATATCCCCGCTCAAGTTATCCAAAAATTCCTCAAGCACAAACCATTGGATAGTCACGGGTTAGCGGTACCCAACATGCCGATGGGCAGCCCTGGAATGGACAATGGAAAAGCGTTCAATCCGTATCAGGTTTATCTGTTGAACAAAAATGGTAGCCGACTCCCCTATGCAAGAGTGTCTACCGAAAAAATAATCTATGCGGAGCAGGGATCATGAGAAAGCAGCAAGCACCCAGCATTTTAACCCCTAGACTGTCACGCAGACGATTTGTCACTGGCTTAGCAGCGGGATCAGCGGCTATTGGCCTAAACTTGCAGTCAAGTTTATCGATAGCCAGCGCATTAGGCGCTAAGCATAAAGTGCAGACAACCCCGCAGATCCTAACAGGCAACGTTTTTGAGTTAAATATCGGATATCAAACCGTCAATTTCACCGGCAAGCAAAGAATTGCAACCACTGTTAATGGCATGTTACCCGCCCCAACTCTACGCTGGAAGGAAGGCGAGACAGTAACCATACGTGTCAGAAACAATTTATCAACTGACAGTTCGATTCACTGGCATGGCATGATTTTACCCTCAAACATGGACGGTGTACCCGGCTTTAGCTTTGCGGGAATCAAACCCGGTGATGTTTACGAGTATCAGTTTGAGGTGAACCAAAGCGGGACTTATTGGTATCACAGTCACTCTGGCTTTCAAGAGCAGACGGGGTTGTACGGAGCCATCATCATCGATCCTAAAGAGCCAGACCCCGTGGCATTTGATAGGGACCACATCGTTGTTTTATCCGATTGGACAGATGAACAGCCAGAAGACATTTATGCAAAGTTAAAAAAGATGAGCCACTACTACAATCGTCGGGAGCGGACTACCAATGATTTGTTGCAAGACATCAAAAACAAAGGTGTCAGTAGAACGTGGAACGATCGCCGAATGTGGAACCAGATGCGCATGAGCGAAACCGATATAGCGGATGTCACAGGAGAGACCTACACCTTTTTGGTCAATGGTATGACTCCAGATGAAGGTTTCAGAGCGCTGTTTAACAAAGGAGAGAAAGTTCGCCTGCGCTTTATCAATGCTGCTGCTATGACTATTTTTGATGTGCGAATTCCCGGGTTGAAAATGACGGTAGTGGCTAGCGATGGCCAAAACATTGAGCCTGTCAGCATTGATGAATTTCGTATTGGAGTTGCAGAAACCTATGACGTTGTAGTGGAGCCCGACAGCGACAGTGCATACACAATCTTCGCCCAAAGCAATGATCGCACAGGCTTTGCTAGAGCAGTGTTAGCAGCAGATGCCAGTTTAGAGGCTGATATACCCGATATGGATTACGCACCGACCTTAGGTCATGCTGATATGGGTATGTCGATGCAGGGAATGGATCATAGTGCTATGGCGATGCCAATGGCCGCTGGTGCTAATCAAAGTAGTATGAAGTCTATCGATCACAGTAATATGGATCACAGCAGCATGAACCACAGCGCTATGGGGAAAAGTAAAAAGTCAGCCAATCAAAACACTATTGATCACGCTGCAATGGGTCACAGCATGGGGCAATTTAGCGGTAGTTTAGGTAAAGCAGGTTTCGGCACAACGAGCTCTATTTCCCATGCCAAGACCGAATTCGGCCCGCAAGTAGATATGCGCGCCGAAATCATCCAAAACGGTCTTGCAGATCCCGGTATCGGCTTGCGTGATCATCAGCAGCGATACGGTCGCAAAGTACTCACCTATGCCGACCTTCGCAATTTAACTCCCACCATTGATAGGCGAGAGCCCGAACGAGAAATTCAATTGCATTTAACCGGCAATATGAGCCGTTACATGTGGTCGATGAATGGCCTTAGCTTTTCGCAGGCCGAGCCTATTTCCTTGCGCTACGGTGAGCGCGTCAGAATTGTGTTGGTTAATGACACTATGATGACCCATCCCGTTCACCTACATGGCGTGTGGAGTGAATTAGAAACAGGGGACCCCAACTTTATCCCTCGTAAACATACGATTATGGTTCAACCAGGTTCAAGTGTCAGTTATTTAGTCACTGCTGATGCACTCGGAAAGTGGGCTTACCACTGCCACTTGCTCTACCACATGCCCGGTATGATGCGCGAAGTGAGGATCAGCTAATGCAAAAAACAACCAATACTCGACGCAAATCGATGATGCTAGCAAGCAGCATCACTCTTTCACTCATGCTCAGTGGGCATACAGCATTTGCCGGCGCTAAAGATGATCCGCAGTTGCTTATGCTCAACATTGATAAGCTGGAAACACGCAGTGGCGATGGTCGCTCGAAAGTGTTTGATAGCCAATTATGGCTGGGTTACGACCTCAACAAAGCGGTGCTAAAAACCGAAGTAGAACGCGCCAATGGCAGCAATGAGAAAGCCGAGTTGCAGCTGCTCTATAGTCAAGCTGTGACGCCTTTTTGGGATTTTCAGTTAGGTGTAAGATATGACAGTGATCCACAGCCCAAAAAAAGCTGGGCTGTCATCGGCTTTCAAGGCTTAGCGCCTTACAACGTTGACATAGACACGGCACTTTTCGTCGGCAGCAAAGGACATTTTGAATACCGATTTGAAGCGGAATACGAGCAAATGATCACTCAGCGCTTAGCACTGGTTCCCGAACTGGAGGTTAACTTTGCCAGTAAACGCGACCTTGCCCGAGGCAAAGGCTCAGGGCTAACAAGCTCAGAGCTCAGTTTAAACTTAGTGTACGAAATCAAGCGTGAGTTTTCCCCTTACATCGGTGTCACTTGGGAAGCGAAGCACGGTGAAACCAAAAGAATCGCCAAGCAAGAAAACGAAGATGCTAGCAGCACAAAATTTGTGATCGGCCTGAAGGCTTGGTTTTAGTTAGCCCGCCTTTATAAGCAAGAGTCTGCCGATGTTAGGAGGGCTCTATTCAAACTATAGGAAAATAAAATGAAAAAATCAGTCTTTAAAAAATTAGCGGCTTACTTTATTAGCAGCCTTGTATTCATCAATGCTAGCTATGCTCATGAGGCATCTAAACACAAAAGTAAAAACGGCGAAAAGCCTAAGTGTGCAGCAATGAAAAACATGGATCACTCTAAGATGGATGAAAATGACCCAATAATGCAAGCGATGATGCAGCAGTGCATGGGCGATCATCACTCAGATGTTGAAAATAAGGATGACCATAAAAATATGATGAAAGATCAGGATAAGGAAACCGATAAAAACTAAATAACTTTCGTTTTATCCCAAGCTGCTTCGCAGATAGTTGGTGATTGCCTCATCGACTATTTCCTTTTAAGCACCTTTTTAAGCACCTTTAATCAACCAACTTCACACAATCATGTTTCCATCTGGAAACTGATTAATTGAAAGGGTAATAATCATGACTTATATAAAATATTTGTCTGTCACTGCTGTCATTGTGTTAGTGGCCGCAATGAGCTTTATCTATTCGGGTATCTACCCGATTGGAGCTGATAATAAGCATAATCCACTCACATTTTGGCTCTTAGAAACACTGCGCAAAAACTCTATCGAGCGCGCCTCAAAAGATATCCAAGTACCACCGTTAGAAGACCCACTATTGTTAGTAGCCGGAGGAGCAGATTACAACGATATGTGTGCAGGCTGCCATCTGAAACCCGGCCAAAAGGACAGTGATATGTCATTGGGCCTATACCCTGCACCACCAAACCTAACTCTGAGCCAAGAAGATCATCAACATGAACACTCAGGTGATGACGTTTCAAAACAACAATTTTGGGTGATAAAACACGGCATCATGGCTTCTGGAATGGCAGCGTTTGGCCCCACACATGATGACGATCGTATTTGGGCCATGGTGGCGTTTTTAAAGAAACTACCAGAGTTAACTCCCGAACAGTATCAAATTATCACTGCTAGGCAGTAACTAGGTATTCGTTCGGCAGATAGCACTCAATCGTCTGGTGATTTTTCTCACGGAGCATATGGTGTCCAGATCATATGCTCCTTGCACTCTCTTTCAGAGGCGTTTGGCAGTCACTTTTAACGCAAAGACACACCTTGAAATCTATGTTCCAACTCACTTTACAGCTCAGTGACACTCATGCCTGATTTACACTCTTGGAGTAGTAACTTAACTGCTTTTTTCTTCAAATATGATCATGCGTGGCTACATTTTATCGTCCACATTATTTTGATTGTAACGCCTGTTGCATTAGCCAGCATTTTTATACGGATGATCTATTTAGCTAGCTATAACTACATAACAGAAAAAGCCTCTGATAAGCTAATTAACAGCCCTCAGAAGCGGGTCCCTTTTCGGTTAAATACCTTCATTAAGAAATACACTTTTGTCTATCAGCTAAGGCTTGCAGTGATGGCCCTACTGACGATCCCTATTACCTATGCAATTTTAGAGCTCCCGAAATTAATTATTAACAATGCAATAAATAGCGAAAATTATGACATCAGTAAGGCACTCTTTGAATTAAGCCAAGTGAACTATTTGTTGTTACTCTGTGGCTTGTACTTGCTTGTACTGGCATTAAATGGAGCGTTAAAGTTCATACTAAATTGGTATAAAGGCAGCTTATCAGAAGGTTTAATTAAGCGCTTACGCCTTGTGATATTTAGTCAGAAGCGCAAGTCCTGTGAACGCGAAAGTGTAGAAAACTTGTCGCCTGTGCTGTTACAAGAAGTTGAACCTATCTGCACTTTTGTCGGTGATTCTGTTGTCGTGCCTTTATTACAAGGCGGTACAGCACTCACTATTATTGCTTTTATGATGCTACAAAATATTGTGTTAGGTGCAGCTGTTCTTGCTTTGCTGCCTGTTCAGCTAATTGTAGTACCTATTTTCCAGAGAAAAATTAACGTATTAGTTGCTCAAAGATTAATTGAGGTTAGGTCACTCAATTCAATGATAGGTGATAGACAAGTAATAGCTGATAGCTTCAAACATAAAGTTATTCGAGTTTCATTTCATCGTTTATACACTTTAAGAATGACGCTCTTTAAAACTAAATACTTAATGAAGTCGATAAACAACTTCATCATGAATTTAACACCGTTCTTTTTTTATACAATTGGCGGCTACTTAGTCATTGAAAATCGCTTATCACTTGGTGCGCTAGTCGCATCCTTGGCATCTTATAAAGATTTAGCGTCAACTATCCGCGAGTTGTTCACTTACTATCAATCACTTCAAGACACTAGAACACGATACAGTGAGCTAATTAAATTTATCTACTAATGCCCCAACAGTATGCTCGCTGGTCAAAGAAGTATAAAGCTGCGCACCGTCAATGTGAAAAGAAGTAAACCCACTCATCATCAGTTCGCATCAAAAAGGCCTTCTTCTACTTTCCCCTGCCTGATTATTTCCTACGTCTTCTCTGCTCTGCTCGTTGAAAGACTGCGATTGATAAGGCCTTAAATGTTTTAGATGTAGAGAAGTTTACGACACTCTTTAAGCATCATTTGCAAGGCATAAGTCCTACATCAAACTCCAGATCCGAGATCTCGGAAATTGCTTTTAGTAAAGCTGGGCTGAAACCTACTACCTTACTAGTATCACAACGCCGCCCCCCTCTTGGGTGATAGGAGTAAGGCGGTCACTGACCGTCATCACAGACCCTTATGGCTCCTGAAGCCGTTATATTCACACTAAATACAAGTAAAAAAAGCGTTAGTATCATTTTCATTTAAACACCTAAACTATTATGGTTATCAAGGGCATAAAACAGCACTAACATTCAGGCCTCAGTATCCTGAGCTCGATAAAAGTGAATAATCTTTCAATTAGACCCAAGCAAGCATAGATATAAGCTGACTTTCGGCAACTTGTATTTACTGTAACCGTATTTGCATTGGCACCCTTGAAACAAACACCAATAAAATCAACAAGATAAAAACACATCTTTCACAATCCAGCTTATTTTTCATCCCAGTATGCTCAAAGTCTCACTATGATAGTCTTAATGCTATTATTAGGGATGGGATTGAATAAATACTTAGGGGACATAGGATAACAACATAGGACAACATAGTACTAAGTCGCCAAATCTTCTCTGTGGGGCTTAATCTCGTGTTCCTTAACCATTTTAAAGTAACTGATACATAGGCACTGCATAGATCATGGATCGTTCTATCACATTAGAAATTAAACAGCGCTATCTTCAAGCCACTGCTCAGCACCAAAAAGGTCTGCTTAATGAAGCCTTGCAAAACTACTTCTCTATTTTAAGAGATCAGCCTAATTTTGCGGATGTTTACCACAACATTGCCGTGATCTACTCCAGTGTACAAAAGTGGCCGCAAGCCCAGCAGTACTATTTACAAGCGATCGCTCACAACCCTAAATTTAGCTCTGCTTTCGCCAATTTAGGGCATTGCTTTGTCCATCAAGAGTTATACCCGCAGGCGATTGAGAACTACCAAAAAAGCTTATCTTTAAAGAGTGACCAACCACATTTACACAGTGATTTAGCAACGTGCACGCTTGCTCTGGGTCATACTGACCAAGCGCAGCAACACTATTTAAGAGCTTTAGAATTAGTGCCTAATGACACAAATATCATCTCTCGTTACGCCGCTTTGCAGTTCAAGTTAAACAATTTTGAAGCAGCACGATTACTGTTCCAAAAAATTGTCGATATAAACTCCAACGCGCCTGCTGCACATTTTAATCTTGGTAAAACACTACAGGAGCTAAACTTATTTAAAGAAGCTCTCGCTCAATACATGAAACACATCGCGCTCAACCCAAAGGATCCTATAGGCTATAACAATCTCGCCAATAGCTATGCGTTGTTGAAAGATTACAAAACTGCCGAAACGCATTTTTTAAAATTAATTAAAAAATTCCCCAAATATAGTGACGGCCAGTTCAACCTATCGCTACTTTACTTGTCACAAGGTGATTATGAAAATGGCTGGCATTTCTACCAAGCAAGAATAAAGCTAGCACCGTATCCACTACCCCCTGAATCTATCAGCCCACATTGGCAGGGAGAATCGTTAAAAGATAAAACGGTAATATTAGTTGGCGAGCAAGGTATTGGAGACAGCATTCAATGTATTCGATATGTGACAAATTTAAAATCACTCGGCGCGACTATCAAAGTACTGTGTAACAAAATATTAATTCCACTATTTGAAAGAATACCAGACATTGACGCGGTTCATGACTTAACTGGCAAGGTGCCGAAAAGTGATTACCACATCTTAATGTTTAACTTACCCAAAGTTTTTACCCCAAATTTAGCAAGCCTAGCTCAGTACAGTAGCTACCTATCTAGCGATCCCACTCGCAATGATTTTTGGCATAATAAATTTGCCCATCTAAAAGGCCTGAAAGTAGCAATATGCTGGCAAGGTAATCCTGAATTCAAATCTGATCGCTGGCGCTCTCTTCCTCTGTCCTGTTTCACTAGTTTGTCAGCAATAGCGGGAGTCAACCTTGTGAGCATCCAAAAAGGCAGTGCTGGCACCGCTCAAATAGATGAATTTTTAACATCCCATACGCTCTTTGATTGCGATAGGGAACTCAATCATGACAGAGACTTACTTGATACTGCTGCAATCATTCACTGCGCGGATCTGGTGATTACTTCATGCACCAGTATCGCTCACTTAGCTGGTGCGTTGGGCGCACCTACTTGGTTATTATTAAATTCCCATGCTGACTGGCGCTGGCTGAATAATAGAAAAGACAGCCCTTGGTACCCCAGTATTCAGATTTACAGACAAGCTCAACGGGGAGATTGGTCTTTTGTATTCAAACAACTAGAAACTGCGCTTACCCAGTTATCTCAAACCCGCCTTCGACAGATTGCTAAACAGAGCAAACAACAGCAGTTTCAAAATATTTACCAAGCAGCTACTAAACAATTAGAAAAAGGGGATTATTGTAAAGCTTTACCCAGATACCAACACGCTTTGAAACTGCACTCGAAGGACACATCAACCCAGAGCCTAGCTCAACTGCATTATGATTTAGCAACAGTGTTACTAAACCTAGCGCAGCTTGATCAAGCAAAAGAACACTTATTACAAGTGATAGCATTGAACACTGATGATTATGCGGCACATTACAATTTAGCCATCATATACGCTAAAACCAACGAAACAGCACTGGCGATCAAACACTTTCATATAGCGATTGATTGTGCCAGTAACAACCCTGCTCCGTACTTCGAGCTCTCATCTCTCTATACCGATCAAAATAATGCCGCTCAAGCCCAGAAGTATTATCATCAAGCTTTGAAGCTTCAAACTAATAATCTCAGTAAGAACTGAGCCTGCGTGCAACGCAGCAAGCTGGTCTGCTGTATCAGTGTGAGGATGAATAGAAAAAGACTGTCATAACGCTCACTGACCGTCTTATCCGCCTTTATACACACTCAGCCTCCATTTGTTAACATGGCTATTTTGCACGCCACTAAGTACTCAGTCTTAATCGAACAGACCTGTCACCTTTATTAACTGATCATTTATGCTGTAGCGGATATTACTCATCATCAAATTAAATAATGTCCAGAAAAAACAGTTAATTACATTTCACAAGAACCTAACCCGAACAAATAGAAATCTTTCTTTGCCAAAACAAAAAACTCATTTACACTTAAATAAACACTCAGTTTCACCCTATTCAATTAACACCGCACCAAATAGGTTTTTAAAATGCGTATAAAGCAAAAGTTAACAATGAGCATTCTGCTGTTAGTCGTCAGTTTGCTAATCATGATATTTTTTGAAGCCTATAACTTGAATACGATGGATGGCCTCACCCAGAGCACTCGAATGACTTCACAGCTGGAAAAGTCAGTGATGACGTTGCGTGATAACGAGAAAGATTTCCTCACAACCCAAAATGCCCAGTACTTAGATAAATTCAACAACACTGCCAAAGAGATTGAGCAACAGTTAGTCCCACTCAACGAAATCTTTGATAGCCAAGCCCTCGATTTATCGGCGATTGAGAGCTTTAAAACAGACATCACAACATACCAACAAAACTTCAATAAGCTGGCAGATGTACAAAAGCAAATCGGCCTCTCACAACAGCAAGGGATACAGGGTCAGCTGGAAGCTAATGCTCGCGCCTTTAGCAGTGAGTTATCTGATACGAATTATCTAAAACATAACCTCTTTCTCATTGTACGTGATGCAGAGAAACGCTTTTTAATGAACCCAGGCTCCCAGTATCACCAAAATGTACAGCAGGGCATTACCGAATTACTGGCGAGCAATTTACCCGCCAATGCAGCGAATAGTTTGAAAAGCTACCAGCAAGATTTTAATCAGCTAGTCCAATTAAAAAAGCAGTTTGAGCGTAAAGATAACCAAAGCCTAGCTGCTCGGTTAGAGGAAAATAAGAGCAAAATAAATACTCATTTAGCCAAAATAGTAATGCAGAATGTACACGAGATAGAAGCGACCACAAATCGCATCTACACAGTGATGTCTATCTTATTTCTCGCCATCTTCCTAATCGCAGCGATACTCTCTGTGAAAACAATGCGCAGCATTTTAAAGCCTGTCGCCAATTTACGCGCTGTGATGCTTAACATCAGTGCCACCAAAGATTTAACCTTACGCGCACCTGTTGAAGGGAATGATGAAATCTCGGAAATCTCAGAAAGTTTCAACGAGATGCTCGATCAATTCCAAGCGCTCATCGTAGAGGTAGATCACTCTGTCAGCACCCTTCATCAAACCACTGACGACCTTGCTGATAATGCTGCGACAACCTCTAAAGGCATGATCGAGCAAGTGTCCAAGTCAGACAGCGTAGAAGCTGCTGTTGCCAATATGGTGACTTTAGTAGGAAATATATCCATTAATATCTCTGATACGGCAAGCAAAGCAAATGCTACTGACAAAAACGCCTCACTCGGCCAGCAAGGTGTTGACGAAACTATCCACTTAATTAAAGAGCTATCGACCAACTTAGTGAATTCCGAGCAGGTGATTAATGAGCTAGATAGCGACAGCCAAAACATAGGCACTATGATCGGCGATATCCGTGAGATAGCTGATCAAACAAACTTACTCGCACTAAACGCTGCTATCGAAGCTGCAAGAGCCGGAGAACAGGGACGCGGCTTTGCCGTGGTTGCCGATGAGGTTCGTGCACTTGCGATAAAAACACAGCAGTCAACCGCTAAAATTGAGCCCATTATTGCTAGCATTCAAGAGCGCACGGGAGAGATCGTTAACGTCATGAGTCAATGTCGCTCTCAGGGAGAAATGAGTACCCAGCAAGCAGCAAAAGCCGGGGACATGTTGTTAGAGATCACCCAAGATATCAAAACGATTCTCAACATGACCAATACAGTGCAAAGTGCTATTGAAGAGCAAACTAGCGTTGTCGATGATGTCAGCAATAACGTTTCATCAATTCGCGAAGTGACCGATCAAACCGCCATTTCTTGCGATAAAAACTTGCAGCTTAGTGACACTATTCTTGAACAAGCACGCCAGCTAACCCAATCTATTGTAACGTTCAAAGTGAAAGAGCACTAAGCTTTCACAAAGCTCAGACAAAGAAGGCCTCCCTGTCAACTAAACAGCACAACATGCTGCAAGTTGTGTACAGGCCTTCTTTCATCTTTATTGCATTTACGAATCTAAATCCGTGCTTAAGTATGCACAAAAAACACTCTTATGCCTTTCTTCACACGCTATCTCAGGCTATCTCAGGCTATCTCAGGCTATCTTTTATACAAAAAATTGGCACTTGCTTCACCGAAAAATAAAATTAGTTTACTAACTAATCAGTTATCAAAGCTTTTACGGTTTTTTGATATTTTTAGCGGTTTTTTAAAATATTAGGCGTATAATATTTTTAATTCCTGGGGTGTTTGGCAGTGAGTGTAGTTCCTCGAGCCGATTCTAACCAAAATGGGTGCTGTTTGTGGTTATTGTGTGCATGTCCGTTCGCCGGAAAGCCTAATGTAGCTCAGTAGCTCCCTCCTTGAACCCATCGGGTTCAGGACCAAAGCTTACACCGGCATCTTGGGGACCTTATCTTAATTTCCTGCTTAAAAATCTACGATCACTAAGCCTTCTTTTATCGCTAAATGAATCAATTCAGTTGTATTAACTACCCCCAACTTTTTCTTAATAATTGAAATATTATTAGCAATAGTTTTACTGGATAAAAACATTTTTTCAGAGATTTGCTGTGTCGTTAGCCCCTCCCCAATAAAGCATAGAATATCAAACTCTTTAGACGATAAACTGGCAAGCGCATCTTGATCTACATCGATCTCATTGATGTCGATTGCTAAATCTGGACTTGCAAACCTATCCCCAGCCATAACTTTATTAATAGCTTCAACAACCACTTCACTTTTAGAGCTTTTGGTGACAAACGCTTTTGCACCAAGTTTAAATAAATGCCTAGCTAAACGCTGGTTTTTATAAATGCTGAATATGATAATTTTCAATTCTGGCCACTTAATCATCATCCGCTTGACCGCTTCTGCGCCGCCCATCCCCGCCATTGATAAATCCATGATAATAATGTCAGGTGTATGGTCTTTTAAAGTCTCATAAAGCGCCTCAGCTGAATCTAATGAAGCTGTCACTTTATACTGACCCTGTATTGTCAATAAACGTATTAAACCGTCACGTACCATTTCATGGTCATCTACCACCACTACTTCTAATTTCATTGTTCCGTTACCATTTGATCTGTTAAAGCAATTTTAACTAGCGTACTAACGCCCTGCCCTTTATTTGTGATGAGTTTGAACTCACCACCTAGCGCTTCAACTCGCTCGCGCATATTGATTAACCCGATACCATTAAAACGCTCTTTCTCACTATCAAACCCTTTTCCATCATCGGTAATCGACAGCATTAATAATTTATCTGATCCGCTATCTTCAATGTGTAAATCCACAGTGACATGCCTTGCCTGAGAGTGCTTACAAACATTAGTGAGACTCTCTTGCACAATACGATAAAGGCTAATGCGAATAAGATCAGACAACTCCACTACCATATTGCGGCTGTTAAAAGTGAAGTGCACTTCTTGCTCTAGTGATTGCCATTGATACACTAGCTCTCTTAATGCTTCAACTAAGCCCAATTGATCCAACAAAACTGGCCTTAATTGATTGGTAATATCTCGCATTGAAGAAATCAACTGCTGTGTGGTGTCGATAATTTGTAGAGCCGATTGCGCCGCTTCACTGTTCCCCCCCTTAAGAGAGTGGTGAATGAACTCCGCTTGTAAAGTCACTCCCGTCATAGTTTGGCCAAACTGATCGTGTAAATCCGCCGCAATTTGCTTGCGCTCAATTTCTTGCAAGTTGAAGTTTTTCAGTGAAAGCTCACGTATCTCAACCAGTAAGTTGCGATTTTTATGCTCAATTGCATACCGCTCGGTTATGTCGTCTAGCATCCGCAAGACAACTTGGCGATTATCATGCCACTTAATGGCTTTATGAGTGACTTGATACCAACGTTTACGGCTTTTATTGTAGCTATGCTCGCTATACTCTAGCTGTTCTGAGGTATTTGAAACTTTAGTCGGCTGCTGCTCTAGAAAAGCGTTTTCAAGAGGCGCTAACAACGGCCACAAGGGCTCTGCATGGTGCTGCTCACTTTTAATGGATTCTGCCAAGTTGTTGAGATAAATCACTTCACCGCTATGATTATCAATAACACTAACTGCTGAACTCACGCTGTTTAAAACGGTTTCTAAAGCCTTTTGTGAGTGATGTAAGCGATCTAGCGCACGCTGCTCATCACTGGTATCTTTTATGTCAATCACTAGGTATTGGCTAGATTGTATTTTTATAGGGAAACAGGAGAGCTCTGTTTGCAACCAAGCCCCGTCGCGCTTAAGTAATGTTACTTTGGCAAGGTGGTTGATTTCTCCAGCCACCATTGACTTAAACAGTGTTTGGGTTTGCTCCCTTGTCTCTTTAAGAAAAACATCAAGAATATTCATCGATGCTATCTGCTCTTCTGGATACCCTAAGCTTTTAGCAAACTGACTATTGCAGAAAACAATCTCACGCCGCGAAGCATTAATTGCAATCATCGCAGAAGCGCTATTTTCCATGATAGTGCGGTATTCCTTCAACTGTCGAAAGAAGGAGCCCTCTATATTACGTATTAATTTAATGCCATACGCCAAGGTCAACAGCGTGATTATGATAAAGCAAAACACCCACTGCCATTTCTTAAAACTTGCTTGGTACCAATTCTCATGAGCTGTTGCCAGTAGCTCTTTGGTTATTTTTTTGTCCATCACCTTAAGCTGGTTCATGTTCACTGTCATCACATTGAACCAGGTTTTAGATTCGACCTCAAAACCGCCCACATTAGATCTTTGATGGGCAATATTTCGATATTTTTGCACTTCTTGATATTCAGCACTGCTTTTTATTTTATCAAGCTCAAGCGCTATATCTGTACTTACCCATTGATAGAACTCTTGACTAAAAACCGACTGTTTCGTCTGTAAACTCACATAGTATGCATACTCTTTGTCAGCGAAGCTGTCTTGTGAAAACACCATCCCCAGAAGGGCTCTCTCAATGCCTATTTGTTCTTTTTCTTTTAGATAGTTAGCGTAGGCAAAAAACTTCCTCGTCAATGAAGAAGCCCCTGATTGCTTAACCATTTCACCAATTTCATTTAGCAAATCACTAATCTGGCGGTTGTATAACCACAGAGCAGAGTTCGCGGATATTTCAAAGTGATCAACATTCACACGCTGCTCTTTGAGCTGCATTTTTAACTCATTAAAGCCCTTATACACGAAGCTGCTCTGCGCATAATCGTCGGGAATCAAGTGATCCGTTAGTTGACGCTGAAGCACCAGCTGATTGGTAAAGGTTTTGCCTTCACTTGCCAAGTATATTACCGTCATCCCACGCTCTTTTTGCAGTTCGTGGATGATTTCACTGAGCTCAATTGAATGCTCAATGGCAACTTCTAGGCGCTTAAAGTTGGTAACTTTTGACTGCTGCTGATGGAAAAGTGAAATAAATGCAAAAACAAATATCGCAAGGGGAACTAGAAACAAGAAACTGATTTTAATTTTAAGCTTTTGATCATTTACACCCTTATCGAACTTTCCTTTAGGGGGTGGATAAGGGGTCATTAACTTTTTCATTACCGCAAACACTTTCAGCTCCTTGAAATCACATAAGCGTGACAAAGCGCTCTATTTACGCCTTGATAAGACATCCAACTCAGACATCAATCATATATTTTACCTAACTTACAACACCTTTGGCGACACAACTGTCGGGAGATTCTCACTAATTTTATCAACTTGCACTTTTGACAGGAAAATCCTCTAAATTGTGCTACTCAATTGACCGCTCAATGAGTGCATACATTTAAAGAAATAGCATTGGAGCTTTAGTCATTAATCAGCGCGCTCAATTAAATGACCGATAAGCTGCGCAACACCATGGGACTGTTTGGTATTGCAGGTAAAGAGCTTACAACAGTAGCTGATAATTTAGGGAAATCCTCCGAAATAACAAGTCGTTCCATGGAGAACCAACAGCTAGAAACCCAAAGTTTAGAGACCGCTAAAAGCGCGATTAACAAGTTAGGAGATGATACTGAAGGGGTCGATGATATAGTCTCAGTGATCAGAAGCATTGCCGATCAAACGAACCTTTTAGCGCTAAATGCAGCGATAGAAGCGGCAAGAGCAGGCGAACAAGGGCGTGGCTT
>CAKZOD010000024.1 GCA_937136055.1 uncultured Oceanospirillaceae bacterium | reverse complement strand
CCGATGGTAGTGTGGGGTCTCCCCATGTGAGAGTAGGTCATCGCCAAGCTTTTATACGTAAAGAAAACCTCAGCTACTTAGTAGCTGGGGTTTTTTTTCGCCTAAAACTTGTAGCGATGACTGTACTCTCACATAAGGGAGAGTAGGCGCAGAGATCAGAAAAAGTACTGCATTTTCCTCTGCGAAAGGCGAAAGTGCCAATCGGAGATTGGCTATCATACAGAGAAAACACGCCAAGCTTTGGCAGCTAACAGCTGCCCTTAAACTCCAGTTACATTGCCTCTTTTATTTGTGCGCTGTGTGATGAAGCGTTAACTCTTATATGGGGGCATGTGTTACCCAAAGCACTCGCTTCCCAGACGGGACAGGCTCTCGCCAAGCGGCTGAAAATCAGCCAATAGATTCTAATTACGCTTCTATAAATGCACTTAAAGACACTGTTTCTTACATTTTTAAACCTATCTAAAGCCAGTTCAATCTTTTTAAATGTTGGTCGATATAGTCGCACCATTCTTCGCTATCTCTATCAGGTACTTCAGGGTTTCCTTTGAGTCCAAGGTCAAATTCAACAACACCTTTCCATTCAGAAGTAGCTAAGTCGGGACCATGCCCTTGGCCATCACCTGTACTGGAAACAGATTCAACTTTTGTATACCACTCTTCATTACATTCTTGAGGGGGGGCTTGATTTTGAGGGAGGTTGGTACAGCCTGTAAATGCGACTGTTAATACGATGGCGATAAAACTTTTCATGGAAAACTCCTTTTTATTAGTAATGATTTGATTATTTATCCATAAATAATCTTCGACTGGCTTTAGCTATCCTATAGTGAGCGATGGGAATTAGTATGTATATATTGAATAGGTTTATATATCAAGGTTGGTTGTTAGGCCCTAATCTGGTAAATGATGACGAATAGTGAACTAAAGGTTAATCAAGAGTAGCGTTGCACTTGAATGTTATCTAATCAATTGAATTTTAAATGCCATATGGGTATAACTATATTAGACAAGTAAACTTGTTGCTCATGCAACATGGCTAATAAGTGAAGTAGCGGTTATCAAAGCGCTTGGCTTGAAATAAATATAAAAAACAGAGGTCAACAATGAAATTATTTAACAAACTAGCAATCACCAGTTTAATTGTTGCTGCAACATGCTCGACGAGTTTTGCTGCGGATAATAAGAAAATAGCTATCTCGACGATTGTTGAAGTCCCTTCGCTTATGGATGCGAAACAAGGCGTTTTAGATGTACTCGCTGAACGTGGATATGTCGTAGGTAAAAACCTTGAGCTAGAGTACCAAAGTGCTAACGGTAGTATGCCGACACAACAGCAAATCGCTAAGAAATTTATTGGTGGTCAGCCGGATCTCATAATCCCAATTACAACACCAACAGCACAATCTATGGTGGCAGCAACAAAGGATATTCCAATTGTCTTTACAGCAGTAACAGATCCAATCAAGGCGAAACTTGTTAAGCAATATCAGCAACCTGGTGCTAATGTTACTGGTGTATCTGATGCCGCTCCTATTGGTGCGCAGCTAGATTTTTACATGCGGATCGTGCCAGGTTTGAAAACAATCGGTTTTATTTATAATCCAGGGCTTGATAACGCGCTAGCAGCATTAGAAATTATAAAAAAGGAAGGGGCTGCACGGGGTATAAAAGTTGTTGAGTCAGCTTCGCCAACAACTAACGAAGTGATTCTTGCAACGAAAAAGCTAATCGGTAAAGTAGATGCAGTTTATGTACCTAATGATACCACTGTAGTGGCAGCGTTAGAGGCGATCGTTAAAATTGGTCGTGATGTCGATATGCCTATTTTCGCTGGTGATACAGGTGCTGTGAAGCGCGGTGTATTAGCAGGAGTCGGATTAGATTATAACGAAGTTGGCCGTGTAACGGGTGCAATGGCTGCTGATGTTTTAGATGGAAAAAAAGTTGGTACTATCAATGCAGTAGCTGCTTATGATGTTGTCACTAAATTTAAAGTCATCGTTAACTTAGAATCTGCAGAGAAAATGAGCGTTACAATTCCCCAAGATGTACTATCAGAAGCAACTGAGATAATAAAAGCGAAATAATCATTAGATCGTAACTTTTGTACTTAAGCTGTGCAGTTTAATGGCAGCTTAAGTTTTTCTTATAGCTACAAGTACTCAGTCTTCTGTGAGCTTGTATTCTCGCCAAAGATATATCAAAAGAGTAGTTTATGTCCCTTTATGAAATTCTTGGTACCTTAGAGACTGGCTTTATATTTGCGCTAGTTGCTTTAGGTGCTTATCTCACTTTCAAAATTATCGACTTTCCTGATTTGACAGTGGAAGGTAGTTTTCCGTTAGGTGCTGCGGTTGCTGCTACGTTAATAGTGGTTTTTGAATGGAATCCTATTCTTGCAACGCTAGCTGCGACCGTTGTTGGCTTTTTTGCCGGCTATCTAACTGCCTACCTAAATGTGCAGTTTAAAATTTTGCATATCCTGGCGGGTATCTTAGTCGCCATTGGTTTGTATTCAATTAACTTGAGAATAATGGCGGGACCGAATAAGCCTTTGTTAGGGGTTGATACAGTATTTACTTACCTCGAAGGGTTTGGTGTTGCAGGTTATATCATTAACCCGATATTTTTGGGCATATTGGTACTTATTATTAAGCTAGTAATGGATAAATTGTTATCCACAGGATGGGGAATTTCTATGCGCGCTGCAGGTGCAAACCCTGCAATGGCTGAAGCGAATAGTGTCAATGTTGGTCAAATGAAGCTTTGGGGTGTTGGTATTGCCAATGGGCTAACCGCATTAGCAGGTGCTTTATTTGCGCAAGTGTTTGGTGCTGCAGATGCTTATATGGGAATCGGCGTTATTATTGTGGGGCTAGCCTCTGTGATTGTCGGTATGTCTATATTGCCATCAACCACAATATTTTTGGCGACACTTGCCTGCATCGCTGGTGCTATTTTGTATCGTTTAGCTGTAGCAGTGTCGTTAAATGCGGATTTTATTGGTTTACAGGCATCAGATGTACAACTAGTGACGGCAGTGTTAGTGGCGATTGCATTAATCGCTCAGCAATCAGGCAGTTCGTTTTTCGGTAAAGGTAAGAAGGGGAAGAAAAGTGATTGAATTAAAAGATGTACATGTCACTTTCAATAGTGGTACTCCCTTAGAGACCAGAGCCTTGTGCGGGGTTGATTTAAAAGTACCCGAAGGACAATTCTTAACGGTCATTGGCTCTAATGGGGCAGGTAAGTCAACCTCGTTAAATGTGATGGCAGGATTAGCGCCTGTCAGTAAAGGCAAAGTGATTGTTGCAGGTGATGATGTGACAGATTGGCCTGTTCATAAAAGATCTAAATTTCTTTCTAGGGTATTTCAAGATCCTAAGATGGGAACTTGTGAAGATCTATCTATATTAGAGAACTTCGCTTTAGCCTATGGGCGTACAGCTCATCGGGGTTTTGCTAGTGGTGTAACAAAAGAAATTCGTGATTATGCAGCAAGTCGATTAGAGGTTTTAGGTTTAGGTTTGGAAAATCGTCTGAACGATAAGGTGGGCTTGCTATCAGGAGGTCAGCGCCAGGCGGTTTCTTTGTTGATGGCTACAACAGGGGATACCAAGGTTTTATTATTAGATGAGCATACCGCTGCGCTTGATCCTAAAACTGCAGATTCGATTTTACAGTTATCGAAATCTATAGTTGCTGAAATGGGGCTAACCGCTGTAATGGTTACACATTCTATGGCTCAGGCATTACAAACGGGTGAGCGCACAGTGATGTTCCACAGAGGTAAAATTGTGTTTGATGCCACAGGCAGTGAACGTGATGGTATGCAAGTTGAGGACTTGCTTGCTCTGTTTAAGCAGCAGCAAGGAGAAGAACTTGCGGATGATTCTCTTTTGTTGTCTTAAGCCAATGAAAGGAGATAAGAGCTAAGGTGTTGATCATAGGTGTTTAATGCTTGAAAGTAAGCAGGAGTAATTATTCCAAGAGGGATATTTCTTTCTTTGCTTCTGTTTACATTCCTTCCCTAATCTCTATGACTTGCTGGGTTATTAGGTTGTTTTATAAAGTATAGTTATCTAATGCTTTTGGTTGTGTTTGTTGAGACTATTTTCTTGCTAGTACTTTATTAGTATCTGTTTGGATATAGTTGGTTTCAAGACAAGATATCAATCAAAGGGAATAACGTTATGAATAATATTAATCAAGCAACTTACCAGCCAACTAAAGCTTATCGTTTAGCATCATTTGTAACTTTTGCTGTAGGCGGTTGCGGGTTTTTACTCGGGTTATGGAACGCTGAGTTATTATTAAGTGAGAAAGGGTTTTATTTGGCAATATTTATGTTGGGGTTGTTCTCAGCAGTCACCTTGCAGAAAACAATTAGGGAAAAAGAAGAAGGTATTAACATTAATAAAACTTTTACTGCTATTTGCTGGTCATCATTTATCGCAGCTATCAGCATGCTGGTTTTGGGATTGTACAATGCCGAAATGATGTTGAGCGAAAAAGGTTTTTATGGGATGGCATTCGTTGTGAGTTTATTTGCTGCAATTACTATTCAGAAGAATACACGTGATATTGGTGGCGAGGTTGCTCAAGCAGCTGGTGAGCATACGGATGAGTCTTTAACTGAATAAGCTAGTAGAGAGTAAGGTGGAAAACTGAAGAGCCGCATGAGCGGCTTTTTCTATGCCTGAGTGGATATTGAGCTTACCTGATTAAGTTTCTCTAATATGAAGAGAGTTTTTACTGCCAATTGAGCGCATGGCTGGGTAAAATTGTTGTTTATGCCTCTTATCTTGATAGCTAGGAACACTGAACAGTATGAAATATCAACTTAATCCAGAATGCTCTAACTGTCAGCCTTTGGTATTGAATATCGCTGCTAAGTTCGCTCAAAGCAATTACGTTTTGCAAGAAGCGCGAAATGTGATCAAGAAAGTTTCGTTTCAAGATAAGGACTATGTTGTAAAGTCGTTTAAAAAACCAAATTTTGTTAATCAACTTCTTTATACCTATTTTCGCCCCTCAAAAGCATTACGTTCCTATGAGTATTCTTTAAAGATAGCTCAGTTTGTTCCTAAAGGAATTGCTTTTGTTGAGTGTTACGAGAAAGGACTCATTGGCGAGAGTTACTTTATCAGCGAGTGCTTTGATTACGACTTCACAATACGAGAAGTGCTTACTAATCCAGCGTTTGAGGATAGAGAATCAATTTACACTCAGTTTGCAAAGTTTGCTTACGAACTGCATCAACAAGGGGTGTTACACAGAGACTTCTCCCCAGGTAATATTCTGATAAAGCGTAGTGATCAAGGCTACCTCTTTAATATTATCGATATTAATCGTATGGATTTTAAAGCGTTGTCGTTAAAGCAGCGAATGAAGAACTTTTCTATGTTATGGGCAAGTGATGATGATCTTGATTTTATTGCTCAGCAGTATGCTGTGTTTTCGGGTTTAAATGCAGAGGATTGTAAAGCATTAGCACAAGGCTTTAATCATAGTAACAAGCGTTTTAAGAACTTTAAGAAAAGGCTAAAAGGGCGTCCGGTAACAGATTAGTATGAAAGATAAATTTGCTTGGGATAAGTATTCAGATCAACCCTATCCATTGAAAGACAGAGCTTTTAAGAAACAAATGAAACGTAAGCACGTACTCGAAATAGTGCCGTTGTTTCTTTATAACTTAATAGTTTTCCCGCTAGGTTTTGCATATTCTTTTTTCGTGAAAGGGGAGCGTAAGCAGCACAATCATTTCTTTGGCCTGTGTGTCAACTTAGATAAAGGGGAGGCGCAAATCGCCCTAGCTAAAGAGTTAAAGTGCCAGAACTTACAGCTTAGAGTTCCTTTAAGTGATATAGATAATTTGCAAGATTATGTGGATTTATCGGCTAAATTGAATGTTGATAAGCTACTGATCACGATATTACAAGATCAAGCTAATATTCAAGATCATCGGCTATTAGTGGCCAATGTACGGCAGGTTTTTAAAGCCTTTGATGGGATGGCAAGCTATTACCAAATTGGAAATGCGATCAATCGTAGCAAATGGGGCTTTTTTTCGACGGCACAGTTTCTTTCCTTTTATCAAAGTGTACAGCAGCTAAGAGATAAAGAATTCCCCGCTAATGTATTAGTTGGTCCTAGTGTGATCGATTACGAATACCATTTTACGGTTCGTGCGCTATTCAACGGCTTTAAAGTGAAATACGACAAACTCTCCTCGTTACTCTACGTTGATCGTAGAGGTGCACCTGAAAATCGCCAGATGGTTTTCTTCGATACAGTTAAGAAAATAGATTTTCTCTATGCATTAACAAAATTAAGCCCTAAAACATCAAGCGATATTTTGATCACGGAAGCGAACTGGCCAATTTCCAATACCGCTCCTTGGGCACCTACAAGTGAAACAGAGTGTGTCAGTGAAGAGGCTTATGCAAACTATTTGTTGAGGTATTATTTATTAGCGTTGGCGAGCAAAAAAGTTGAAGCAGTATATTGGCATCAGCTTATTGCACCTGGGTACGGCTTGATTGATGATCGTGAAAAGATAAGAAAACGCGAAGCTTTTTATGTCTATAAATTTATGCTTGAGGTGTTAACTGGGGTCGATGTAGAGAGTTTTACCTGTGAAGACTATGTTTATACACTGGACTGTAAAAAAGATAATCGGCGTATCAAAATTCAGTGGCTTAATGGCTCTCAGCCAATGGCGGTAAGCTCGCCCATGAAAGCTTTTAATAAAGTGGGTGTCGCTATTGAAGGTGACGTTTATTTGAGTGATAGCCCTATTTATTTTATTGAGCCTTAATGGCTTGCTTTGCGTCTTTTATATTGGCTTGGGCTCATACCATAGAACGACTTGAAACTGCGGCTAAAATGGCTTGTATTGGCATAGCCGGCTGCAAAGCAAGCTTGTGTGATGCTGCTGCCTTGAGCGAGTGATTTTGCCGCTGCTTTTAATCTGAGCTGATAGAAAAAGTCTTTGGGCGTACAGCCGAGCGTTTTTTTAAATTGATCAAAAAACTTTGTGCGGCTCATACAAGCGAGTTTACACAGTGCATCGATATCTAAATTGCTCGTCAGGTTTTGTTTTAAATGAAATACAACGGCGTTGAGACCATTGTGATCTGGTTGGTCTGTACTGTGAGAGATAATAAATTCTCGTGTTTGGTGACGCAATAAACGAACCAGAAGTTCTGTTACCGCTAGATCTATCATAAAGGTACGATCTTGGTGATTTTCAGTGTAAATCTGCACTATTCTGTTTAGCAGCGCTTGGGTTTGGCTGTTGTGATGGGTGTGCACTATATCTTCTTGGTATTGCCATTCTTTATCATAGTGCTCTAGAGATGCATCTTTATTGAGGCTGTCTGCGACGCTATGTACTCTCTGTTGAGATATTTCGATAGCTAGGCAAGTAGTTGGTTGATTAGCAGTGGCCGTTGGAAAATCGATGGTCACAGGGCTGTTTGGTGCCATCACAAAGCTTTCGTGGGGTAAAAACTCGCTTTCGAAGCTTCCTTGATTAGCATGCATTACTTTCTTGCCTGTCACCATGCCGCAAAACATCATTTGGTCAGAGGCAAGCTCTATATTATGGGCTTTCTGAAAAGTGTCATAAATACTGAGCTCTGAGTTCGCTGCAGCAAAGCTTACCTTATTTTCTACGAGCACTTGCGGTGCAGCTCTGTGCTTTTTTAAAATCTCCCTGATCATAAAAAAACCTATGTAATAGTCGATTTGCAAGTAAGGAAATTGAACTGACAGGCATAAAATATGGATTGTCAGAACAGCTGATAATTATTTTTGTTCTTAGGATAGTACACAACACAACAAAAATAACTAGAGGTAATTGATCATGATTTATCCAAATCCAGGTTCTGCACAGTCTCCTGTGCAATTTCAAGCGCGCTATAAGAATTATATTAATGGCGATTGGGTGGCACCAATTAATGGCCAGTACTTTGAAAATGTCACCCCTGTTACCGGCGAAGTAGTGTGTGAAATACCGCGCTCAGATAGCCAAGATGTAGACGCTGCATTGGATGCAGCACATGCAGCAAAAGAGAGCTGGGGTAAAACATCTGTTACAGAACGCTCAAACATTTTACTTAAGATTGCAGATACTATTGAGGCTAATTTAGAGAAGCTGGCTTTAGCTGAAACTTGGGATAACGGTAAGTGTATTCGTGAGACGATGGCTGCCGATGTCCCTTTAGCTGTAGATCACTTTCGCTATTTTGCAGGCTGTATACGCGCACAAGAAGGTTCAATTGGTGAAATCGACAACAACACAGTGGCATATCACTTCCATGAGCCTTTAGGTGTTGTAGGGCAAATTATTCCTTGGAATTTTCCGTTGCTGATGGCTGCATGGAAAATCCCACCTGCACTAGCGGCAGGCAACTGTATAGTCCTTAAGCCTGCTGAGCAAACTCCGCTTTCAATTATTATGTTAATGGAGCTTATTGGTGATCTATTACCAGCGGGTGTATTAAATGTTGTACATGGTTATGGCGCCGAAGCAGGTCAAGCGCTAGCAACTTCAAAGCGCATTGCTAAGATAGCATTCACAGGCTCAAGCCCAGTCGGTAAGCATATATTACAGTGTGCGGCAGAGAATATGATTCCTTCAACTGTTGAGCTTGGAGGTAAGTCTCCTAATATCTTCTTTGAAGATGTAATGGCACAAGAAGATGAATTCATCGATAAGTGCTTAGAAGGAGCGGCATTAGCGTTCTTTAACCAAGGGGAAGTTTGTACCTGCCCTTCAAGGTTGTTAGTTCAAGAGTCTATTGCTGATGAGTTCATTGAACGCTTGATTGCACGCACAAAGACTATCAAGCAGGGAAATCCTTTTGACACTGACAGTCAAGTGGGTGCTCAAGTGTCCAAAGAGCAGTTTGATAAGATCTTATCTTATATTGAAATTGGCAAGAGTGAAGGCGCAACAGTGTTAACAGGTGGTGCCGATGAAAACGTTGACGGGTTAAGTGACGGTTTCTATGTTAAGCCTACCCTGTTAAAAGGTAAAAATAATATGCGAGTGTTCCAAGAGGAAATTTTTGGGCCTGTGATTAGTGTGACTACCTTTAAAGATGAGGCAGAAGCTGTGGCGATTGCCAATGATACTAGCTTTGGCTTGGGGGCAGGGGTATGGACTCGTGATATAAATAAAGCACACCGTATGGGGCGCAGTATACAAGCTGGTCGAGTATGGACTAACTGTTATCACTTGTACCCAGCTCATGCTGCATTTGGTGGTTATAAGCAGTCAGGGATTGGCCGTGAAAACCATAAGATGATGTTAGAGCATTATCAGCAAACGAAGAATATGCTTGTTAGCTATGATATTAATCCTCTAGGTTTCTTCTAAGAGAGGCTTCTAAAGCGCAGCTTTGATAGCTGCGCTTTTTAATGCTTGTAAATGGCTTGGTTAATTGCCATCGAAGTCGTAACACATATATTCATCAGGGGCTTGTAAGTAATAGCCTTGAACCATCCCGACTCCATGCTTCCATAGAAGGCTCATGATTTTTGGTGTCTCAACTTGTGGGGCGATAGTTATTTTGCCAAGGTTGGTTAGGTTTATTAGTAGTTCTTCAAAATTCGAACCGTAGCCTGTCTCTTCACTAATTTCTTGAATATAACTCGCATCGAATTTTATATAATGTGGGTCCAGTGTTTTGAGAATATCTTGGGAGTTGTTAGTACTGCCATAGTGCTTTAGACAGATTAAACAATTTAATTTTCTTAAACCATCAACAAAATACTTAGCACGTGACAGTGAATTAGCGGATTCTGTCTCGCTAATTTGTATCACAATATGATCGGCAGGGATGCGGCTTTCTCTGAGTAAATCTGCAATCCACAATAGAAGATCTTGTTGCTCCCAAACAGTATCAGTGACACTGATAAAAAATTTCACCTTTTTCTCTTTATCGAGTTGCTCACGTAACTGTGCTGCGCTGTTTTTAACGACCCAGCGATCCATTTTCTCGTTGAGGTTGGCAAACTCCATACTTTGGAAAAATTGTGCAGGGGGGATATTTTCACCATCCTCGCCAATCATCCGCAATAATACCTCATAGTGATGTTGGTCACTGTGGAAAACTAAAGGTACTAAAGGTTGGAATAGAAGCCTCAACCGGTCATGATCAATAGCGTAGATGGCTTGTTCAATACTTTGAATTTGCTCCTGTTGTTTATGGCTATTCTCTATGTTGAAAACGCAAATTCGATCGTCCTCTGATGCTAAGCACTGCAAGATGGCCTCTTGGCCTCTTTCTAGTACTTGTGAGACGCCTGCGATTGTTTCGGTAATGGGAACAATTGCAATAGCGCACTCTATCGAGAGCTCCTCATCATCAAGTGTTATTCTATGTTTAGTAAAGCGGTGATACAGGGTGTTGGTGATGGTAATTGCTTTGTCGATATTGGGGTCAGAATAGATAACAGTAAAATGTGAATCGTCAATGCGAGCTTTGATGTGCGATTTGTTGAATGTTTCGTTGAGAATATCGGTGACGTCCCTAGCAAACACTTTACTCGCTTCAGTGCCATACTGTTTTTTGGTCGTATCGAGGTTTAAAATATCAATATAGAGTAGCTGGCAATCGTGTCCGCCTCTTTGGGCTTGGCGAACATTACTTTCCATCGTATCGCTAAAGTAGCGCTCATTATAAAGGCCTGTGATAGGGTCTAAATCATCGAACTTACTTTGCAAACTGGCTGTATTGTTGTCTTCAATCGTTACCTCAATACAAGGAGAGTCCTGATAATAGGCATGCTGTAATGCGAGATGGACTGTAAAGTTTGAATCATCCGCACGCTTTCCAAGTAACTGGTAAGACTGTTTGTTTTGGTTGCTATCAAGAAAATCAGATACAAGCTTGGCAAGGCCTTTTCGCTCTTGCAAGGCGACTAAGCTAGAAAGTGGTTTATGCAAGAGCTGGTCTTTTACTTGATAACCGAATATGCGGCAAAAAGCGTTATTAAGATAAACGATTTTTTGATTATCTATGAAGCAGATTGCCATTAATGAGCAATCCATTAACAGCTTGCTACTCTTTTGGTATTCGGAGAGCTGGAGTTGCATTAAACGAACTTGTCTGCGCGTCTCTAAATTGGCGTATTCACGCGTTATATGAATATGCAGCAGTTCGTCGTTATTGGAAGGTAAAATCGCTTGTACGTGGTTCTGAAGCGCTTTAGTGATGCTTTCGTTATTTACCTGATCGCTGAGCATGATCACGGGTAAGTCTTTCTCTAAAGCGTTGAGCTTTTTAATCATTAATAGTGGATCAAAATGGTTAAATTGCTCTTTGCAAATGATGATGTCCCAAACGCGCTCGCTGAGCGTTTCTAATAGCATTTCCATACTGCTTATATTTCTGCCGCGAGGTGCAAATTGTTTATTGCGTAAAGAGGAGATAATCTCACTGGTATCGCTGTCGTTAAAGTCAACGAAGATAATGTAGATATTTTGTCGATGGGATATCGTTTCGCTTTGCCTACTGGGAGCATGTAGGGAGCTGGAATTCGCCGTAAGCTGCATTTTGTATACACTCCTTGTAACAAAATTTACGTTAACTTTTGAATCGTATTAATTGAGTGGTGCGGGAATTTCCTTATAAAAAAGATTCAAAAGTTCAATTTATTCAAATTAGTATAGGCTTTTGTAGAGAGTACACCAGAAAATATGAAAAATAATTATCTGCATGTGTTGAGTATGATAATAGATTAACTAGTCTTTATTTGAGCTGAAGGAATAGATGTAACGAGGAGAGGAATATAAAGGATTTAAAATTGGCTGGGGTAGGAGGATTCGAACCTCCGCATGACGAGATCAAAACCCGTTGCCTTACCGCTTGGCGATAC
>CAKZOD010000023.1 GCA_937136055.1 uncultured Oceanospirillaceae bacterium | reverse complement strand
GGCCTGTCATGGACAGGCTAGAGCGCAGTCATTTCTTAGAGCAGTTAACAGGGCAAGTGTTCTTGAGTCAGTTTGATACTTGGCAAGCGTTAGAGCATTCAAATAGTTAGAATTCAATGCGTAAGCCCATACTTATAGCATCGTTATCCCAGTTACTATTAGAGAGAACAGTGCTGTAATTGATAAATCCAGAGGTGCCTTTTTTAAATTGAGCACTAGTGCCAAGGTCTATTTTCATATAGTTTCTATCGGGATTATCTGTTTTTATTTGCAATTGGTTCGCGGTTGGATCTTGCGTAAAGCTTGCTGAAATTAGCTGAGAATCCTGTTTAAACTCGTGTAACAAGTCTACTTGAGCATACGGGATGAGCACACCCCAGTTAGTACTATGAGCGAAAGATGCGCGGCCACCTAATTGCAGCACTAATGATTCTAGACTATTGCTTTCAATATTGGTGGCCCAACCACTACCCGATGCATTGGGATTTGAGGCTTTTTCGTTGATTTTTCCAGAATGTGTGCGGGTGTATTCTAAAGAAACTCTCGGCCCAAATGTCCAAGCATCTTTTTGATAATCTTTACCGGCGCCCAATAATATAGTGTGGTAGTTACCCTTATAGTCTGCCGTGAATTTTTGATTGGTAGTTGTGCCATTCAAACTAAAGTTCATCAAGCGCTCTTGATCAAATTTGTTTTTACCATAAGTTATTGAGAAATCGGTAAAGAAGTTGTTTTCTTGATAGTAACTTCCATAGAATGACAGGCTGTAACCTTTCGTATCTAAGTTGGCAGAATTACCGTTAAAATCTGAATCTGAATTTAAATAGCCTAATGCTCCTCCCAAAAATAAATTATTACTAAAGCGATAGTCGATACCTGTGGTTATACCTTGAGTCTTTACCTTTGCTTTTGATTCTAGCTGAGAGCCTTTGCGATCCCCTTTTGCAATATCTCCACTAATGAAAAAACCCCATTTCGAATCGAAAAACGGATCATCTGCACTAGCACCTGCGCCATTTCTAGTAATATAAGATTGTGCTATTTGGCCAGCTGGCAGAGGTTTTCCGTCAATATTGAAATTGAAATTCTCAGTCGAAAACCCCAAAACGCCACTACGCAATGCTGTCATTCTTGAAAGAATGTTTCGCTCTTGGGTAGTCGCACCTTGTTGTGTCACTTGAGAGGCTTTGGTCGCTGTTTCTGGGGTGATCTGGTTCAAGGCGTCGCTAGTACCTGAGGCGTTTGCGTTGGCTGCATTTACCAAAGCGTTACAATCCCTTTGTAGGTCTGAGCCAGCAGAACCACTGTTACATACTGTATCTATCGTTTCTCCAGTTGTTTCTAAATTTTCATTCCCTTGTGTAAAAGGTGAGAAGGTGGTTGAGGATGAAGTAGGGGAAGTAGGAGAGGAGTTAGAATCTGAAGAGGTTCCGTTGCCGCTTAAAGAGATGTTTGAATATTGGCTGATTGAAGGGTAGTCAATAATAAACTCAGAAGCATAGCTCGTTTCTGATGTCGGTTGAAACTTGATGCTAATAGCACAAGTGCTAGAGGAGGCAGATAGGGTAGTACAATCGTTAAACACAATAGTATACGCACTATTACTTAGCGAAGGGCTAACTGATGCCGAATCTGAGGGGCCGACGGACAAATCGAGATGAAGTGTTTTACTTTCCCCAACCTTTACTTCGCCGAAACTAAGGCTAGAAGGACTAACTGAAACAATTGATGAGGCATAGCTATAATGACTAAAGAGTGCGATAAATAGTATGAAAGTAAATGTTAAAATCTTGAAAGCAGTATGAAAAATAAAATCAAATTGTTTTAAAATAGATGAGTTTTGAAAAACTCCAATAATATGGTAATACATTCTAATCACTCCTTGATTAGTAAAATAAACAATGGCTATAAAGCTCACTATTAATTATGTGGTATTATAATTATTATTAATTGTTTTAGAAGTCAAGTCGCTAAGTTGTATTATTTTTAAATAACTAAAGTTACAAGTTTTTATTATTGGTTATTTTATTGTTAACCCTGTTTAAAATACTTTTCCAATTATTGTTCCAGCAACAGCTATGGTCAAAGCTTGAATAGCGCCATGTGGCTGAGGTGTATTTATCGGCAAAGCCTTTGGTTACCTGCATTGGTACTACTTTATCTTTTTGGCCGACAATATGTATGATGGTTTCAGGTAGGTTTTTGAAATCCTCCGCTATGGGGTTGATGGACGTTTTCAGAGGCTTTAACTTCTTCGTAAATGCCCAGTAATCGGTGTCTAAATTCCCTGCGATAGTGATAAGAGCAACAGTTTTATCAAGTTGTTCTGCGGCTAGAGTAGCGATGACAGCACCGCCGCTGTAGCCGATTAAAACGATCTCATTATATTGATAAGAAAGGGTTTTAGCTGCTTTGACAACGCTGCTTATAATATCTTTTGAATAACGAGCGGAGGTCCATAATTCACTGTTGCACTCAGATTGGATTACTGTTGAATGATAACAAGGCCTAGCAATATATAAGCTATTTTGCGGGTCTTGCAACATCAGCTTTAAGGTTAATAAATTTTGCGGCGTTGGATCTGCTGCTTTCCATCTCCCTTTAATCCAAGGGGTTCCATCACCGTGAATATATATATGTAATCTATTTGATGAAATATTCTCTTTTAAAACATAGCTGTGTTCGAAAAAATCGGTTTTAATTATTTTTTTAGTTAGGTGGTAGTTTTTTAAAAGAGAAGACACTTTATTATCAGTTACTGCACAACCGATTAAAAAAACTACCGATGAAAATAATATTAAATACCGTTTCAAGATAGTTGTTATAGTTATCTTTGAATTTATTTCAATTATATATAGGTCTGTTTTTTTCATCAGTTTTTATATCTTAAGAGAAAGATAAAATATTAGATTGATCTTTTGTTTGGAGCAAGTGGTGATGAATAAAAATCATATGAAACATCTGCTATCTAGTGCGTGGGGCATTAATAAAAAAGTAGGCACAATATTTTTATTAAACCCTCTGCTGGTAAAAAAAATATTGGTAATGTCTCCTATAGTGCTTTATTTGTCCGGCTGCGCGAATCAATCGGAATTTGGCAGTGAATTATCCCACCCGACGGTGGCTGATTTGCAAATTGTCGACTGTTTATTACCTGGACAAGTAAGGCAGCTAGGAAGCCGAGCTTCATACATTACAGCGCGCCGTCCTGTAAATACAACCGCTGCTGATTGTCGTATACGAGGTGGTGAGTACGTGGCTTACGATAGGGCTAATTTGAAAACTTCGCTCAATGTGTGGATGCCAACAGCGCAATTGGGTAATGCAGAAGCGCAAGCAAATGTTGGTGAAATATTTGAGCGCGGTTTAGGAGGTGTGCCTAATTATGAAGCGGCTGTTATTTGGTATACCAAGGCTGCAAATCAAGGTAATTCAAGAGCACAATTCAATTTAGGAACGTTGTATGAGCAAGGGTTTGGCGTTGCGAAAAGTAAGAGTACAGCCCTTAACTGGTACCGAAAAGCCTGGGGTATAGCTACGGATACACTCATTTATCAATCGACAGCACAGGCTCAACAATCCGCACAAAAAGTGCAATCGCAACAAAAACAGCAGATGATGAGAAGTCAGCTTCAAAGTGAGATCAGCGTCAAAAATGACAAAATTGCAGCTTTAAATCAGAAGATTCAGCAAGTATCGCAAAGTAGTAAAGCAACCGTGCAGCAGCAAAATAGCAGTATAGCTAGTGCACAAGGTCAGGTGTCTAAGGCAAAAGCACAAGCGCTTGCTGCTGAGCGCGAAAAACAACGCGCACAACAAAATGCCCAGTTAGCAAAAGATCAAGCACAACAAGCAAAGGCAAAAGCAGCGCGAGTAAAAGAAGAAGCTTTACAAGCCAGCAAGCAAGCACAAGCCGCAGCAGATAAGGCAAAACGTGCACAAGCGCAAGCGGTTGCTCAAGCAGCTGCAAATTCAGAACAAAAAGCGTTAGCTAAACAACAAGCTGAGCTAGCAATAGAGCAGGCAAATCAAGCAAAGCGCCAAGCACAGAAACTAGCACAAGCTAATAAAAATGCACAACAACAAGCGCAGGCGTTAGCGCAGTCGAACCAGCAAGCTCAGTTACAGGTTTCTGCATTAACAAAAGCTAACCAAGAGGCGAATGTGCAGTTGCAAAAGCTCTCAGAGGAAAATCAGCAAGCGCACCTAAGAGCGCGCGAAGTAACTGCACAAATGACTCAAACTTCACAACAAAAGCAGCAAGAAATTGATGCACTCAAAGCACAAGTCGCTGCATTGACCCAAGAGAATAAGAAAGCCCAGCAGCAAGTCACCCAATTGCCGGTATTTAGAGAGCCTGAAATAAATAAAAGTGCAGGTGTTAGTGCAGGCGCGCAATCTAATTCACTGACTGCAAAAGGTGTAAAGTTCGGCAAATACTATGCACTTGTTATTGGCAATCAAAGTTATAGCAGCCTTGATAGTTTATCAACACCTAAGCGAGACGCTCAGCAAGTTGCAAGTGTGCTAAAGTCAAAATATGGTTTTTCAGTGCAGCTATTACTCGATGCTAATAATATTCAAGTAATGAAGGCGATTAACAATCTTAATCGACGCTTGAAGAAAGAAGACAATCTATTAATTTTCTATGCTGGTCATGGCAGTAGAGTGAGAAGTGGGAGCTCAGAAGAGGGGTATTGGTTACCCGTAAATGCAGAAAGACCACCTGCAGATACATTTTGGGTATCGAATGAGTTTGTAACGCGCCACTTAAGTAGAATCCAAGCTAAAAGAGTTTTGGTGGTAGCTGATTCTTGTTATGCCGGCTTACTTTCCAGTGCACCGAGTTATCTGTTTATGGGTGGTGATGATAATGACTCACAGGAATATTTAAAATATAAATTAGCGAAAAAATCACGTCTCATATTATCTTCTGGTGGGGATAAACCTGTTCTCGATAATGCGGGGCAAGGAAACTCAGTGTTTGCAAGGGCATTTTTAGATGTCTTAAAATCGAATAATGAAGTATTGGCTGGTCCTCAACTATTTACCCAGCTGAAAGATCGAGTAAAACGCGGAGCAAAAGTTGTTGGTTATAATCAAGTACCTGTTTTTAAAGCGATTAAAGGGGCGGGGCATGAGGTAGGGGATTTCTTCTTTGTGCCGGCTTCTTGATCAGTTGAAGCGCTATTGAGCTTCTAGCTGATGTTTTAAGTCCATTATAGCGGTGTTGTTTGCCAAAGCTGGGTATTCTAAAAGCACTGATAAACGTTCAAGATTTGCTGTTTTATCATTGGTATTTTTAATTATCGTTAGTACCTGTGCAACCACTGTGTTGAGTCCTTCCACGGCATCTGGGTTTTTAGGGTGTGTTTCATAAGCGTTATTGAAGTAGTGTAAAGCTGCGTTGTAGTCCTTAAACTTCAGCGCTGTATTGCCCTCTTTTAAAGCTGTTGTAATAATATTTTGAGTTGCCTCAGGAAGCGCTTCAAAGGCAATGTCAGGTCCTTGCTTTTGCGGCATAAAAAATGTGGTGTAGATTAAAGCGCTGGTGGCTACAACTAAGGATGCTGAAAAGATTTTAAAGGTTTTTGTGAACCCCTCAAATTTACTAATGAATTGGTTCGCATTACTGATTCTTTTGGATTTGTTGATTTCAATCGCATTTGCAACAGTTCGCCATTGATGAGCATTGAGTTTTTTAATTTTTTTGACACTGGCCGCTTTTTGCGCCATTTCTAGTGCTGTTTTACGATAGTAAGGATGGCTTCCTGTCAGTATTTCGTAGCTCATCAAGCCTAGTGCGTATATATCATCGCTAGGGTGCGGAGCTTCACCGTTAAACATTTCAAGGCTGGCGTATGCAGGTGTTAGACCACCTAGCTCGCCGGCATCAAAAACAGTTTTATCTCCTTGCTGCTCCTCTAGATTATTAACCGCTCTGGCAATTCCAAAATCTAAAATTTTAGCTTCGCCATTACTGCTGACAAAGACATTGTCGGGTTTTAGGTCAGAGTGTACGATACTTTTTGAATGAGCATATGCAAGCCCTTTAGCTATTCCTTTAATAATTGATTGTGCAGATTTTACTGAAACGCCATTTGGGTTTGATTTGATGTAAGCTGCTAGAGAAACTCCTTCTAGCTCTTCCATTGTCATGTAAACAATATCGCCGTCTCGATCAAAATCATAAACAGTAATAATATTCGGATGCGCTAATGTTTGTGATTTTCTTGCTTCACGTTGAAGTGCAATAAATGCCTGAGGGTAGCGTTTAAACTCTTCACCGAGAATCTTTATTGCAATATAAGGGTCTCGATCTTGAGCTTCTTTTTTACGTATATCTAGAGCCCTATATACAACTCCCATACCGCCGCTTCCGAGTAACTTATCTAGGATAAAACGATTATTAATTGTTGAGCCAATATCTAAAGGGTTGTTTGGTTTGTTACTGATATTTAAGTCATGGTTAATAATGGTTTTATCTTGTAATACCCTTGTTTTTTCTATTAAAACTTTAGTTTTATCATCAATATTATTATTGCTCATAAATAGTTCCAATAATTTATCTATTTGATTTTTATGTGCTTTTTATAAGGTGGTGAGTTGCATGTTTATTAGATGTGTTTTAGGCCTTTAATGCATTGAAGGAGCCTGAATTTCGGTGTTATTTAAGGTTACACTTTTCTTAGATTGAGTCAATTTTATAATTTTTTAAAATGATATCTGTTGAATATTTATTTTCAGTGCTCTGCTGTTTTAATTTTAATCCTAGGTCATTGTTATTTTTTGTTTTTAAGAAAATCAATGTTTAAATTTTGTTTGATCTATATGAGCGGTGTGAAAAATTATCGAGTTGCACTGAAAGTTTTTTCATTTACAGGGGAGTAATGTATGTAACTTTTTATTTCGATTAAGAGGGGAATATGTCGAGTAGCTTAGATTTAGAGAGTTTATTGGCAGAAGTTTCACCTGAGAGCCCTGTCGGGGAAGACCTTGAATATGATATTGAATTTACCAACGTGTTCCGTGAAGCCCAAGGGCGGGCAGAACAAAGTATGGGAGATGCATCAATAGCAGCGGATCCTGCGAACTGGAAAAGCGTTTCAGATCAAGCTCAGAAGTTACTGTTGAGAAGCAAGGATTTACGCCTTGCTGTGTTATTTTTAAGAGCGCAGGTTCACGTAAATGGCTTATTGGGGTTGCGGGCTGGTTTACAGGTAATTGCTGGATTAATGCAGCGCTATTGGCAGAATTTGCACCCACAGCTTGACCCTGATGACGATGATGATCCTACCTTGCGTATTAATACTGTCATTACTTTGTGTGATCGAGATCTATTTCTCAATAGTTTATTAAGCACTTCTCTGGTTGCTGTAAAAGGTATCGGTGAGTTTAGTTTTAAGGATATCCAAAATGCAAAGAGTAATACCTCGGAGCAAGATGAGGGAGCAAATATATCATTGATTTCTGCTGCGTTTATGGAAGCGGATATTGAGCAGCTACAAGAGTCCCAAGGGTGTTTAGCAGCAGCAATTGCAAGCGCTTTAGAGATTGATCAAATATTTACAGAGCACTTAGGAGCGAGTCAGTCTCCAGATCTGAGTACCTTCCATGAAGCACTAGATCGATGCCTGCGTGGTTTAGCTGAATTTACTGAGCAGCGGAGCGAATTTCAAGGCGGTGCAGAGCAAATGAATGGTGAAGACACTGAAAGAATAGATGCCCCCACGGCAGGTAAGACGTCAGGGGGCAGTGCAAATGGGCAAATTAATTGTCGTGAAGATGCAGTAAAAATGATGGATAAAATTAGTGAGTTTTATTTAAAGAATGAACCCTCTAGCCCTGTTCCGATATTCATGCAACGCGCTAAGCGACTATCCACACTGAGTTTTATGGAAATTGTAGCGGATATGGCTCCAGAGGGGCTTGCTCAAGTGAAACACCTAGGCGGAGAAGAAGAAAGCTAGCGCTGATAACATTCAGTATTGGATGTAAATCAATTTGTAATCGAGTGGTGTGTTTATTGCACTTAAGGTGAAATTTCCACACTGACGCACCCTCAATGAACTGATAGAGGTAACTGATCATGGCTAAGTCAAGTAGTCAGAAATTTATCGCTCGCAACCGAGCACCTAGAGTGCAAATTGAATACGATGTTGAGCTTTATGGCGCTGAAAAGAAAGTGCAGCTTCCTTTTGTGATGGGAGTGCTTGCGGATTTATCAGGTAAATCCGAAGAGCCCTTGCCGCCTGTTGCAGATCGATCTGCACTTGAGATCGATGTGGATAATTTTGATGATAGATTAAAAGCAATGAAGCCACGAGCGGCGTTTCAAGTCCCAAATACACTCACCGGTGATGGCAATTTAAATGTCAGTATTAACTTCGATTCAATGGATGACTTTTCACCTGCAGCTATTGCCAGCAAGGTAGATGGTTTAAAAGAGCTGCTCGAAGCACGCTCTCAGTTATCTAACTTGATTACCTACATGGATGGAAAAACAGGTGCCGAAGAGTTGATTGGAAAGATCATGAATGATTCGCAGTTGCTTAAGTCGCTAGTAGATACCCAAAAGCCAGATGAGTAATCACTGAGTTTTGGCGACATCAATATTAAATCTAGGAGTGAGTGACAATGGCAGATACAGAGGCAAAAGTACAACAAGCAGAGGCTGAAACAATAGAGGCGAGTGATTTTGGCTCCTTGCTAAATAAAGAATTTAAGCCCAAGTCAGAGCGATCTAAGGAAGCGGTGGAAACGGCAGTTAATACATTAGCTGAGCAATTATTAAAAGATAGTGCGGTAGTTTCCTCAGACGTTATCGGCACAATTCAAGCATTGATAGCAGAGATAGATCAAAAGCTAACAGATCAAATAAATCTGATTATGCATCACCCTGAATTTCAACAGCTTGAAGGCGCATGGCGCGGTCTTCACTATTTGGTGAATAATACTGAAACTGACGAAATGCTAAAAATCAGGGTGATGAACATCTCTAAAAAAGAGGTGAGTAAAACTCTTAAGAAATTTAAGGGAACTGCTTGGGATCAAAGCCCGATTTTCAAGAAGGTGTACGAGGAAGAGTACGGTCAATTTGGTGGGGAGCCGTACGGTTGCTTAATTGGTGATTACTATTTTGATCACAGCCCTCAAGATGTTGA
>CAKZOD010000022.1 GCA_937136055.1 uncultured Oceanospirillaceae bacterium | reverse complement strand
CTCGACTTGCATGTGTTAAGCCTGCCGCCAGCGTTCAATCTGAGCCATGATCAAACTCTTCAATTTAAGAATTTGTGTCCTAATAAATTAGAACAGCTCAAGATTCACTAACTTTGTTCTTTCTATTGTGTTTCTAACCGAAGTTAAAAACTCGCAAAACGTATGTTTTTCTTTCAATGAATTCACTTGGTTTGCTTGTCTTGACTCTGCCAATCAACGTTAGCCCAAAGACCTAAGTTATCGACAATGCTATAAAAGCTTTTGTAGCTAATATCGACAAGCGCCCACACGAATTATCTGACCAAATTTTTAAAGAGCGACTCTCTTATTTAAAAGAGAGATTCTTAAGCATTTATTAGCGTTTAAACTAACTGAGCAACTGATGTTTGCTGCCCCGCTCAAGTGAGGAGCGTATTATATATTTGCGCCTCGTTAAGTCAATCATTTTTTTGTTTATTTTCAAGTTTGTTTTCGATGAAGACAACACTTGAAAAACATGATTAAAACTTAACCCTTTTTAAAATTAAACATTTAAAAACAATGTCTTATAAAGCATTTAAGTTTTAATTTTCATCTCGTTTTTGGGTTACCCCTGAAAGCAAGGAGGAAAATTATATACAGGTTAGCGCTGACGTCAACAACTTTATACTATTTATTATATTTAACCGTTCGATGCCTATTAATAATGATTCATATCTGTATATCACTCACCATTGAGGTCTTCCTCAGATGTTATTGTAATTCTAAACAGCCTCAGATAGTTTGTATTATGGCATACAATTATATATTCTCATTATTCAGATTTGGCAATACAGCTATAAAATTTATCGATTCATTAATTCAAGGCATTCATCGCCTTCACCTTTAAAGGACAAATACATGGATAAGCAGTTATTTGAGTTAGGCCTCAATAAACGTAAGAGCACATTAGGCGAGCAATATGTGACAGATAACTTAGCCAAAGCAGATAATTTTAATTTACCTTTTCAGGAAGCAATGACTGAGTGGTGCTGGGGTTTTGGCTGGGGAGATGACACTATCGATGCAAAGACTCGCTCCATGATGAATCTTACAATGATTGCAGCACTTGGAAAAATGCACGAGTGGGAACTGCATTTAAGAGGGGCTATTAACAATGGTGTGAGTGTTGATGAAATTCGCTCTTGCATACATGCCATAGCGATTTATTGCGGTGTTCCACAAGGTGTGGAGTGTTTTAGAATCGCTCGAACTGTATTAGAAGAGCTTGAACTTATTTAGGCTTTTTTATAAAGCGAGTAATTTAAATTACTCGCCTTATTATTTAATAGTTATCTGAGCCCTGCTCTAAATCGCGCTCATTGTACTATTACCTTCTTACTGACTTCTTTTTCGATGCAGTTTTTTTCAGTTTACGTATTTGCTTTTGAAAACGCTCTTTCTTATCAAGCTTTTCACCCGTAGAATCATTTCTGTCCGCTGCATAAGGGTTAACACCCGTTCTAAACTCAAAACGAATCGGCGTTCCAAACACTTTAAGATGCTTAGTAAATTTATTTTGAAGATATTTTTTGTAGGACATTGGTAGCTGATCTGTCTGATTACCATGTACTACAATGACAGGTGGATTCGAGCCACCTTGGTGAGCATAACGCAGCTTAATTCTGCGCCCACCTGGCGCCGGTGGTTGGTGATCAAGCACTATATCACCAAGCAATGTTGTTAAGTAGTTTGTGCTCCATTTCATCATGGCACATTCATACGCTTCATTGATCGATTCATACATCTCACCAACACCCGTACCATGTAATGCTGAAATGAAGTGGAAACGTGCAAAGCTCGCAAATTCTAACTTACGTTGAATTTGCTCTTTAACATCATTTCTAGCTTCTTTTGTCATCCCATCCCATTTATTAAGGGTTATTACGAGGGAACGACCTGTACTCATAACAAAACCAAGCATGTGTAAGTCTTGATCAGTGACACCCTGACGCGCGTCAATTACCAATACAACTACATTTGAATCGTTAATAGCCTGTAGTGTTTTAATGATTGAGAACTTTTCAACCGCTTCCCGAACATTCTTTCTTCTTCTTACACCTGCTGTATCTATTAAAGTGTATTCTTGACCATCACGTTCGTATGGAATATATATACTGTCACGTGTAGTACCTGCCTGGTCAAAAACTATGACACGATCTTCACCTAATAGACGGTTTACTAGCGTTGATTTTCCTACATTCGGTCTACCGACTACAGCAATACGTACACCATTTCCTAGATGCCGATCTTCATCTTGAATCGATTCAGGGAACGGCTGTAGCACGAATTCAATGAGCAATGTAACGCCACGATTTTGTGATGCCGCTATTGCTAATGGCTCGCCCATACCCAAGGCATGAAAATCCGCCATTGCGATATCAGGATCAATCCCGTCTGTTTTGTTTACCACAAGATGGACATTGTCTTTAGTTTTACGCAGATAGTTAGCAATCTGCTGATCACCCGGGTTTAAGCCATTCCTTCCATCTACCATGAACAAAACAACATCAGCTTCCTCAACAGCTAACAGTGACTGTTCAGCCATTTTGAAATCAATGCCTTGTTCGTCACCTGTAATACCGCCGGTATCAACCACGATAAAGCTATGCTCTGAGCATCTACCTTCACCATACTTTCTATCACGCGTTACACCTGGCATATCTGCCACAAGTGCATCCCACGTTTTAGTTAATCGATTAAAGAGTGTAGATTTGCCCACATTTGGACGGCCAACAATGGCTATTACAGGTAACATTTTTTGTTTCTCAAAAATAAAAAAGTCTTCCCATGATAGAAAGACTATTAATTAGCGCATGTTAGACCACTAAAGCGTAACATGCTTTACTTACGTTTTACTTAAAATGATTATTCGACAGTCATTGCTGTTAAACGGCCATTATTACTTAAAGCATACAATATCTTGTTTTTAACTAGCAAATCACCAACAAGCGCTCCGCCGATTTTATATCTTGCGACAAAACGTCCGTCTTCTTGTGAAAGGAAATGCAAGTACCCTTGCGTGTCACCAACCACTACTTGGCCAGACAGATTTGCAGGCGATGTAACTGAGCGATTCAATAATAAATCTTGACGCCAAATTTCGGCAGCAGATTGAGCATCAACTGCGTGAACAACATCGTTATCGGCACTTAGGTAAATAGTATTATTACCCGCCGCTAAGCCACGATATGTTGAGTACGGTTTGCGCCATACTACTTCCGCGGTAAATGGATTTATCGCAGTTAAGTTACCTCTGTAACTTGGGATATAGATGACATTTTTATATAAAACAGGCATACCATCAATATCTGTGAGGCGCTCTATGTCAGACTTACCCTTGGCAACACTAATTCTCTTTTGCCACAAAATATCGCCATTTGCATTATCTAAAGCGACAAACTTACCGTTATCCAAGCCGGTTAAAGTAGCATCTAGCGCAACCATTGGAGATGTAGTACCGCGCAATGTCAGGTTTGGCTGGTTACTTGCATAAACCCAACGCTGCTCACCACTCTCTAAGTCAAGCGCTACGATATCTCCATTTATCATACGCAATACAGTAATTTCACTATTGAGCTGCGCTTTAGAGACAACTTCACCGCCAACTGGTACTTGCCAACGTATTTCACCAGTATCAGCATCAAGTGCAATTACATCACCAGAGTAAGTACTTACAATTGCAGTACTCGCATTTGCACCAACCCCGCTGCCGATTGAAATATCCAAATCTGTTGACCACATTACTGCGCCAGTGATCAAATCATAGCTAGACACTTTTCCAGCGACATCTGTAACAATGATCGATTTACCCGAGACTGCTGGTGTTAACTGATGATATTTATCACCAAAACTTGTCCCTATATCTTTTGACCAAAGTAGTTTTACATTCTTCTCAGCAGAAAACTTAACAAGCGCACTAGGCTTTATTTCATCCCCTGTGCTTGAGCAACCTGCCAGTACAAGTGCACAACCTGCTGTGGCTATAATCTTTTTGAATCCAAACATTACCCTTCCTCTGTGGTCAAATCGTTTAGTTTCATTGTAATAACAGCTTTATCATTAGATGCAGCATTTATAGTTAGTGCTTGCTGATAAGCTGCACGCGCTTTTTCTTTATCACCTTGTGCTAAAAAAATATCGCCTTCAAGCTCAGAGACTTGCCCCTTTAGTGACTCAACACTGATAGTACTTAACAGCGAAAGCGCCTCTGAGTACTCACTCTTTTCATTGAGTATTTGCGCTTTGCGCATTTGAGCGATTGCTTTAACTAGCGGCTGTGGATCTTTACCAAGTACCCAATCAAGCTCTTGCTCTGCAAGATTCAAATCTTGATTATTAACTGCTACTTTCGCCATCAATAATGCTGCAAATTTTGCGTATTGCGTGTCCGCATAATCAGCCTTTAATGTTTTTGCCAAATGCTTTGAAGTAGCAAAGTTTTTCTCTGTATCACTTTGCGTATTAGATACAGTTGCTGTAATTAGTTGCTGATACATTAAAGATGCACTTTCACTGTTAGTCACTTGCTTATTTTGCCAACCTTTATAGCCATAAACGGCTGAAATGGCGATGGCAATCATGATAACTAATGACTTACCATTATCTTTCCACCAAGATTTTATTGCCTCTAGCTGTTCTTCTTCAGTGCGTAACTCTGCCACCTTACTACTCCTAAAAACGTTCCAAAATCATTTACTAATTAATTTTCATAATAAAACTAGCTTCTAAGCCAGTAATGCTATCATTTTATCGATTGTTAAATTTTGTTCTACTTGCTCACCATGCCAATATGTCGCCAATAGCTGCTCATCATCCTTTTTAAGTAATACTATTTTTTCAGCACCACTTTGACGAGCCTTGTTTAATACATTTTTCAAACCTGAACAGTGAGTTCTCAATCTAAGCTCTGGATATTCAGCTCTTATCTTTTCAGCAACCAGAATAACATCTTGTTGAATACCTTTGCTCTCAGCTGCTATGTATAAATCAATTGATTGACCTAATTGTTCAGGTATCACTTGCAAGGTTTCTAATAAAAGTAACAGTCGTTCTTCACCCATCGCAAATCCAACACCAGGCGTCGGTTTACCGCCTAATTGTTTTACCATGCCATCATAACGACCACCAGCACAAACAGTACCTTGTGCTCCTAGTTTACTTGTTGTCCACTCAAACACTGTCTTGTTGTAATAATCCAAGCCGCGCACTAAGCGCGGATTGACAACATAGCTAATACCAGCAGCATCCAAAATTGAGCGGAGCTCTGCAAAATGGGTTGCTGCATCATCATCTAGATAATCTATTAAATTAGGTGCATTGTTTAGTAGCGCTTGTGTGCTTTGCTCTTTACTATCAAGTATGCGCAATGGATTAGTTGTCAGGCGTTTTTGGCTATCCTCATCTAGCTGGTCTTTTCTTTGAGATAAATAATCAACTAGCGCACTACGGTAGTTCTCTCTTGCCTCGTTACTACCGAGTGAGTTTAATTCAAGTGTTAAGCTATCTAAGATACCTAATGAACGCCATAAAGAAACAGAAAGCATAATGACTTCTGCGTCGATATCTGCCCCGCCCATTCCAAATGTCTCTACACCTATTTGGTGAAATTGGCGGTAGCGGCCTTTTTGCGGTTTCTCATAGCGAAACATCGGTCCGCGATACCACATTCTCTGCGTTTGATTAAATAGCAAACCGTGTTCAATACCTGCGCGAACTATGCTTGCCGTACCTTCTGGACGCATCGCCAAACGTTCAGCATTACGGTCTTCAAAGCAGTACATTTCCTTCTCAATAATATCGGTGACCTCACCAATAGAACGATTGAAAAGCTCTGTACTTTCAACAATTGGGGTTCTAATTTCGTTATAGCTATAGCTTGATACTACTGATTGAAATTTCTCTTCTAAAAACTGCCATGTTGCAGACTCTGTTGGGAGAACATCGTTCATCCCACGTATAGCTTGAAGTTTTGCCAATGTACTAATACCGATAATAATTAAAGTGGTAGTTTAAAGTTTGCAATGTTGTTGCGGCTAAGAGAGTTTAAATCAACCTCTTTCCCACCGAACGTAATTTTTGAAACACTATTTACTCTGCCAATTGAAACACGTAATGGTAAATCACCGCTCAATGAAATTTGCTGCCCTGATTTTTTAATGCCATTAAATAACACTTTGCCTTTAGCATCTTTAATCGTAACCCAACATTCGTTATTAAAACCCACTTGCAATAGCTTCGCATCGACAGCTTCTGGGGTATTTTGTGTTGCAGTTTCAACAGCTGCCGGCGTTTCAGTTGTTTCTGGCTCTATTGCATCTACAACTTTTTCTAGCTCAGAAAGCTCTGGCACGACTGGAGGGGTATCACTCACGTTCAATGACAATTCAATACCTGTTCCGGTACTGCCACTTACGATTTCAACGGGTTCATTACTTACGGGCTGAACCTGAGCGGTTGCATTATTTTCTGTATTAGCCTTTGGTGTTTCAACGGCTAATTGATCATTACTGGTTTCAATCACTTCACTATCGTCTAGTGAAGGCAGTACTAATTCATTGCCATTAGCTGTTTCAACCGCTATAGGCTCCTGCGATGCCGCAAATGGAGCACTTAGGCCATATTGAGTTTTCCACCACCAAAATATAATTCCGCCAAGCACAATGATAAACAGCAGGCTTGACCACTTCATGACAGGATCACCAACTTTTACCTGTTCATCAATTTTAGACACCGGCATCAACGGCGCTTTTATATTTTGATTTCCATAAATACTATCGAGTAGTTCAATGAGTTCTTCACCATCTTCATTGACTACTTTTGCATAGGCTCTGATATAACCACGACAGAACACCATGCTCGGTAACTTTTCATAAGCCCCTTCTTCTATCCATAAAATATAATTGCGCGGCAAATACAAGTCATCAGCTAAAGACTTCTGACTTAACCCCATCGCTTCACGCGCTTTCTGTAAACGGCTTCCTGGAGAACTTCGATCTTCAGTTTCTAACACTTCGTCAGATACACTACTCACTGAGTGGACTCCTTATATTTTTTATATTTGTTTGGAAATAAATTTTCTAATAATAATGAATAAGTTACGACATTCGATAGATTACCACTAACCCGTGCTAATTTAATACCTAAGATTAAACTTTCGGGAGAGTGCTGTGCTTGATTAAGTGCTACTAAATCTAAGAATTCGTTATACTTTTCCTGAGATTTAAAGTTTGCACCTGAATCTAACAGTTTTTGTGATAAGTTCAACAGCGCATAACCATCACCACCACCTAAGTCGACAGACCTTTGGAAAGCATCACTTGCCTTGTTTTGTTCATTTAACACTGTGTAACAACGACCTAAGTTATTCAATGCATTAGCGCGCAAATTATAAAACGGATCTTTTGTCGCTAACTCCAACTGAGCACAAGCTTCTTCATAGCGCTTTAATTGATACAAAAACACGCCGTAGTTATTGTGAAACATAGCAGATTTGGGATCTAACTGAATCGACTTTTTAAAATATGTCTCTGCCAGTGCCCACTGCTTTTCAGACTGAAACACCGTACCTAAAATAGAGTGACCACGGGCATAGCTTTTATCAAACTGTAATGCTTTTTTTAGCCAGTTGAGTGCATTGACGTTATCGCCGGATTTAAAATACTCAACCCCAACATCAGTGAACTTCTTTGCTTTTTCACTATCTTTTGCTGCACTGGGATCTGGCGCACCAATTGCACACGCAGTTAACATAAGACAAAGTGCAGATAACTTTATGACCTGTAAAAACTGATACACTGCTGTATAACTCCCTGTTATTTAAAGGCCTGTTTATCGGGCATTACTAGTGGCTGACACATCTGATTGCTGTACAACCGGGATCAGTTTACTAGTACGACGCGTTTTATCATCAACCATCCCAACTAATTGCCCGCAAGCTGCATCTATCTCGTCTCCGCGTGTACGTCTAACTGTTGTTCTAATACCCGCTTTGTGCATTGCATCTTTAAAAAGTTCAATCGCTTTGCTGCTTGGTCTTTTATAACCTGAATTTGGAAAAGGATTGAACGGGATAATATTTAATTTACAAGGTACTTTCTTTAACAGTTTCGCTAGTTGCTTTGCATGTTCAGGCAAATCATTAACACCCTGCATCATGGTGTACTCAATTGTAATAACACGCTTATCATCCAATTTTTCTAGATAGCGATTACACGCATCGATCAGCTCGTTAATTGGATATTTTTTATTGATCGGTACTAATACGTCTCTTAATTCATCATTAGGTGCATGCAATGAAACAGCGAGTGAAACGTCAATTACATCACCGAGTTTGTCCATTGCTGGCACAACACCTGCTGTGCTCAATGTGACACGACGTTTAGATAAGCCATAAGCATTATCTTCCATCATCAATGTCATTGCAGCGACCACTCTTTCAAAATTCATCAGCGGCTCGCCCATACCCATCATCACCACATTGGTGACCATTCTTTTATTGGCAGGATCCATTGGCCCAAATGACTTAATCGCAATTCTCACCTGACCTATAATTTCAGCTGCCGTTAAATTGCGATTAAACCCTTGCTTACCTGTAGAACAAAAACTGCAATTAAGAGAACAGCCTACTTGCGATGACACACATAACGTTCCTCGATCTCCTTCAGGAATAAGAACCGTTTCTACACAAGAACCACCTTCGACTCTAATAACCCATTTACGGGTACCGTCTTTCGATATATCTTGACTGACTATTTCAGGCTCACGTACTTCCGCTTGCTCTTTTAGTACTTCACGAAGTGACTTACTAATATTAGTCATCTCATCAAAAGATTCTGCACCATGTTGGTGAATCCACTTCAGTACTTGTGTCGCTCTAAACGGTTTTTCACCTAGCTTTGAAAAATACTCTGCTAGCTGAACTGGCGACATACCGAGCAAGTTAGTTTTTGATGTTTGGTTCATTAAATCTATTCTCTAATTACATTAAAGCGCGGAGCTTTCTTATTTAAGTAAACATTTACAAGAAAGTTCCGCGCAATATTACTTACTTAGCGAAAAAGTAAGCAATTTCACGTGCAGCTGATTCAACAGAATCAGAACCGTGTACAGCGTTTGCATCGATAGATTCAGCAAAATCGCTACGGATAGTTCCAGCTTCAGCTTCTTTAGGGTTAGTAGCGCCCATTAAGTCGCGGTTAGCTAGTACTGCGTTTTCGCCTTCTAAAACTTGTACTACAACAGGACCTGAAGTCATGAATGAAACAAGATCAGCAAAGAAAGGACGCTCACTGTGCTCAGCGTAAAAACCTTCAGCTTCTTCTTTGCTTAAGCTTTTTAGTTGCATTTCAACAACTTTAAGATCCGCGCCTTCGAAACGTGATACGATTTGACCGATAACATTTTTTGCAACTGCATCTGGTTTGATAATTGAAAGCGTGCGCTCAATAGCCATGATTTATTTCCCATTAAATTAATTAAAGTTTGCTCGATTTTGGCCGAGCGTAAAAAACTCTGCATTATACGTCAGTGTTGCAGTGAAACACCACAAATTACCGCGCATTTTTAGTGACTAAATGGGAATTTCAGCAAACATATTCACTACTGCAAATGCACATTCGCAATGTATATATCTAGCTCTTGGCAGGCTTTGCTATATCAGAAGATAAAACGAGAAGGTTTAAGAGGGCAGGGAGAAGCAAATATAGTACTATAAACCTCAATCTCAGAGCACCTGAGATTGAGGTCACTTATAGGAACTAAATGCTCAATATGCAGCTTTTCTTCTTACCAATTTTTACCAGAAAATAAGACGAGAATTTAGCATTAGCCTTAGAAAACACTTCTGAAGCTTTCATATTGTGCTCCATACCATAAGACTTGCCATTTACCATTAAAGCATTTCGACTCAATGCATCTTTAATCTGCTTACCTGATGTGAGCCCAACATCTAGCTCAACAAGCACAGAGGTTAATGGCAATGTTTCAATTTTAGATAACATTGATTCAACATCACCTGCTTGTGAGTATTTAGCAGATAGGTTCGCGCTCGGTAAACCATCTTGTGCTAACTGCTCAAACTCTGCTTCCCCAAGCTCTTCAAAATCACCAGAGAACAATGCTTGAGTGATACGCTCTGCAGCTTCCAATCCTGCTTTACCATGAACTAAGCGAGTCACTTCTTTTGCCAAAACGCTCTGAGCTTGCGGGCGACCTTCACTGTTTTTATCCGCTTCTTCTATAGCATCAATCTCTTCGATGCTTAGGAATGTAAAATAGCGTAAGAAATTATAGACATCAGCATCAGCAGAGTTGATCCAAAATTGATAGAAAGCATAAGGTGATGTTTTATTCGCAGATAACCATATAGTCCCACTTTCTGTTTTGCCAAATTTTGTTCCATCTGACTTAGTAATCAAAGGTAGCGTTAGACCAAAAGCCTTATTGCCATTCATTCGTCTGGTTAGCTCTGTACCGCCTGTAATATTACCCCATTGATCAGAGCCACCGATTTGCAAAGTACAACCATAATCTTTGTTTAATTGCTGGAAATCGAAAGACTGTAAAATCATGTAGGTAAATTCCGTAAATGAAATCCCCTCGCCCTCTCTATCGATCCGCTGCTTGACTGATTCTTTTGCAATCATTTGATTGATAGAAAAGTGTTTTCCAACATCACGTAAGAAGGTTAATACATCTAGATCTTTCGTCCAGTCAAGGTTATTGACAACTTCTGCAGAATTGGCCGATTGATCAAAATCAACAAACTGGCTAACTTGCTGCTTAATCTTTTCAACCCAGTTTGAAACAGTTGTATCATCGTTGAGCTTGCGTTCTTGTGCTTTAAAGCTAGGATCGCCTATTAAACCTGTTGCGCCGCCAACTAAAGCTAAAGGCTTATGGCCGTATTGCTGGAAACGTTTTAACGTTAGCAAGGGAACTAAACTGCCAATATGTAGACTATCTGCTGTAGGATCGAATCCGCAATACAATGTGACACTTTGATTATCTAAATGTTGTGCTAATTCTTCTTCGCTAGTCATCTGAGCGATAAGACCGCGACTGCTAAGTTCTTGTAAAAGTGTTTGCTTACTCATATATTGCTCGGTAGCCTATATTGTGATTTTGTTCAAGTGCGGCTATTCTAGCGACACAACTGTCAATGAACAATAGGCACTATAAAGAGTTGAGCATATATTCAGCGGCAAAAAAGGATTTCAGGGATTCGTTCACGTAGGATTTAATTTTTAATATGTATAAAGGCATTATCTTTTGTTTACTCACAACCTTACACTAGCTTCACTATATAACACCCGCTATACGCTCAAACATTTTTTACCTCTGGTGTGTTCTGCCCTACTCCTTATCGGATTATTTAACCTAAATACAGCTTTCGCTATCCCCAACACAAGTGCACTTAGCCAACAGACAGACTCTAATTGGACAAACTACGAAGTACGAAAAGGCGACAATTTATCCACTATCTTTAAACGCGTTGGTTTAAGCGCAAAAGATGCCCTAGAAGTAAACGCTGCAACTAAGGAACATAAAATATTTGTTCGCCTTATCCCCGGCGAGAAAATGAAATTCAGCATCAAGGGAAACTCATTACAAGCTATTCGCTACCAAATCAGTAACGACACTGTAAAGGTCATTCAGCGCACTCAAGATGCAACAAAATATCTCCTATCAACAGAAAAACTGACTGATAATCATAAAAAACTAGCGCCGACTAACCTTGCTAGCATTCCAAAAGAAACTGAATCAGCTGTAAACTCTAAGACACCTGAAACGACCAACAATGCTTCTGCCCCAGTCGATGAGCAAGTAAAAGACGAAGAACAATCCATCGCGCTAGAGCAGATATTGGACCAGCTAGACGATAGCACTGACAACTGGGTTTATTACACGATAAAGCCGAATGACAATCTATCAACAGTATTTAGACGCGCAGGCCTTTCTCAATCAGATGTAGCCTATGTTAGTCATGCGACAAAAATCCAATCATTTAATCGCATGCAAGTTGGCGAAAAAATTGGCTTTGTTATACGTGCAGGACACTTAATTAAAGTTAACTACATTGTTAACCAAATGAAAAACGTTGTTTACACTCGTACAGGCACCTCCCAGTATGATGTGCAATTTTTTGAAAAAAAGCCTATTACTGAATACCGTTCAGTAGCGGGTAGCATCAACAACTCATTTTTTATTGATGCTTTGAATGCTGGACTCTCTAACAACGTCGCCATGAACTTCACTAAAGTCTTTGGCTGGGATGTCGATTTCTCACAAGATGTGAAACCGGGGGATAGCTTCAAAGTCGTCTACGAAGAGCTAACCGTCGATGGCACGAAAGTGAGAAACGGTAACATTGTAGCAGCGCAATTCGATGTTGGCGGACAAAGCTTAACAGGTATTTTCTATAAAGACTCTCAGGGAGCTGCAGGGTTCTATACACCTGAAGGCAGAAGCATGCGTAAAGCATTTCTACGTATGCCCGTAGAACTTGCGAGAATCAGCTCAAAATTCAATTTGCGTCGTAAACACCCTATCTGGAAAAAAGTAAGACCGCATAAAGGTGTTGATTATGCTGCTAAGCGCGGCACGCCTATTATGGCAGCAGGAAAAGGAACAATTATCTATCGAGGTCGTCGTGGAGAGTATGGAAATACCATCATCATCAAGCACGGCTCTGGCATAGAGACTCTTTACGCACACATGTCTGGTTTTAACAAAGCGTTCACCAAGGGAAGCAAAGTTTCTCAAGGACAAGTGATTGGCTACATCGGATCAACAGGCGCTGTTACCGGTGCCCACTTACACTACGAGTTCAGAGTAGATGGTGTGCATAAAAACCCATTAACTGTAAAACTGACCAATCCAATTGGCTTGGATCCATCAGAAATGCCAGCTTTCAAAATTGTTGCTCAAAAAGCGCTTGAAAAACTTAAGTTTAAGGCAGAAGAAAAAATTGCTAGCAACCCACTTGAAACCAGTATTTAGCCAATCGATTACCCCACAGGTATTCCTTGGGGTAATGTCAGGCACCAGTTTAGATGGTATTGATTTAGTGGCAGTGCGTTTTAATAACGCACTGCCTGAAGTACTCGCTTCCCAAAGCTATGATATGCCAAGTGATATTAAATACTTGATATTAGAACTGTGCACATCGTCCAACGATGAAATTGAAAAATTAGGGCATTTAGATGTTGCGTTGGGTGAGTTATTCGCCGACGCTTGCAACCGCTTCATTGAAGAACACAGCCGTTTATTCTCCCGTGAAAGTATTATAGCTATCGGACTGCACGGCCAAACGGTGAGGCACCGCCCTAGCAACTCTCCTAAAAACAACTTCACTTTACAGATTGGTGATGCAAATTGTGTTGCTGAACGCACTGGTATCAACACTATCTCTGATTTTCGCAGACGTGATGTAGCCGCTGGCGGCCAAGGTGCACCTTTAGTTCCCGCTTTTCATCAAGACGTTTTTTCTTCGACAACGACCGTACGAGTGATCATCAACATCGGAGGCATGGCAAACATTACCCTTTTAAGTGATGACCCAGACTCACACTTAGTTGGCTTTGATACTGGGCCTGGTAATGTCTTAATGGACGCTTGGATAAACCACCAGCAAGGGTTAGCTTATGATAAAAACGGAGCATGGGCAGCTAAAGGTAATATCAATCAGCAACTACTCAATATACTACTTTCATTAAATTACTTTTCTCAGCCAATACCTAAAAGCACGGGCAGAGAGCAGTTTAATCTTAAATGGATTGAGCAGTGCATTGAAAGCACTCAACCAAAGCCTTCACCTGAAGATGTACAAGCGACCTTACTTGAGCTAACTGCACAAAGTATTGTCAATGAGATAACTCGCCAATCACAAGGAACGAATCACTGCTCATATATAAGCGCAGAGGTTTATGTTTGCGGTGGCGGAGTTCACAACCAACACTTAATGCAGCGACTAAAACAGCTACTACCGAAAGCTGCCTGCGTATCAAGCACTGCACAACTTTCATTAGATCCGGATTGTGTTGAAGCAACGGCGTTTGCGTGGTTAGCAAAACAAACATTAGCAGGGCTGACTAGCAATAGCCCTACAGTGACAGGCGCTAAAGGAAAGAGAATACTAGGTGCTATCTATCAAGCTGGATAATAGCAATTAGTCTTTTTCACTAGCGTGTTATAAAGACTTAATAACAACGCAGGCTAAATACCTGCGATTGGAACTCACATACAATAGCAGGCTTAAAGTGCAAATGAGGAGCCACAACCACAAGTTGTTGTAGCATTTGGGTTGTTGACTAAAAATTGAGAACCTTGCAGCCCTTCACGATAATCCACTTCCGAACCCGCCAAGTATTGCAAACTCATAGCATCGACCACTAGACTCACGCCAGATTTAGTAATAACAGTATCGTCTTCAGCGATATCTTCTACAAAACTAAAGCCATAAGAAAAGCCTGCGCAACCGCCACCTGTAATGTATAAACGTAATTTAAGCGCGTCGTTTTCCTCTTCTTCAATCAATACTTTAACTTTATCAACTGCAGCGTTACTAAACGACAATGGATCTTCAAATTCTGACACTATGATTATCTCTACTGATCTAACTACCACTATTAGTTATATAATAGCGCTTTAAAAATGGCACTATCCCTTAACCTAGGGTTTTAGTCAAGTACTCAATATTAAACTTCTTTTACAAGCCAAATAGCGCAAAACTCCGCTTTCAAATACCTTATGCCGAATTATTTATCGCAAATAATCTGCTTGCTTTGCTCGTACTTAAAACGATCCGTAACACATTAATGTTAGCTGAGTTAATTTTGCACTGCTATAATCCGCCACTCAAAGTTAAACTCTTCATGTAAAAGACTTTATGGTGTGCTATAGACTTACTAAACCATTAGGGCACTAATTAATAACAGGCCCTTACCATTTCGTTTTTACTCACTATTAACAATGACAAATAATAACCAGAGGCGTTATAAATTGATTTTTTCGCAGACATTTAAACGATGAAAAAAGCCAATTTCACAATGCAAAATTTTCGTGACCAACTCGCTAGTTACGAAGCAATGCCGCAATTAGTTCTTCTCGGGCTATTGTGTGGTATTAGCTGTGGTTTGTTGATCGCAGCTTTCAGGTTTGCAATAGATCTTCCGCTAACACTGCTGTTGTCAGAGCACGTAGAAAACTTTGAAAGTCTTTCACCTATGCAGCGCTTCATCTTTCCAGCTGCAGGAGGATTAACACTGGCTTTACTTTATCAATACTGGTCGCTAATAAAGAATAAAGTTGGCTTAGTGCATTTACTTGAACGCCTTGCTTACCACCAAGGCCATATTCCTTTTAAAAACCTATTAGCTCAATTCATCAGCGCCGTGATTGCCTTAGTTAGCGGTCAATCAGTTGGACGTGAGGGGCCTGCTATTTATATGGGAGCTAGCCTTTCGAGCTTAATTGGACAATGGTTGCACATCCCCCATAATTCACAGCGCATACTCGTCGCTTGCGGCAGTGCAGCTGCGATCTCTGCTGCATTTAACACCCCCCTAGCCGGTGTTATCTTTGCGATGGAAGTAATCCTTCTCGATTACACCATCGCAGGCTTTACCCCCATTATTGTAGCTGCAGTATCAAGCTCGATTATTACCCGTATTATTTTTTCTTCTGAACCAGTATTTGACGCCCCAGCCTTTGATATTTTATCCCACTCAGAAATACCTTGGATAGTTGTGCTGGGTATTGTGACAGGCTCATTGGCAGCGCTGTTTATAAAGTTAATGATTGAAACCAAGTCACGCATTACGTTATCGCTTCCTTACAAACTTACTTTAGCAGGGCTGTTAACAGGCTTAGTTGCTATTTTTTACCCTCAAGTGATGGGTACAGGTTACGACACCATGAGCGCTGTTTTCGCAGGTAATGTTGCGACTCACTTGTTACTTGCAATTTTAATTGCGAAGGTACTGTTAACACCGATCATTCTGGGTCTTGGTATACCTGCTGGCATGATTGGTCCCGCACTCTTTATAGGCTCACTGGCCGGAGCACTACTAGGCCATGTAGGTGGTTTTTTAGTCGAGAGCGATGTATCACACATTGGTTTATATGCAATGCTGGGCATGGGAGCCATGATGGCAGCTATTTTGAATGCTCCACTGGCCGCTCTCATTGCTTTACTTGAGCTAACGTACAACCCAAACATCATTTTACCTGCAATGGTTGCTATTGTTGTTGCCAACCTAACGACTCGTAATGTCTTTAATATGCCCTCCTCTTTGCTCGCAATGCTGCATGCCCAAGGGTTAGATTATCGCCTTGAACCATTAGCACAAGTACTTTCACGAGCATCTGTTGCTAAAGCGATGGAAAGAGACTTCTTGAGTTGTGAAACCCTAGCAACGCAAGATCATGCCAAAGAGCTCTTAAGCCAAAACAAAATGTGGTTAGTAGTAACCGATCAACTACTCCCCATTAACGTTTTACCTATGATGAATATAAAGAGTTTTTTAGAGCGTGATATTCTGTTACCTGATGAAGCGGTCAACCTTGAGCGCATACCCGCCCAGCGTTACGAAATAATCAAAGTAAACCTACGCTCAACACTCAACGATGCATTGCAAAAAATGAATAACAAAGATACTGATTTACTCTGCGTATATGATCACAGCGATCAACTAATGGGCATTTTGACTCGTAGCCATATAGAAAATTATTACAACAATAAACAGTATCTCTAATCTCTACTGGTGCATTGTTTCTGTTCGAGGGATAATGCGCCCAATATTTATTACACAGATTCAGCTAGTTTAAGGATTTAATTATGTCACGCTCACAACAGTTATTTGAGGCAGCACAACAGCACATCCCAGGCGGTGTAAACTCCCCTGTTCGCGCATTTAGAAGTGTTGGCGGTTCACCTATCTACTTCAAAAAAGGGGAAGGTGCTTATTTATTCGATGAAGATGATAACCGCTATGTCGACTATGTAGGCTCTTGGGGACCAATGATTTTAGGCCATGCTTATCAACCTGTTATAGAAGCAGTTAAAAACAGCTTAGATAACGGATTAGGTTTTGGTGCACCTACCGCTGTTGAAACACTACTTGCTGATAAAGTTTGTGAAATCATGCCCTCTATTGAGATGATCCGCATGGTTAACTCTGGTACAGAGGCGACAATGTCGGCTATTCGCTTAGCGCGTGGCTACACAGGCCGTGACAAAATCGTCAAATTTGAAGGCTGTTACCATGGACACTCAGATTCACTGTTAGTTAAAGCAGGTTCTGGTGCATTAACGCTTGGCGCTCCTAGCTCTCCTGGTGTACCAGAAGCTCTCGCTGAACACACCATTACACTTGATTTTAACGACTTGGACAGTGTGAAATCTGCCTTTGCAGAAATAGGTGATCAAGTAGCTTGTATTATCGTTGAGCCTGTCGCTGGCAATATGAACTGTATTCTACCTGCTAATGGCTTTTTACAAGGCCTGCGTGACATCTGTGATGAATACGGCACTGTATTAATCTTTGACGAAGTAATGACAGGCTTCAGAGTTGCTTTTGGTGGTGCACAGCAAGCCTTCGGTATTACTCCTGATTTAACTACTCTCGGGAAAATAATTGGTGGTGGCCTACCTGTAGGTGCATTTGGCGGTAAGAAAGAAATTATGCAACAAATAGCACCACTTGGCCCTATTTACCAAGCAGGGACTCTTTCAGGCAACCCGCTATCAATGCAAGCCGGTCTCGCTATGCTAAATGCGCTTAGTGAAAACACTGCTGTTTACGAAGAACTAGCCGCTAAATCTGAATTTTTAACTCAAGGAATAGCGGCCGTTGCTCAAGCTGCAGGTATCCCACTTGCCACCAGCCACATTGGTGGAATGTTCGGCATTTTCTTTACCGATCAAGAAGAAGTGACAAGTTTTGCACAAGCGACTGCCTGCGATACTGAACGCTTCGCTAAGTTCTTCCAAGGCATGCTTGCTCAAGGTATCTACCTAGCACCTTCTGCTTATGAAACAGGCTTTATGTCTGCTGCCATTTCTCAAGCAGATATTGAAGCGACCATCGCAGCAGCGGCTAAGGTATTTGAAACGCTGTAATGGTCATTTTTAGCAGCGTATTACTTATCGCCTGTAGCCTTTTTGCGGCTATCCTTCCTTACCGACAGCCGCAAAAGCTATCAGATCAAGCTCGCCCTTTGGCGAGCTTGAGTGCTTTAAGCTGCCTCTTTGTTGCATTGTCTGCAATCATTTCATTATTTGTTTCAAGCAACCTTAATGAGGATCAAGCGGTAGCCATTATTTTTAATAATCTTGCTAATTATTTAGCACTACCACTTCTTTGCGCCATAGTACTGAGTACCTTTTTCAAGCGCTTCTTCACTAAAGCAACATGGGGAAGAATAAGTTTAGTTATGCTCGCTACTTTTGAGCTATGTAGACGCGCAGAAATCGGCGACATATATAGCTATTCTTTGGCCATTGGCACTAGCATTGCAATAGCAGTATGTTTATTTGTTTGGCAAAAAGGTAGTAGTAAACTGCTATTAATAAACCTAGCCACTGCGATTAGCTATTCATTGGCAGCAGTAATATTTTCAAAAGCAGTTGCAACACAGTACCAAAGCATAGTGCTGTATCAATGTTTCTTGGGATTGGCCTTGATAGGAATTAACTATAACTTATCTATAGCGATCGCTAAAATAGAGCTCAAAGCAAGCCAGTAAATAATTTATCAAGATCACAATCTAGACTGCGATCTTGATAACCTTATTGAAACTAATAACTCTGAGATTTTTGAAAAGCTTTATTTGCACCAACTGTATCACCCGCTTCAGATCGGATTTTAGCCAGCGCTGTCCACAGCTTTCGAAGCTTAGTGCTTTGCCCTGCAGCTACAGCAATGCCTTTAAGGGTAATTTGCTCAGATTGCACAAATTCACCTAGACGACGATGCACCTCACCAAGTGATAAATAAACCTCTGGATCTTTTGGTGAAATACGCAGAGCTCGCTCTAAACTGGATTGCGCGGCGCGTAATCGCCCATTATTAGTCTGATAGCTCGCAGTGTTTAATAGTGCAATGGTTGCAGGCTTTTGCACAGTTTGTGCTATTTCCGGCGCTTTAGGCTGGCTACTGACCTCTGTATTAATCACCTCTTGTGCGTTTGTACTTGCTTTAAAACTTGGTCTGATATCCAGTGCTGTCACTTCCACTTGTTCTGATTGATTGACCACTGCACTGGGTTTGTTAATACTATTACCAGTGATTGATCTATCCTCGATAGACACTGAATTGACACCGGAGACTGAACAACCTGCCAGAACCAATAGTGCTGAGATAGCAGTTAACAGCCTTGATGTACGGTAAATACGACTCATAGTTTTTCCTTACTGAATATATCCAAATTTTTCATATCATAACTGTTTCAATACTAAACGAAAATGTTTATTTCAAAGAACAAAAAAGCGGCCATTTTAGCCGCTTTCTTTATCAAGATAAGATTATTTATCAATCCCCAAATAAACGCTCTAACCAGTTTGAGCTTTTCTTCACAGGCTTAGCTGTACTAGGCACTGTTCCAGATCCACCGCAATTACTGACAAAATTTGGAATAGCGTTACTTCTAAATGGCATCCTTAGCGCATTATCACAACTAGGATCAATAGCGTATCCTGATGCGGGATCAACAGCCGAAAATTCAATTCCCTCTGGCACTACTGATTCAAACGGCTGCAACGCTTCACTTTGCATATACCGACTCCAAACTCTCAATGCTCCAGAGGAGCCGGTAAATGGCAATGAGCTATTATCATCTCTACCTAGCCAAACCACGGCAAGCCTATTACCTGAAAAACCCGCGAACCAGCTATCTCGCTGATTATTTGTCGTGCCTGTTTTCCCTGCAAGATTCATCTGCGATGGAATTTTACTATTCAAGTAACGCGCAGTTCCCTGCTTCACAACTTGATGCATCGCATATTGCAATTGATAAATAGACTGTGAATCAATCACCTGATTTATTTTGAACGGATAACGCGATAGCTCATTACCGTCTTTATCGGTAACCGCACGAATTGCCCGCATTGGCATTAAAAAGCCATTTGCTGCAATTGTTTGATACATTGTCGCGACTTCTAAAGCAGTCATTCCCTGAGCGCCTAACAATAGCGATGGGTACTTCGGCATTTCACGTGGCACGCCCAATTTATGTACAGTATCAATAACAGAATCTAAACCTACTGACATCCCAACTCTTGCTGTCGACAAGTTATACGACTTAGCTAACGCTAAATACAACGGGACTGAACCATGGCTTTTCTTGTCAAAATTCCTTGGCCTCCAAGGTTTAGAACCCTGTGCATCAATAGAGACTGGACTATCATCGAGCATACTGGCGAGTGTATAACCTTGCTGCAATGCACTAAGGTAAACAGCGGGCTTTATCAAAGAACCCACTTGCCTGATTGCATCTGTTGCGCGATTAAAGCCTTGATAGCGTGTACTCGTACCGCCAATAATACTGATGACTTCCCCTGTTTGCGGGTCAGTAACCACCATGCTGGCTTGTAAATTATTCGCTTTCTTAGCGTATTTTTTCTTTAACGCAGCAATGCCTTGGCGTAATGCTTTCTCTGATTTTGCTTGAGAGATTGGATTTAGACTAGTGAATATGCGCAAACCTTCAGAGCTTAAGTCTTCTTCATTATAGCTTTCTTTAAGCTTGCGTCTTACTAGATCTAAGTAAGCTGGGTATGCCCCTTTATGCAGGCTCTTTTGTTTAACAATCCCTAATGGCAATCCTTTATAATACTTATATTCTTTAGCTGTAATCAAAGCATCATTGAACATCATTTTCAAAACAAGGTTACGCCTGCTTAATGCCGCTTTAGGCCGCCTACGAGGATTATAATAAGAAGGGCCTTTAACCATTGCGGCTAACAGCGCGACTTGATGAAGCTGTAGCTCTGCTATCGGACGTCCAAAGTAGTATTGAGCAGCCAGACCAAAGCCATGAATTGCTCTTGAACCTCCCTGGCCGAGGTAAACTTCATTTAGATAAGCCTCTAATATCTCATCCTTTGAATAGCGAAAGTCGAGCACCATCGCCATCGGCATTTCAATCAACTTGCGGATCAGAGTGCGTTCTGAAGTTAAGTAGAAGTTCTTGATCAGCTGCTGAGTTAATGTACTACCGCCTTGAATAAAGCGCCCTGCACGCAGGTTCACCCACATTGCTCTAGCGATGCCTTTAGGAGATATACCAAAGTGATCATAGTAGCTGCGATCCTCAGTCACTATCAGCGCTTGTGCCAGACCCCTAGGTGCTTGTGATAAACGAATTAGATCGCGATCTTCATTGTTCTTGGGGTAAATACCGCCAATCAAGATAGGCTCTAAACGAGTGATTGATATAGGGCTGCCGTTTTGGGCGGTAATTTTACTGACTCCACCCTGAAAAAAGTGAATACTGATTCGCTGGGAGATTTCTTTACCATCTAAAAACTCAAAGCCACGGGTGTAAATATTAACCTTACTAGAACCAATTTCCGCTTCACCTGCAGCACGAGCTCTTTTGACAAATCGATAACCTAATCCCTTAAGCTCAACTTTGAGATCAGCAATACTTAAGTCAAGCCCTGCATATAAATCCAAAGGCCTTGCGTACACTTTAGCAGGTATCGACCAACGCTTACCTTCAAACTTAGTACGAATTTGTGCATCGAGGTAAAATAAACCGATGGCTGCAAAGACACTGAATATTAAGGCTAACTTTATAGATAAAGAAAGCAAAGCACGCCAAATACTTCTACGTTGTTTTCTAGGCTTACGTCCTTTTGTTGTTTTTTTAGTCCCTGCTTTTTTGCTATTTGCCATATATACCAGCTGATGTATTTGATTTAGCGGCTATTGTACAATTCAGCGCACTCGCTTTATAGAGCTTGATGCTATTTTCGAGTATAATGTAGGGTTCCTGCTTTGCGATTGAAGTTATTTTTGATTATGTGTTAGTGAGTCATTCAAGCAACGCTAATCAAATAAAAACATTTGAAAATAATAATGATAAAAAATGGAAGCGGCTGATTACTCTATACAATATTTATTAAATACACCTAAATATAGAGCAGCTGATTTAACCGTGAAGGAATGTTGTGTATCTAGGGCATAAATGCTCGAAATTCACCATAGAGAAATACACTCAATTTACATTGTTTAAAGCATGATATTTAAAGCATAGCTAATTAGCTCATGTCCAAACCCGTTCTGTTTAAAGGCTTTTATGTTACCACCTTTGATTAATGCGCTGCACAACCCTGCTTGTTATCCCCACCCTGTGACCCTGCCGATTGAAATAATCGAAACACAGGTTTCCTGGGTAATTCTAACGGGAGATTATGTGTACAAAGTTAAAAAGGAATTAAACTTTGGTTTTTTAGATTTTTCCACGCTGGGCAAGCGACAGTTTTATTGTGAAGAAGAGCTGCGTCTCAACCAGCGATTAGCACCGGATATTTATCAAGCTGTTATTACAATTAGCGGCACCTTTGAAAGCCCAGTAATTGGTGCTGACGACTACCGGCTTAACCAGCAAAATTCAGCTGCCATTTCAGATACTGCTGACACCGCTGTGAATTCTTTTAATTCTGCCGCACAATCATTACATCCTGAACATGCACTATCAGTTGAAGCTTTCGCTAATACCCAAAGTTCTGAACCATTAAATGAAAGTTCTACGGCACTAAGTACGAATAGCAGCGCCAATGCAGTGCTTGAATACGCTGTACGTATGCAGCAATTTGATCCGAATGACGGTCTAGATAAACTTTTACAATGTAACCAATTCAATCCATTATGGATAAACCAACTCGCTCAACAGCTCGCTCAGTTCCATTTGTGTTTACCAACGATCACAACAAACAGCCCTTGGGGCGAACCTGATAATATCTGGCAGCTTGTGTCCGACAATTTTATCCACACTCTCGATTTTTACGACAACAGTGAAGATTGCCAACAAATTACCCAGCTCTATAATCAAACAACAGATCAGTTTACAGCATTGCGTGATGTGCTCATCGACAGACGCAAACAAGGCTTTATCAGAGAGTGTCATGGTGATCTCCATTTAGGTAATATTACTTGTTATAAAAACGAGCTTCGTCTTTTTGATTGCATCGAGTTTAATTTACAGTTTCGCTGGATAGACACTTGTTCAGATCTCGCATTCTTATTAATGGATCTAGAGGCCAACAATAAATATTCTTGGGCTAATATTGCACTTAACCGCTATCTGGAAATCACTGGCGACTTTCAAGCACTCGCACTTTTAAACTTCTATAAAAGCTTCAGGGCAATGGTAAGAGCTAAAATTGCAACCTTTGGCGAACAAGCGAGTCATGCAATTTTTTTAAAATATCTCGCATTAACCCAAAGCTACCAAAAAAACAGCCCGCCAAAACTGATTATTATGCACGGCTTGTCTGGCAGTGGAAAAAGCCATATTAGCGAGCAAATCACAAAAACGAGCCCAACAATACGACTACGATCTGAAACCGAACGTAATCGTTTATACAAAGAGCTTCAAAAGAAAGGTAAAAACCTTCAACTACACAGCCCTGAAATTAATGCACGCTTATCTCAGCATTTAATCTCTTTAACTGAGCAGGTTCTTTCCTTAGGCTATAGTGTGATTGTCGATGGTACATTCTTGAAGCAACACTTCAGGCAAAAATATATTGATATTGCCCAAAAACTAGCCATTGATATTTGTATTATCAGCTGCTTATGTAACACCAAACTCATGGAAGCTCGCCTGGTAAAAGGTATTAATACTCGGTCAAGTGATAGCAACTTCTCCCTTGAACGGCTGGCCCACCAGCGCAGTTATCAACAACCCTTAAATGAGCAAGAACAAGCTTTACAGATAGAAGTTGATACCGATGATGACGAAGCAATTAATCGCTTGCTAGAACAGTTTAAACAATTCACTGAGTAATACATGCGCCTTCTCTGTGATTTAAATGCAATAGATATAAATAGCGATAATGCTTCTTCACTTTTAGTAGAAGACTATCTCATTGTCTGCACAGGCGATAAGCTACATGTTTACCAAAACAGCTGCCCACATCGGCGAAAGCCTTTGAATTTAATATCTGAAAAGCTATTAGACGAACAAAAAAACTTTATTCGTTGTGAGCACCATCAAGCTTTGTTTACAATCTCACAAGGACTTTGCATCAGTGGCCCATGCACTGGCGGTCAATTAAGAGAAATCGATTTTAAGGTTTTTGACGGGAAACTTTATATTACTGAAGAGAAACTGATGGACGATAAATGAAGGGCGATAGACCTATCGCCCTAAATACAGCTTATTTAAGTAAGTCTTCACTGGATAAACCGTTGCTTTCAATTATCTCACGAAGCTTCTTTAGGGCTTCTACTTGAATCTGCCTCACCCTTTCGCGGGTCAAACCAATCTCTTGCCCTACTTCTTCCAAGGTACTTAAATGATAGCCTCGTAAACCAAAGCGTCTCGCTAAAACCTCAGCGTGTTTACCTGGCAAATCATCAAGCCATAACTCTAATGAGCCACTTAAGTTATCTGTTTGAAGAGCAACACTCGGATCGAATGAATCATTCGCAGGTACGGTCTCGACCACTGTCTTCTCAGAGCCGGCAATTGGCAAATCAATAGACACCACTTTTTCATTTAAGCCAAGTACTTTTTCAACCGTCGCCACTGGCTTATCCACCACATGGGCAATTTGCTCAATGGTTGGCTCTTGGTCTAGATCCTGAGCTAGCTGGCGCGCTGCTCTTAGATACACATTTAATTCTTTAACGACATGAATTGGCAATCTAATGGTGCGCGTTTGATTCATTATTGCACGTTCGATCGTTTGTCTTATCCACCAAGTTGCATAGGTTGAAAAGCGAAAGCCTCTCTCTGGATCAAATTTTTCTACAGCACGGATTAACCCTAAATTACCCTCCTCAATAAGATCGAGAAGCGATAAACCACGATTGATATAACGTCTTGATATTTTAACGACTAAACGCAGATTGCTTTCAATCATACGCTTTCTAGATTTCTCGCACCCTTTGAGTGATAGGCGTGAAAAATGCACTTCTTCCTCTGCCGACAGTAGTGGAGAGAATCCAATTTCGTTTAAATATAATTGAGTAGCATCGAGATTCTTTTCGTTCATTAAATCTTGATGTGTCTGGCTGCCTCGACCGCGGCCAGTTGTTGATTTTACTTCTACATCAGCATCTAAGCTAAAAGATATCCCAGTTTCACTGGGGGCGTCTGCTAACGAACCATGCTCCATTACTTGTGATTGAATTTTACTGACAGAGTCAGCGTCTTGATTGTCCATATCCAAGATATTCATATGTATAAACCCTTAGTCTCAACTTTTACAAAGCTAATCCCTAATTATTTTCTCGGTAAATATTTTAGTGGATTAACCGGTTTCCCATCCTTTCTTATTTCAAAATGAAGGATTGTTCTTATTGTCCCACTACTACCTATTTCGGCTATTTTGGCTCCTCCTTTAATCCGGCTACCCTCTCCTATTAATATTACACTATTGTGAGCATAGGCACTTAAATACTCAGGAGAGTGCTTTATGATGATTAAATTCCCATAGCCAATAATACCATTCCCAGCGTAAACAACCTCGCCGGAAGCTGCTGCATACACAGCCTCACCTTTATCCCCAGATATGTTTAAGCCTTTGTTTTCACTACTAAAATTATTTACAACTTTTCCTTTCGCCGGCCAGCGCCAAATCACTTTACCACGAGATTTATTAGACGATTTAGCTGTGGAAATAGGCTTCTTTTTTGGTGGGTTTGATTTACTCGCTTTAATCGTTTTTTTTCTATTATCTTTCTTTTTTTGCGTTTTGTTTTTACTGACTTTGTCTATTTTTGACGACACAGCAGATTTATCATTAAGTGTTGAGTGCTTAATAGCAGACGACTTCTTATTCTTTGCCGTTTGTTTTATAAACAATTTTTGATTTTTATAAATAGTGTAATCACTGCCAATATTGTTCATTTTAGCAAGTTGCTTAAAATCTAAACCGTATTTCCATGCAATTGAATACAAGGTATCACCCGATTTAACTTTGTAATTACGCGGGATATTTGCAGCTACATATTTCTTAGGAGGGGGTGTTTTACGGGCTTTGGGAGTGGAAGCTGAGGATAAATCAGTAACTGGAGCATATCCGGTAGCACAGCCTGTTAATACAAGCAAGAGACCCAAAAAGTAAGCCCGAATTACATTAATCAATTTTACTGTCTTCTTCACAATGAGATAGGGTTATTTAGTAAATCTTATAAACAACCCCACAGTTCAATATCGATACTATCAGCTTATATCAATAGATGTTGTTGAGGATTGCTTATAATACCCACTTAAAATAGCCTATCTAAATATCGAATACATTAAATATTTTGTTAATTGTTTATAAACATAAGCTTAGTAGCTGATATTGAAAAAGTATAGTCTAGGGAAACAGTGAACAAGTCCTAGACGCCCCTGGCATACAGGATTTTTCGTGATTAAGGCAATGCATACAGGCGGGCTGGTTGCCCGGCGAAATGCATTAACGATGATCACGGAATATCCTGTACGCCCCGTAGGGTGGATCTCTAAGAGGCTATCTCCTTTGTCAGAAAGCTTGTAAAGGACTCGCCATTAACTTCACTTTCTTTCGCGGGTCTAGCCTCTTAGTTATCCACAGGGGACATCTAGGGACCTATTCACTGTTTCCCTAGATTAAATAGTTTACCAACTATCACTAATATCACATATAAGAGTACAGTTTACGCTTTATTCCACCCGATTTATTTTCTCAATAAACAGTACGAGTGCGATGCCAAAAAATGATAAAGCAATTACGATCCATAGCTGAGCATCTAAACCTGTGATACTTTCAAAGTTACTAGGCAAAATATTTTGTTGACTATCGGCGACTTCAACACCTTTACTATTGATACGTGTGGTAAGTACTTCCTTCCAAGGCCAAACTTTATTGAGAGAGCCGACTAAAAAACCGGTTAATAAGGCCATAGTGATATCTCTATAATGCTTAAACAACCAAGTTAAAACCTTTGAAAAGCACAGAAGACCGCTAATACAACCTAATGCAAAAACACTTATGACCATAAGCTCTAAATTTTTAACGGCACCTAATACACTAGTATAGAGGCCTAATAATAATAGAATGAACGAGCCTGATATCCCCGGTAAAATCATCGCGCAGATAGCTAACATACCTGCAAAAAAGATATTAACAAGATTAGCTTCTAGCACTGAAGCTGAAAGTGTCGTGAGATAAAATGATCCAAGCGCAGCGGCTAAAAAGGCAATGACACTTATCGAACTCCACTGCTGTATCGCTTTAAACATGACGATTGTTGAAGCTGCTATTAAACCGAAAAAGAACCCCCACAATGCTTGTGGATAACTATCTAGCATATATAAAACGACATTAGATAATAGAACAATACTGCTTAATATTCCTGTTAAAAGCACTGCCAGAAAGCTGCCATTAACTGCACTCCAAGTTTTCACGACGCCAACATCACGTAAACTTCTTAACACGCTAAAATCAATACGACTTATCGTACCAATTAACTCCTCATAAATTCCTGTAATAAAAGCAATAGTACCGCCTGACACACCTGGTACAGCATCAGCGGCTCCCATCATGCAGCCCTTTAAATACAGTAGTAAATAATCCTTTATGCTTCGCTTTTGATCCAATGTAGAGCTCCTTGGGTTCAAACTTATCCGTCAATAGGCAAGCCTATTGTGAGTACTAAAGTTGAGGGTAGATAGTTGTTTTTATCGAGGCTTTAGCTAATAACACCTGAGAGTAAAGGTACAAAATTCACTGCTTCAACGATTTGTGTATCAATCTGCTGTGCCGTCTTTTTCTTTATAACCTTTAAAGTTTGCCCATTACTTCCACCCACAGGTATCACCATTGTGCCGTTAACTGCTAATTGCTCAACTAACTCGACAGGTACCTCATCAGGTGCTGCTGTTACTAAAATTGCATCAAATGGTGCATAAGTGTCTAATCCCATACCACCATCAGTATGTTTTAAGTGTATATTTTTTATAGATAACGCATCTAAGCGTATCGCCGCTCTATCTTGAAGCGGCTTAATGCGCTCTACAGAGTAAACCTTACCCACTAATTGAGCGAGTATGGCAGTTTGATAGCCAGAGCCCGTACCAACTTCTAACACTTTTTGCAGCGGTTTATCAGCCAGTAGTAATTCTGTCATTCGCGCTACTATATAAGGCTGTGATATCGTCTGGTTATAGCCAATAGGTAACGCGTTATTTTCGTAAGCGCCATGGGCTAAAGCCTCATCAATAAAAATATGTCGCGGTGTATTACGTATGGCATTTAATACCGCTGCATTTTCAATTCCTTTTTCTTGTAAACTTACTGCTAACCTATCTCTGGCTCGCTGCGATGTCATTCCACTTCCACGCAGGTTAAATTGCTCAGCCACTACTGCTCCTCCAGCCAGTTTTCAACGTTATTCATAGCTTCGTAGTTTGTCATATCAAAATGTACTGGGGTAATTGACACATAACCATGCTCGATTGCAAAGAAATCCGTCCCAGGTCCATTATCAATTGACGAACCTACTCCCGCTATCCAGTGCAATACATCGCCACGTGGATCTACGCACTCTATCGGGTTTTGCGAAACAGCTCGATGACCAAGCCTAGTCACTTGAATCCCCTTTATTTCTTCTATGGGTAAATCAGGAACATTTACATTCAATACTGTGCGTGGTGCGACTTTCAAAGATTCTAGTTTTAGAACAAGGTCTTTGACAACAATTGCCGCACTTTCATAATGATTTGGGTGAGCACTTGCCAATGAAATCGCAATCCCAGGTAACCCGAGAGTCCTCCCTTCCATCGCTGCGGCCACTGTACCTGAGTAGAGAACATCATCGCCTAAATTAGCCCCTGTATTGATACCGGAGACGACCATTTGAGGAATAAAATCAAAAGTTCCTGCCACTCCTAAATTTACACAATCCGTAGGCGTTGCATCTAGACTTATGTAACCGCTTTTGTGGCGATAAGAGCGGATCGGGCGATGTAATGTTAAAGCATTACTCGCAGCGGATCTGTTTCTATCAGGTGCAATTACTTGTACCTGAGCTATGGTTTGCAGCATTTGCGCCAATGCTTGGATGCCTGGTGCTTTAACGCCATCATCATTTGAAACGAGAATATTCATCTATTTCTACCCGCATTATTTGATATATTACATAATTCGCGTAAGACACTTGTGGCAAAAGCCCCCGGTGGCAATTCAAAACTAATTAGCCAAATCCCATCTTGCTCTTTTTTGTACTCAAGATTTTTAGGTAGCACCCTCAATGCTCTGCGCTCTTGGCTAAGCCCTGCTTTTTCCAAAGCCGCGGTAATTTCATTAAAACCTTTAACCTGCTCCTGCTCCCAAAGCTCTGCCTGCGCTTCGCAAATACTGCGCCCACGGCCCCACAAGGCACCTGTGATATGTAAATCATGCTCTTGTAAACGCCGTTTAATATCATCTATATCATCAACGACAAAATGGCTTTTGGTACCATCGAGCATTACGACATCACCAGCCATCACATCAGACCATAAACTATGCTTTAGTCTATTTGAGAGCATATGATTAAATAACCAGCTTCTAACCGCTGAGATATATAATCCTTTTTTAGTTCTATTGCGTTCTTTAAACTCTCCCTTAAGCAGCGCAACACCACGACGAAGGTTTCCCCCGTCAATACCAAAGCGCTGCTCACCAAAGTAGTTAGGCACGCCATCAACAATCAAAGACAAACGTTTTTCTAAATCAACATCATCAGAAACGTCTTTAAGGCGTATTTGAAAACAATTACCTTTTAAAGCTCCTGTGCGTAACTTGCGGCTGTGCTTTTCCACTGCTAAAACACGCACTTTATCGGTATCAAACGCACTGATATCAATCGTTTTTACACCCGGCAAACAAACACTAAACCACTGCTGAGTGATAGCGTGGCGATCTTTCTTTCCTGCATAGCCGATTTCTTTACTTGATACATTAAAATAGATGGCTAACTGCTTTGCAATCCAGTCACTATTTTCACCGTCTTTTTCTATTTTTAAATACCAGTGTTCTCCTTCTCCGTCGGGTTCAAAGGCTGGAATTTCCTTAACGAGAAAATCGCTATTTTCGGACCTGATAGAAGCGTCACTTAAAGGGCAGCCATTTAAATAGCTGTAATCGGTAGGGAATTTATTCATTCAGTTTTTATTGCCTATATAAGCTATAAATCAGTTTTTTCTATTAACTGATAAAAGGTTTCATCAGGCTTTACCATACCTAACTCACTTCTAGCGCGTTCCTCAATTGCTTCTAGCCCTTTGCGTAGATCTTTTACTTCCGCCTCGAGCTGATGGTTGCGCAGTAATAATTGATCGTTATTTTCACGCTGCTGCTCTATTTCGAGCTTTAAACCAGATAATTGCAATACGTTAGCTTCACCAAACCACACCCTGTATTGCAGAGCGCCGAGTAAAACTAATAGGGAGAGCAATAAAACGCGGTACATTTAGATCCTGACCATTGTGGATAAGAGTGCTTAGTGTAAAGTTTTTAACGGTTAATACAAAGAAAAAGGGAGCATTGCCCCCTTATTTTTGTGAAATATTTTAATGCTTCTTGTGTAACAACACTGAACCATTAGATGGCCACATGTAAGTCCTATTCACGAAACATAAAACACTTCTTACTACAATTATTGGCCTTTAATTTCAGATAGACCATTGTAGATAGCATTGTCACCTAGCTCTTCAGCAATACGTAACAATCTATTGTATTTAGCAACACGATCAGAACGAGATAAAGAACCAGTCTTAATTTGTCCTGCCGCTGTACCTACTGCTAAATCTGCAATGGTTGTGTCTTCTGTTTCACCTGAGCGATGAGAAATAACAACAGTAAAGCCAGCGTCTTTTGCCATTTTAATAGCATCTAATGTTTCTGAAAGCGATCCAATTTGGTTGAACTTAATCAAAATAGAGTTACCTATTCCCTGCTCAATACCGCGCTTCAAAATCTTTGTGTTAGTCACAAATAAATCATCGCCTACTAACTGAATCTTTTCACCAACTTTAGCTGTTAGCTCAGCCCAACCATCCCAATCTGACTCATCCATACCATCTTCAATAGAAACGATTGGGTAACCAGCAGCTAAATCTGCTAAGTAATCGGTAAACTCACTCGACGTGAAAGATTTACCATCGCCTTTAAGGTGGTACTTGCCCTGCTCATAAAACTCAGACGCCGCGCAATCTAGTGCTAAAGTAACATCGCTACCTAACTCATAGCCTGCATTTGCAACAGCTTCTTTAATAACAACTAGCGCTTCTTCATTTGAAGAAAGGTTTGGGGCGAAGCCACCTTCATCACCAACAGTTGTGCTTAATCCACGACCATTCAAAACTGATTTCAAAGCGTGGAATATCTCAGTGCCACAACGTAGCGCTTCTGGGAAATCTTTGAAGTTAACAGGCTGAACCATAAACTCTTGGATATCAACATTATTATCCGCATGCTCACCACCATTGATGATATTCATCATTGGCACAGGTAACGAGTATTCGCCAGATGTACCATTAAGATCTGCAATATGCGCATACAACGGGACGTTCTTCTGAGCTGCTGCAGCTTTTGCAGCCGCTAAAGACACCGCTAGAATTGCGTTAGCACCCAGCTTCTCTTTATTTTCAGTACCATCTAATTCAAGCATTTTATTATCTAAAGCGCGTTGATCTAGTGCATCCATACCCACTAGGGCTTCGCGGATATCACCGTTTACAGCTGCAACTGCTTTTAAAACACCTTTACCTAAATATCGAGATTTATCTCCATCACGTAACTCAAGAGCTTCTCTAGATCCAGTAGAAGCGCCAGAGGGAGCACAAGCAGTACCAAATGCACCGCTTTCCAACGTAACATCTGCTTCAATTGTAGGGTTTCCTCTAGAATCTAAAACTTCTCTTGCTTGGATCTTCGCTATAAGCGTCATTTTTTACTCCTCGTAAGCAACGTTACGTCGCTGGTATCAGATTATTCAGTAATGCAATTCACATACTTATCCTTCCACTCTTTAGCCTGGTCGGTATAAATATTGTCGGTAGCTAGATTTACCGTTTCCTGTTGTGTGCAGCTCTCGGGCAACTTTTCATTTAAAATATCAAAACTCACCTCTGCTCTATAAGTGCTATAGGTAAACTTAAGCACTTATAAAACAATCAGAATTTAGCTATTTGAATTATTTAACAATGGGTCTGCTAGCTATCATGGCTTTGTTTTTGCTCTGCTAGAGCGGCTTCAATAAAACCAGTAAACAAACCATGACCATCACGTGGGCAAGATGTAAACTCAGGGTGGAACTGACAAGCAACAAACCACGGATGATCTGGTACTTCAACAACTTCAACCAACTCACCATCACTTGAGTGACCAGAGAAAATCAACCCAGCTTGTTCTAATTTTTCAACAAAGTTATTGTTAACTTCGAAGCGGTGGCGATGGCGTTCAACAATCTCCGTTGAACCATAGCTTTTCGCAATCGTAGATCCTTCAGTTAAATGACACTCCTGTGCGCCTAAACGCATAGTACCACCAAGGTCAGTATCAACATCACGCGTTTCCACTTTGCCTTCGCTATCAATCCACTCAGTGATCAAAGCGATAACTGGATGCTCTGAATCTTTATTAAACTCCGTAGAGTTTGCATCGCTCATACCTGCGACATTTCGAGCGTATTCAATAACTGCAACTTGCATCCCTAGGCAAATACCTAAATATGGGATCTTGTTCTCACGAGCATATTTAGCAGCGGCAATTTTGCCTTCCACACCACGCTCACCAAAACCACCAGGCACGAGTATTGCACTGGCAGATTTAAGCGCATCAATACCATCACGCTCAATTCTTTCAGAATCAATATAATCAATTTTAACTTTCTTACGCAGCTTAATACCCGCGTGTGAAATTGCTTCGATTAGTGATTTATACGCATCTAGCAACTCCATGTATTTACCCACCATGGCAATACGTACTTCGCCTTGCGGGTTTAAATGTGCATCAGCTACACGTGTCCATTCTGTTAGATCTGCTTGCTGTGCTTCTAAACCAAAACGGTCTAGTACGATATCATCTACATTCTGTTCCCACAGGATATGCGGGATGTTGTAAATAGTATTCGCATCAGGCAAAGAAATAACTGCACGCTCTTCCACGTTAGTGAAAAGCGATAATTTACGACGTGAATCATCAGGGATAGCATGATCAGAACGGCAAACTAGAACATCAGGCTGGATGCCGATCGAGCGCATTTCTTTTACAGAGTGCTGTGTAGGCTTTGTTTTAGACTCACCAGCAGTGGCAATGTAAGGCACTAATGCTAGATGCATAAACAATGTATGTTTATACCCAAGCTCTGCACGCATTTGTCTAATAGCTTCTAAGAAAGGTTGTGATTCAATATCACCAACGGTTCCACCCACTTCAACGAGTGCGATATCCACACCTTTAGCACCTTCAATGACACGGCGCTTAATCTCATCAGTGATGTGCGGGATTACCTGAACAGTTCCGCCTAAGTAGTCTCCACGGCGCTCTTTATTCAAAACATGTTGATAAACACGTCCTGTAGTAAAGTTATTGCTTTTCTTCATTGTGGTGCGAATAAAGCGCTCATAATGGCCTAAGTCTAAATCAGTCTCAGCCCCATCTTCTGTAACAAACACTTCTCCGTGTTGAAAAGGACTCATTGTTCCTGGATCAACATTGATATATGGATCTAGTTTTAGCATGGTGACTTTAAGGCCACGGGCCTCTAGAATAGCAGCAAGTGAAGCCGCAGCAATGCCTTTGCCCAATGAGGACACAACACCGCCTGTGACGAAAATATAACGCGTCATGAAGAACCTGTTTGATTAAAAATGGAGGAAATAAATGTTACTTACGATGGCGTTGCAGTCTAACAAAAAGTGCCTTGTTGCTCAATCACAAAGGCTTCCAATCTAGGCAAAAAACAGATTTATTTTGCTTATCTTCTAACCAGCCTTCACAAACACAAATTCCAGCGACAGCAACTACTTCTTTACCCAGCATTAGTATTGGCCAACTATCTCTATGCCAAGGTGCGACTGCGGATTCTTGAAGGAGCTTTTTTAATTTCTTTGCAGGTCTGTTTTCTGCCTTTACAACCAAACCTAGCTCTGCGCTCTGCCAATACATTTCAGGCTTTAAATCAATACCCCTTTGACAGCTTTCCACGCTAAGCACACCTTGTTTAAGACGTACCTGATGCTCAGCGATAACCAATTTTGGCCATGCTTCAGTTAAGCGCGGTGTTGCTAGGACAAACAATAGCTGCTTATAGCGCTTCAGCGTATAATTGCCTAAAATACTGTGAGCGTTTGAGTCTTGCTTACTGTAAATAAGCTGCTCAACTATTTGTTTAAACTGTTTTGAAGATACAACTCTTCCAGTTTCACGCTTCAACCACAATCGCAGTAGTGCATTACCCTTATTCTCTGATAACGCGCCCCAAGCTTTTAGATTAAAGTAATTATGCTCAGCAATAGTTTGCAAATCTGTTTCTAAATAGTCGTTAAGAAGCTGATGTTCTTGTTCAATAAGCGCTGCAGATAAAGCCATTTTTTCACATGCTTTCGGCCAGTGCTTGACTAAAGGCTTTACAACTTCATGCCTCAAATAATTTCTATCATAATCCAGCGAATGATTACTTGGGTCTTCTACCCATTGCAAATTTGATTGTCTTGCATAGCTTTCTAGCTCATGCCTTGGTAATGCCAATAGCGGCCTGAGCAAGTGCCCTTTGCCAAGTGCTCGCTCAGCAGGGATTGCAGATACTCCTTTGCTACCCGCTCCTCGTACCATACGAAAGAGTATAGTTTCTGCCTGATCGTTCGCATGGTGCCCAAACAAAAAGCAGTCTTGTTCATGAATAAAATCTAAAAAGCAATCATATCGAGCATCACGCAGTAATTGCTCGCTTACCCCTTGAGGGTTTATAACATAGGATTTAATTGGAATAGCGTAGCTATTACACAACTGCTCACAAAGTGCTTGCCAATCATTTGCTTGAGATTGTAACTGATGATTAACATGCACAGCGCAAACGCTATTGGGAGGCAGTAATTGGGAAGCTAGATGAAGTGTGACGACTGAATCCAAACCGCCACTGAGTGCCACAACCCAGCGTTTTATGGGCGGTAGATGCCTATGCTTTCGCTGATCTTGCAGCCATAGACATCTATCGTAAAATGCTTGAGTGATTGACATTTTGAGAGCTACTTTAAAAAAGTAACATTGAGAAAAAGCTCAGTTAAATTACTGAGCGCTTAACCCGTAAGACATTAATCTCTCGTAACGTTTTTCTAACAACTCTTCTTCAGATAGAGCCTCTAGTGCTTCAAGAGAGCTTAATAGCTGTGCCTTCAAATTCTTAGCAAGCTCTAAAGGTGAACGATGGGCTCCGCCTAGCGGCTCTTCAATAACTTCATCTACTAAGCCTAGCTCATGCAAACGCTCTGATGTTATACCCATTACTTTCGCAGCTTCTGAAGCTTTGTCAGCACTCTTCCAAAGAATAGAGGCACAACCCTCTGGAGAAATAACAGAATAGGTCGAGTATTGCAGCATCATTAACTTATCACAAACACCGATCGCTAACGCACCGCCAGAGCCACCTTCACCAATTACCGTAGAGATTACAGGTGTTTTAAGCTGTGACATTTTAGCTAAGTTAAAAGCGATTGCTTCTGATTGGCCACGCTCTTCTGCACCAATCCCTGGATAGGCGCCTGGTGTATCAATAAAAGTGATGATTGGCATTTTGAAACGTTCAGCCATTTCCATCACACGTAACGCTTTACGATATCCCTCTGGGCGTGGCATACCGAAATTACGTTTTACTTTTTCTTTTACATCACGACCTTTTTGGTGACCGATGATAACAACCGGCTTTCCCTCTAAACGCGCCATACCGCAAACTAAGGCAGCATCGTCAGCATAGTGTCTATCACCATGAATCTCTTCAAAATCTTCAAACAAGTATTCGATGAAGTCTAATGTATAAGGGCGCTTTGGATGGCGAGCAATTTGCTGGACCTGCCATGCAGATAAATCACTGAAGATCGTTTGAGTCAGTGCTTTACTTTTCTCTTCTAAATTTAATAGCTCTTCGGAAATATTAATTTCAGTGTTTTCACCCACTAACCTAAGCTCTTCAATTTTAGTTTCCAGCTTGGCAATTGGTTGTTCAAACTCTAAATAGTTAGGATTCATCTGCTCGTTTCCGCTCTTAATTTCAAATTAACGGCCAATTTTACCGTTACGGTTATAAGATAACTAGCTTTAGTCGTAATTTTTTCAACTAAGGCCTAAATCTAAAAATGTCAGACATTGACTGTACTGTAACGCATTTAAAGATATGAATTTAATTAGTGATATATTTTAAAACACTTCACTCGTGTTTGTACCAACAAGCTGTAATATTTTTCGCTTATTGACATCAACTACCCGCCCTCCATTAAACTCCTACTATAACTTCTAATTAGGAGCGGCTAGAGGCTAGAGGCTAGAGGCTAGCTAAACAATACAAGGTTACAAATAAGTAACTTCAACTTTACCTTCGCCAAAAAATTCAGTCAGTGCAATAACCAAGTCATCGCCTGCCTCTACACGCCATTGCTCTGCTAATTCTATTGCGCCTCTAGCTTGCTCTGCGTGGTAATTAAACGCTAGCGTTAAACCTTGTGGGTTTTGATATTTTTCCAATAAATCTACTAGCTCTTTCAACTTACGCCCTTTGAAATGCTTCTCTTCACATTTCACAGTGACTCTATGTGCATATTGAGCACGGGCCTGTGGAATGCTCATCAAACGATTTGCACGTACTTTAAGGCCTCCCGAGTAATCATCATTGGAAATTTCACCTTCCATAATCACAACGGTATCTTTCTTTATTATTTCTCGATAAGCTTCATAAACATCGCCAAAGAGTGTCACTTCGATTCGAGCTGAGCGATCATCCAAGGTAATAAAACATAAATTATCACCCTTCTTTGTTTTCATCACACGCTGATCAACAATCAAACCCGCAATTTTTTGTACTGCACCGCGCGCTGGTGCGACTGCATTTATTTTCTTACTAATAAAATGCTTAAGCTCTTTTTCATACTCATCAATCGGATGGCCCGTTAGATATAATCCTAATGTTTCTAGCTCGCCATTGAGTCTTTCTTTATCTGTCCAGTTGCGTGCATTTAAATTTTCTTCAAACGGGTTTCTCGCAAGCTCTTGGTCATCATTGCCAAATAAATCAAACATGCCTGCATTTTGGTTATGCTCGTTTTGATCAGCTGCTTTTAATGCATCACTTATAGATGCCATCATAACCGCACGGCTAGGCCCTAAATCGTCCATTGCGCCGCAGCGAATAAGGCCTTCCATCACACGTTTGTTGAGCTTTTTAGCACCTACACGCTCACAGAACTCATACATATCTGTGAACTTGCCTTTGCCATCATTACGAGCGTCAATAATTGCTTCAATAGGTCCTTCACCAACACCTTTAATCGCACCAAGTCCGTATATGATTGTACCGTTATCATCAACGGTAAATTTATAATCACCGACTTGAACACTTGGTAGCGCGGGAGGAATTCCCATGTTGCGACATTCTTCAACAAATATCACCACCTTCTCAGTGTTTTGCATATCTGCCGACATTACCGCAGCCATGAAAGGCGCTGGGTAGTGAGTTTTTAACCAGGCTGTTTGGTAGGAAACCAGTGCATAAGCTGCAGAGTGGGATTTGTTAAATCCGTAGCCCGCAAACTTTTCTACCAGGTCAAAAATATTGCCTGCTAAATCTTTATCGATATTATTTTCAATACAACCATCAAGAAAGCTATCGCGCTGCTTTGCCATTTCTTCAGGCTTCTTTTTACCCATAGCACGGCGCAACATATCAGCACCACCTAAGGTATAACCTGCCATCACCTGAGCGATTTGCATGACCTGTTCTTGATAGAGAATTATACCGTAAGTCGGTTCTAGTACTGGCTGTAAGCTCTCTAGTTGATAATCCGCATGCGGCCAGGCCATTTCAGCACGACCATGCTTACGGTTAATAAAGTCATCAACCATGCCCGACTGAAGCGGCCCCGGTCTAAACAGCGCCACTAGAGCGATAATATCTTCGAAACGCGATGGTAGAAGTTTAGAGACCAGATCTTTCATGCCGCTGGATTCGAGCTGGAAAACAGCAGTAGTCTCAGCTGATTGCAAAAGATCGAAAGTTGCTTGGTCTTCTAAATCAATTAAGGCAATATCTAGATCTTCTTTACCTTCCTTTGCCCGCTTGCCATTTATGGTCTTAAGAGCCCAGTCAATAATGGTCAGTGTTCTTAAGCCTAAGAAGTCAAACTTAACAAGTCCCGCTTCCTCAACATCGTTTTTATCGAATTGAGTGACAAGCCCCTGTCCTTCTGCATCACAATGTGTCGCAGCAAAATCTGTCAATTTAGTGGGCGCTATTACAACACCACCTGCATGCTTACCAGTCCCTCGAACGGTACCTTCAAGCTTAAGCGCCATATCCATGATTTCTTGCGCTTCTTCACTTCCTTTGACAAACTCAGATAATGCGGGCTCCGCCTCCAGCGCTTTAGACAGTGTAATACCGACCTCAAATGGAATGAGCTTTGATAGCTTGTCAGCCAAGCCGAATGCTTTACCTTGTACCCTTGCAACATCACGCACTACCGCTTTAGCAGCCATTGTGCCAAAGGTAACAATTTGAGATACCGCATCTCTGCCGTATGCACCGGCAACATAATCAATAACCTTGTCGCGGTTATCCATACAAAAATCGATATCAAAATCGGGCATGGATACACGTTCAGGGTTCAAGAAACGCTCGAATAGCAAGTCGTACTCTAATGGATCAAGGTCTGTAATTTTTTGCGCGTAAGCAATCAAAGAGCCAGCCCCTGAACCACGACCAGGCCCGACAGGGATATCGTTTTCTTTACCCCATTTGATGAAATCCATTACGATCAAGAAGTAACCTGGGAAACCCATTTGAATAATAATATCTAATTCAAATTCTAAACGATCATAATATAGCTGACGTTGTTGCTCATAATCTTCTGCTTCTTTATCAAGCAGTATTTCAAGACGCTCTTCTAGACCTTCAATAGAGACATCCCTGAAAAACTCATCCATTGTCATCCCATCTGGGATTGGATATTTCGGTAAATAATAAGTACCTAAATCAAGCTCTATGTTGCATCGCTTAGCAATCTCTAAAGTATTTTCAATGGCAGAAGGTATATCTGAGAACAATTCGCACATTTGTGCAGATGTTCTAAAAAATTGTTGATCACTATAATCTCTAGGTCTTTTAGGATCATCAAGCACTCTGGACTGGTTGATGCAAACCCTAGCTTCATGAGCATCAAAATCAGAGGCGTTAACAAACATAATATCGTTTGTTGCAACCACAGGACATGCAAACTCGCTCGCTAATTCGACACTTTGGGTGACTAGTTCATTTTCAAGCGCACGACCTGTTCTTTGCAGCTCAATATAAAAGCGATTGGGATAGCGCTGCATCCACTTTTGCAGAACGGCTTTAGAATCGCCATTTTCTGCTAAAATTGAACGACCTAGCTCTCCTTTACCAGCGGCTGATAATGCGATGAGTCCATCTGTTTTTTCAGCTAACCAACTTTCCTTTAACAGTGCTTTATCTAGAATAAAGTTCTGTCCTTGTTCATAAGCTAAGGAGATCAGCTCCATTAAACTTCTATAGCCCTGCGCATTTTGAACCAGCAGTGTTATGGTGTAAGGTGCTTCTTTTAAATCATCATCAATAATCAGTAAATCTGCACCACAAATAGGTTTAACACCAGCACTTGTAGATGCCTTATAAAACTTAACCAAAGCAAATAAATTGATATGATCAGTAACAGCCACAGCAGGCATTTGATCTTGTTTTGCAGCTTCAACCAGTGGTTTAACACGACACAACCCATCAACAACGGAATATTCAGTGTGAGCGCGAAGATGCACAAAAGATTGAGACATATCTATTCATTATCCTTTCTATTAAATTTTCTTGCCGTGAGGAGTGAAGTAAACCTGACGACAAAGTTATTTTTCACAGCTATCTGATTGAAATATATTTACAATAATCGACTAACAGGCTTAAAGCTCTTTCGATGAGCGGGAAGAGGCCCAAATTGCTCCAGTGCTTCCATATGCTGTTTAGTCGGGTAGCCTTTATGACTTGCAAAGCCGTATTCAGGATGCTCTTGGTGTAATTCTTTCATTTCGTTATCACGCACGACCTTTGCCAAAATTGAGGCTGCACTAATCGCTGGAATTTTACTATCCCCTTTAACGATAGCCTCACAGGAATAAGTAATTTCAGGACAACGATTCCCATCAACTAAAACGTGATCAGGTATGACTGACAACCCTTCAATTGCACGCTGCATAGATAACATACTTGCATGCAGGATATTAATTTTATCAATTTCAGCAGGTGTCGCCCTACCTATTGAATAGCAAAGGGATTTATCAATAATTTCTTGATAAAGCGCATTGCGTTTCTTTTCAGATAATTTCTTTGAGTCTGCCAAACCTTCAATTGGCTGCTGAGGATCAAGTATAACGGCTGCTGAAACCACATCCCCAACCAATGGACCGCGCCCAACTTCGTCACAGCCAGCTAAAAGGGATATTGACAGATATCTTTGCATCTCATTATCAGTCATTTTTACTACTCACATTTAAAGGCGAACACTTTAGAAGTTTTTCAACAGCTTTAGCCGCAATGGCATTTGAATCAACATTTAAAGTTCGCTGGATCTCGACAAACTTTTGACTGATGGCCTTTCTTTTCTCAGGGTCAAGAAGCAGTATTTTCACTTCTGCCGCAATATTTTCGGCAGTAGCATTGTCCTGTAACAGCTCAGGCACTACTAATTCATTTGCTAGTATATTAGGTAAAGAGACAAAACGTGTATGCAACATACGCGAATATAGGGCATAGGTAAGGCTTGCCATTTTATAGGCAACAACCATTGGCTTCCCAAGCAATGCTGCTTCTAGCGTAGCAGTACCAGATGCTATCATTATCACATCTGCTTTGCGCATAACTTGCCTTGACTGCCCTAAAACAAGACTAACCTGAAGCTCTTTAAAAGCTTGCAATTGCAGACTAATCTCTTCATAACGTTTTTGGTTAGCAGCAGGAATAACAAAGTGTAAATTTTTATGAGCGCGCGACAAAATAGAGGCCGCTTCTAGAAACGCTGGCAATAAATATCTGGTTTCACTTGAGCGCGAACCAGGAAGGATAGCAATCGTTGTATTATCGTTATCTACTACTTCTGTGCTATCGCTTCGTTGTGGAGCTAACTCTTTGTTAATTTCCTTGGCTAAAGGATGCCCAACATAAGCTAAGTTCTGGTTAGTTTCTTTGTAATATTCCCCTTCAAAAGGAAATAAACAAAGCAGTAAATCGACTGCTTTTTTAATCTTAAAGATGCGTTTTCGCTTCCAAGCCCAAACCGAAGGACTAACGTAATGAACTGTTAATATGCCGGCATCTTTCAGTGATTTCTCTAATCCTAAGTTAAAATCAGGCGCATCAATACCAATAAATATATCTGGTGGAGTATTAATAAGCTTGTTTTTCAATTGGCGACGAATACCAAGTAATTCGGGCAAGTGTGATAAAACCTCAACAAGCCCCATGACAGATAGTTTTTCCATAGGCACCTGGCTATCAAAGCCTTGCGCTATCATCAAAGGCCCGCCAATACCATAAAACTCGATATCAGGATAAATAACTTTAAGCCCTTTAATGAGACCTTCGCCTAAAATATCCCCAGAGGCTTCGCCAGCAACCATCGCGACTCTTAACGGCCTTTTTGAAACATTTTCAGTTATATTGGTGCAAGCGATATTTAAAGCGGACACTATCGGATAATGCCTCGTGTGGCATTTTGCAGTGAGTCGATTAAGTTTGAAATATGCGGATTATCTTTTTCGTTCTTCAACTGATCTATAGCTTGATCTATTGTTAATTGCTGTCGGTAGATTGTTTTATAGGCACGTTTAATCTGAGTAATTTGTTTACTATCAAACCCTAATCTTTTTAAACCTTCACTATTTATACCATGGGGCTTGGCAGGGTTTCCGCTCGCCATGACATAAGCAGGTATATCTTTTAAAATGACAGTACCTGCACCACACATTACCGAAGTACCAATATGACAGAATTGATGAACAGCACTAAAGCCACCTAATATTGCTCTATTATCAATAACAACATGACCTGCTATTGCAGTGTTGTTAGCTAAAATCACATCATCACCAATGATGCAGTCATGAGCTATATGCACATTGACCATAAACAAATTACGGCTTCCAATCTTGGTAATGGCATTATCTTGAACTGTTCCACGATGAACGGTACAGCTTTCACGAAAGATGTTGTCATCCCCGATTTCTAGATAGGTTTCTTCGCCCTTATATTTCTTATCTTGGCAATCTTCGCCAATAGAACAAAACTGAAATATCTGATTGTTTTTACCAATTCGACAAGGGCCCTTGACTATCACATGAGAAGCAATCACAGTACCGCTTTCAATTTTTACTTGAGGTCCGATAATAGACCAAGGCCCAATAGTGACACCTTCTGCTATTTCAGCACTAGGGTCTATAATGGCACTTGGATGAATTGATGACTTAGAATTTAACAATATAATTACCTAACGATCCGCACAGAGTATTGTTGCCGAACTTACCATTTTACCTTCAACTTCTGCTCTAACATCGAATTTCCATATCCCACGTTTTTCTGAAACGACTTCAGCGAACAAATCTAATCTATCACCTGGAACCACAGGCTTTTTAAAGCGTAATTTATCGGAACCTACGAAATAGTATATCGATCCATCTTGTGGCGTTTTATCCATCGTTTTAAAGCCTAATATACCCGCAGCTTGTGCCATAGCTTCAACAATCAAAACACCCGGCATAACGGGTTCATCAGGAAAATGTCCATTAAAAAAAGGCTCATTTACCGTTACATTTTTGTACGCCTTGATCGATTTCCCTAATTCTAATTCAACCACTCTATCTACTAACAGAAACGGGTAACGATGTGGGAGATATTCCCTAATTTCATTGACGTCCATCATCATGCTTTACTTTTATCCTCTTTACTCAACAACACTTCAACTGCGTTATCTAATTTTTTTACACGTTTGGCAAGGGCATCTAAACTTTTAAATCTAACAACGTTTTTCTTCCAGTTTTGATGCTTATCAATTGCCGATCCCGATGAATACACACCGGCTTCTTTAATACTATGACTGACTAAGCTCATTGCTGTTATATGTGACCCAGCTGCGACCTCTAAGTGCCCAGTAATTCCGACCAATCCAGCGATAGTGCAATTCTCACCAATTTTGGCACTACCAGCAACCGCTGTACAGCCTGCAATAGCAGTATAATCACCCAGTTTTACATTGTGCGCGATTTGAACTTGGTTATCTAATTTTACACCATTACCAATAATAGTATCAGACAGCGCACCTCTATCAATGGTTGTACCTGCGCCTATCTCAACATCATTACCAATGACAACTGAACCAAGTTGGTGAATTTTCTGCCAGCCTAATGATTTTTTTGCAAAACCGAAGCCATCGGCACCTATAACAGCACTTGCATGGACTAAGCATCTCTCGCCTATTTTCACCCCATCATATAGGGTGACATTTGCTTCAAGCCTAGTGCCTTCACCGATAATACAGTTGTTTCCTATTACCGTATTTGCACCAAGATAACAGTTCTCACCGATAATTGAACCTTCACCAATACTAACACCACTACATACTTGAGCTGATTTAGACACAGTTGCTTGGTTGTGAAATACATTATCTGCAATACCTGATTTAATAGCTTTTCGCCAATCGAACAATTGACTAATTTGTGCAAAAGCTAAGTACGGATCAGCTACAACAATAGCAGTTTGAGAAACTAAATGCGCATCAGCTTGTTTTACGAGAACCGCTGTAGCTTGGCAAGACTTTAATTGAGAGAGGAATTTACGCTGAGCACAAAAGCTAATAGCCCCTTCGCCTGCACAATCTAACGGAGCCATGCTATTTATCGGTGTATCTTTATCACCTTGAACTTCGCCATCAACCAATTCAGCTATTTGTGACAAACTGTACATCGACAACCTCAACTAAGCCCATAGGGATATTGACCACCACTTATTAAATAGTGAGTGGTCATATACATATTTTTAAAAAGTACCACCGAGTGTAAAGTCGAATGTCTTTTCACTGTCCGTTGATTTTTTGTTCAGCAACTTAGCATATGAGAATGTTAGCGGGCCTAGTGGGGTAATCCATGTAAAACCAATACCTGTAGAGTATTTTAGCTCGCCAAAATCTACACCTGTTTTACAGTTAGAAGCCGCTGAACCTTTTAAGCAATTAGTCGTGTAAATACCGCCAAAATCAACAAATAACGAAGTTCTGTATTTTTTCACATCATCAAGTAATGGAACAATTAAATCAGCACCGCCTGTTATAGAAATATTACCGCCGATCGGGTCATCTAAACTATCACGAGGTCCTAGGGAATTATTCGAAACTCCGCGCATGGTGCCAATACCACCAGCAAAAAAATGCTTAAAGAATGGGAAGTCTTTATTTCCAATTTTATTTGAATACCCGAAATTCCCTCTCGCACCAACAAGCCATCTTTCATCAAGGGTAAGAGATTTTATCCAAGACCCATTGTATTTTAAGCGGTAGTAGCTTAAATCACTACCGGGTACTGATAATTCAAAACTAACGCTTTGCTTACGTCCATTGGTTGGAAATAACCCGCGATTCATGCGGTTTTCATTCCAAAAGAGTGTTGCATTGGTATTTACAAACTTCTCGCCATTTGTGGCAATATAGTTTTTAACTTCTTCACTTGTAACAGTATTAGGCTGCACTTCAACATTTTCTGCACCTAACCTTAAAGAGATTCGCTGATATTCATTTATCGGGTAACCAAAAGTAACCCCGCCACCATACTCATTAATTTTAAATTTACTTGTAGAGTTTTGAGCAAAATCTTCCTTGCGAAAGAAAACATCAAAACCACGACTTACACCATCAACTGTGTAAAAAGGATTTACATAGTCAAAACGTAACTCTTTTTTGACATCAGACTTTGCAATGTTTGCACTAACACGATTACCCGTTCCTAAAAAGTTATCTTGGCTTACTCCAAAATCAAGTATCAGTTTTTCGCTTTGTGAAAAACCTAAACTAGCAGTAAAACTACCAGAAGCTCGCTCTTTCACATTTAAATTTACGTCTATTTGATCGTCCGTGCCAGGTACTGGTTTAGTATCAATTTCCACCTCGGAAAAATAGCCAGATCTATCCAGTTTTTCTTTAGACTTAGTTATTTTTTCACTTGATGCTATTGCCGCTTCCATCTGTTGAAGTTGGCGACGTATAACTAAATCAGCCGTTTTTTCATTGCCTTTAATATTAATACGGCGAACATAAGTTCTTTTTCCCGGTATCACTTGAAATACTAAGTCCGCATTAGAGCCACTTGAAACAGTTGGCAAGGGTCTAACGTCTGCAAACATATAGCCGTTTTTACCGAGTTCGTTAACTAATGCTTCACGTGTTTCACTTACTTCTTTCCTAGAAAATACATCTCCGCTTTTCAGCTTTATTCGATCATTAAGTTTTTCTAAAGGAACAACTAATTCACCTCTGACAGATATATCTCCGATTCGAAACTGCTCTCCTTCTGATACATTAATACTAATGAACACACTCCTCTTATTAGGAGAAATAGAAACTTGAGTGGATGTCACTTTAAAATTGATATAACCACGATCTAGATAGTAAGACCGAACTCTTTCAATATCTGCTGATAAGCGCTCTCTTGAATATCGGTCACTCTTACTAAACCAAGACCACATTGACGGCAATTGGGATTCAAACAGATCCTTTAGCTCTTCATCATCAAACACTGTATTTCCAACAATATTAATATGATTAATAAGAGCAACTTTACCTTCTTTTATATCAATATTGACGGCAACGCGATTGCCTTCTAAAGGCTCCACTTTGGCATCAATTTTTGCGTTGTAACGCCCTTGTGATGCATAAACACTTTGTAACTCGGTTTTAATTTTTTCCAGTGCAGAGCGTTTAAACACAATGCCTTCTTTTAAACCAGAAGCTTCCAACCCTTCTTTCAAAGCTTCTGTTTTAATAACTTTGTTGCCTTTTAAGCGAATTTTGCTGACTGCAGGGCGCTCAACAAGCTTTAAAATAATTACATTCGCTTCACGCTCAACTTCAATATCCTGAAAATAGCCCGATCTATAGAGTTGCTTAACCGCAGCACTTAATGATGGTTGAGTCACTACTTCGCCAGAACTTATCGGAAAGTTATGAAAGACCAAACTTGGCTCTATACTAACCACACCCTCAAGACGTATGTCTTTAACCTTGAATGCGGGGAATGCAGCATAAGAAATATTAGTGCAGAGCAAAAAACCTAGTAATAATCCTAACTGTTTTTTCATGAATTTTTCTCTATTAAGTCTATTTAATGAGTATATTTTAACTTGTTGATAATAAATATCTAAATCAAATTGCAAATTAAGCTATTGGTCCGAAACAAACTGACACTTATAGTTTAATTAAAGACGCATAACATCGTTAAACATTGCTATTGCCATCATACTAAATAATAGCGCCATGCCGATACGAAGCCCAAATTGCTGCACCTTCTGTGAAACAGGTTTTCCCTTAATCGCTTCGATGCAGTAATAAAACAAATGACCACCATCTAACATAGGGATTGGTAGTAAATTTAACACTCCTAAACTAATACTCAGATACGCAAGGAAACTGATATAAGCTTCAAAACCGGATTGTGCGCTCTGAGTAGCAACTTTAGCAATAGTTATTGGGCCACTTAAGTTTTTGACGGAGATAATTCCTTCAATCATCTTAACAATTGAATCTAACGTAAGACTGATCATCTTCCATGTATTACTAAACGCTGCAAATACAGCATCAAAAAGCCCAAGCTGATTATTTCTAATCATATGCTCAGGCCATTTTGGCGGTGCAACGCTTACACCAATAAACCCAACTTGTTCACCATTTTCCAATGACTTTTGTGCTGGCGTGATAACTATTTCTACCTGCTTATTATCTCTTTCAATCAAAAATTCCAGCGGTTTTTCAGGTGCATTTTTAACAATGCTTACCAATTCACTCCAAAGCAGAATTTCCTGCTGAGAAATCGCAACCACTTTATCCCCAACCAGCAACCCTGCTTGTTGAGCCCTACCTTTTTCGACCAGCATTGCTATTTCTGGCACTACCTTTGGTCGAAGAGGTATTATTCCCAAACCACTTAACGGGCTTTGTTTTTCTAAATCGACATTCCAATCCGTTAACTCAATACGATAACTTCGTACTTGAAAATCCTCTTGAGTCTCACCACCTTTTATTTTAAAAAAAAGCGAACCTGACTCACCAATACGTCTAGCTAATGCTAAGTTAACATCTTGCCATGTATTAATTTTTTGGCCATCGATATCTAATATCTCACCGCCAATCGGTAATGCACCATGCTGCGCTATTGAATCTTTAACGGTCTCCCCTATAACAGGGATCACCGCATTAACACCACCGACAAATAACACCCAATATGCCAATACCGCAAAGATTAAATTTACCGCAGGGCCTGCAACGACAATGGCCATGCGCTGCCAGACACTTTTGTTATTGAAAGCTTGATTACGCAAATGAGCATCTACTTCTCCTTCACGCTCATCTAGCATTTTCACATAGCCACCTAATGGAATGGCAGCTAAGGCAAACTCAGTACCGCTCTTGTCTTTTTTGGAGTATAGAATTTTGCCAAACCCAACAGAAAACCTCAGTACTTTTACGCCACACAAACGTGCCACGTAAAAATGCCCCCACTCGTGAATGGTGACCAAGATACCAAGGGTTACGACAAAAGATAAAAACGTCTGAATAATATCCAATTAAGCCACCGGAAACCATTGCATGCCAATTAAAAATAATGGAGCAGCGGCAAGTAGACTATCTATTCTATCAAGGACACCGCCGTGCCCAGGTAGCAAAGAACCGCTATCTTTCAGTCCAGCATGTCGTTTAAGCATACTTTCAAGTAAATCCCCAAGCACTGAAACCATTGAAATAGCAGCTCCTAAAATCAACAAGTAGACGCTTTGCTGCATCGGCATTTCATTAAGATATGAAAAAACAACCGCTGTAATGGAAGCTGCAATAACGCCTCCAACTAGGCCTTCAACTGTTTTCCCAGGGCTAACATTAGGTGCTAACTTGTTTTTGCCGAAATTTTTACCTGCAATATAGGCGCCTATATCAGCCGACCACACAAGCAATAAAATAAGCAATAACCAGCTGTTCTCATCTGGCATTATTTTAAGTTGTAACAAGCTCCACCAAGTGGTTGTTAACAACGTTAAACACAAAGCAATGCTAACTAACTTATTTCCCCATAAGCCATTCACTGGATACCGCTTGACCCAATAAAATGAGACCAGCCATACCACTATCACCAATGGCATAAAGACCGCCATTGCTTGCTCGAAGAAATTAAGCCATGTAATTATCAATATGCCCGCTGTCGCCGCTACTAAGCTCAAACGGCTTATAAGAGTATTCAGCCCTAAAAACGGCCCCCACTCCCAGGCTCCAATCAAGACAACTAACGCAACAAAAAGCGCTACACCCTTTAAAGGTAATAAAAAAATCCCAATTAAAACAATTGGCGCTAATATACAGGCGGTTATTATTCTTTGTTTAAGCACCTTACTTTTCCTCTAACTGCTCACTCGTTCTTCCGAACCGTCTCTCTCTTGAAGTAAAGTCCTTTACTGCATCTACTAGGTGGTGTTTTTGAAAGTCAGGCCATAGTGAATCCACAAAATAGTATTCTGTATATGCCATTTGCCATACTAAGAAATTACTAATTCGACTTTCACCGCCCGTTCTAATACATAAGTCCGGCTTCGGTTGATCCGCTAAGTGAACGTATTGGTCAAACACCTGCGTATTTAATTGATCAGGTGTACACTTGCCAGCAACACAGTCCTCTGCAAATCGCTGAGCAGCTTGCATAATATCCCACTGACCACCATAGTTCGCCGCTATATTTAATGTAAGGCGATCGTTGTGGCGTGTTAATTCCTCTGCATTTTTAATGCGTCGCTGTAAGGACTCACTAAACCGAGATTTATCTCCAACCACTATCAGTCGAATATTATTTTGATGTAGCTTTTGTGTCTCACGATCTAACGCCAGACCAAACAGCTCCATCAACCCTTTCACTTCCAGTGCTGGCCGCTTCCAATTTTCTGTACTAAAAGCAAACAGACTTAGAGATTCTACGCCTAGCTCAATACAACCTTCAATTACGCTACGCACGCTTTTAACACCCGCTTTATGCCCTGCTAAACTTGGCAAAAAGCGTTTTTTAGCCCAACGATTATTACCATCCATAATGATAGCAATATGTTTAGGCAAGGCGACGTCCGCTGGTAAATTCAATTCAGCTTTTGTTGTCATAATAGTGTAATGATTGCCGCCACAAGGTAAGTAGCGGCAAGCATCTTATATTTCCATCAAGTCCGTTTCTTTTTTCTCGAGCAACCCATCAATTTCAGCAACGTACTTATTAGTAAGCTGTTGAACTTTATCATGAGTTTTGCGATCTTCATCTTCCGAGATTTCTTTTTCTTTTAGTAGATCTTTGATTTGGCTGTTTGCATCTCGACGCCCATTACGTACTGAAACTTTTGCGTTTTCAGCCTCTGAACGCGCTTGGCGAATAAAACCTTTTCTTGTCTCTTCTGTTAGTGCAGGCATAGGCACACGGATGCGCTCGCCTGAAGTAGCAGGATTGAGACCTAATGAAGATTTCATAATTGCTTTTTCTATTTCTGGCACCATAGGCTTTTCCCATGGCACTATAGCTAGCGTTCTAGCATCTTCTACCGAAATATTGGCCACTTGAGAAAGAGGCACACTTGAGCCATAGTAATCAACAGTTACAGAATCTAAAATACTTGGATGCGCACGACCGGTACGAATCTTTTTAAAATTTTCCACAAGTGCTACAGTACTTTTTTGCATGTGCTCTTCAGCTTCATGCATAATCTCATTCAGCATACTTTTCTCCAGTATATTCTTCGCCATCAATTAACGTGCCTTCTGTACCACCCATAACTAAATTAACAAGTGAACCAGGGCGATTCATATTAAATACTTTGATTGGCATATCGTGATCACGGGTTAGACAGATAGCTGTCAAATCCATAACTTCTAATTGTTTTTCAAGCACTTCATCAAAGGTCAAATGCACATAACGCTTAGCACTTGTATCCTTCATAGGGTCTGCTGTGTACACACCATCAACTTTTGTTGCTTTCAACACAACATCAGCTTCAACTTCAATGCCTCTTAAGCAAGCTGCTGAATCTGTTGTAAAAAATGGATTTCCGGTACCTGCTGAGAAGATTACCACATCCCCTTGCCCTAAGTAACGCATTGCGTGTCGTCTATCGTAATGATCAACTACACCACTCATTGGAATTGCAGACATTACTCGTGTTGTAATATTAGCCCTTTCTAGTGAGTCTCTTAATGCCAAAGAGTTCATGACCGTTGCTAACATTCCCATGTGATCACCTGTCACACGATCCAGTCCATTAGCACTTAGTGCAGCACCACGAAACAAATTACCACCGCCGATAACGATTCCAACTTGCACTCCAATGCCAACTAACTGACCGATTTCAAGAGACATTCTATCCAAAACTTTTGGATCTATACCAAAACTTTCTTCACCTGTTAGTGCTTCACCACTGAGTTTTAATAATATTCGTTTATATTGCGATAGCTTTTTATTCGCTGCAGCAGGCATATTTTACTCCAAGTCTCTTTTAATCAATCTTTTGCTACCAATATTTCTTAGATAGCAGATACAAAAAAGCGCATGTCACTATCATAGCCACATGCGCTTGAAAATACAGCAATTATTAGCCGTTTAGCTGTGCTGCTACTTCCGCTGCGAAGTCAACTTCTTCAACTTCAATACCTTCACCAACTTCTAGACGCACAAACGTGCTTACCGAACCGCCAGCAGCCTTAACCATCTCACCAACTTTTTGCTCAGGGTTCTTAACAAACGCCTGCTCTACTAAGCTGTTTTCTGCAAGAAACTTACTGATACGGCCAACGACCATTTTCTCGGCAATTTCTGCAGGCTTGCTAGCCATATCCGGTTGCGCCATGATGATATCTTTTTCTTTCTGCACTTCTTCAGCAGGCATATCATCTTTATTAATAACGCGCGGGTTAGTTGCACTGATATGCATAGCAACGTCTTTAGCAACTTCTTGATCAGCGCCTTCAACAGAAACTAATGCAGCAATACGGTTATTTGAGTGAACATAAGCACCTACAACACCACCCTCAACAAGAGAGATGCGACGTAGAGAAATGTTTTCACCAATTTTTTGAACTAGCGCATCACGCACAGCTACCATTTCATCTGTCATTACAGCTGCAACGTCAGTTGTTTTAGCTTCAAACGCCGCTTGCGCGATTTTATCAGCAAAGCTTAAGAAGTTTTCTTCACGTGCTGCGAAATCAGTTTCAGAGTTTACTTCAACCAACACACCGTAAGATCCGTCTTCTGCAACTTTAGCAAGAACAACACCATCAGCTGCTGTACGGCCTGCTTTTTTAGCAGCCTTCATGCCTGAAGACTTACGTAGTTCTTCAATTGCTTTATCCACATCACCGTCTACTGCATTAAGTGCTTTTTTGCACTCCATCATACCAAGACCTGTGCGATCGCGTAATTCTTTAACTTGCTTAGCTGAAACAGCCATTTTCTCGCCCCTTTGATTGCAATCAATCAACATTCAAAAAAAGGGGAGCTCGGCTCCCCTTTTATAAATTAATTACTTAATTTTCTTTAGCAAACAAATACCAACGGTATTTATTCTACTTCAACGAACTCGCTTTTATCGCCAGCTGCAACTTCAGAACCTTCAGTACATGCATCAGCCATAGAACCAACGTAAATCTGAATTGCACGTAGTGCATCATCGTTACCAGGAATGATGTAATCAACACCATCTGGGTTGCTGTTTGTATCAACAACACCAATAACTGGGATACCTAGCTTGTTAGCTTCGTTAATTGCGATGCGCTCGTGATCAACATCGATTACGAACAATGCATCAGGAAGACCGCCCATTTCTTTAATTCCGCCAATAGAACGCTCAAGCTTGTCCATTTCACGCTGACGCATCAACGCTTCTTTCTTAGTAAGCTGAGAGAAAGTTCCATCATCAGCTTGAGACTCAAGCTCACGCAAACGACGGATTGACTGACGAATAGTCTTATAGTTAGTCAACATACCACCTAACCAGCGATGGTTAACGTAAGGCATGCCAGCGCGACGCGCTTCTTCTTTGATGATTTTACTCGCAGCACGCTTTGTACCAACGAATAAGATCTTGTTCTTGTTGCCAGCCATATTCTTAACAATGCTTAAAGAATCGTTTAATGCAGGTAACGTATGCTCTAAGTTAATGATATGAATCTTGTTACGTGCACCGAAGATGAATTGGTTCATCTTAGGGTTCCAGTAACGAGTTTGGTGACCGAAATGTACGCCTGCCTTTAGCAGTTCACGCATTGTAACTTGTGCCATTGTTTCTTTTCCTATAATGTTTTGGGTTTGACGTCCACACATCCCATTTACTAACCCTCGAACAACTTCTTAGGCACCCAGCAAACGTGACGATGTGTGTGTGATTTTTTACCGAGAAATAGCCTATCTAATCTCGGGCGCATTTTATAACATAATTCGCTTCTTAATTGAAGGAAAAAAGCTCCAACACCGATCAGTTTTTAGATACAATGCATCGTATATAGCATTTGCACTTAAATCCCTATTTTCAATTAGTGCAGCAACCCATCTTTTAAGCAGGTTAATAACAAACAATGGCGATACTCATCAAAGACGCTGAAGAAATCAGCAAAATGCGCGTAGCAGGCAAACTAGCTGCTGAAGTTCTTGAAATGATTGAAGAACATGTTGTAGCAGGAACCACAACCAATCAACTCAACCAAATTTGCCATGACTATATTGTTGATGTCCAAAAGGCCATTCCCGCCCCTTTAAATTACCACGGTTTTCCAAAATCTATCTGCACGTCCATCAACCAAGTGGTCTGTCACGGCATCCCAAACGACAAGCCATTGAAAAGCGGCGACATCATAAACATTGATATCACTGTTATTAAAGATGGCTATCATGGTGACACCAGCAAAATGTTCTTTGTTGGTAAAGCCCTACCCCATGCTAAGCGCTTAGTTGAAATCACTCAAGAATGCCTTTATCAAGCAATCGAACTTGTAAAACCAGGTGCTCACTTAGGAGATTTCGGCCATGTTATTCAACAACATGCTGAAAAAAACCATTATTCCGTTGTACGTGAGTATTGTGGACACGGCATTGGTAAAGGCTTCCATGAAGACCCTCAAGTCTTACACTACGGAAGAGCTGGTACAGGAGAGGTTATCGCCGAAGGTAACATTTTTACTATCGAGCCGATGATCAACGCAGGAAAACGCCAAGTTAAGCTAAATAAGAAAGATGGCTGGACCGTTGAGACATCCGATAGACGCCTTTCCGCTCAGTGGGAACACACTATTCTCGTTACATCTAATGGCTATGAAATACTGACAAAGCGAAGTGAAGAACCGTTTTAAGCCCAGCTTATCTGCATAACAAGGCTACTCAGCACCCACTTAATGTTAGTAGCCACAAAAACCTCCCGCATCACCCCTCCTTTTCCAGAATTTCGGGACGCTTATGTTAAAAGAATACATAGAACAATTAGATACCCAAGCATTTTTTGACCCACAAGCATTTACCAATGATTTGGAAAACTCCCCCCAGAAAATACCTGTTTTCAAAGATGCACTGAATAAAATGTGCACTCGCATGGATGCAGCATTTGAATCCGGCATACCTATTCAGCAATTGATTTATGGGCGCTCGCGTATTCTTGATAAAATTCTCGGCTTTGCATGGCGCTTATTTGAGTGGCCCGACGAACAACATGTTTCGTTAATTGCTGTGGGTGGGTATGGTCGCGGAGAACTACATCCCCATTCTGACATTGATTTACTCATTCTTTTTGATCAAGAACAACCTGAAAACCACAACCACAGCATCAGCAGCTTTCTGACTTTCCTGTGGGACATAAAGCTAGATGTTGGCTCCAGTGTTCGTTCCATAGAGGATTGTTTCGAGCAAGCCCAAAAAGACCTAACCATTGCGACCAATCTTATCGAGTCCCGCACTATCATTGGCAACCACGCATTAAGAGAAAAAATGTACGCGCGTGTCACCTCAGAAGAAGCCTGGTCAGCAAAAGACTTCCTAATTGGAAAATCCCAAGAGCAAAAGCAAAGACACAAACGCACTAACAATACAGAATACAACTTAGAACCGAATATTAAGAACTCACCTGGCGGCCTCAGAGATATCCACACTATAGGCTGGGTCGCAAAACGCTACTTCGGTGTTAGCTTGCTAGATGAGCTTGTCACTCATGAGTTCATCTCAGAATCCGAACTAAAGATCCTCACGAATGGGCAGCACTATCTATGGAAAATTCGCTACGCGCTGCACATGATCAACAAAAAACGAGAAGATAGATTATTACTAGACCACCAGCGCACGCTCGCGGACTTCTTTGGCTTTAAAGACCAAAAAGGCAAACTCGCTGTTGAGCAGTTTATGGGGAGGTATTATCGAGTCGCCATGAAAATGACTGGCTTCAACGATATCTTACTGCAGTATTTTGAAGAAAGCCTGAACACACATCTACCAAGTAACATACAAGAAATTAACAGCCGCTTTCAGCTGCACAACAATTTTCTTGAAGTGACCCATGACAAAGTTTTTCAACACCAACCCTTTGCACTCATGGAGCTGTTTGTATTACTCGCACAAAACCGTGAGATATCGGGTGTGCGCGCTTCCACTATTCGCCTAATTCGCGAACACTGGTATTTAATTGACGAAAACTTTCGTGCTGATCTTCGCAACATTAGTTTATTTATGGAGCTTTTACGACAAAAAGATGGCGTATCTACCGAACTAAAACGCATGATTCGATACGGGATTCTTGGCCGCTACCTACCTGAATTCGGCCGAATTGTCGGCCAAATGCAGCATGATTTATTCCATATTTACACCGTTGATGCCCACACAGTAAAAGTAATTCGTAAATGTCGTCAATTTAGACACAGTGAGCATAAAGAACAGTTCCCCATTGCACATCAAGTCGTTAACCGCCTGCCAAAAATCGAATTACTCTATATAGCTGCTTTATACCACGATATAGGAAAAGGCAGAGGCGGCGACCACTCTGAACTTGGCGCAATCGATGTTGTCACTTTCTGCCAAACACACCGACTGGGAAAATGGGACACTCAATTAGTTGCCTGGCTAGTGCGCAATCATTTGTTAATGTCGATGACCGCGCAGCGAAAAGATATTTCTGACCCAGAAATAATCCAAGCATTTGCAGAACAAGTTGGCGATGTTACACATCTAGATTATCTATACACATTGACAGTCGCTGACATCAACGCAACCAACAATACATTATGGAATAACTGGCGCGCCTCGCTTATGCGCCAACTGTACGCGGAGACCAAAATCGTACTTAAAAGAGGCCTGGACAACCCCGTTAACCGACAAGACCTTATCGAGCAAGTACAAAACGAAGCATTAGAAATTTTAGAGCATAGCCATCTTACCCCGTTGCAGATCCAACGCTTGTGGTCAGGTGTTGCTGATGATTATTTCATACATGAAAGCGCCAAAAATATTGCTTGGCACACGAAAGCAATACTTGAGATGGGGGAAAACGAGCCAACATTGGTGCTCATTCAGAAAACATCATTAAGATTACATGAAGGTGCATCTGACATGCTTATCTATACTAAAAATGCCGATAACTTATTCGCCGCCTCCGTCGCCATATTAGATCAACTTTCTTTAAGCGTTCAAGACGCAAGAATTTACCAAACACAAAGTGAGTATACGTTTAGCAGCTACACCCTACTAACTCAAGAAAACAAGTCGATACCAGATAACAGTAAAACACTGCAAAAAATTCGCGAAACTATTTGTCAGCAGCTAGCTCAAGATAATTACTATTCATCAATTATCAGCCGTCGAATTAGCCGTCAACTAACGCTCTTCTCAACACCAAGCAAGGTAAATTTCACTGTCGATGCAAGCAACCACTATACTCTTGTAGAAGTTATTTCACCTGACAGACCCGGCCTTCTTGCTGTGATAGGGGACATTTTTTCTCACTATAATATTATTGTTTGCAAGGCAATTATCTCTATAGTTGGCGAGAAAGCTGTCGATTTATTTTTCATAACTGACAGCCAAGGCCAGCTTTTAGAAGACGCTACAATTAAGCAAAGCCTACAAAATGAAATTTGCCAAAAGCTTGATCAACGCGTGAGCGCAGCTTTAACATAACACTTTAATATTTTAGGATTTCAAATTAATTATTTTAATCAACACAAAGAGATTCACTATGGATAAGCAAACCCAAACCGAAATTGAAGCCGCTGTATTTAGACGCCTCTTAGACCATTTAGACTCAAGAAAAGATGCACAAAATATCGACTTAATGATACTGGCAGGCTTTTGTCGCAACTGCTTGTCTAAATGGTACATGAGTGAAGCGAAAGAGCGTGGCGAAGCTGTGGATTACGATCAAGCTCGTGAACTCGTTTATAAAGAGCCTTACGATAGCTGGAAGGATAAACACCAGCTACCTGCTACCCAAGAACAACAAGCTGCATTTGAAAAGGCATTTGCTAAGAAATAGCGAGTAACACTGCTGATCAAAACACCTAAAAACTGACAATAAAAAGGCCTGTGAACACTAACAGGCCTTTCTACAATCTACTTACAAATCGCTTTATTTTATTAGCCCATCAAATCCGAGCCACATCCTAATTATTATTAACTATCCAAGCCTGCTGCAGCTGATTACTATTTACTTCTAATATTGTTGCGTAAACATCATCTTGAATTGGATAGGATTTAACAACCCTCGCCCCTCGTACTATACCCGCAACAGCTGTTTTGAAATTATCATTTACCAGCACCATTTGCTGTACAGTGCTATTACTCGTAACATACTGCCCATGCACCATCGCCGCTAATTCTTGATAGGCACGTAACTTAGATGCGCGTATCGCATTAATAACCTTTTCGCCCTGAGTACGCCCAGGCTGCTTGCTCACAGGGGCATAACCTGTAGCTCTGTACGTTTGCGAATCTACTCCTGGGCCCGAACTAAATTTTTTAGCAAAATTTGAGGTCGTTTTCGATACTGTCTCACACCCTGACAACCCTAAAACACACAGTAATAAGCTAGCTTTTAATCCAATGTTTAATCTCATAATCACTGCGGTCCTATGCCGTTTTCAATTATATAACCTTTATTTAACGCATTGACAGGATCATAACCTGGCAACATACTCTCCAATCGTTTATAAGCAATATGCGACTGCCCTGTGGCAACTACTTGTCGAGTTATCACATCCAATATACGTGCATTTAGCACCACACCATCGCCATGTCTGGCATAGGTGCCGGTTAAAATATAGTAAATTTTGTATTGCTGCTGAAGAGCTGGCAGAGTTCCTTTAGAAACTGGTGATTTTTGAGTTGTAGCCAAACTGACTGCGCGATAGTCAACCATATTATAACCACGCTGAGTCATCGGAAAAATAAAGCTTTCAGAAACCCTTGCACCAAACAGATCATCATTAACACTGTGTTTTAAAGACTTAAATGGCAACACTGCAACAGGCAAGCGCTTTACTCTATTTTGACGCAGCCCCGACACCATCTGATCAGCCATTTGTGCAACAGCTTCACTTACAGGGTCATAAAAGTTAGGATCAACTGGCGCTAGCGCCGTCGGTGATGGTTTTGCAAACTCCGATAAACTATCAATTTCAATTGCCTTTTCAACTATTGCACGCGCTTCTTGCGCAGACATATTATTGCTGAAAGGTGCCTTGATACTTTGAGTATTACAACCGCTTAATAAAACGATAAATGCCATTAAAACTATTTTCATGGACGCTTGCCTATTTAACTCATACAAAACAATCATATTACACTATTCCCCGCTCAGTTTAATAGAGGTAAACGGACTTGCCTAAACGTTGTTCGTAGCATATCGTATTTTAGCCAAATTATTTCATCAAGCGCAGCTGCACTATTCGCTAAAATGCATAAATGTATTATAGTGTGAATCTTTAAAGGTAAAGTAAACTTATCATGCTTATTACAATATACTTATCTTTTTCAAATGCTTGTGATAACACCCTTTGCCTTCTAACCTGCACAAATACATTTAAAAACAGCGAGCAGCCAACCAATGATACGGACTATTTTGAAGCAACTTAATAATTTTGCTGAACGAGCATGCTTAGCTTTTTATAAAACCTTACGCCCTGCTAGCTGCTCTCTCATCATTATTTTGAGCTTAAGCCACAGTGCATATGCACTCACCGTCCAAGCGACTGGACAAGCCGTGGTGGTCAATGGTGATTTAACCAGTGCTCGCAACATTGCTATCACCCGTGCAAAACAACAAGCAGCTCTGCAAGCCAGCGCATTTATCAGCACTCAACAGCACCTAGAGCAAGGTGTTTTGGTTCAAGACAATCTATCCATTGAGTCTCTTGCCAGCGTAGGTAGAAGCAAAGTCATTAGCGAGAATATAAGCAGTAATATCTTAAGCGTTGTCATTAGCGTTAAAATAAACAGCCATAATAAATGTGCTAATGGCCAATCAGCCAAAGGCTACCGTAAGCGTGTTGCCATCGCTGCTTTCCCTATGATCAATCCAAGACAAGCACAAATCGGTCGTCTCAGAAATATTGAATCAAGCATTGCCTCTGAGCTTACTCACCGCTTAAGCAACCAAGCAAACATAGAAGCACTAAATGCAGGTAATTTAATGCTTCAACCAGATCCAAGCACTGCTGCAAGCGCACAACTACCACAAGGATCTTTAACCACCGTATTACAACAAACACGCCAGCTGCGCGTTCAGTATGTTGTTTCAGGAGTTGTTAGAGATATTTCAATGTTAACCCCTAGCGTTTTTCGCCAAAAGAACTACTTTATAGATAAGTACAATAAATACGACTACTTAAGCAGCAAATACATGCGTGCTTTTGAAGTCGATATGTTTGTTCATGACGGACTTACCGGCTCGCTCATTTCTCAAAAAAGCTTTCGCACGGCAGGCCTTTGGGGCAACAATGACAGACAGAAATTCGGATTTGCAAGTAGCCCTTTTTGGCAGCTTGATTATGGCAAGCAGGTTAAGTCTGAACTCGATAATATGGCAGATGAAATCACTGCCTCACTGCGCTGTAATAGTTTTTCAGTTGAAATCACACGCGCCAACGAAAACAAATTATGGTTAAAAGCAGGCCGTGCAGCGGGCATTAAAAGCGGAGACAGGTTTGATGTGTATCGAAAATCAACATTCTATGATTATCAACAAAACCCAACAATAGAACTTACCCAAACCTCTTTAGTACTTACCGTTAAAAAAGTACAAGCAAACTCTGCTGAAGGAACCGTTAACGGCTTTGCTGGACAAAGCAACATACAAGCTGGCGATGTTCTAATCTCTCAGTAAGCAGCATAGCTATTGATTATGGCTGCCATGCAAAATCTATAAACACTGGTTGAGGGATTTTAAAGATAGGTTTTGAGATGTTTTTGGTGGGATGCAAGAAAAGCTAAGCGATACAATTAGGTTTAACTTTAAGCTGTAATTATTTAAGCCCTCAGAAAAGCCTTTGCAAATTATTCAACATAACCTGCAAAGGCGTATTACTATTTAAACATTAAGAAAGCTCTTTACGCGCATTTCTGAATAAACGCATCCAAGCCCCATCTTCCTGCCATTCATCAGGCGCCCATGAGTTTTGCACCGCTCTGAATACACGCTCTGGGTGTGGCATCATAATTGTTACTCTACCATCTAATGAGCTCATACCGGCTACCCCTTGAGGAGAACCATTTGGGTTTTGCGGGTATTGCTCAGTCGCTTGACCACGATTATCAACATATCTTAACGCTACACTGCCAGAATCCGTTGCTAAGGATAAATCTTGCGAAGAAGCAAATTGTGCATGCCCTTCACCATGAGCAATAGCAATTGGCATAATAGAATCTTGCATACCATTTAAGAAAATAGAGTTAGATTTCTGAACTTTAACTAACGCTACGCGCCCTTCAAATTGCTCAGACTTATTCCTGACAAACTTCGGCCAATGATCAGCACCAGGTATGATCTGCTGCAAGTTAGAAATCATTTGGCAGCCATTACATACTCCAAGAGATAAGCTATCACTACGCTCAAAGTAACGCTCGAACTGATCTCTTGCAACACTATTAAAGAGCACTGATTTAGCCCAGCCCTCTCCAGCACCAAGTACATCACCATAAGAGAAGCCACCACAAGCAACCATCGCTTGGAAGTCTTCCAATGAAACACGTTGAGCCAGAATATCGCTCATGTGTACATCGACACTATTAAACCCTGCTTTATCAAACGCAGCGGCCATTTCGATTTGCCCGTTAACTCCTTGCTCTCTTAATACAGCAATTTTAGGACGAACACCTGATGCGATATACGGCGCAGCAATATCTTCATTAATATCAAAGCTTAAAGAAACATTTAACCCAGGATCCTCAACATCATCAATTGCATTGTATTCCTGCTCTGCACACTCAGGATTATCACGCAGCTTTTGCACTTCATAGGAAGTACGAGACCAAATTTTTTGAAGCGCTACGCGTTTTTCGCTATAAATCTCTTCATCGTCAAAGTGGATACGTAATTCATCATCCCAGTTAAGAGAGCCTATCACACTCGAGATATCACCTAAGCCCGCCGCATTTAGCTCAGTTAACACTTCAATAGTTTTATCTTTAGCAACTTGAATAACGCCACCTAGCTCTTCATTAAAGAGCGCGCCAATGCAACTCTCATCATCATTAGCCAGCATATCTAAGTTAATATCAACACCACTGTGACCTGCAAAACACATTTCAGCCACTGTCGCTAACAAGCCGCCATCTGATCTATCATGGTATGCAATAATATGACCTTGCTCATTAAGTGCTTGAATAGCCGCAAAGAATGTTTTTAACAACTCAGGGCTATTAACATCAGCAACCTGCTGACCCACCTCATTATATACTTGCGCTAAAGCGGACAAACCTAAGCGGTTTTTACCTTCACCTAGATCAATCAAAATCAGATCCGTCTCGCCTAAGTCAGTACGCAGCTGTGGCGTTAACGATTTTCTGACATCTGTAACAGGTGCAAAGCCTGAGATTACTACTGACATTGGAGAAGTAACACTTTTTTGCTCTTCGCCATCTTGCCATTGCGTTCGCATTGACATTGAATCTTTACCCACAGGTATCGTAATTCCAAGCGCTGGGCATAACTCCATTCCCACTGCTTTTACTGTGTCATAAAGCTTTTCATCTTCACCGGCATGACCTGCTGCAACCATCCAGTTTGCTGATAACTTAATATCACTGATATCCGCAATAGGCGCACATGCCATATTCGTTAACGTCTCAGCTATTGCCATACGCCCTGATGCAGCTGCATCAACAAGTGCGATCGGTGTACGCTCACCCATTGCCATGGCTTCACCGCGATAGCCTTGGTATGAAGCACTAGTCACTGCGCAGTCAGCAACAGGAACCTGCCAAGGCCCAACCATTTGATCTCTAACAACTTGACCTGTGATCGTTCTGTCACCGATTGTTATCAAGAAAGATTTAGATGCAACGGAAGGTAAACTCAATACGCGCTCTACAGCTTCTGTCAGTGCTAATTTTGAGGTATCAAATTCTTTTACGCTATATTCTTGCCTAATAACTGAGCGGTGCATTTTCGGCGCTTTACCGAACAATACATCCATCGGTAAGTCGACAGGCTTATTATCAAAATGCTTATCATTTAACGTTAAATGCTGTTCATCAATTGCTTCACCAACTACCGCAAAAGGACAACGCTCTCTTTCACATAAGTCACTAAATAATTGAAGATTCTCAGGATCAACGGCTAATACATAGCGCTCTTGTGACTCGTTGCTCCAAACACCCAGTGGTGACATGCCCGGCTCATCGTTATTCACATTACGTAATTCAAAATTACCGCCACGGCCACCATCTTTAACTAGCTCTGGGAAAGCATTTGATAAACCACCCGCGCCTACATCGTGTATGAAGCTGATTGGGTTGTCTTCACCCATCTGCCAGCATCTGTCGATAACTTCCTGACAGCGACGTTCCATCTCTGGGTTGCCACGCTGCACAGATGCAAAATCTAAACTTTCAGCTGAGCTACCTGATGCCATTGAAGAGGCAGCACCACCGCCCAAGCCGATCAACATTGCTGGGCCACCTAAACAAATAAGCTTAGCACCAACTGCAATGTCACCTTTTTCAACATGCTCAGCGCGGATATTCCCCATACCACCAGCGATCATTATCGGCTTATGATAACCACGTACTTCTAATCCAGCAGCACCATTTACTTCTTGCTCAAATGTTCTGAAATAACCACTTAAATTTGGTCGGCCAAATTCATTATTGAACGCAGCCCCACCAATTGGCCCTTCAATCATAATATCGAGTGCTGAAACGATACGATCTGGTTTACCGTAATTTGACTCCCAAGGCTGTTCGTAGCCAGGGATTTTTAAATCTGAAACACTAAAGCCTGTCAAACCAGCCTTTGGCTTACCACCTCTACCGGTTGCTCCTTCATCGCGAATTTCGCCACCTGAACCCGTTGCCGCCCCAGAAAATGGCGCTATTGCAGTAGGATGGTTATGTGTCTCAACTTTAATTAATATATCGACAGATTCTTGATTATAAGTGTACTGATGAGCGTTTTGGCTCGGGTAAAAACGGGGTACTTTACTACCAACAATAACCGCTGCATTATCTTTATAGGCAGACAATACATTCTCGCCACCCAGCTCATTAGTATTACGAATCATTGAAAAAAGTGATTTTTCTTGTGCTTCACCGTCAATATCCCAAGATGCATTAAAGATTTTATGACGGCAATGTTCTGAGTTTGCCTGTGCAAACATCATTAACTCAACATCTGAAGGGTTACGATTCAACCCTTGAAAGCTTTCAACTAAGTAATCTATTTCATCATCGGCAAGGGCTAAGCCTAGTGCTTCATTCGCAGCCACTAAACCACTTTTACCTTCTTTTAATATATCCACACGCTGCATTGGCGCAGGTTCTGTCTGCTCAAACAAAACACTAGCAGCCTCAACAGATCCGAATACTTGCTCAACCATTCGATCATGAATGAGTGGTAATATTGAGTTTAATTCCTGTTCAGATAAAGGTTGCTCAGCGTGGATATACACAGCGGCACCACGCTCTAAACGTGTTATCTGCCCTAGTCCGCAGTTTTTTGCGATATCAGTCGCCTTACTTGACCAAGGAGAAATCGTTCCCTCGCGAGGTGTAACAAACAACATTTGACCCGCAGGATCCTCTTTTGCTACATTGGGTCCGTATTGAAGTATAGCCTCTAACTTGGCTTGGTCAGATGCACTCTGTGCTTCTTGCAGCTCTACCAAGTGCATATACTCAACGTAAACGCTAGAAATAGCTGAAACTTGCTGTTTCAGTGCTGATAATAGTTTAGATTTACGGAAGTCGGAAAAAGCAGGGGCGCCACGCAAAATAAGCATTTAAGATTGTTCCTCACAGGCAATACATAGGGCTGAATTTGCCCAGTATTTTACATTAGACCAACCCAATAGAGTACTAGAAAAAGTTCATTATGATTCGAAAATCTCATTCATTTTACTATTTAGCTTTTTTCATTAGCATCTGCTCTATTTTTTGGTTGAATAGCAAGTTTTCACCCTCCCAAAAAACTCAGTTTGACGCTATTCTTCACAATGGCGAATTACGCGTCAGTACCATCAATTCATCTGATACTTATTATTTATCAAATAACCAACCTTCGGGATTTGAGTACGAACTAATTTCTGCGTTTGCCGACTCTATTGGCGTTACTTTAAAACTTTCAATCCGCGAAGATTCCCAACAACTTGTCGACGATATCAAATCACGTGATAGCCATATCAGCATTCCTGGCCGCGCCCGTTTAGCCAGCCAAAGTGACAGTATAAAAAGCAGCACTAGCTACAATACTAATCAATCTGTCGTTATCTACAGAGAAACCCGCGGCATTAAATACCCTCGCGGAGTCGAAAATCTGCTTAAACGCAGCATTATCGTGACTTCCAACTCTTTGCAAGAATTACAAATGCTTTCACAGCAAGCGACATACCCAAATCTTTCATGGATGAATACAGACACTCTCACTATTTATGAAATTCTAGAACGCGTCCTAGCCAAAGAGATAGATATTGCGGTCATTAGTCAGAAAGACTTCGAGGCAATAGGGCCCTTTTTTCCAGGCTTAAAAGTAGCTTTTAAACTCTCTGATCCAACACCTATTAAATGGCAGCTTGCGAATAAGAAAGATTTATCTTTAGTTAATGCTGCAAATCAATTTCTTTCATCTGATAGCACCAAAGCACTTATTGCGAAATTAGAAGACAAGTACTATAAAAACAACAACCCTCTCAACTTATTTGATACTTTAACCTTCAAAAGAGATTTCAATCAACGCTTACCTGATATCGAAGGATATTTCAAACAAGCAGCTAAAGACACAAATGTTGATTGGTTATTATTAGCTGCCATTGCATACCAAGAGTCACACTGGAACCCAAAAGCCGTTTCTTCAACCGGCGTTAAAGGCATTATGATGCTGACTAAAGCTGCTGCTAAGGAAGTAAAAGTAACAGATAGAACGGATCCAAAGCAGAGTATTTTCGGTGGCGCTCAATATTTACAAAACGTTAAGAAGAAAATCCCCAAACGCATACAAGACCCTGATCGTACTTTTCTTGCTCTTGCAGGATACAACACAGGTTTTGGCCATTTAGAAGACGCGCGAATACTCGCCAAAAGGGCTGGATTAAATCCGGATAAGTGGAAGAACGTTAGTAAAATGCTACCATTACTAACCAAAGCAAAATACTACTCCACCGTTAAACACGGCTATGCAAGAGGTTACGAACCTGTCACTTATGTAAAAAACATCAGGCGTTATTTAACCATTTTGAAATGGGAGAAAGAGCAGCAAGAGCTCAAAGAAGATATCAATATTACCCAAGAAGTCATTAGCGAAATAAATGAACAGAAAGAGCCGGAAAAACAACAAGAAGCTGCGGCCCCTTCAACCCTTTAGTCTTCTATCCTCAGATCTTCTAGTCTCGAACTTTTCTAGCCGCTAATTTAGCGGCTTTCTTTTCTGCTCTTCGCCTTGAAAAGAAGCTTGAAAGCTGCTGGCTACACAGCTCCTCACAAACACCACCCGTCACTTCTACCTGATGATTCATCGAAGGCTGATCAAGTAAATTGATATGACTGCAAACCGCTCCAGATTTTGCCTCTGCTGCTCCGTAGTACAAATGGCGGATACGCCCATGCACTAAAGCACCAGCACACATAGCACAAGGCTCTAACGTCACATAAATATCGGCGTTAACTAAGCGATAGTTTTTAATTTTTTGAGCCGCCTCACGCAAAGCTATAATTTCTGCGTGCGCTGTAGGATCATTACTAGAAATAGGGTTATTACTACCTCTTCCTATGATTTCATTATCATATACAATCACTGCCCCTACTGGCACTTCATTTCTTAACGCAGCCTGCTCTGCTAGCTCTAGTGCTTTAGACATCCAATACTCTGAAGAAAACCTTTGTAAACCTTCCTCGCCCATTTTTTTACTCGCTTTAATTAAAAGATATCCACACGCATAAAAAAGGCGCTAAATTCACATTTAACGCCTTGGCTTTCATCAAGTTAATTCAACCGGAATTTATTCCCACTCAATCGTTGCTGGAGGCTTACTTGATACATCATAAGTAACCCTTGAAACGTGTTGAATTTCGTTGATGATGCGTGAAGACACTTTTTCTAGCAATTCATACGGCAAATGTGCCCAGCGCGCTGTCATGAAATCAATGGTTTCAACTGCACGTAGCGCTATCACGTATTCGTATCGTCTTGCATCACCTACTACACCAACAGATTTAACAGGCAAGAAAACAGCAAAGGCCTGGCTCGTTTTTTGATACCAACCAGATTCGTTTAACTCCTGCATAAAGATTGCATCAGCTTCACGCAAAATATCTGCATACTCTTTCTTAACTTCACCTAGAATACGCACACCTAAACCAGGTCCCGGGAACGGGTGGCGATAAACCATTGACTCAGGAAGTCCTAACTCAATCCCAAGCTTACGAACTTCATCTTTAAACAGCTCACGTAATGGCTCTACCAGTTCAAAAGCCATATCTTCAGGCAAGCCACCTACGTTATGGTGAGACTTGATAACATGCGCCTTACCCGTTTTTGCAGCAGCTGATTCTATAACATCTGGATAGATAGTACCTTGAGCTAAGAAATCGACATCTTTAAGCTTAGCAGCCTCAGCATCAAACACTTCAATAAATGAATTACCGATAATTTTACGTTTTTGCTCAGGCTCATCGACACCTACTAAACGTGACAGGAACAGATCACTAGCATCAGCACGGACGACTTTAACACCCATGTTGTTAGCAAACATGCTCATTACTTGATCGCCTTCGTCTTTACGAAGCAAACCATTATCAACAAAAACACACGTAAGCTGATCACCTATTGCTTTATGCAAGAGCGCTGCAACTACTGAAGAGTCAACACCACCGGATAAACCAAGCAATACTTTCTTGTTACCGACCTGCGCTCTGACTTTTTCAATTTGGTCAGCGGCAATATTTGCCGAGTTCCATAAAGCCTGCGTATCACAAATTTCTAAAACAAAGCGCTCTAATATTGCACCACCTTGTTTTGTATGAGTAACTTCTGGGTGAAATTGCACTCCATAATAATGCTTACTTGGATCACACATAGCCGCTATAGGAGCAGACTCTGTTGATGCAATAACACTAAAGCCTTCTGGGAGCTCTACTACTTTATCCCCATGGCTCATCCACACATCCAGAAGAGAAGCGCCATTGTTTGCTAATTGATCTTGTAAACCGTCGAATAACTGACTGCAGCTATCTGATAGACGAACCTTAGCATAACCAAATTCGCGCTCGTCAGATCCTTCAACAGCTCCACCAAGTTGCTCAGCCATAGTCTGCATGCCGTAGCAAATACCTAAAATAGGCACATTTAAATCAAAAACAATTTGTGAAGCTCTTGGCGATTGATCTTCTGTAACAGATTCTGGCCCGCCTGCTAAGATCAACCCTTTAGGATTAAAAGCTTTGATTTCTTCTTCCGGGCAATCCCAAGGGTAGATTTCACAATAAACGCCAATTTCACGTACTCTGCGTGCAATCAGTTGGGTGTATTGTGAACCAAAATCTAAAATTAAAATTCTTTGTGAGTGTATATCTGCGCTCATCTTGATACTCCATCGTCGAGTATTTGGCATTAGCCAAAAAAAAAAGCGGGGCGTATATACGCCCCACTTTTGACGAATCTAATAATTAAATTCGATAATTCGGTGATTCTTTAGTAATACTTACATCGTGCACGTGGCTTTCATTCATACCTGCACTTGTTATACGTACAAAAGTAGGCACTGTACGCATAGTATTTATATCGGCACTGCCTGTATATCCCATCGAAGCACGTAAACCGCCCATCAACTGGTGAACAACGCCTTTCATTGTTCCTTTACAAGCAACCCTACCTTCAATCCCTTCCGGTACTAGCTTTTCAGCGCCATCAGCGGCATCTTGAAAATAACGATCAGAAGAACCTGAGCTCTGAGCCATAGCGCCAATAGATCCCATACCACGGTATGATTTATAAGCACGACCTTGGAAAAGCTCAACCTCACCAGGTGCCTCATCAGTACCTGCTAGCATAGAGCCCACCATTACAGCAGATGCGCCAGCAACAACTGCTTTAGCGATATCTCCTGAGAAACGAATGCCACCATCTGCAATCAAAGGAATACCTCTATCCTTTAATGCCTCAGCAACATTAGCGACTGCTGAAATCTGTGGTACACCGATACCTGAAACAATACGCGTCGTACAAATAGACCCAGGGCCGATACCTACTTTAACGCCATCTGCTCCAGCATCAGCAAGCGCAATTGCAGCTGCTGCCGTTGCAATGTTGCCACCAATAACCTGTACTTGCGGGAAATTCGTTTTAATCCAAGAGACTCTATCGATAACACCCTTAGAGTGTCCATGAGCGGTATCAACAATAATGACATCAACACCTGCTTGGACTAGTAACTCAACACGCTCTGGTGTTTCAGGCCCAGTACCCACAGCAGCACCAACTAATAATTGACCTTTACTGTCTTTAGTCGCATTAGGGAACGCCTGCGCTTTGTACATATCTTTTACAGTCATCATGCCTTTTAAAGCAAAAGCATCATCAACAACTAAGATTTTTTCAATACGATGCTTGCGTAATAAGTTACGTACCTTCTCTTTATCAACACCTTCTTCAACAGTAACTGTTACCAGCTGCTCTTTAGGTGTCATAATTGAAGAAACTTTTGCATCTAGGTAATTTTCAAAGCGCATGTCGCGGCTTGTTACAATACCGACTAACAAACCATCATCAACAACAGGAAAGCCTGAGAAACCTAAAGAATCTGCAAGCTTGCGAATCTCACCTACCGTCATATCTGAATGACAAGTGATAGGATCACTAACAACGCCCGCTTCGTATTTTTTAACTTTAGCCACTTCGCCAGCTTGCTCTTGTGGTGTTAAGTTCTTATGGATAATACCAATACCACCTTCTTGAGCCATAGCTATAGCTAAGCCTGACTCAGTCACAGTATCCATCGCAGCCGATGCAAGGGGAATGTTAATTGAAATTTCTTTGGTAAGACGTGACTTTAAAGAAACATCCTTAGGAAGCACCTCAGAATAACCAGGTACTAGTAAAACATCATCAAAGGTCAGCGCCTCTTGATCTATTCGCAACATAATTAACAATCCCACAGGAATAAGTTGAGCGGTTAAAAATAAGCGCTGTATTATACCCACTATCAACTATTGGAACAATCACAATAAGCTATTGCTCTACTTTATTTTAGCCTTCATTTAGTTAATGACCTAGAGCGTCGCTATAGTTTAATATAACCCTATGAATACATTTAAAAACATGGCGAGTACTAATCGCTTATCTAGCCGCCCAAGCAATCAACTTAATCGCAACATTGGCGCTGACACTAGTGCAATTACGGTCTCGCAACTAAACAGACAAGTAAAATCACTGCTTGAAAACTCCTTTCTGAACATAAGAGTTCAAGGAGAGCTTTCAAATTTTGCTAAACCTTCATCGGGTCACTGGTATTTCACTTTAAAAGATAAAACAGCACAAATCCGCTGCGCCATATTTAAAGGAAGTAATAGGCATATAAACTTCAACCCTAAAGAAGGTGATGAGGTTGTAGTTCAAGCAAAAGTCAGCCTTTATGAAGGAAGAGGCGATTACCAGCTCATTTGCCAAAGCATGGAGGAAGCTGGATCAGGCCGGTTACAATTAGCCTTTGAACAACTAAAGGCAAAGCTTCTTAAAGAGGGGTTATTTGATAGCAGCTATAAGCAGCCGATCCCCTCACTTATCCAACACTTAGCAGTTATCACCTCTCCCTCTGGCGCAGCAATACACGATGTATTAAGTGTATTAAAAAGACGTTTCCCCGGATTAAAGGTGTCTATTTTCCCAAGCTTAGTACAGGGCAGCGAAGCTGCTGTTTCAGTAATCAAAGCACTGGAACTTGCGCAAAAACACAACCAGTGTGATGCTATTTTAATAACCCGCGGCGGCGGTTCACTAGAAGACCTTTGGTCATTTAATGAAGAAAAGTTAGCGCGAGCTATTTTTAAATGTAAGTTACCCACTATAAGCGCTATTGGCCACGAGGTTGATTTTTCCATTTGTGACTTAGTTGCAGATCATCGAGCAGCAACACCTTCTGCTGCAGCCGAGTTTCTCAGCCCCGATCAAGATAGCCTAAAAATAACCATAGACCGATTACACCAGCGACTACAAATTCAGATAAAGGGTAATATTGCAGCGCACAGAAACAAGTGCGTTAACACTGCCTCTCGCTTAAGATCTCCCATACAACAACTAAAACTACAAAGCGCCAGATTAGAGAATCTTAGAGCCAGATTATTAAGACCTGCTCAATCGTCATTAAATCAGCATCAACAATCTATTCAGTTGCTAAAGCAGCGAATGGAAAGCAGCAACCCACAAAGCAAAATCAACCAACATCTTGAAAGAAATAATATTTTAAAACACAGGCTATACCAACGAATTGACCAAATAACGGCAGATAAGCTACAGCAGTTACACGCAAAAGCTGACCGTCTAAATTCTGTCAACCCATTAGCCACGCTCAGCAGAGGCTATTCTATAACACGCTCTCAAGAGCACGGCATTATTTCAAATGCCGATCAGCTAAAACCTGGGACCAGAATATCCAGCCAACTCAATGAAGGGCTTGTTCATAGTATTGTTGAGTCTACCGAGAACAGTTAAGCATTTATAGAACCAGTTTTTCGGCTAACTTTTCAGTAAATCTAGAGACGTAACAATTTCTGTGTTAGCCTTCCTTTTTAACTTTTACTAGATGTGAATAAACAATGTCAGATATTAAAATTGAAACAATGGAACAATGTGCTAGCTATGGAATCGGCCGCCAAATGGGCGATCAATTAGCGCAAAATGGATTTGACGGAATTGATTTCAACGCACTAAGCGTTGGTATCGAAGACTCTTACACAGGCCAAGAACTTCGCATCCCTGTGGAAAAGATTCAAGATGCATTCTCAAAACTAAACGAGATCATCAAAGCGCAACAAGAAGAGCAAAACAAAGCGGCAAGCGAAGCGGGCGTTGCATACCTTCAAGAAAACGCAAAACGTGACGGCGTTACCACTCTAGAGTCTGGTCTTCAGTACGAAATTATCGAAGAAGGCGACGCTAGCGCAGAAAAAGCAACTGCTAGCTCAACCGTACAATGTCACTACCACGGCACTCTTATTGACGGCCAAATGTTTGACAGCTCTTACGAGCGCGGCCAACCAGCTGAATTCCCAGTAGGCGGTGTTATCGCAGGCTGGACTGAAGCTCTACAACTAATGAACATTGGCGCTAAATGGAAGCTACATATTCCTCATGAGCTAGCTTACGGCACTAATGGCTCACCGGGTGCAATCCCAGGCTGCGCGACTCTAGTTTTTGATGTTGAACTGCTTAAAATTGTTTAATAGATGAAACTGCATCACAAGATAAGCGGCGAAGGTTCGCCGCTTATTATCCTTCATGGCTTGTTTGGCACCCTTGAAAATTGGGGCGGTCAAATTGCTGCTTTTAAAGAACACTACCAAGTCATCAGTGTTGATCTCAGAAACCACGGGCGCAGCCCACACAGCAACGAGATGAATTATGCTGTAATGGCAGAAGATATTATTGAGTTAATGGATGACTTATCCATTGAAACTGCAGACATTCTCGGACACTCAATGGGCGGCAAAGCTGCCATGCAAATTGCCTTGCAGCACCCCAACCGACTGAGAAGACTAGTTGTTGTAGATATCTCTCCTGTTGCTTACGAACATCGCCATAATGACATCTTCGAAGGATTGAGCGCTATTGATTTAAACAGCTTAACCTCTCGCTCTCAAGCTGACACCTTGCTCAAACCTTACGTTGAAACTATAGATATTCGCTCTTTTCTGCTCAAAAATCTGTACCGTGATGAGCACAAAAATTTCCAATGGCGTCCCAACTTAACAGGGTTACAAAATAGCTATGCGCAACTGATTAGCGCCCCCTTTGGAAACAAGTTTTTGAAACCTGTGCTATTTATCAAAGGCAAGAACTCTGACTACATCACCAGCGAGCACCAAGAAGCAATTAACCAGCTTTTTGACAAAGTTAGCTTTAAAATGATTGAAGGCGCTGGACATTGGCCTCATGCAGAAAAAGCCAAAGTATTTGGCTCTATTGTTTTAAACTTTCTAAGGTAGATATACGATCATGCCAATACACTTTTTAATTACAAAAGTAATTCCCGTTCTAGCGATATTAGCAATTTATTGGATTGGCTCTTTCAATCTGCCGAACATTATTTTCCTACCTCTAGCTGCTGCCATAGTCTTTTTAGTTATTATCATAACCAAACGCTACGGCGACAAAGATCAATCTAAAACAAAAAAAGAACAAGGCAAGAGCAACACACAAGACTGATCGAATCAGAGCTAACAATAGCATTTAACAAAATGAATTATAGAGACGGGGAATTAAAGAGAAAGAATTGCTTTAAAGAACTCACTCTCTAGGCGAGCTCTTTGGTAATCTAGCAGAGCTAAACCACTTGATCTATCAAAGCCCCTTCAGGGAAAAGCTTTGAAAACGCGCCAGAATCAACCAATTGAGCATTAAGTTTACGCAATTTTTCTTGTATATCATGAATTTGGTTATTGTATTCTTTTAATACTTCTAAAGATGCATCAGTGCTTTGTCTACGGGACTCCGCCAATGCCTCATTACGGTCTTGCTTAGCTTGTTTCAGCTCTTCTTCCGCCAAGTACTCTTCGCGCTCTAATTTTTGCTGCTCAACCGCATTGATACTGCTGCTTTTTGGATCATCCTCAAAAACAGCTTTTCCTTCTTGTCCACCTGACTCACGGATTTCATTCATTGCCTGAAGCGCTAAAGACTTTGCCTCTGCAGCCACTTGCCTATCAGCTGAGGAGGGCTCTGATACTGATAGCGCAGCCCTAATAATTACCTGAGCCTTTTCCAAAGTCGCCTGTGGATCATCAGCTATTGCCGAAGTATCAATTGACACCTCACCTGACGTTGCATACAACCGACCATCTGGCCCGCTGGTATAGTCAAATGTCGGCGCACTCGCAAAACTACCACCTATAGCGGCATGAGTTTGCTCATGAGCTTTAACCTCTCTATCTCTTGTAGCTAGATCTCTAACTACTGCAAGTTCAGCTTGCTCAACTTTATTTTGTGCAGCTAGTTTATTTGATGAATGCTCAACACTATCTGTAGAGCTACCATTATTCGAATGCACATGCGAGCTTGCTGAAACTGTTTCGTTCGATGTATTTGAAACGACTTCGCCGTAAAGCGCAGCGGCAGCTGCCGGACCTGATACTAATTTAGTAACAACAGAGGTGGAATCAACAAATACAGCACTACTTGAAGACTCTAAAGAGGCAATTGATTGACCAGTAGAGGAGGGAGAGTTTTTTAAAATTTGTGAAGATGCGCTATTCGCAGCACTTAATTGTGCATTGCCATCCTTCGCAGCTTGCAAGGAAGCATTATTATTGACATTTAAAAGCGAGCTTTGCAATTCCATTTATGCACCTTCTTTGGATAATCTCTAAACTACGACATCCACATTTGTGCCCAAAACTTCGCTGGCACTGGTTACAACTTTAGTAGATGGCGCTTGCGCAGTGGCGGACTGTGTCGTCTCTTGAACTGCGTTTTCCAAATCTTTGCCGCTTGCGATCTCAGCGACTTCAGCTTTTCCACTTCCTTGGAAATCACCTGCTGCCCTAGGGTTGTTATCTAAACCTCTATTTAATCCAATCAACCCTGTTTGTAATGAATTGGTAACATTCATAACTAAGTACCCAAATTTAATAAGCTATTAATATTTCTAATTTATCTACCTTATTCGTCGGGTATATAAACCAATTACATATCCCAACAAAGCTTATTATAGTACATTTATCACACAATACAATTTTTTAAAGAAATCACTAAAGTATTTGCTCAAGCTGCAGGTGCTTACTAGCTTGTGCAATATCTTGGTTTTCAATAAATGGCACCTCTCCGATTAGAGGTGCATTGATAGCAGCCTTAAGTGTTGCAACACTTTCTTCGCTTGATTCCATTTGTGGATCAATATGATTAGCAACCCACCCTGCTATTTGTAGACCATCTCTATTAATTGCCTCAGCTGTTAGCAATGCATGGTTGATACATCCAAGCTTAACCCCCACCACTAGGATAACCGGCAAGGATAACTCTTTAGGTATTTGAGCCATTGTTTCCCTGCTATTAAGCGGTACTCGCCAGCCACCAGCCCCCTCCACAATAATAAAATCTGCTCTGTTCATCATTAAGGCACCGCGACAAAAGCCAACAACTTTTTGCGTGTTCAATGTAACCTCTTCTTGCTTCGCTGCAACATGAGGGGCTATTGCAGCCTCAAGAGCAATTGGGTTTACCTGCTGGTAACTGAGCTTAACGCTCGAGCTTTGCATTAATCGCAGTGCATCATCATTTTGAAGGCCTTCCCCTTGATCAACACAACCGGCAGCTACGGGCTTTAAGCCATAGCAGCTCATCCCCTCATTGATAGCAGCGGTTAATAGCGCTTGTGACACAAAGGTTTTACCTGCATCTGTATCCGTACCTGCTATAAAATACTTGCCCACTTAACAATACTCCTTAACGTCAGACCTAAAACCAAACTACATTGAATTAAATAATTACAGCTTTTTAAGCGCCAAGTAATAAACTTCGTAAGTCGCCGGTAACTTCCCATTGCTTTTACGATACTGCTCATAATTCGCTTTAAACTGCTTAACTTTTAAACGCCCGGTTAAACCTTTGCTCTCCCCGGCATTCATATTGTGCGCGCCTATATTTTTGAGATCCGAAGTGAGTTCATTTAGCTTGTCGTACTCAATCTCTCGCTTCTGCTGCTTAGTTACGACTAATTCCAAATTTGAAGGCAAGTGCTTTATAAGATCATCAAGTCCAATAAAACGATTTACATGTACCTGTTGATCGACCAAAGACCAAGAACCTCTAAGCTCAAATAGACTTTCAGGCCCAAGTGTTGAAAGAAAAGCTAGCCCACCAGCTGTGAGAACGCGTTCTATTTCGTAAAACAGTGCTTTAGGGGTTTCACACCACTGAATTGCCAAACTGGAATATAAAAGATCAACACTATTTTGCGCTAATGGTAAGGCTTCTGCATCAGCACACAGCCATTGATAATGAGGCGCTTTTAGAGATTTTGCATATTCAAGCATTCCCTGGGCAATATCTAAACCAATCAATTGCTTAGGCTTTAACTCCGCTTCAAGTTTTGCCGTAAAAAAACCCGTTCCACATCCAAGATCAACAACACTACCACGAGCGTTATTCGTATTTTGATCAGAGACTATTCTGAGCAGCTCTTCACCCACATCTCTTTGCAGCAAGGAAGAACCGTCGTATGTAGCTGCCGCCTTACTAAAAGAGCTCGCAACTCGGTTTTTATCAATCTGTAACTGCATCTATTTAGTACCTTGTGCAACGCAAAACGCACTTATTTTTTTAGCCATCATTTCGCCATCACTAAGAAATGGAACATGACCTGCCTTTTTAATGACGACTGAGCTAGCCATTGAATTTAAAGATGGGATTTCATCGCTTACAGCGACAGGCACCAATTGATCAAACTCACCAAAGAAATGGAGTGAAGGCTGTTTCAGAGCCAATAATTGAGAGCGATTATCATGCAATAAAAAACCTAACGTCTCTGACAAGTGCGTGTGCTTTGCATCATCATTTATCGTTTTCAGGTAAGTGAGAATACTTTTACCGTCACTACCACCTTGCACTTGTAATGCAAAAAACCTGCTCAATGTTTTTGTCACGTTTTTAGCAAGCAAAACTGTGAAATTATTGAATTGCTCTAGAGGCATTGCATTTGGCCAATCTACTTGCTGAACAAAACTAGGATTACAACTAATTGTAATTAAGCCTTTAATAGCTAGTTCCTGGCGCGAAGAAAGCAAAGTTGCCAACATTCCACCAAGTGACCAACCAACAAGAAAACTGTTTCTCGGTATTTTCACAGCCAGCTTGTCTAGGGCAGCTTCTATGGTCAAAGTCGAATCTGATAATTGATGATCCCCAAGCCCTGGAACTGATATACAGCTTATTGTGAAGCTTTCGCTCAATTGATCGAGCCAAGGTTGCCAAATTTCATTACTTGCCCCCCATCCATGAATTAGACACAAGCGGGGCTTTTCATTTTGTTGCTTCATAGATGTATTCAAATTAGGCATGATTAATATGGGGCTTCAAATAGCGCTTAAAACGCAGTTTCGTCTAGGGTTGTTTTAAGGGCATGGAGTAATTGATTTATATCTTCTAAGCTATGAGCAGCACTAATAGTGACACGAAGCCTTGCTTGGTTCTGAGGGACGGTTGGCGGGCGTATCGCTTTAACCAGCATCCCCTTCGCCACTAACTTTTCACTAATAAGCAATGCCTTATCACTAGCACCAATTAGCACAGGCTGAATAGGTGTATTTGAAGGCATTAGCGCTAAACCAAGCTTAGAACACCCATCTTTAAAATTCTCAATCAACATTTGCAAGTGTGATCGACGCCAGTGCTCAGATTTAATCAGTCGTAAACTAGTACGCGTAGCTGCAGCTACTGCTGGCGGCATACTTGTTGTGTATATGTAAGTTCTGGAAAACTGTATTAACGTTTCAATCAGAGCTTCGCTACCTGCTACAAATGCACCAGCGGTGCCAAAAGCTTTACCTAATGTTCCCATTAGTACAGGAAGCTGGTCTTGATCAAGCCCAAACAACTCTGCACAACCACCGCCAGTTTCACCGAGGCAACCTATGCCATGTGCATCATCAACCATCAGCCATGCATCATGTTCTTTTGCACATTTAGCAAGTGATGTTATATCTGCGATATTACCATCCATACTAAACACACCATCAGTGACCACTAACTTACGTTCAGCGGTACTTTTAATAAGCTTGCTCTCTAAACTTTGAGTATCTGCATGCAAGTAACGCTGGAATTTTGCTCCACTTAAAAGCCCTGCATCCAACAAAGATGAATGATTAAGCTTATCTTCAAACACCGCATCTTTCTTTGAGAGCAGAGCGTTGATCACGCCTAAATTTGCCATATAGCCGCTACAAAACAACACTGCTCTGCTTCGCTGAGTAAACTCAGCTAATTCAAGCTCTAGTTGATGATGATGATGACTGTGGCCATTGACTAAATGAGAGGCACCACCGCCTACCCCAAACTCGTCTGCCGCTTTTTTAAAGCTTGCGACAACTTGCGGATGATTCGCTAAACCTAGGTAGTCATTGGCACTGAAATTGATAAGCTGCTGCCCATCGATAACAACATGAGCACCTTGTGGACTTTGCATCACCTGACGATGACGATACAAAGACTGCTCAGCTCTTTGATCAAGTACATTCTGTAAATCATTAAAAGACATATTAGCGCCTAACTAAAACCACTTATTCTACCTGGATGTTCTTAAAGTAGATTAAGCTTGATAAAAGTGAGAGCTGTCTTTCTCAGCCTGGATATCTTTCATCAACATCGCTGATTGAGTTTCATCATTATCAGAGATACCTTGCTCTGGATTAATCCCCAATCGCTTGAAAAGCTGAAGGTCTTTGTTAGTTTCAGGGTTTGGTGTAGTGAGCAAACACTCACCGTAGAAGATAGAGTTAGCACCTGCAAAGAACGTCATCGCTTGCATTTCATCCGTCATTGCCTGACGGCCAGCCGAAAGTCTAACATGCGATTTAGGCATCATGATACGTGCAACGGCAATAGTACGAATAAAGATAAGATGATCTAGATCTTCAGCATTTTCCATCGGCGTACCAGCTACTTTTACTAGCATATTAATAGGCACACTTTCCGGTTGCGTTGGCATATTAGCAAGCTGAATCAACAACCCGTTTCGGTCATGCTGAGTTTCACCCATACCAAGGATACCACCACTACAGATCTTCATACCTGACTCCCTTACATTGTGTAAGGTGTCTAAACGGTCTTGGAAGGTACGAGTAGTAATAATTTTTTCATAAAATTCAGGCGAAGTATCTAAGTTGTGATTATAGTAATCAAGACCAGCATCCGCCAACTGGTTTGACTTATCTTCATCCAACATTCCAAGTGTCATACAAGTTTCAAGACCTAACTCTTTAACCTGCTTTACCATATCAACAACATAAGGCATATCACGCTCATGTGGATGTTTCCAAGCAGCGCCCATACAAAAACGCGTAGAACCTGCCGCCTTCGCTTGCTTAGCTTTATTAACAACCGCTTCTACTTCCATTAAGCGCTCACGCTCAAGGCCTGTATTGTAACGAGCGCTTTGTGGGCAATATTTGCAATCTTCAGGGCAAGCACCAGTTTTAATAGATAGCAAAGTACTTACTTGTACTTGGTTAGGATCGAAATTTTCACGATGCACGCAATGCGCCTTAAAAAGCAAGTCATTGAACGGCAGGTCAAATAAAGCCTGAACTTCTTTGTTAGTCCAGTTGTGTCTTACTTGTTCTGTTGCCTGCATTGAAAAAGATCTCCTATTGTCAGTAATAAAGACTAAACTTTAATCACTATTTGTGGCGATAGCTATGCAGGATTTAAGACCTGCATACTAGGGCTAATATAAAGGGTTATATAATATAGCCAGCATAACCACTGTCAACTTATGAACAGCTATTTAATAAACATCTGTGCGTTTTTCAAACAAAACTGCATTTTGTGCGACATGCTTTGCGTCAACTCACAATCAATTTGCCAAAATTGCTGGAGCGATCTCCCTTGGCAGAAAAATACTTGCAAGCATTGCGCTATTACAATTAGCGCTAACAGTGCAGACATTTGTAAAGATTGCTTAAAAAAGAGGCCATATTTTGATACCACTATTGCAGCTTTTGATTACCTGTTTCCAATTGACACCCTATTGCCAAAGATAAAAAAGCAACAAGCAAAGCACCATATAAAATGGCTTGCGCAAGCTCTTGCTTCTACCGTTTTAAAGCAGCGGAACTTCCACCCACCTCAAGCATTAATTCCTGTTCCCCTGTCCAATATAAAACAGCTCATGAAAGGTTATAACCAAACAGAACAAATTTGCTTAGCACTGAGCAAATCACTGCAAATCGATACAAATACACAGCTAGTGTTCAAAGTGAAAGAAACTCAATCGCAAGCCTCCTTAAAAGCTAAAGCGAGAAAGCGTAATTTGATAGATGCCTTTTGTGCCAATAAAACACATTTAAAACATGTTGCTATCGTTGATGATGTTATGACAACAGGAGCCACTGCAAATGAAATAGCCAAAGAGCTGAAAAAGGCAGGAGTACAAAAAGTAGAGCTTTGGATTCTTGCTAGAACACCTATTTAAACTCCCTAGCATTCAACTTATCAAAGCACGAGTCCTTACTTCGCTATCATCCAACATATATTGTACCTTCTTAAGTAAATGCGTAAACTGCCGTTTTTCAACCTAAATTAGAGTTCAAAATGAATAGCCAACCAGATGACTTCTCCTTTTCTAGCATTGGTGTTATTCAAAGTCCTTTTACGGAAAAGTTTGGCATCCCTCGCCAACCAAGACTTACCCAATCTATTACATCTCGTATCGTTTTACATAAGCCCTTTTGTGATTTAGATATAGTCGATCAGCTAACTAACAGCTCCCATATATGGGTTTTATTTGTGTTTAGTGAATGCTATCAATCGGGCTGGAAATCAAAAGTTCGACCACCAAGGCTGGGGGGGAATCAAAAAATCGGGGTATTCGCGAGCCGCTCTCCTTTTAGACCAAACCCAATTGGTATTTCTGCCGTTGAACTCGTGAGTATTGATAAGAGTGGCGACTGCTTAAGCATTTGCGTCAAAGGCGCCGACTTATTAAATGGCACACCTGTTCTGGATATTAAGCCTTATATCCCTTACTCCGATAAAATCGATGAGGCAAGCAATCAGTTAGCTGAAAGTTTCACACCACTTTCACACCCTATATTCTTTAGTGCTAGCGCTCAAAAGCAATGTGAAACTCACCTATTGCGCACAAAAGAGTCTTTGAGCAATATGATTGAAGAGGTTTTAAGGTGTGATCCCAGACCCGCTTATCAACGAAGCCAAGCAAAAGAGTACGGCATAAGATTGTACGACTATAATATTCGCTGGCAAATTTCAGCTGACAGAATTGATGTACTTCATATCGATACTGTAAATAATGACACTGTAAATAGTGACCCTGTACTTTGAGCCAAGCTAGAAATCATATCGAAACCCGACAACCCGATACATTGAACAAAAGTAGCAATAAGAGAGATAACTTATGACCCCGGAACAATTAGCTTTTGATCGAGACCATATTTGGCACCCTTACACCAGCATGACTCAACCAACCCCATGCTATTCAGTAGCTTCCACTGAAGGGGTCTATATAAAGCTGAGTACCGGCGAAAAGCTTATCGACGGCATGTCGTCCTGGTGGTCTACTATTCATGGGTATGGCAATCCTGCACTAAATGAAGCTGCACATAAACAGATAGATACGATGTCGCATGTTATGTTTGGCGGCTTAACCCATGAACCTGCTATTAACCTAGCCAAACGCTTAGTCGAAATTACACCTATTGGTTTAGAAAAAGTATTTCTAGCTGACTCCGGTTCTGTTTCAGTTGAAGTTGCTATTAAAATGGCATTTCAATATTGGCAATCTAAAGGGCTATCAAGCAAAAACAGGTTAGTCACTATTAGAAATGGCTATCATGGCGATACATTCGGTGCGATGGCAGTTTGTGACCCTGTCACTGGTATGCACGATATATTTAGCGATATTTTGCCTCAACACTTTTTCGCGGATAGACCTAATACTTCACCTAACGCTCAGTGGCAACCCAGCGATATTCAATCCCTTAAAGATATTTTGACAGAACACCACCAAGAGATTGCTGCACTAATTCTTGAGCCTGTAGTTCAAGGCGCTGGAGGTATGCACTTTTACCACCCTGAATATTTAGCCCAAGCAAGAAAGCTCTGTGATGAATTCAACGTCTTACTTATAGCTGATGAAATAGCGACAGGGCTTGGCAGAACAGGAAAGCTTTTTGCGTGTGAGCATGCCGGTATTTCACCTGACATTCTTTGTCTTGGCAAAGCACTGACAGGCGGCTACATGACACTAGCAGCAACGCTCACTACAAAAGAAGTTGCGGAAACCATCTCTAAAGGAGGAGCAGGCTGCTTCATGCATGGCCCCACTTTTATGGGTAACCCACTCGCCTGTGCAGTCGCTGTCGCCAGCATTGATCTACTTGTTAATAATGACTGGGAGCAACAAGTAAAAAGAATAGAAACAGCGTTATTAAAAGGTTTGAGCCCTGCAAAATCACTTGATCAAGTTGCTGATGTACGTGTAATGGGCGCGATTGGCGTGATTGAAATGAAACAACCTGTAGATAGTGTTCGAATCCAAGAGCAGTTCAAAGCCCAAGGGATTTGGGTTAGGCCTTTTGGCAAATTAGTTTACATCATGCCAGCTTATGTGATGCAAACTGATGTACTCGATAAGCTAACAGCTGCAATGGTCAAAGTCGTTTCTGAGCATTAACTGCACGCCGATAGTGACAAGTTCTTTCAAACACTTAGCCTCTAACGTACAAACTTAGAGGCTTATTTGTTTTAGACTAAGGCAGTCTAAATCCATATTTTAGCTCTTTAAGTATTGCCAGGCATCACAAGAGGCAATTCACGTTTCATTATTAGCGCTTCTTGCGACATCTCAACACTGTAACAATAAACTTCCACACCTTCGTCAATTGCTTCTTTTAATAACGCAGCATATTTTGGATCGATATGTTCAGCCACAGTAACTTTTTGTATCCAAGCATGCATAACACAAAACATTAAAACAGCTCGTGCGCCACTACGCTTGATTGCCATTAACTCTTTAAGGTGCTTTTGCCCTCTGGTTGTAACGGCATCTGGGAAAGCACCTAGATCCCCCTCTAAATGCAAAGTAACACTCTTAACTTCTAAATAAACATCACAGAGGCCTTCTTGGCTGAGCAAAAAGTCTACACGCGAACCTTCACCATATTTTACTTCACGGCGAATTGAATGGTATTCAGCAAGCTCTGGCACTCTCTTAGCAATTAGCCCCTGCTCTACAATTTGATTAGGTCTTGCGGTGTTAATGCAAATAAAACCAGAAGGTGCTTCAAGCTCTACCAGCTCCCATGAGTACATATATTTACGCTTTGGATTATCACTATTATACAACCAAACCTTACTACCGGGCTCTGCACAGCCGGTCATCGCACCTGTATTAGCGCAATGGACTGTAATTTCTTCTCCATTTTGTAAAATCACATCAGCCAAAAAACGCTTATAGCGTTTAACTAAAGTTGCACTGACAAGGGTTTTATCGTATTTCATACTTTCTAAGGCGCCTCTAAAAGCAAATCGTTTATTATCTATCGTCATTATTCTAGGAATATTAACATTTAAAGAGCTAGAGCAAGCAAAGAGATTAAGTGCATATTTTCTTCAGCTTTTATGAATACTAAATTAAGTTTTTTTTATGTTTCTAGCAAAGTTTAACTATTTGTCTATTTTTCAACGAAAAGCTTTCCAATCTCAAAAAGGTCTGGTATTTTCACCACCCTTCCGATAAGGATGATCATTTTTTCAATAATTGTAAGGAAGCGCGATAGAATTTATCGCCTAAACGTTCGGAGAATGAGGCAGACATTATGCCAGATGCTAATACAGGTAAATCAGCACGTTTTTCACCCTATGTAATGAAAGAAGGTGAAGAGTACATGAATGATCAGCAAAAGGATCATTTCAGAAACGTACTCAGTCTTTGGAAGCAAGAGTTAATGGAAGAAGTTGATAGCACCATCAATCACCTTCAAGAAGAAGTCACTAGCTATGCTGATCCAAATGACAGAGCGAGCCAAGAAGAAGAATTCAGTTTAGAGTTAAGAACACGCGATCGCGAGCGTAAGCTAATCAAAAAGATCAACGAAGCCATGGATAGTATCGATGAAGATGACTTCGGATATTGCGAAGAATGCGACATTGAAATTGGTATTCGTAGATTAGAAGCACGCCCTACCGCTACGCTTTGTATTGATTGCAAAACGCTATCTGAAATCAAAGAAAAGCAAAACGGCAAGTAACAGATACCGAGTCAGAGCATTCTGACTCGTTTTTCTATGTATATTGGACGATTTGCACCCTCCCCTACCGGTGAACTTCACTTCGGTTCGTTACTTGCTGCCCTTGCGAGTTTCTTAGATGCTAAAAGCAATAATGGCTTATGGCTATTACGCATTGACGATATTGATCCCCCGCGAGAAATGCCAGGTGCTAGCCAACGCATCATACAATCCTTATCTGATTATGGATTGCAGTGGGACAAAGAAGTTATTTTCCAAAGCGAAAGGCAGCACTTATATAATGACGCCTTACAAAAGCTAATTCTTGCAAACCTTGCCTACCCTTGCTTTTGCTCACGCAAAGACATCAAGCAACGCTCTGGAAATGGTTTTTATGACGGTTATTGCCGCAAAACTGATAACAGCGCAATAAACTTAGAAAGCACAATACCTCTCGCACAAAACCATGCATGGCGATTTAAAAGTGCTGATAACCAAATTACTTGGCAAGACGGCATATTAGGCGAACAAAGTTGCGAATTTCCAGACCTGGCCGACTTTGTAGTGTTACGCCGTGATAAATTGTGGGCATATCAATTAGCCGTTACTGTCGATGATTACTTAATGGGGATTACCCATATTGTCAGAGGTAACGATTTACTGCATGAATCAGCGAAACAATTAACTCTGATTGAAGCACTCAATTACAGTACTATTCACTATAGCCATATCCCACTTATCACCCACGCTGACGGCCAAAAGCTTAGCAAACAAAATCACGCACCTGCCCTAAACGCTGATAATGCCTGCAAAGACTTACTTAAGGCACTTAGCTTTTTAGGCCAAAATGTGCCATCTAGCCTAAAAACAGCAAATAAACATGAAATTTTGCAATCAGCTATTATAAACTGGCAGCCACAAGCAATTCCTAAAAACAATATCTCAATCAACAGCTAAGATAATCTAAGACAAAGGAATGATATGCAGTTTCACCGAGTCCTATTACTATTGCTAATTGGCTACTGGCTTTTTTTCCCTGCCATGATCGAATGGTGGTTCTTATTAAATCTTACGCCTTTATATACTTTCATTAGCTGGATGGTTTTAATCTTGCTTACCTTTTACGTCAATTACAGAAGAAATAACCAGTAATGCTCAATTTACCGCAGCTACTTAGCATTAGTGCAGGCTATCTATTAATAATGTTCGGCATCGCCGCACTCGCTGAAAAGGAAATATTACCTAGGCGATTTTCTCGCCACCCCGCTGTATTTGTTTTATCACTTGGGGTTTATGCCAGTATCTGGACTTTTTTTGGGTCGTTTAGTTTTATCCATCAATCCGGCTTACTTTTCTTAGCTTCATACTTAGGGGCAACCGCTGCCTTTGTACTGGCACCTGTTGTGCTAATCCCTATATTCAAAATAACGAGCCGCCACCAGCTCAGCTCTCTTGCTGATTTGTTTGCCTTCCGATTCAGAAGCGGCTCAGTTGGCAGCCTCATTTCACTGTTACTGCTAATTGCTAGCTTGCCTTTACTCTCTATTCAAATTCAAGCGATAACTGATTCAGTCAATCTGCTGTACAAAGACAGCTCTGATTCAATCGTGGCAATTACTTTTTGTACCTGCATTGCATTGTTTGCAATTATTTTTGGCACAAAAAGACCTTCTTTAAGAGCTCGCAATAGTGGTTTAGTGGTTGCCATTGCAGCAAGTTCGATCATTAAACTCTGTGTCTTCGTCGGCTTTGCTATCTTTGTCTACTTTGAGGTTTTAGGTGGCCCATCAGAAATTACTCAATGGGTGAGTGATTCTGCATCAGCTTCAGCATTATTAGAGCGCAAACCCGAAACGGATAGTTGGCGCACTCTGCTCTTGGCATTTTTCACAGCCGTGATTGTTATGCCACACATGTTCCATTTATTGTTTAACGAAAACCAGTCAATTAGCAATTTACATGCAGCCTCTTGGGGCATGCCTTTATACCTATTTATGCTAGCGGCATCTGTTCCTATCATTACTTGGGCAGGCATTAAGATGGGAATTCCTGGCAGCCCCTCTTTCACAATGTTCTATATTAGCGACATTATTAATTCTAAATGGATGATTATTGCCAGCTACATCGTGGCACTCGGCGCTACAAGTGGTGTTATGATCCTCTCAGTGCTGTCTTTAGGGTCTATGTTACAAAACCATGTGATCGTTCGCCTAATCACTATCCCCAAAAGCGCACACTTTTATAACTGGTTACTTTGGATCAGGCGCGCACTCATTGTCGGCGTCATCATCATTAGTTATTTATTTTATAAAAACTATGGCGTCACCAAACAAATTCAGCTGCTAGGCCTAAGTGCTTTTATTGCTTTTTTACAATTTTTACCGGGATTAATGGTCACATTATTTTGGCCAAAAGCTAATAAGCTGGGTTTTATAACAGGGTTATGTATTGGCATTTTCACTTGGTTTATCACCACTTTTTATCCGGTCGTATTTTCCCAAACCAGCCTTTTAAGCGATTTAAATATCAGCCAGTTTAGCTGGCAATCAACCGCTATTCTCTCGCTCATATTAAATGTTGCAGCACTGATAATCGTATCCTTGCTAACCAAAACCTCAAGAGAAGAGCTACAAGCTGCTGAGTCTTGCCTTTACAACTCATTAGAACAACCTTCGAGCTTAAACCTTACCCCTATTCACAGCGAAGATATCATCCAAATACTCGCGCCAAAGCTCGGTGAACAAGCTGCTCAACGTGAATTACATAAGGCAATGAACACGCTTTCTCTTAACAGTGATCAGCTAATGCCCTTTGATTTATTAAGAGTCAGAACCTTGCTTGAACACAATTTATCTGCCCTCATTGGTCCTATAAAAGCCGCATCATTGCTCGCCCCGCTATCCACCAAAGACAAAAGCGATAACTTTCGAACACCCGATATTTTAATGCTCGAAGATCAATTAGAAAATTATCAAGAGAAGCTTGGCGGCCTCGCCTCAGAGCTAGACAATTTAAGACGCCATCACCGCACCACATTACAAAAACTCCCAATAGGCGCCTGCACTATAGATAAGCAACACTGCATTACCTTCTGGAACTTGCAGATGGAGCGTCTCACACAATGCCCAACCGCGGAAGTTTTAGGCAAACCCTTACTTGATTTGCCTGCACCTTGGGGTGAGTTTCTTGAGCAGTTCGCAATCTCTTCAGATAACCACTTAGCCGATTTACAGCTTGAAGTTGCAGAACAAAAATACTGGCTAAATTTGCATAAAAACCAACTTGGCGAAGCTGAGAATTACTCTCTTGTAATATTGTTAGAGGATGACAGTGAGCAACGTATTTTAGAGGAGAAACTTTCTCATACAGCTAGACTTGCATCAATCGGAAGATTCTCTGCCGGGGTCGCTCATGAAATAGGAAACCCTGTCACTGGCATTGCCTGTTTAGCACAGAATTTAAACTTTGAAACGAAGAATCCTGCAGTACTGGAAACCGGTGAGCAAATCCTTATCCAAACAGGCAGAATTAGTCGCATAGTTAAGTCACTTATGCGCTTCGCTCACAGCGGCGAAAACAGTGAACAAGTTCAGCATAATCCCGTCAATTTGCAAGCGGTTATCGACGAAGCTATTCATTTAGTCGCTTTAGACGCGAGAGGAAAACAGCAATTATTTCATTGTGATATACCCGAAAACAGCTATGTCATGGGCGATTCACAACAATTAATACAAGTGTTTATTAATTTATTAAATAATGCTTGCGATGCTTCGCCTGAAAAGGGCAAAATCAGCATCACTTGTGAAACGCTCTCCGAGATTATTACCTTAAAAATAACTGATCAAGGGAGTGGTATTGAGCAGCAACTTATTGATAGACTATTTGAGCCTTTCTTTACGACTAAAGATCCAGGAGAAGGGACAGGTTTAGGTTTACCATTAGTTCATAACATAATCACTGAACATTATGGTAGTATTGAAATCATCAGCCCAGCCGATAAAAATCAGAAAAATGGCACACAGGTGGTAATCACCTTACCCGGGCTCCCGAGCACTGCAGATAACTACGCTCACAACGGAGATTAGGTAGAGATATATGAGTCATATTCTGATTGTTGAAGACGAGCAAGTCATTCGATTTGCTTTAAAACGCTTTCTGGTTAACAGCCAGTTTGAGATAGACGACTGCGGTTCAGTAGATGAAGCCCTTAAGAATTTCAATTTAGCTGACTATGATTTAATTATCAGCGATTTACGTTTACCTGGTTCCCCAGGCACTGATTTGATCCAACATGCTAAAGACACCCCCGTACTCATTATGACCAGTTACGCGAGTATGAAATCAGCAGTTGAGGTAATGAAACTTGGCGCCACCGATTATATTGCCAAGCCATTTGATCACGATGAAATGCTTAAAACCATCAACCAAATCATTACGGCAAATCCAAAATCTACCACTCCTTCTTCCAACTCTCCTAAATCTAAAAAATCTATTCTCGACAACGCCGCTCCCGTTAAGAATAATTTTGTAGGCAAAAGCCCTGTCATGATTGATTTGTATAAGCGTATAGAGAAAGTATCTAGAACTGATACAACGGTTCTTATTTTAGGAGAGTCAGGCACCGGCAAAGAGTTAGCTGCTCGCTCAATCCATGAAAAGAGCAACCGTAGTGAAGCAACTATGATCTCTGTAAACTGTGCCGCCATTCCAGACAACCTCATAGAGTCTGAACTTTTTGGCCATGAAAAAGGCGCTTTCACTGGCGCTACTGCTCAAAAAATTGGCTTAATTGAAGCCGCTAATGGTGGCACCCTATTTCTCGATGAAATAGGGGAGCTTCCTTTAGATGCCCAAGCGCGACTGCTACGTTTCCTGCAAGAGAGCGAAGTACGCAGAGTGGGATCGGTAGAACATCAAAAGGTCAATGTTAGACTCGTTGCTGCAACTCATCGCAATCTAAAAAAGCTGGCACAAGAAGGCCTGTTTCGCGAAGACTTATACTACCGACTTTATGTGATGGATATTTGCATGCCGCCTCTTCGCGAGCGCAGAGAAGACATACTCTCATTAGCAAATACTTTCCTAGAAAGAGCATGTGATCGTTTAAAATGCGAGCCTGCATTTTTTAGCGAAGGTGCTGTTCACACTTTAAAATACTATAGCTGGCCCGGTAACGTTCGTGAACTTGAAAACGCTATTGAGCGTGCAATTATTCTCTGTGAAAACGGGCATATCACAAGTGAACTTCTCGGGCTTGATATTGAAAACAACAATTTAAACGACGCTGTTTTAAATTACATTGAAAGACGCATTAAGCCTGTTCAAGCGGAGAGCACTAACTCTAAAGGCGGGCTATCACTTAACGATTACTTCCAACGTTTCGTACTTGAACATCAACATAATTTAAACGAAACAGAGCTTGCAAAAAAACTGGGCGTAAGTCGAAAATGCCTTTGGGAAAAAAGACAGAAGCTAGGTATTCCCCGCAAAGCAAAAGCTTAAGCACCTCATACGTTAGCAAACTTAAACTCCCCTCTTTAAGTTTGCTATACCACTCTTTGAGCCTTTTGATTAACACGCCCGAAAACTGAGCTGATAGCCTTTCTACACATATATAGCGTAGCAACAACCCCACCTCTAGACGCTCATTGTCTGCACAGGCTCTCAACTCTCTAATTTCATTTAAATATTTACACTGAGACAACTGACTGAGACAGTTAATTAAAACCACCTTAGTACAAATTAAAATTCAACGATCTACACCACCACAATCCATGCATTTATCGCCAAGTACTACTATTTTAAGATAACCTTAATAAGAAACTCTTCAGGTTACTAAATAAATTTTAGACCCAACCTATTTTATAGATAAAAAGTGCTACCTTAGTTTGTTACCTCTAAAACCCCGTGCAACTATCGGTAACACTTTTAGGTAACACTCGGTAACAAAAAACTCACACTAATTCCAAAAAATACTTTTATTATTTTAATTTCAATAACTTATAAAAACTGGCACGGCACCTGCTTTATTAGAAGTATAAAAATAATAACAACGTTACCTAAGCATAATAAAAATAAAAACAGCAGCAAGTTTCAGCAAAAAGCTTTAGAACAGGTCTTAAAATAAAAATAAAATGGGACATTAACTGTACTACCATTACGGCAACAATTATAAAAAATACAAACGTTGCCAACTTACCCTTTATAAAACACCGCCTGATTAAACCTTCGCGACACCCACTCAGAATATTTATTACCTTAACCAGCACCACGTTGCCTTAAACTTGGCTAAAGAATTCTCTTATGCTTGAGGCATATCAGTGGTATTATTCACAGCCCTAAACATTATCTTTGATTTGTAGATCTAAAATGCCAAGTTTTTTCAAAAATATTAAAAAGTTATTCGCGAAACCCGAACAACAAAAAGCAGCGCCAGCAAGCACCAAAACAACTTCAGATGCGCCCAAGAAGCAGCGTCGTAACGATCCTGCGCCTGTTCGTGAAAACCCATATTTGGATCACGCACGTGCTGCTGCAATAAATGCGAATGTTATTGATGAATCTACTCACAAGATAAAGTTCAGAGATATAGATAATAACGCGGTCAAAATCGTAAAAGATTTGCACAATGCGAATTACGAATCCTACCTTGTTGGTGGCTGTGTGAGGGATCTACTTTTACATAAACGCCCGAAAGATTTTGATGTCACCACCGGTGCGCACCCAGAGCAAGCACATAAAGTTTTCAACCGCTCGCGTTTGATTGGCCGTCGATTTAAGTTATTACACGTAAGGTTTGGTAGGGAAATAATTGAAGTTGCAACTTTTAGAGCAGCCCATGAAAATACGCTAGCAGATAACCATGCTAAGCAAGCTGACTCTGGCATGATATTACGTGACAATGTTTACGGGACTATAGATCAAGATGCCATTCGTCGTGATTTCACCATTAATGCGCTTTACTACGATATAAAAAGCCGAGCGATTTACGACTTCACTAATGGTTATCAAGATATTAACGAACGCAAAATTCGTATGATTGGCGATCCTAGCGAACGCTATAGAGAAGACCCTGTACGTATGCTTCGTGCAATACGCTTTGCAGCCAAGCTTGACTTCACTATCGATCAAGCAACAGCTGCACCAATTAAAGAACTTTCTCCAATGCTTTTTGATATTGCCCCCGCTCGCTTATTCGATGAAGTACTAAAACTGCTTCAATCAGGCCATGGCAATGCTTCACTAGCTTTACTTCAAGAGTACAACTTACTAGAAACAATACTTCCGCAAACTGCTGTAGCACTTGAAAATGACAGTCAGAATGCCAAAGTACTTATTCACAATGCATTGAAAAATACTGATAGACGCCTGAAACAACGTAAGAGCGTGAGCCCTGGTTTCTTATATGCTGTTCTGCTTTGGCCAAGTGTTCAAGAACAGCTACAACAAGTGTTAGCCAACAAACGCGTTCCGCCATTAAGTGCTCTGCATGATGTTGCCTCCAAGGTCATTTTAGATCAAGTAAAACGCACCTCTATTCCCAAGCGTTTCTCATCGAACATTAGAGAAATTTGGGAGCTACAACTTAGACTTTGTCGCAAACAAGGCAACAAAGTTGAGCAACTTATTGAGCACCCAAGATTCAGAGCAGCATACGACCTACTCGTCTTGCGCGAGAAAAGTGGCGAAGATATCCAAGGTATGGGTGAATGGTGGACTCAATACCAATCTGCCAATGCTGATGAAAAAGAGCAAATGCGTGAAACGCTGGCACAGAAAAAAGCGCCTGCTAAGAAAAAGCGCACTTTCAAATCAGAGACAGCAAAGGGTGAGCTTGAAAAATTCGATATCGTAGAACAAGTAGCACCTAAAAGTAGGAAGCAAGCCAAAGCAAAGGTAGCACCAACCCCTGAGCAAGCCACATTAGATAATGCTAAAGCGCCAGTTAATACCGCTGCCACAGTAAATAACGCTGAAAGAATAGAACAAACCACTGAAGAGCCCGTTCAAGAATCTTTAATTGAACAGCCTAAAAAAGCAGCTGAGAAAGTACAAAGCAGTACTCAAACGGACTCTAAAACAGAGCAGTCAATTGAAGCACCTATTGTAGAAACAGTAGAAGAGCCTGAAACTGCGCCTACTCCTTCAACAGCAACGGCAACAACTACACCAGAACCAAGAAGAAAGCCTCGTCGTGGACGCGCAAAAAATGACCCAAGAAACAAATAACCAAAATATTGCGAGTGTTGATTGTTATATCGGAATGGGTAGCAACCTTGATAACCCGATACAGCATATCAACACAGCAATTCTAGAGTTACAGCAACTTGCCAGTGTCAGTAATTTTGAGGTTTCATCGCTTTACCGCTCTGCCCCTGTAGGACCTGCTGGACAAGATGACTATATCAACGCTGTCGCTAAAATAACCACGACACTATCTCCTGAGGCCTTATTAGATCAGCTGCAAACGATTGAAAATAGCCATCAAAGAGTACGTATTGAGCGCTGGGGAGCGAGAACTTTAGATCTAGATATTCTTTTATACTCAGATCTAACAATCAACACACCTAGGCTCACTATCCCACACTTTTCGATGTGTGATCGAAATTTTGTATTAGTGCCCTTAGCACAACTTTCAAATACGCTTATCATTAATGGCACTGCTATTAATGCATTAATCGAGCAATGCCCTGCGGGCAGTTTAGAAAAACTTTAACATTCAAAATACAAACAGGACTATCCCAATGAGCAAAGTCACACTTAACACGCTAAATGCTTATAAAAAGACCGGGGAAAAGTTCGCGGTATTAACAGCGTATGATTCAACGTTCGCCAATGTTGTATCTAAAGCTGGAGTCGAAGCTATTTTAGTAGGCGACTCTTTAGGAATGACATTACAAGGTAATGACAGCACACTCCCTGTCACTATGACTGATATGATTTATCATACTCAGTGTGTGGCAAAAGGTAATCATAATGCGTTGATACTCGCTGATCTTCCGTTTATGAGTTATGCAACCCCCGAACAAACCATGACTAATTGTGCAAAGCTAATGCAAGCTGGCGCAAATGTTGTCAAATTAGAAGGCGGTGCATGGCTTGAGCAAAGCATTGCGATGCTCAACGAGCGCGGAATCCCAAGCTGCGTACATTTAGGATTAACCCCGCAAGCTGTCAACAAATTCGGTGGTTACAAAGTACAAGGTAGAGATCAAGCCAGCAGCGATGCGATGCTCAATGATGCCCTGATACTTGAAAAAGCGGGTGCTAGCATGATACTTCTTGAATGCGTACCAACCGAATTAGCGCAGCGCATTACACAAGCTGTTAATGTCCCTGTTATTGGTATAGGCGCAGGCGCAAGCACTGATGCGCAAGTACTTGTTTTACAAGATATGCTAAATATCCCAGAAGGCAAAAAGGCACGTTTTGTAAAGAATTACATGGCCCAAGCTAATGATATTGCTGGCGCGATTAGCAGCTATGTTGAAGAAGTTAAAAATGGCACTTTCCCAGGTCCTGAGCACTGCTTTGAAAGCTAAACATCAGCTACACAAGAGTTAAGAAAGCTGCGAATTAGTGATGATAAAAGCCGTTAGTCATTTATAAAATTTGACTGGCGGTATTTATCCTTCACTAACCATTTAAAACATCACCCCCACCCTTTAAAACGAGCGAACTCCCATCATGCAAACGATCACTAAACTGCAAGAACTACGTAAAACAGTACGCGATCATCGTCTTAATCGTAAGAAAATCGCCATGGTTGCCACTATGGGAAATTTACACGAAGGCCATATTGCATTAATTCATCAAGCCAAAGAACTCGCTGATATCGTTATTGCTACAATTTTCGTAAACCCTCTACAGTTTGGTAGTGGGGAAGATTTAGAAAAATATCCAAAGACACTAGAAGCGGATAAAGAACAGCTAATAAGTGCAGGTTGCCACTTATTATTCGCCCCTACAGAGACAGAAGTTTACCCACATGGACGCGATAACCAAACTATCGTTGAAGTACCTGCAACTTCCAATTTGTACTGCGGCTCAAGCAGACCCGGCCACTTTCAAGGGGTAGCCACTGTCGTTTGTAAGCTGTATGCGATGATTCAACCTGATGTTGCTGTTTTTGGCCAAAAAGACTACCAACAATTACACATCATTCGTCAGATGACGCAAGATTTATCAATCGACGTCGAGGTTGTTGGATCACCGACTAAAAGAAACTCAGAAGGCCTAGCACTTAGCTCGCGCAACGGTTATTTAACCCAAGCAGAACGTGAAAAAGCGACTGCACTTTATCGCACACTGCAAGAGACGAAACAACAATTGGAAGCCGGTTGCTCTGACTTTCCATTGCTTTGCGAAACAGCTCAAGCAAATCTTGAATCCCAGGGATTTAAAAGAGATTATTTCGTCATTGCGAACGCCAATACACTGATGTTAGCGCAACCTGGTGATAAACATCTCGTGCTACTGGCGGCTGCATATATGGGTGCTGCACGTTTAATAGACAACCAAGTTGTCGATTTACCTAGTTAGCCGACCTTATAACCAACTAGCTATACAATCGTATAAGAGGCACTGTTAAATTCTGTGCCTCGCCTTCTTTTCAACAGTGCCTTCTACTACCTCTCATTTGATACCCAATCATTATTACTAGCTATCAATAATTTCACAGATAATTGCTCTATTTGATAAAATCTATATCAAATACTTTTTACTTAAAATATTTTAGTTTTTCTTGAATCAGCTCAATATTTAGTGTCTTATTAGTCTTTAACTAAAACATCGCATCATCAATACCTCTGAAATTAATATAAAAATCAAACACTTCAGAGAATGCTTGATTTCGTATTGCCAGATTTAATACTGTTCATCATTTTAAAGACATGATCCTTGAAATGTAGCTTGCCAATATTGCGACGATTACAATTTCTCATCACAGAATTAATTGAGGAGTCATATTAGATGACTGAAATTAAAGATATTCTCACCAAACTCATTGGATTTGACACAGTATCTCGTCATTCAAACTTGGCATTAATTGATTACGTACAAGAGTATCTAAATGGCTATGGCATTGAGTCACGTTTAGTACCCAATGCTGAAAAAACAAAAACTAACCTTTATGCAACAGTAGGTCCTAACACTGCTGGCGGTATTATTTTATCAGGGCACACTGATGTAGTACCTGTAGATGGCCAAGATTGGTCAACTGATCCTTTTGAGCTAGTTGAGAAAGACAACAAGTACTTTGGTCGTGGCACTTGTGATATGAAAGGCTACTTAGCGATTTGCTTGGCAGCTGTGCCTGCGATGATTGAAGCGGACTTAAAGCGCCCTATCCACTTTTGTTTTTCTTATGATGAAGAAATTGGCTGCATTGGGGCTGTCGACTTAGTCAATGAAATTGTCGATAACTTGCCCCCTGTCAGCGCCGTTTTTGTCGGTGAACCTACCTCAATGCAAGTGGCTAACCTTCACAAAAGTGTTAACTCAATGGTCACTCAAATTACTGGGGTAGAGGCGCACTCAAGTAAGTTAAACTTAGGTGTTAGCGCCAATCTTGCCGCTGCCAAGCTGATTAACTTTTTAAGCGATGAACTCGATAACTTCAGAGACAATCCACAAGAAGATCTAACTAGCTTAGAGCCTAATTACAGCACTTTAAATGTCGGCACTCTGCACGGCGGTAATGCCAGTAATATTATCCCGAAATTCTGCGAATTCTCTGTCGATTTAAGAACTGTCCCTAAAGATGACCCACACAAATGCATTGATAGCTATAGAGCATTTTCACGCACTGTAGAAGAGCGCATGCAATCTCAAAACCCAATTTGCGAAATCAAAATTATTGATAGAGCGGCGGCTCCTGGTTTAGCACCTGAAGAAAATGGTGAAGCTGAGAAACTAGCGCTGGATTGGTCGGAGAACGAGCAAGCTATTGCTGTCGCTTATGGTACTGAAGCAGGGCTTTTCCAAAAAGCGGGTTATTCAACGATAGTTTGTGGCCCAGGCTCAATAGACCAAGCCCATCGCCCCAATGAGTTTATAGAAATTGACCAAATTAAAAAATGCGAAAGCTTTATCAACAAGCTGATTGATCATTTATCTAAGTAATTGATTTCTCGTTTGCAAGCTCAGCAGACTATGCTAATTTTACTGAGCTTTAATTAATTTAAAGCGAGTTTTTAATTCCTGAATAAAAACTCGTTAAAAATTTATCTTTCGATAAAACGTAGTGATAACAACAATATAAATAAAAAGGTGTAATCTATGTCCATGATGAAAAAGCTATTAATTAGCAGCGCAGTAGCAGGTATCGTACTCAGTGCTAATATGGCGTCCGCCAATACGTTAAAGTTTGCTTTCCAAGGTGATGCACAAAGTTTGGACCCGCATGGGTTAAATGAAACTTTCACTCTTGGCTTTTTAAGTAACGTATACGAAGGTTTAACGCGATTAGATAAAGATATTAAAGTCGTACCAGGTCTAGCGACTAGCTGGGAAGTCACCTCCCCAACCACTATCGTTTTCAAATTACGTGAAGGCGTTAAATTTCAAAACGGCAACAGCTTTAATGCTGACGATGTCATCTTCTCATGGAAACGTACGCTTTCAGAAGGTTCCGACCAAAAAGTTAGAGGCTCGATGGTTAAAGACATCAAGAAAATTGATGATCTAACAGTAGAAATCCATACTAACGGCCCTCAGCCATTGATGCCAAGCGAATGGGCATGGATCTACATGATGGATAAAGAGTGGTCTGAAGCAAACGGCGCTACAAGTGCTGCTAACGTAAAAGACAAAGACGCTAACGGCTACACTTTGACTCATGCAAACGGCACAGGGCCATTTGAAGTAGTTAGCCGCCAGCCAGATGTAAAAACTGTTTTTAAGCGCAGTGCAAGCCACTGGAACAAAGACATTATCACTAACATCACTGATATTGAGTTCACCCCAGTTAAGCAAGCAGCAACACGTACCGCTGCACTTATCTCTGGCGAGCTAGATATGGTTTATCCTATTCCTGTACAAGACTGGAAGCGCCTTGATAAAGAAGATGGTGTATCTGCACTTCGCGGTGCTGAAGCACGTACTATCTTCTTAGGAATGGATCAATCTCGTGATGAGCTGCTTTACTCGAACATCAAGGGCAAAAACCCATTGAAAGATGTGCGTGTACGTAAAGCAATGGCACACTCTTTGAACTTAGATATCATCAAAAAGAAAATCATGCGTGGTGCCTCAACACCAACAGGTTTGATGATTGCACCACAAGTGAATGGCTTTAACGCTGAATACAATACGCCTTATAAGTATGATCCAGCGCTGAGTAAGAAACTACTGACGGAAGCTGGCTACCCTGATGGCTTTGAAATCACTATCGATTGCCCGAATAACCGTTATGTGAATGATGAAAAAATCTGTCAGGCAGCTGCTTCTATGATGGCTAAAGTCGGCATCAAAATGAAGGTACTTGCTCAACCTAAATCTAAGTACTTCGGTAAAGTGTTAGCGCAAAACAACTACGATACTTCAATGTACTTGTTAGGCTGGACACCAGGTTCAATGGATGTTCACAACGTATTACAAGGTTTAATCTCTTGCCAGAACAAAGAGACAAAAGCAGGCTTATTCAACCTGGGTAACTACTGTAATGCACGTGTTGATGAACTACAGAAAATGGTTGGCGTAGAAACTGATGCAGCTAAGCGCCAAGCCTATGTAGATGAAGCAATGAAAATCGTTAAAGATGAAGTTGCTTACTTACCATTACACCAACAGCCATTATCTTGGGGGGTAAGTGATAAATTCACTCTCAACCAACGTGCTGATAACGCTTTTGACTTCCGTTATGTAGTTAAGAAGTAATTAGCTTACTTTAAACGCTTACTCACACGAGTAAGCGTTTATATTTGCGATTGCTGCCGTTGAACTCTCGACGACAGCCCTACATTTTTGATGCTACCAGATTAAACATCACTTTAGTTTTTGTAATCAACAATTGCTCCACGTTTATGCATCGTTCAATCGTTAAGTGTAAGGTATAAATTCATGTTTTCTTTTTTGGTAAAAAGGCTTCTGCAAAGCGTCGTTGTACTCGTTGCTGTTGCTTTAATAGCTTTTTCACTGTTCAAATTTGTCGGTGACCCTATCAACAATATGGTCGGGCAAGATACGACATTAGAGGAGCGCGAAGCACTGAGAGAAAGTCTCGGTCTGAACGATCCTTTCCACCAGCAATTTTATAACTTTATGGTCAACGCAGCAGTCGGAGACTTCGGTATAAGTTATAGGCATAAAGTACCTGTGAGTGACTTAATCGCTGAAAGAGCACCCGCAACATTAGAGCTTTCTATTATTTCAGCACTGCTCTCTATTTTCATCGGTATCCCCATGGGCGTGTACACGGCGATAAATCGTAGCGGCTTTTTATCTCGCTCCTTTATGACAGTCTCACTCGTCGGTATATCTTTACCCACCTTTTTGATTGGCATTTTATTTATCTTTTTCTTCGGTGTCATTTTACGCTGGTTACCCACATTTGGCCGTGGCGAAGTAGTCGCGCTAGGTTGGTGGACCACTGGGTTGTTGACTTGGTCAGGCATTAAGTCATTAATACTGCCATCTATTACGTTAGCACTCTTTCAAATGACCTTGATTATGCGTTTAGTGCGTACCGAGATGCTTGAAGTTCTATGCACAGATTACATCAAGTTTGCAAGGGCACGTGGCTTGCATGAGCGGGCGGTCAATTTTGGTCACGCTTTAAAAAACACCTTAATCCCAGTCATTACTATCATCGGTTTGCAGCTAGGCTTAGTTATGGCGTTTGCGATCATTACCGAAACCGTGTTTCAGTGGCCCGGTATGGGCATGTTATTTATCCAAGCGATTGAAGAAGTTGATGTGCCTGTAATGGCAGCTTACCTAATGATGATTTCGCTTATTTTTGTTGCTATCAACCTTTTAGTCGATATTCTCTATGCATTTGTAGACCCTCGCCTAACGATTGATGGAGGTTCTAAACATGGCTAAATCCAGCAGTAATTCTAAACTTAAGCAATTTTTCGAAGGCGATCTTTGGCACGAATTCACCCACAGCCCTGTGGCTTGGATCTCTTTTAGCATCATGTTCTTGTGCTTAATTTTGGCCACGTTTGCGCCTTACATTGCACCTTTTAACATCTTTGATCTAGCAGCTATTGATTTAATGGACGCTGATTTACCGCCCCCGTGGGCAGGTGAAGATGGCGATATGAGGTTTCCACTAGGCACTGATGATCAAGGCCGAGATATTTGGTCGGGTATTCTATACGGCGCTCAGATATCTATTTTTGTTGGCTTCACGTCTGTGATTATCTCCGCAATTATCGGTATTGCGCTGGGGCTTTTAGCAGGTTACAAAGGGGGGAGAGTGGATAGCTTTATCATGCGTGTCGCTGATATCCAGCTATCGTTCCCTGCTATTTTAATCGCTTTGTTAATCGATGGCGTGATGCGTGGCTTACTCCCCCGTGAATCCCATGATGAGCTCGCTATCTACGTACTTATCTTTGCGATATCTATCTCTGGCTGGGTGCAATATGCACGTACTATTCGTGGCTCTGTAATGGTAGAAAAACACAAAGAATACGTACAAGCCGGACAAGTTATCGGCTTGCCGCAAAGCATTATTGCAGTGCGCCATATTCTTCCCAATGTACTTAATCCCATTTTTGTCATTGGTACTATTCATTTAGCTTCAGCTATTATCACTGAAGCCACCTTGAGCTTCTTAGGTGTAGGTATGTCTCCGACAACACCTTCACTGGGAACGCTTATTCGTATCGGTAATGAATACCTACTATCAGGAGAATGGTGGATCACAATATTCCCAGGAGCGGCACTCGTTATTCTAGTGCTTTCAGTTAACATTTTCGGCGATTGGTTGCGTGACGCTCTCAATCCTAAACTGCGCTAAGGGAAAGAACATGCATTTATTAGAAACAAAAAATATATCCATTGGCTTCCCGAGCAGGCACGGCATGTTCGTGGCAGTAAAGGATGTCAGCATCAATGTCAGCAAAGGTGAAATTCTCGGCGTTGTTGGTGAAAGCGGCGCGGGTAAATCAACCATTGGTAACGCGATAATCTCGCTACTTGAGCCCCCTGGAAAAGTGATCGAAGGCGAGGTTTGGTTTAACGGTGATAGAATTGATAATCTATCCAGTGAAGAGAAACGTCGTTTACGTGGTCGCAAAATCGGCATGATTTTCCAAGATCCCCAAACCTCACTCGATCCACTTAAAACGATTAAGCAGCAATTAGTTGAAACCATCGACCTACATTTGCGACTAGGACGTAAAGGCTCTGAACAAAGAGCTATAGAGCTTCTTGAACAAGTGGGGATACCCGATCCTGAGCTGCGTATTAACCATTACCCGCACCAGTTCTCTGGCGGTATGCGCCAACGTGTCGTTATAGCACTCGCGTTAAGCGGTGAGCCTGAACTAATTATCGCCGATGAGCCAACTACAGCACTTGATGTATCTGTTCAGAAACAGATCTTAGATTTAATGCGCAAGCTCTGCATTGAAAAGAATGTCGGTATGATTTTAGTAACTCACGATATGGGGGTTATCGCTGAAGTTACCGACCGTGTGGCGGTTATGTACAACAGCAAGCTTATGGAGCTTGGTGATACCAAACAAATATTAGGCAACCCGCAACACGAGTATACCAAAAGTTTGATTAGCGCTATCCCTAGGCCCGACAAACGTATTGAGCGCTTTCCATTAGTTACTTACATAGAAGATGTCGTTGAGAGCACCGATGCCTTTAACATCAGTGAACATTGGCTAGGTCAGTCTCGTGACTTTTCAATGCAAACCGCGAACGATGGCACTATCTTAGAAGTTAAAGATTTATGCATGCGTTTTCAAACAACTAACTCATTGTTTAAAAGTAAGCGTAAGTTCTTAGATGCGGTTAAAGATGTCAATTTCTCTATCAAAGAAGGAGAAACTTTCGGCATTGTTGGCGAAAGTGGCAGTGGTAAATCAACCATCGCACGCATGGTGACAGGTTTATACAAACCGCATTCTGGCTCTGTTAACTTCTTGGGGAAAGAGATTAGCTCAATCAACCACACCCCTGAAGTACTGCCTTACAGACGCCAGATGCAAATGGTCTTCCAAGACCCCTTCTCTTCTTTGAACTCTCGCATGAAGGTAATGGATATTGTTGCTGAACCAATCATCTTTCATAAGCTTGCTAGCTCCAAAGATGAAGTAAGGCAGATAGTGCTAGATCTTTTAAAGCTGGTCGGTATGTCTGATGACGCACACATAAAATACCCGCACCAATTCTCAGGTGGTCAACGCCAGCGAATTTCAATTGCAAGGGCACTGGCAACACGCCCACGCTTTTTGATATGCGACGAGCCAACGAGTGCGCTTGATGTGTCCGTTCAAGCACAGATTCTTAACTTGTTAAAAGATTTACAACAAGAGCTCAACTTGACGATGCTGTTCATCTCACATGATTTACCCGTTATTCGCCAGATGTGTGACACTGTTGCTGTAATGCAGCACGGCCAAATGCTTGAGCTATCGCAAACAGAACAATTATTTGAAAATCCACAGCATGAATACTCCAAGCACCTGCTCGGGTTAATGCCTAAACTCAATATGCTATCTTAATTAAGGATACACATGACTAATAACTATTTACTGCGTAACGCAAAAGTATTCGATGGCAAAAAAATGCTATCTGGCACTCACTCTGTGTTAATAGAAGGTAGCGAAATCAGCCGTATCGATGAAGATAGTGCCTTTTCTGATTTTTCAGGTGAGCAGTACGATTTAGCTGGTAAAACCTTAATGCCAGGCCTCATTGATTGTCACGTGCACCTTTGTCACACTGCATCCGGTGACCCTAAAGCAGACGGCTTAAAGTTAGGTCCATCACAGCTAACACTACTGGCACTCACAAACGCCCAGAAAACTCTCAAGGGCGGCATAACTTCTGTCAGAGATTGTGGCGGCAGAGACTACCTAGAGTTTGGCGTTAGAGACGCTATCAATAAAGGTGAGTTTGCAGGTCCCACTATTCATGCTTCCGGTAAAATGATTTGTATGACAGGGGGACATGGCAATAGCTATGGCCGTATAGCTGATGGAGTTGAAGAAGTACGCAAAGCAGTACGCGAGCAAATTCATGCAGGCTGTGACATGATCAAAATCATGGCTACAGGTGGTGTTATGACACCCGGCGTCAACCCAGAAGATGCCCATTACAGCGCGGAAGAAATGGCTTCAGGTGTGCATGAGGCTCACCGCTTTAATAAGCGTACCGCAAGCCATGCACAAGGCACAGAAGGTATTTTAAATGCGGTTCATGCGGGGATTGATAGCGTAGAACACGGTATTTTCTTAACCCCTGAATGTATTGAGCTAATGCTAAAGGAAGGTACTTATGTAGTTCCTACCCTAGCCGCTCTTTACAACATACTGGCAGAACCTGAAGATAAAAATGGCCCTAAAGTGCCGGACTACATGTTAGAGAAATGCCTTCGTATTTCTAAAACCCACCAAGACTCTATTAAAGCTTTTTATAAAGCAGGTGGGAAGATGGCCATGGGAACAGATGCGGGAACACCACATAACAAGCATGGTAAGAATGCTTTAGAGCTAAGATACCTTTGCCAAATCGGTATGAGCAACGAAGATGTGCTACGTATATCTACCTTCAACGGTGCTGATTTGATGGGCTTACCTCAACACGGCTTAATAAAAGAAGGATTTAAAGCGGATATTCTGATTGTTAATGGTGACCCAAGTACTGATATAGAAACTGTTGCCGACTGCGCGAATCACCACATGGTGATTAAAAACGGTGCTATCTTCCAAGGTTAACTCCCACTCATCGTGCATCACTTAAAACGACTTTCCTCTCCTTGTAAAGCGAGTACTAACGTTAGTACTCGCTTTGTTAAATTGTTAGATACTCTATAAAAAAATACAATTTATTGTTTTTTTTAAAAGCGCTAGGATACAGGTAACTTAAAAATAAATGAGTAAACACTATGAAAGACGTTGTAATTGTTGCTGCAGGTCGCTCAGCCATCGGTGCTTTTAAGGGCACTCTCTCCAATATGCCAGCGGCCGATATTGGCGCCGCTGTTATCAAAAGCTTACTTGCAAAGCATGCCATTGACGCAAGTGAAATTGATGAAGTTATTCTAGGCCAAGTACTCACTGCTGGCTGTGGACAAAACCCAGCAAGGCAAAGTGCCATCAACGCAGGCTTAAGTAACCAAGTTGAAGCAATGACAATTAATAAAGTCTGTGGATCAGGTTTAAAAGCAGTGCAACTTGCAGTTCAAGCAATTCGCTGTGGTGATGCTGACATGATCATTGCCGGTGGCCAAGAAAACATGAGCCTATCAGCACATATATTGCCGCAATCGCGCGCGGGTAAAACTATGGGTGATTGGGCATTACAAGATACCATGATTGTCGATGGTTTATGGGATGCTTTTAACAACTATCACATGGGAATCACCGCTGAGAATATTGTTGATAAATATGAGCTCAGCCGTGAAGCGCAAGATGAGTTTGCCGCGCAGTCTCAAAATAAAGCGCAAGCTGCTATCCAAGCCAATAAATTCAAAGACGAAATAGTGCCAATTAGTATCCCACAACGCCGCGCTGACCCCATTAGTTTCGAGCAAGATGAACAGCCGCGTTTTGACTGTACTGCACAAGCGCTTGCTAAACTGCGCCCTGCCTTCAAAAAGGACGGTACAGTTACAGCGGGTAACAGCTCAACATTAAACGATGGCGCTGCAATGGTTGTGGTATGTAGTAAGGAGAAAGCACTCTCCCTTAACCTGCCTATTATAGCCACTATTAAAGGTGCTAGTGCTAGCGGTGTTGACCCAAGCATTATGGGCACAGGTCCAATTAGCGCTGTCCAAAAGACGTTAGAAAAATCAGATTGGGATATCGCTGATCTTGATTTGATAGAAGCAAACGAAGCCTTCGCTGCACAAGCACTGAGCGTCAATCAAGGGCTTGGTTGGGATACAGATAAAGTCAATGTTAACGGTGGTGCAATTGCGTTAGGGCACCCTATTGGAGCAAGCGGATGCCGTATACTGGTGAGCTTACTACATGAAATGCAACGCAGAGATGCAAAGAAGGGGCTCGCAACCTTATGCATTGGCGGCGGTATGGGCATTGCTTTGACAGTTGAGCGATAAACTCAGATCTCTAAACCTCTATATCTGTATAAGCTAGCCCCGTTTTCATCGCGGGGCTTTAGTTTGCTCACTATAAAATACATTGCACAACACAACCTACTCTAAATCAAAGTCCTCTTTTGCTGTTTAATGCTGATATTCTGATTAACAACTGCAGATTATTTTGCAGCTAACGACTCAATCTAGGATAATGCTCTTTTTTAATTTTGAGCACACCTCCCATGCGACTAGATAAATACCTTGCCCACGCCACTGGCATGTCCCGAAAAGAAGTTAAACGTGCACTGCACAAATCACTTGTCACGGTTAATGATGTCGTTATAAAAAATAGTGCGCATAAATTAAAAGAAGATGACAATGTTAACTTCGAAGAACAATCTATAGCAGCTCCTAAACCTCGCTATATCATGCTGAATAAGCCAGAAGGCTATGTATGCTCAAATGACGATGGTACACATCCTACCATTGCTGGTTTATTGCATGATGAGGTTCGCCCTGACGAGCTAAATATTGCAGGTAGACTTGATGTTGATACAACAGGGTTACTACTGATCACAACTGATGGCCAATGGCTTCATAAAGTGACATCACCTAACCACAAACAAGAAAAACGCTACCTTGTAGAAACAGCAGATCCTATCGATCCATCTGCTATTGATACATTCGCTGAAGGGATTTTACTGGAGAGCGAAAAACATCCCACTAAGCCTGCTGTGTTAGAGATCATCGAAAGCCATATGGCTTATTTAACAATTACAGAAGGCAGATACCACCAAGTTAAGCGTATGTTTGCAGCCATTGGCAATAAAGTGATTGAATTGCATCGTGAATCTATTGGTGGAATTGTTCTCGACAAATCTCTAGAAGTTGGTGAGTACCGCCCTTTGACTACTGCAGAAATTGAACAAGTTCAGTGAGCTTCGAATCATGAACAACCAAAGCTTTGAATTATTGTTTAGTATTTTTCCTCAAGTGACTGAAAAATCATTGTGGATTCTTGATGAGAACCCCCCGGTAAACTGCCCTGCTGCTAACAATCATATTGAAGTCATCAGCAATCGAGTTGACGTAGTGGAGCAAATGCAGCAACGAGGTTTTAACGCTACATTTAGTGACTTTAGCTTTGATAAGCTAATTAACACGGGTTACCAATTTGTATTTTTCAGAATATCAAAAGAAAAAGCCCTTGCCCATCATGTAATCAATAGCGCATATCAATTATTGAAAAGCGACGGCCAATTGATTATAAGCGGTGCTAAACAAGAAGGTATAAAAGGCTATATCGATCGAAGTTCGAAACGCTACTTACATGTTGAAACATTTAAGGCAGATAAAGCACATTGGGCTGCTCGATATAAAAACACCGAAAACCCAAGCACTACCTTAGACGATAAAGACTACCCCTTGATCAGAGAGTCTGTTGAAGAAACACACTTTAAAGAAACTGTCGTTTTTTCTTCAAAACCTGGGGTATTTGGTTGGAATAAAATTGATCGTGGCAGCCAATTGCTCATTGAAAGTCTAGAAATGATTGAAAACCAGCTACCTGCTGTTAAAACAATTTTAGATATTGGCTGTGGTTATGGTTACTTAAGTGTACTTGCTGCCAAAAAATTTAACTGCTCTATCACTGCCACTGACAATAACGCAGCAGCTATTGAGACCTGCCGGTTCAACCTGAACAAACAAGGGATTGAACACCAAGTTATCGCAGCTAGTTGTGCTAAAGGGATCAAAGAAAAATTCGAGTTAGTAGTTTGCAACCCACCTTTTCATACTGGGTTTTCAGTTGAAAATGACTTAACAGATCAGTTTCTAAAAGCCGCCAAACAACGTTTAGGGCATGATGGCATGGCTATCTTTGTGGTCAATTTACACATCCCTCTCGAGAGGAAAGCGCTGCAATATTTTGACAGCGTAAATTTGATTAATGAAAGCCCTAACTTCAAAGTCATAGCCCTCAAATAACGTTAAAACTGGTGCTTAGGGAGCTTGATAACAAACTCAACTCCCTGCCCTATTTTGCTATAGCAATCGACAGTGCCCGATAGGTTTCTGACCACCAAATTATAAAGTACGTTCATACCTAAACCACTACCGCCACTCCCTCTCGCTGTTGTAAAGAAAGGTTCATACAGCTGCTCTAGGGTATCTTCACTCATTCCTCTGCCGTTATCTTTGTATTTTAGAATTAAGTCACTTTCATGAGCGCTAATATCAATTTCGATTGTCCCTGCTAAGCCAGAAGGAAAGCCATGACTCATAGAGTTAATAATCAAATTAGATACTATTTGAGAAAAGAAGCCCGGAAAAGAGCGAATGGAGTAACTTTGGGTTGTATCTGACTCAATTAGAATCTTAGTATCGTATGTTTCACACTTTAAGCTTTTAACAACATTCTTAATGTATTCAACAAGATCAAACTCTCGTTTCATATCACTCGATACATCAACAGAGACCATTTTAAAATTCTGTATTAAGTCTGACACTTGTGTGAGATTGTGAATTACAACATCACTAGACTCTTGAGAAGATTTTAAAAATTTCTCAAAGTCTTCTTTGCGCAGCTTCCCTTCATAAAAATCTTTTTCAAAGCGATTAAATTTCTGCCCCAAACTAGAGATAAACGTAAGGCAGATGCCAAGCGGAGTGTTTAATTCATGGGAGACACCTGCTACCAGGCGACCAAGGGAGGCCATTTTAGCTGACTCTACTAACTGACTTTGAGTATTCCTGAGATTAGTAATAGCGCTTTCAAGCTCTTTTGTGCGCTCATCAACCAGTAGCTCTAAATGCTCTTTATGCAGTGCTAACTGCTTGTTTGATTCTGACAGTTCAGCTGTACGACTTTCAACAAGTTGCTCTAAATGCTGCTGATAATTATTGTTCTGCTCTTTTAAGCTGACTTGTTCAAGCGCTCTTGAAATAGCTGCTTGCAACAAATCTGGGTCCCGAATAGGCTTGGTTAAATAATCAAAGGCACCTAATCGTAGCGCTTCAACAACATCTTCCATCAAGCCTGCACCAGAGATGACTATAACTGGGGTTTGAGCCATATGTTCTGAGCAGTACTTTAATACATCAATACCACCTTTTATGGGCATTCTTAGATCTGTCAGAATTAGATCTGGAGATCTTTCGACAGCTATATCAATGCCTACTTGGCCATTTTCAGCGCCTAAAACGTTATACCCAAGATCCTCTAAAGAATCACAAAAACTTCTTCGCACTATATCTTCATCATCTATGACCAAAATAGTGCGTAATTCATTGCTTTGAAACAAACCTTACCACCCGTTAAAATACCATTCAGCTAATGGGTAATTTTTAAGATATATGGATTTTTTGTAAATTAGAGTAACACCTAATAAGCGGGGAGGTTATACAATTTAGTCCGTATTTGTATACAAATTCACTAAAAGTGTCATGTTAATAATTCTTTGCGTTGCGTGGCAGCGAAACGCTAAATTTCGTACATTTACCTACAACAGAATCGACACTCAACTGCCCACCATGGTTTTCGTTAATAATAAAGTACGAGACACTTAATCCTAACCCTGTGCCTAGGCCTTCACCTTTTGTTGAATAAAAAGGCTCAAATATACGCCGCTTAACCTCATCTTCTATTCCGGGCCCATTATCTTCAATTTCAACAACTACCTGATCAAGGCCAGCATCGTAATTAATTTTAAATAACAATGTAGGTTTTTCTACACAGGCCTCCTGCATTGCTTGTGCTGCATTTCTTAGGATATTCAAGAATACTTGCTGAATTTTACCAGCTTCACAAACCACTAGCGGCAGATTTTCCTGATATTCTTTTATGATATTAATATGTCTAAAATCATAATCGTACTTCAAATTATAATCTGTCGAAGATAATTCTACAGATTTATCCAATAGATCTGCTAAGTCATGCTCACGAGAACTAGAACTACTTTGCCTTGAGAAATCTAGCATATTCTCAACAATTAGGGCGACACGTTTACCCGATTCGATAATATTCTCTAGCATACTCAAGATCCCTCGCTGACTCATATAGGATTCAAGAGCTTTCATATCAATGCCAGATATTTGTGCTGCAGCCTCATTCGCTTTAATCACTTTTTGATTGGATAAGCGATTATGCATTACATTGGCTGTTTGCATCATTCCCGCAAGAGGATTATTAATTTCGTGCGCCATACCTGCCGCTAAACCGCCGACTGAAAGCATTTTCTCAGACTGAATCATCATTTCTGAGATCATCACTTGATCAGTGACATTATCTAAACGAATAACAGCCCCAGCTTCTTCACCTGTTGTTAGTGGATAAATGATTATATCTTCGTAAAAAGTATTACCGTCTTTCAAATACAATCGTTTGAGCTGCGAAGTTTCGCGCTCTTGAGTAACTGCATCAATGATACTTTCCATTTCAGACTCTAAACGGGGGAAAACTTCGATAACATTTTTTTGATAAGCATCTTTTAAGCTGACTCCGGTATCTTTCTCAGCAGCTACATTCCACTGAATTACCTGATAGTTTGCATCGACAGCAATCAACACTGATGACATTGAATCAATGATATTAGCAAGGTAATTTCTTAAGCGATGTATTTCTTGCTCTGCCTTTTTGCTTGAAGAGATATCAGTCGTGACAATGATAACACCGCCATCATCCAGCATTTGCTCAAATACATTTAGGTATCTATCTGACCCGATAGGTAATACAAAATTATTAATAGGCTCTCGATGTACAGATAAGCGCGAGTCATACCAATACTGTGCATCAAAATCTGAATTTTTAGCATAATGATCACAGCTATAGCGCCAGAGTTTCTTAAAGTTGATACCTAGACTAACCTCTTCATCTAGCCCGTTTAGAAATTCTTCATACTCTTGGTTATAAAAGACCAATTTATCTTCATTGTCGAAAATGGCGACCATTAAGTTAAGACTATTAACCGCTGTAAGTAAGCGCTTATCTCGCTCTTCAACGATACAACGCTCCGTAACATCTCGCCCAGCGCCTATATAGCCAATAAACTCTCCGTCCTCATCAAAGCGCGGCTCACCAGATAAGCTAATAGTAATTAAGACATCATTGGATCGTTTCCATTTAGTTTCATATTCATGAAACGTTTGTCTTTCATCGGCCATTTTTAAGAATTTATCTAAAACCTTTCTATTACCAGCTCCCTGTATCCCGTAGCCCTCGTCTCGTCCTTTACCAATAAAGAAATCAGGTGCTAACCCCGATACAGTTTTGACTCCCCCTGCGAGAAATGTAACTGTTAAATCAGCATCCATTTCCCAGTACCAATCGGCACCAATTAATGCAAAGTTTCTAAAGCGCCTTTCACTCACTCCAAGCGCGACCTGGGCCTGTTTCAGTGCTGATATATCAGCACCAATTGATATAACACTGCCGTCGTCTAACCGATCTATATTGAATATAAATTGCTTATTGGATGAAAATGAGACTTCAAAGAAGCGCTTTGTTGCACTTAAACCACGAATCCAGTCATTACGCCACTGTTGGATATCATCTAAGTCTGTTAGGCCTGTTTGAGCTTGGCTAAATTGCTCTAAATACTCTTCAAATGCACTACCAATCTCAATATTTGCTTTAAGCTCGCCGCTTAAATTTAAAAAGCTCTGGTTAAAAAAAACAAACTCATTTTCGGAGTTAAGAATAAAAACAATTTCTTTGGATTGGTTTATAGCACTGATTAATTGATGAGCTTTTTGATCTGTTCTCTGTCTTACTTTTGCCTCAAGGACTAGTGATTCATTACTTTGTCTAAGCTGTTCTGTTCGCTCTTGAACTCGCTGTTCAAACACTTGATTTTGAGATTTGAGCACTTTACTGCGTTTAAAGAAAAACGTCAGAATTAACCCGCTACCCAGCAAAATTGCCATTAAAGTAACAAGTAAATATATGTATAAGCCATTGATAGTATTGAGACGTTGGTTACGTGTAGACTGCCTTACTTGCATTGCATTAATAGATAGAAAGTAAGAGCGATATAAGTGATCACCGATTAAATCATTGATTTCATCGTAACTTGCTTTATCTCCTACCCGCAGCTTTTGGACTAAAGGGTCTAATACTTTAAGCATCTTTGTTGTTGAGACTAAAAGCTCAGGTCCGCTTTTGATAGAACGTATTAAATCTTCCATCTGGCCGTTTAGCTCCATGTCATAACGGCTCCATAAAATATCGAAGCTAGTTAACATTTCTTGGTAAGAGCTATCGGTATTTTCAATATAAAAATAACTGACACTTTGCAGGAAGGTGCGAGACTCGCGATCTGCTTGGTTCAGAAACCATACCAAGCTTACGTTAGCGTCCCTTTTTTGAATATTTTGTAATTCCCTTATTTTGACGATGTCTGTAATTAGCGAAACGATCAATGCAACAGCAAGGACAGCGGAAAATATATATAACGTCTTTAAACGACTAAACAATGCTCTTCGCTCCATTTAATCTAGCGCACTTCCAATGATTTCAACTGCCAAATAGAGCGAGAATAATAAACATTTGAACGTAACTCTTCGTTCTCACTCCAAGGGTAGATCACCCAAAGAGGACCTTTTTGCCTGACACTCAAAACTTTATTATTTCGCTTGATAGCGAGCACGACAGAGTGATTATCGATATCTTCCATAGGTATTGATATTTGATAACCATTCAATGCTGTTGCTACTATGGTTTCTCCTACACCACCGAGCATCCCCAGTAAGTCTTTAATTAAAGGACCTTCAAACTGGGGAACTCCATTAGTCCAAGGTGTCTCGGTAGATACTTCTGTCTGTTTCAAACCTAGTAACATTGCTCGATCAAACTGAGCTCCTTGCTCACTATTGGTATGTTCAATATTTCCAAAAACAGTCAATATGACTTTTTCTACTGGCGTTGCAATCTCATTAGCCTTCACTGAGTTTGAAAACATCAGAACTACCACTAATAACGCACTAAAGTATTTTTGCATATCCACCACCTATCTATCTTTCCTTTTAAGCATGAATCACATCCATGTGTTGACGCTTTACATAACTCAACTTACACATATTATTCATTACATTAACCCTATACTACTGAGAGATATCAATTTTATCCAGTTTCTAGCATCTCGTTTGCTACAGTTAGCACATTACAGGAAATGATTATTTTGAAACCTAAGGGAATTGGACACAGGCACTGTATTATTCAATAAGCTTCACAGTCTTGTTTCTACCCTTATCTAAACAGACCTCTTGGTTCTAGTTTTCCACTAGGATTTCAGGCAATTAATAATTCCAATCGTATCTCACACTGGTTACTTGAATTATTTAGGGTGGCGCCAAGTATATTCTAGCTCAAAATCCCACCATAGGCAGAAAACACCACTCAAACAATAATGTATAAAGTTTAGATAATCCGATAAATAGACGAGAAATAATAACTCAGTAATTTGTATCAAAACCTAACAAAGAGAAATAGTGGCTTTGATTTCAAATCTTCAGAAATTGAACATTCGGTAATATGGTGTTTGACTATAAGGCTTTCATCTCACGAGATTGGCTAGCCCATTCTACATGAAACTTCTTCTGGCTAGGCTTATCAACTCGAGAGAAAGTATGAGCGCCAAAAAAATCCCTCTGAGCTTGTAGCAGATTAGCGGGTAATACTTCACAGCGATAGCTATCATAGTAAGCTAATGCCGAAGACATTGCAGGGTGAGGAATTCCCATTAAAGCGGCATTAGCAATTGATTTACGCCAGTTACTTTGCAGCCTTACAATCTGTTGATTGAAAAAAGGGTTGAGTAATAAATTCTCTAAATTTTCATTTTCCTTAAATGCGCGATTAATGTCTTCCAGGAAAACGGCTCTAATAATGCATCCTGCGCGCCAAATTTTAGCAATAGCCGCAAAGTTCAAATCCCAGGCTTTTTCTTTTGATGCAATTAACATCAATTGAAACCCTTGTGCATATACACAAACTTTGGAGCAATACAAAGCATCCCGTAACTCGTCAATCATTTTGCCTTTTTCTGCTTGTGTATAAGTTGCTACCTCAGGACCTTGCAAGAGTTTGCTAGCAATTGTTCTTTGAGTTTTGAAACTCGACATGCTCCTGGCGAAAACGGCTTGTGCGATAGATTGGGCAGGGCTCCCAAACTCTAATGCAGAAATAGCTGTCCAAAGACCAGTACCTTTTTGTCCAGCACTATCAAGAATGACATCTACTAAAGGTTTACCTGTTTCAGTATCTTTATGCCTCAGAACCTCGATACTAATTTCCATTAAGTAACTATCGAGTAAACCATTGTTCCATTGCTCAAAAATATCTGCGATAGCTTCAGGCTCAAGCTTCAGCCCTTCTCGTAAAATATGGTAGCTTTCACAAATAAGTTGCATATCACCATATTCAATACCATTGTGAACCATCTTCACATAATGACCAGAACCACTAGCACCAATGTATGCTGCACAAGGCTCCCCCTCGGTCACTGGTTTATAAGGCTGAGTACGCTCTATTGGTTTTCCAGTGTTTGCATCAACTTTAGCTGCTATCGCTTTGAACATATCTTCGATACGAGTCCAAGCATATGGATCACCTGAAGGCATTAATGAAGGTCCAAAACGTGCGCCAACTTCTCCCCCTGAGACAGCGGTTGAAAAGAAAATAAAATGGCTTTTATACTTTTGCTCTCTTTGTTGCGTATCTGTCCACAGACTATTACCGGTATCTATAACAATATCATTAGCTTTTATACCTGCGCTGATCAAATGCTCACATGCATTATCAACCGCATCACCTGCTGGTACTGAAAGCATCAATAGATGAGGCACTTTTAAAGAACTCAGTAAGGTAGTAAATGAATCGCAACCGAATACTCGCGGCTTAGCATTACCTCGCTGTTCTCGATCAATACTTTCAATTGCCGCTATTTTCGGCTTATCTAAATCAAAACATGCAACTTTATAACCATTATCCGCTAAGTTGAGCACAAGGTTACTACCCATTACACCTAAGCCAATAAACCCAAGGTCACATAGTGAATTATCTTTCATCGATTTACCTCAAATATGAATTTATCTGGTGAATGACTAAATTAGTGGCAACAGACTTTTTTAATTGAATAAATTCTACACAAAAAAAAACCATCATGATAATGATGGTTTTTCTTCTAGATCTTTCATTTTAATGAAGAATCTGGCTCAAGAACAACTGAGTACGTTCATTTTGAGGATTATCGAAGAATTCAGCAGGAGTATTCTCTTCAACAATTTGTCCAGCATCCATGAAAATAACGCGATCGGCAACTTTACGTGCAAAGCCCATTTCGTGAGTTACACAGATCATTGTCATACCTTCTTCTGCTAACTCAATCATTACATCAAGTACTTCCTTGATCATTTCAGGATCAAGTGCAGAGGTTGGCTCATCAAACAAGATTGTTCTAGGCTTCATGCAAAGTGAGCGAGCAATAGCTACACGCTGCTGCTGTCCACCAGATAACTGCCCTGGGTATTTCATCGCTTGGTCAGGAATTTTAACCTTCTCTAAGAAATGCATCGCTGTTTCTTCTGCTTCTTTCTTAGGGATGCCACGTACCCAAATTGGTGCTAGCGTACAGTTCTCAAGAATCGTTAAGTGTGGAAATAAGTTAAAGTGCTGGAAACACATACCTACTTCTCGACGCACTTCATCTATTTTCTTAATGTCGTTCGTTAACTCAATCCCATCAACGATAATTTGACCTTGCTGGTGCTCTTCCAAGCGGTTGATGCAGCGAATCATTGTCGATTTTCCAGACCCAGAAGGCCCACAAACTACAATAATTTCACCTTTTTTAACTTCTAAATTTATATCACGTAGTACGTGAAAGTCGCCGTACCATTTGTGCATTCCTGACAAAATGATTGCAGGTTTATCATTATTATTCGCCATTGGTGGCTCCTATTGCTTGTGTCCAGTGTTTAACTTCTTCTCTAAATGTAAACTGTAGCGTGACATGCCAAAACAGAAAATGAAGAAGAATACACCAATAAATACGTATAGCTCAGTACTTAAGCCAGCCCAATCAGTTGTCGCAATTGCGGCCATACCTATCCCTAAAGGATCAAGTAAGCCAATGATGACAACTAATGTTGTATCTTTAAATAAGCCGATAAAGCTACCAACGATCCCCGGAATAGAAATCTTCAGTGCTTGCGGCAATATAATCAAACGCATGCTCTGCCAATATGAAAGACCTAATGCGTCAGCTGCTTCATATTGCCCTGTTGGGATTGCTGCTAATCCACCACGAATTACTTCTGCAATGTAAGCTGCAGAGAAAATCGTTACCATGATTAATACTCTAAGTAGTAAATCAAAGTTCGATCCTGGTGGTAAGAAATAAGACAGCAAAGTCGATGCGATGAACAATAGCGTTATTAAAGGTACACCACGAATAAATTCAATGAAGATAGTCGCAAAGAATGAAAATATCGGTAATTTTGAGATACGGCTCAAAGCCAATACAATCGCTATTGGTAAAGAGACAAAAATACCTGTTAAACCAACAATGAAGGTCAGTAAAATACCGCCCCACTTGTTAGTAGGTACTTCTGCTAAACCAAAACTTCCACCTGTGATTAAGAAAAAGCTAATAACAGGGAAAAGAATTGCCGCAATTAGCACAGCTTTGATCGCTCTTAGCTTTTCAACTAATACAATTGCAATAGTTAACGCTGTTAGAACGAATGAAACATCCACTCTCCAACGTTCTTCCATTGGATAGAAGCCATACACGAACTGCCCCCAACGATGATAGACAAAAGACCAACAAGCCCCTCTATCTTCACCCATTATTTTAAGGCATTCTTTACGGCTTTCTGCACCGAGTACAACTGAATCGATGAACGCCCACTCAATAAACGGCGGTACCACGAGATAAATAATGTACAAACCTAAAAAGGTTAGTACTGTATTTGATACCGAGGAAAATAAGTTATCTCTCATCCATCTAACTGGTCCTACTGAACCAGAAGGTGGTGGAAGAGCAGGATGCATTCCAACGGGGTATTTTTTTGTTTCTGTAGACATATTATTTACCTCGACACCAACGCAACGCGTTTATTGTATACATTCATCAACGCAGAGATAACAATAGAGATAAATAAGTAAACGCCTAGAACGATACCCATACTTTCTAATGCTCTACCTGTCTGGTTCAGAGATATACCACCAATTGTTGCCACTAAATCCATATAACCAATCGCTATTGCTAACGAAGAGTTTTTGGTTAAATTCAAATACTGACTGATTAATGGCGGAATAATTACACGTAACGCTTGAGGGATAACAACCAAACGCATCGTAAAGTTAGGACGAATACCCAAAGCGTGTGCCGCTTCTGTTTGCCCATGACTAACCGATTGAATACCTGCACGTACTATCTCTGCTATGAACGCCCCTGTATATATTGATAGTGCAAACCACAGGGCCATAAACTCAGGCTTAACAACAAAGCCGCCTTTGAAATTAAAGCCTTTCAAAGCTGGGTAGCTGACCTCTAAAGGAGAGCCTAAGGCTAAGAAAGTCAGTACTGGCAGACCAATGATAGCAGTAGCCCCAATCCAAATTGCAGGTAGTAGCTTACCTGTCTGCATTTGTACTTTGTTAGCATATCTCTTAAAGAAGACTGCGAATACGATACCCACCAATAAAGCGATCCAAACCCAACCAAATCCTTCTTGAGGAATAGGTTGAGGTAAGAACACTCCACGGTTGGTCATGAAAACGCCTTCAACTAAGGCTTCTGCTTTTTTGGGAACAGGTAGTGAATTAATAATAATCCCATGCCAAAGCAAAATCTGTAGTAAAACGGGAATATTACGTGTGACTTCTACATAAACCTGCATCAAGCGGTTTAAAACGAAGTTATTTGATAGGCGCAAAACACCTGCGGTGAAACCAAAAATGGTTGCAACAACAATACCACAGCCTGCGACTAATAACGTGTTAAGCAGGCCAACAAGCGCTGCTCTAAAATGAGAGTCAGAACTGTCGTAACTAATTAAGGTTTGGTTTATATCGTAATTGGCAGGCTCAGACAAAAAATCAAATCCAACTTTAACCCCTAAACGGTCTAAGTTTTCTACGGTATTTGAAATAATAATGCCGATAAATATTAAGATCCCGATTACAGCGAAGATTTGTAAAATCATCCCGCGGGTCTTTTTATCTCTCCAAAGTGAGCCCAGTGTCACGGTCTTGTTTTCTTGAACTTGTGTGCCGCTCATATAGACAACCTGAAATAAAAATTAAAAAAAACGAGCTCTATCTCTATCTACCTTTATCGGCTAATAAAAATGAGCTCGCTGCTATATAGCTATATATTTTTTACTTAATTGGCGGAGCGTACTGGATACCACCGTTTGTCCAAAGTGCGTTTAGACCACGATCTAGTTTAAGCGCAGTGTCTTTACCAACGTTACGCTCGAAAGACTCGCTGTAGTTACCTACTTGCTTAATGATGTTGTAAGCCCACTTCTTATCAAGACCTAGCATTTCACCAAGCTTAGAAGTGTTAGTACCTAGAAGACCTTGAGCTGCAGGATCATTTGCATTTGCGCCACGCTCGTCAAGGTTTTTAGAGTCGATACCTAGCTCTTCTGCAACTAACATTGCATTGTGGCTCCACTTAACAATATCAAACCATTGGTCATCGCCGTGACGAACTACTGGTCCTAGAGGCTCTTTAGAAATAATTTCTGGAAGAACGACGTGAGCAGTTGGATCTTCAAAAACTGAACGCTGTGCAGCTAGTGCTGATGCATCTGTTGTGTATACATCACAACGGCCAGCAATGTAGTTTGCACGACCTTCAGAAGATGTTTCTACAGGTACTGGCTCGTAAGTCATACCATTTAACTTGAAGTACTCAGCAGCGTTAAGCTCTGTAGTAGTACCTGTTTGGATACAAATTGACGCACCGTCAAGTTCTTTCGCAGAAGTAACACCTAGTGCTTTTGGTACCATGAAACCTTGACCGTCATAGTAGTTAACACCAGCGAAGTTCAAACCTAAGCTGTTGTCACGTGTAAATGTCCAAGTAGTTACACGAGAAAGGACATCAATCTCACCTGACTTTAATACTTCAAAACGAACTTTTGAAGTTAGAGGAACATATTCAACTTTTTCTGCATCACCTAACGCAGCTGCTGCAACAGCACGACAAAGGTCTACGTCTAAACCTTCCCATTTACCAGCATCATTGGGAGTTGCAAATCCCGCTAAACCTGTCGAAACACCACATTTTAAAACACCGCGCTTTTGTACATCTTCAAGAGTTCCTGCTGATACATTCATCGCAGTTAAAGCTGCAAGACTAACAGCAATAGGTAATAGTTTTTTCATTGTATGACTTCCTAATTATTATTTGATTCGTTTTGTCTCTCATCCTCAAAACGCTCTCTTTATCAAAGAGTAAGACAGAGCATAAAAGCCTGTTGCAAAAAAGTCTATGGCAAACCCCTGCGAATCGTCAACTTTCTGCTGTTTTTTTTAAACAACTGCTATATTCTGCTTTGGTTTTTACCGATCGCGATCAAAAATCACTCACTTTCTATTTATTAGCTAGGATAAAAGGCTAACAATTAATCACTAACAAACCGACATTCCTATCAAATACCCATTAAAAAACTAAAATACGATCGGTTTGCTCTATCGTTCCCACCTCTAACTTGCTCATTTATGGAGACACTGATTTTAAACTGACTATTGATGCATCGTTCACATATGGCTTTTGTAAGTAGTTTGTTAGATCAACAAAATCAATTTGATCTGGGGATAAGTTTTTCTGAGCATATTTCAAATATATGCCCGTTGATAGAAACAAATCAAAAAGCGGACCGTCTATGTGTTTGTCCTGCTTCATGAAGCTCATAATTTTTATCGCTTCACTTAGCTTCTTTGCCTTTTTGTAAGGTCTGTCGTGTGCAGTGAGTGCTTCGAAAATATCTGCTATTGCCATCATTCTAGCTGATATTGACATATCTTCCCTACGTAAGCGTTTGGGATAACCAGTACCATCCATTTTTTCATGGTGACCACCTGCTATCTCTCTTACATTACTTAAATTTTTTGGAAACTTAAGCTCATCGAGCATTATTATTGTTTGAATAATATGTTCATTAATCTTATAGCGCTCTTCTGCGTTTAATGTTCCTTTGGGGATACATAAATTATACAACTCCCCGCGATTGTATTGATGATCGGGGGTTTTAACATTGAAACCCCATTTATTTGAAACTGGCATAACATCCTTTGGATGCCTTTCTATAATATGATCTAACCTGTCCTCAAGTAACTTTTCCATCACTGGCAACTTTACTTCTTTAGAGCGTTCTTTTCTTAACTCCTCTTCCCAAGAAATCCCTAACCTATCGCTAATTGTTCGCTTCCAACGCCTTTGAGATATGCTCTTAATCCTCTCAATTGCTTCATCCGACATATGTTCACTGCCAATGTTGCACTGTGCAATGAACTTGAATTCTTCATCTAGCGTATCTATTAGCTGATTCATTTCAGCTCTTCTAGCTTCAGCATCGCTGACTTTTCCTTCACTGATATCTTTCCAGCAATTGAGTTCTGCTTCACATTTTAAAAGCTCAAAGCGCATTCGGATTTCATGAATCCGATCATAAATAGTTTCAAGTTTAGTCGCTTTATCAACAACATACTCAGGAGTCGTTATTTTCCCACAATCATGTAACCAAGCTGCGATATCTAACTCCTCCCATTGCTCTTGTGATAATGTGAAATCCTTAAATTCACCACTTGTTTGAGCACAAGCTTCTTCAGCCAGCATTTTTGTTAATTCTGGTACTCTTTGACAGTGCCCTGCCGTGTAGCGCGACTTGGCATCTATCGCACCCGCTATAAGCTTGATAAAGGATGCCATTAAGTCACTCTGCGATTTTAGTAGGTGCCTGCTCTCCATTGAAACCGCTGCAAAACCTGATAGTGTTTGCATAAAACCAATTCTCGCCTCGTTGTTGAGGTTTTCGGTTTTGCTATTATTTGAATCATTAATGACACACAACACTCCTGTCACATCTCCCGATCTGTTGTTTAATGGAAGTGTCAGTATTTGTAAGTCATCTGTATGTAGTATTTCAAAAAACGGAGTTAGCACATCTTTTTCGTTTTGCCCGCGCCTTTTAAAGTCGTGAACTTTGGCTGTTCTATCTTTAATAGAGCGCACCATAAAATTACCGTTTTTCGTTATTTCGTGGCTCTTTAGAGAAAACTCATTATGATCTTCAAACGCCAATTTTATACTCACAGGCTCTATTGAAGTTCCCTCTTCATTTAAAAGATACAGAACAGCGGCATCAGCTTGACTTATCTCGAGTGTTTGACGAGTGATTGTCGCTAAAAGGGAATCGAGGTCTTTTTCTCCTGCTAATGACTTAATCATGCTCAAGAAATGAGAAATGGTCGTCCTCATGCCATCCATGCTTGAAGACAATATATGTATCTCGTTAATCATTGAACTTGGCAATTCTTTTGAAGAGAAATCGAATTGCGCTATTTTTCGTGTTTGAACGGTTAACCGTCGTAATGGTTCAGAAATTCGATAGGCGCTATAAGCGGTAATTGGAACCGCTATAAGTATCAGCAACAGTGCAATTAAACTTGACTGCCAACGAATCTCAATGGCATCTGAAAAGAGTTCATCATCAGGCGCAATAAATGAAAAATACAGATTGAAATCACTATTAATTGCAAACTTTTTAATTACACCTCCCCAGTGTTGATTGTTAAAGCTAAAGCTAAGCTCTTGCTCTTCTGCTTTTAATCCATTTGCATAAAAATTTAATACAGGGCTATCCAATTGGTTTATTCTAGCAATTGCATCTTTGCCATCTGCACTTTTAACGATAAGTTTATTGGGCTGCTTATATGCCATTACCTTCCCAGTATCATCAAATAACACTAATTCAGCAGAAGGAGTAATAATATTTTTTTTAAGTGTCTCTGATAACTCATCTAGAGCTATATCAGCAGCTATCACCGTACCTTTGCTTTTCGACTCTAAGGTAATGGTGATGCCTACTTTTTTGACAAAGAAATACAGATAGGGGTTAGTTGTTGCAAAACTGTCAGATGCTAAAGCAAGTTTATACCAAGGACGAACTCTCGGGTCATAAGTTAAATCTTTTAGTGTTTTACGGGATATTTCATTGAGATGTTTATCATAGTATATTCGGATCCCTTGTTTATTATTTGCACTGATATTTATTATATTATCAACCATAAAAATGGTGCTATCCGGTGCTTTAAACTGCTCCCTCATATATTCGTTAAAGATTGAGCGAATAATGAAAAAATCACCTGTTGCGTAGCCTACTTCGAATCCGCTCACCGCATCATTCGCTTTGAGTATTTTACTAATTACAGGTAAATACTTTAGTCGTTGGTGAAGGTTTTCGGCGTTTGCAATATTCCCCTCAGCCATAATTTCAACACTATTTGCGGCCATGTCATATTTTGCTTTCATGTCCATGTAGGCTTTTTGCATCACTTTTTCATACAATACAGTGGAGCCCTCTCGGATCAGTTCAGTGTTTTTTTGATAATTAAACCACACCTGACCAGCACCTAATGCTATCGTGAGCACTATAAACAAAGTAGCCGTATGAATATGCAGAGGAAAGTGAAACCGTGATTTTAGCCTTTGTGTATCAGTTTTAAACATTGACCGACCTTAAGTATTAGTAGCAGCTGTTTTGATCTTAGAGCGTTCTCCCTTTCTATTAGCTTAAGTATTGTAAAATATTGTAAATTTGCAATTTTAGAGCAAAAAAAAGACTGCAATTGCAGTCTTTTTTATAACGAGTACTAATGATTAGCCAACAAACTTAATCATTACCCCTGCAGCTACTGCTGATCCAATAACACCTGCTACGTTAGGTCCCATTGCGTGCATAAGTAAGAAGTTTTGAGAGTTAGCCTCAAGGCCTAGCTTGTTCGATACACGAGCCGCCATCGGTACAGCAGATACGCCCGCTGAACCAATCAATGGGTTAATTGCATTCCCACCTTCAAGCTTGTTCAACAGCTTCGCCATAAGAACACCCATTGCGGTACCAATACCGAATGCAACAATACCTAAACCTAAAATACCTAGCGTTTCAAAATCTAAGAACTTATCTGCTGATAGTTTTGAACCAACTGATAATCCCAAGAAGATTGTCACAATGTTAATTAAAGCATTTTGAGCAGTATCACTTAAGCGATCAACAACGCCACATTCGCGCAGTAAGTTACCGAAACAGAACATACCCAGTAAAGGAGCAGCATCTGGCAGAAGTAGAGCAACCAGTAACAGAAGAACGATTGGGAACATGATCTTCTCTAACTTGCTTACTTGACGCAGCTGCACCATGGTAATTTTACGTTCAGCTTCAGTTGTCAAAGCTCTCATAATTGGCGGTTGAATCAAAGGAACCAGTGCCATATATGAGTAGGCAGCAACTGCAATTGCACCTAATAAATGTGGTGAAAGTAAACTAGCCACATAAATTGCTGTAGGACCATCCGCACCGCCAATGATACCGATAGCAGCAGCATCTTGGATGGAGAAATCCATCACACCTAATGCCGATAAGCTAACCGCGCCTAGCACTGTTGCGAAAATACCAAACTGTGCTGCGGCACCTAAGAACAATGTTTTAGGGTTAGCTAATAGCGGGCCAAAATCCGTCATCGCACCGACACCCATAAAGATGAGTAACGGAGCTGCACCTGATGCAATTGCCACAGTGTAGAAGTTATATAACATCCCGTTACTGTAACCATTATCCATCGCAGCTAGTGAAGCCTGTGCGTGAGTACTTGCGTTCGAGCCGTGATAAGCCTCTAAAATGGTATGCGGTTCTGTCGATGTAATCCCAAGAGCAGACGCTATACTTGACATCACCTCAGGTTGAGCAAAATGCACCGCATTTTCTACCGCTGAAAAAGCCAATCCCGCTTCAGGAATGTTAGCCATAATGCCACCAAAACCAATTGGAACTAACAGCAGTGGCTCAAACTTTTTGTTAATCGCAAGATACAATAAGAGTAATCCGACGATTAACATAATGAACTGACCTGCTTGCAGGTTGTATATACCTGAAGCTAGCCAGAGGTCATTAATCTTTTCCATAATCTAATACCTTATGCCAGAGAAATCAGCGAATCGCCAACTTGTACAGCGTCGCCTTCTTTAACATCAACTGACACGACACGTCCTGAACGTGCTGCGCGCACTTCCGTTTCCATCTTCATCGCTTCTAAAATGATGATTACGTCACCTTCTTCAACAGTGTCACCCGCGCTCACTTCTACTTTCCAAATGTTCCCTGCTAACGGTGCAGTAACATCTTCTCCGCCACCAGCTGGGGCTGGAGCGGCAGCTGGTGCTGCAGCAGCTGTCGGCGCAATCGCAGAAATATCTCCGCCTTCAGCAACTTGAACAACGTAATCCTGACCATTGACAGAAATTGTGTAAACTTGTGGGCCTGAGTTTTTTGTTGCCATGGTCATTGTATCCTCAATTGTCGGTACGGGTTCAAATGCGTCTGGGTTATTACGGTTTTCTAAATATTTCAAACCTACTTGTGGGAATAGAGCGTAAATAAGTACGTCATCTACTTGCTCATCACCAGCGTCTAAAGTAATGCCTTTCTCTGCTGCTAATTGCTGTAATTCACTCGTTAGTGAATCCATTTCAGAGTTCAGCAAATCAGCAGGTCTACAAGTGATAGCTTCATCACCCGCTAACACTCGCTGTTGTAGTTCTGTGTTGAAGTCAGCCGGTGCAGCGCCGTATTCGCCGCGCAAAATCCCCTGAACTTCTTTAGAGATAGATTTATAACGTTCACCCATCAAAACGTTGATTACCGCTTGCGTACCAACTATCTGAGAAGTGGGAGTAACTAAAGGGATAAGCCCTAAATCGCGGCGAACGCGTGGAATTTCCTCTAATACTTGATCGAACTTGTCCGCTGCGTTTTGGTCTTTAAGCTGTGACTCCATGTTAGTCAACATGCCGCCAGGTACTTGTGCAATCAAAATTCGTGAATCAGTACCACGTAAAGAGCCTTCAAATTTCGCGTACTTTTTACGTACATCTCTAAAGTAAGCAGCAATGTCAGCCAGTGCTGTTAAATCTAATCCAGTATCTCTGTCAGTGCCTTGTAATGCAGCAACGATAGACTCAGTAGAAGAATGTCCGTATGTCATAGACATAGAAGAGATTGCAGTATCAACTCTATCGATACCCGCTTCAATCGACTTCAAAATTGACATATCAGATAAGCCAGATGTCGCGTGTGCATGTAACTGAACTTCAAGATCTGTTTGAGCTTTAAGTTTTGAAACTAGCTCGTAAGCATCATAAGGTACTAAGATACCTGACATATCTTTAATACAGATTGAGTCTACACCTAAATCTTCCAATGCCTTAGCGTAGTCCACCCACATCTCAATGGTATGCACTTCGCTTTTTGTATACGAAATAGTACCTTGAGCATGCTTGCCGGTTTGCTTAACCGCTTTAATGGCACGATCTAAATTACGTGGATCATTCATCGCATCGAAAATACGGAATACATCAATACCATTAACTGCCGCACGCTCAACAAACTTATCTACAACATCATCCGCATAGTGACGATAGCCTAATAAGTTTTGTCCTCGTAACAACATTTGCTGCTTCGTATTTGGCATTGCGCTTTTAAGAGCACGTAAACGCTCCCATGGGTTTTCTCCAATAAAGCGAATGCAGGAATCAAAAGTAGCTCCACCCCAAGTTTCTAGGGACCAAAAACCAATGCTGTCCAACTTCTCTGCAATAGGTAGCATATCTTCAATACGCATACGAGTAGCAAACAGAGACTGGTGAGCATCACGTAGTACAACATCTGTAATACCTAAGGGTTTCTTAGCATCTGACATGTTTACAAGGCCTTTTCTTTATGACACGGATTAATTTAATTCTTTGCTCTTGGTATATAACCCTAAAACTAAGATCTGTATTTATGAACTGCTGCTGTAATGACCGCAACCACTTCATCGTTATTAGTTTTAGCAACTGGCTCTGCACTAGGACGCCTTGCCCGAGCAGGCGGGGCAACTGGTTCCGGTGCGAATTTGACCACAAACTTTGACATCGTCATGGTCATACCCACTAGTAAGGTGAGGAAAACAAACACGAAGCCCATCCCAAAAACCATTAATGACAAACCTTCTGAAATAAGACTATCCATTAGTAGTTCTCCTAAATAAAGTGAATTCAAAGCTAATCAAATTTAAAAAACATAAAGCAAATACTATGATGAATTTGCTTATATTTTCTGTAAAACGCCGCCAATTAAACCCGAAAATGACGTTTTTCGCAACTACTTATCAGCAGTTGATTGTTCTAAATTAAATATTGTCGACAATTATAATCCCTAGCAAATATGCATATATCCTGCAAATTTCCTTTGACTTACGCCGATTATTCAGGCCTAAAGACTTTGACGTTCAATTGCCCTTTTTCCTGCAAGTTTTGAGCATGTAATTGACTCATCATGCCCTTCTCACAGTAGAGTAAATACTCTAAATCATCACTCCACTGCTCCATATGACGATCAAGTTCATAAAATGGCGCTAAAATAATCTCACAACCTGGCATATTCAAGGGCTTTAACTCTTGCTCTCTCGGCGCCCGGATATCGACAATACGCTGTGTATCAGATACTTTACTCATTGTTTCAATCGCGGCTTTAGCTTCAAAGTTTTTAACGATATCGTCAATACGCGCTGTGTGATGTTGCTCAAGTGCTTTATCCAAAATATCCATATCAAGGTTTTGCTCTTGCTCTTCCACCTTCTCTAGCTTGGCACGTGTTGTAGGACGATCAGAAATCACTCCACAATACTCGGGAATTGAAGCCACTAGCTCAAAGCAACCCAGCGCTTTTGTTTGATCTACGATTTCCTGCTTATCCGTTGTAATTAGTGGGCGAATAACGACTTTCGTTGTCGAGCGATCAATCACAGCAAGGTTTGGGATTGTCTGGCTAGAAACCTGTGCAATACTTTCACCTGTCACTAGCGCATCAATTTTCATGTAATCCGCCACTTTTTCTGCCGCACGCATCATTTGGCGCTTGAGCACCACGCCCATATAAGAGTGGTGAACATTTTGTAATATATCCCCTACAACCTCATCAAAAGGCACACTCACAAACTTAACACGTGCACAGGAGCCATATTCCTGCCATAGATGTAGAGCAACCTGTTCCACTCCCATCTGGTGGGCCTTCCCTCCCAAATTAAAGAACAGGAAATGCGTTTTTGCGCCACGCCTCATCGTCATATAGGATGCAACAACAGAATCGAAGCCACCTGAAATCAATGATAATACTGGCTCTTGTGTACCTAGAGGGTACCCGCCAAGACCTTGTGAAATTTTATTGAACACAAATAGTTTCTGATCACGTATTTCCAAATCGACAAAGACTTCAGGCTTGCGAACATCAACACCTTTAGAGTCCCCATGCTCGAGCAAACCGCCACCTATATAACGCTCAAGATCAATCGATTTAAAATCGTGTTTACCACTGCGTTTGACTCTCACCTTAAAGGTTTTGCCGCTAATTCTATCTTCATAAGCTGCGAAAGCATGCTCATAAGCGTCCTGAAAGCTACCAAGAGGATGCTCTTCTACTTCAATAAAAGTTTGGATTCCTGGTGCTTTCGACATTAAGTCGCACACTTGATCTCGTAACAGGCTCTTCTCTTCAGGCAATACCACTTCCAGTTTATCCCAAAACAGCTTTACAGATATCTCCTCGTCTAAGCGCTTTAACACAATTTGCAGATTACTTTGCAGACGTTGGATAAAACGTTTACGCACAGGGCGGCTTTTTAAGGTGATTTCAGGGAAGAGTTTTACAATAAATTTCATAATAGTTTCACAGTAGAGGTATATAAGCGCACTATTTTAAAAGTTTGCGCTATTAAAGAGAAGAAATAGTTAAATCGGCACACAGTTTTTTGAACAACTAACAGTCAAAAGGCACAATACAAACTAAGCTAGTCAGACAGCACAGTGTCTTTTGAAGCTAATAGTAAGAGCTTTGATTAGCAGGAAGCAAAAGCACTATCATCACTTAAGGAATTTTGCGTTGTATTCAATGGCTTTGATTACATCTTGTGAATTCAGTACGGCATCACTTTGTAATTTGTAATTATTATCAAATATATCGTGACTCCCCCCTTGATTAAAAACAGTCGTCTTCTGTCCATCAAAGGTTGCAAAATTAGTCCAGCTATTAATCAACAACAACGGGTGTCTTTTCCCTAAATCTAGGGGCCAACCGTGACTATACTGCTGATACGGGTTATCGCACCCCAATACATTTTTCATTAATGTCGGCACAACATCAACATGACTACTCAAGTGATTATAACGCTTCGGGCTCTTTCCTGGATAGATAATAGCCATCGGCACTTGTGTTTGCCACTTCGAAAAATTCCCATTATGCCCCCAGTAATTTTGCTTAGTATCATTAAATTCTTGCCCGTGATCACTGGTAACTACAATCACTGTATTTTCGTACTCACCGCTTGCTTTCAAACTTACAATGGCTTGTTCAATTTGTTGATCAATGAACGCCATCGAGTTTCTATATCAATTAAAGAACGGCACTGGATCTGAATCATTATCTAAAGTTGCATAAGATACGTTTTTCAAACTAGGCAAAAACTTCAATTCAAAATCACTAGGATAAGCATAACCATGAGCTGAGTCATAAAATAGCAGACCAAAAAATGGCTTCTTTGCTGATTTATTACTCTCTAGACGATCGCTCATAAAGCTTTTAAATTTCTGAGTAATCTTTAAATCTCGCTCTGCTTTATTTGCTCCCTCTGTCTTAAGGTCAATTTTATTTCTAACACTTGAGAATATCGTTTGATCAAATTCCGGACTCGTTAGCGCGGCACTTGCGAACACACCAAACTGATAACCTTGTTTATCTAATTGATCAATCAAAACAGATGGAGTTTTCTCTGTCAGCGCTGCTTTCCAATAGCTACTATAAACGCCATAAAACAAACCAAATAGGCCGAAGCGAGTGCTGTTACCTGTACTGTAATGATTTTCATATACCTCCCCAGTACGCGTTAGCCCGTCAGTAAATGGCATCACACTAGCGTTCAAGGTATCGTAGCGTAGCGTATCAACAATAATAAACAGAACATTTTTCTGCTTCACAGATGACTTACACGATAAATGACCTTTGGGGTAATCAAACCTTCCATCTAAATCCAAGCCGAGATCGACATCATCAGCAACTTCAAACCAATCGTATTTTTTAAAAAAACTCTTTGCTGTTAAAGGCATTGCCCAAGGTATGACAGCTAACTGTCGCATTACTGGTTGATACTTCGCTGCATCTGCCCAAGCATAGATAAACTGCCCGCTGAACATAATGAACAACACGACAGCTGTGGTTGATTTTGCAAAGCTGTTTACAGAACAGCTCAATCGCTTAGCAATTCTTAAGCCTCCCCAAACGGATGTAGCAACAACAATAATTGCTAACCCAACCAGCAAATAATCGATTAGTGAAAATTCAAAAATATCACCGGCAGCGCCTCCTGATATCAGCCCCCAAACCATGCCATTAACATGGAACTTGTACAGAGAAAAAAGCTGAATATCGAACAGTATAAGCGTCAAAAAGATCGCATAAATAGTACTTAAACCAAGATATAACACCCGCTTACTTGGAATGACTAGATTGATTACCAAAATCGGCAAAGTGATAACAAAAGCAATAAATATAAAATGCCCTAAAAAACCTAAAATGACAAAACTCAATGCCAAAGTGGAGCTAGGCAGGTTGAATCCTTTGAAATAGAGCAATGACAGGAAGGATGCTAACACTCCAAAAACAACATTTGACCATAAGGCCATTCGGCTACATTCTTTTCTTGTCATTCGCTCGTTCCGGATTTGCTATATTTAAGAAGCGAGACTCTAACAAAAATCCTCTGTGTTTAAAAATATATAACCCTACTAACCATAAGTTAGTAAGGATTACCTATTATCAACACGCCACTTAAGTTAAGCGATATCGCAGGTTGAATAGAACACTGTAGCAAATAACAAACACCCTTGAATTTTGACAAAGAAAGTCTATGATTGAAACAACATGGTAAATGCTTCTCATCTCTAATGAGCGCTGTATTAAACTATTATTTTGTTTAAGGTCTTTTGTAATGAAGTCAATTGGAAAGGTCAAACTCATAAAATCCCCAGCGACTGTAATTGGTGCGAATGGCGATTTGTGGCGCCTTTACAAAGGCAACACTATCTATGCAAATGATAGAATTTATGTCGAGAGAGATAACGATATAACATTGAGCTTAGTCAACGGCGATGAGATTCATTTAATAGGCGAGCAAAGCTGGACTCCAACAGAAGATTGCTATCAAAATAGCGATCAACTCTCTCTATCGGACATAACATTATCTGCCAGCCCGAAAGGAGAAGCGAACCGTATTGAAGCCCTTTTACAGCAAGCACTTGCTTTTGAAGTTACTAACAGCATCAGACATCCCGCTCAAAAAAAGCAAATACGCCCTGATGAAGCGCAAGCCAGTTAAAAGCTCTTGATGTTAAATAGAATGTGCGATTAGTAAAGCTCTGGGCGCTTTTGTACTTTAATCCAATTAATCTTACTTTTACGACTCTTTTTGCCAGCTGTTGCACTCCACTTGCACAAGCAAGAGCATACCCACTTATTACTTCAAGTATTATTTCAAATAAGTATTGTGTAACCTCTCGTAACCAAGAGTAGACATTGGACCGTGCCCAGGAATAAATTCAACCTCATCTCCTAAAGGTAGTAAGGTATTATGGATTGAATTTAGTAGCGTTTGATGATCCCCTTGTGGAAAGTCTGTACGGCCGATTGAGCCATTAAACAACACATCGCCAACCTGAACTAAACCACTATCCCGATGATATAACACAACATGTCCAGGCGTGTGCCCGGGTGTATGGTAAACTTCTAGCACTTGCTCACCAAAACAAACTTTATCGCCATCATTTAACCAACGATCGGGAGTAAAAGCCTCAACATGTTCAAAGCCGAACATTTTACACTGTTCAGATAGCGCATCTATCCAGAATTTATCAGCAATGTGCGGCCCCTCAACAGGCACGTTAAAAGTACTAAGCATCTCAGCGACGCCACCCACATGGTCAAGATGACCATGTGTCAGAACAATTTTTTCTAAAGTCAGCTTTTTTTCATCCAGAAAATCAATAATTTTTGAAACATCGCCACCTGGATCGATAACCGCAGCATTCTGTGTTTTGTCGCACCAAAATACACAACAGTTTTGCGAAAAAGCGGTTACAGGAATTACTTGATAGTGCATACTAAATTTCCAATTGAAAATATTTTGAGTAGATTGTAATTTAAAATACTGAACCATTACACTTTTAAAGGGAGTGATATGAAGTCACAATTAAAGCAAGACGCACCACTTTTAAAGGAAGCTATTCGAGTGGGCACGGTTTATCTACAACAACGCAGCGCAGGAAAATTCGAGCCTTCTGATTCTTTAAGCATAAAAGTAGAAGCCATATATCGACTACTCGTACAAGACAAACTTATTATCCCTCTACCAGAAGATAAAGAAGATGGTAACGGTATGAAACACAAACTTGCTTTGTGGATTGAGAAACAATTGCCTGACAGCCATCCTCTTAAGAAAAAATAACTAATTATACCCCTCATCACTGACCAGTAATGAGGGATATTCCATACCTATTTATTTATGGCTAAAAACTGATAAAAACTTGAAGACCCCTTTTAATTACACAAATGAGTTTTCAACAAACTAACCTACTACAGTCATTTTCCATGAAACAATTATTGATCGTTGCTCACGCCCCATCACCTAATACTCAAAAGCTTGCTAATCAAGTTTTAAAAGGTGCATTAGATGCCAAACTTGAGAACACCCATATTCAATGGATCCCCCCTCTAAAAGCGACCGCTGAAGATGTTCTTAATTGCGATGCGATTATTTTAGGGACCACTGAAAACTTAGGCTATATGAGTGGCGCATTAAAAGATTTTTTCGACCGTATTTACTACCCTTGTTTAGAGCAAAAACAAGGACTACCATTTAGCTATTATATACGCGCTGGACACGATGGAACCGGTACACATCGCGCTATCCAAACTATTTGTAAAGGCTTGAAATGGAAACAGATTCAGCCTGAAGTTATCTGTAAAGGTAAATGGGACGACAATTTTCTTACTAACTGCAATAATCTTGGTGAAAGCATAGCCTGTGGATTAGATTTTGGCATATACTGAATGTATATCTTGAATAAAAAAGCACTCTAGGTAGATAAAATTACTGATAAAACAAAGAAGGCAGCGACGAAAAAACATCTTACTTGCGCTTTTTTGCAAATGACTTTTTTGACACTACATTATCAACACTTTTAAAATTACGCAGAGATATCTAGAGAAATGAGTACTTACAAAGCATTAGCAAAGGCACTAGTGATGAACAACTGTATTAAAACAACTGCGCTGATTTCACTTTTATTTGTGATGAGTGGCTCTTTATCAGCAGCTAACTTTTTTTCTGATTTATCAGCCCAACAAGTACAACAAATTTTCGATCAAGCCGATCAAACAAAATCGCATTCTTTTGTGCATAACGCGAGCAGCAAGGTCATTCCTGTTGTGCAAATTTTACCGCAAGTGACACAGGCACAAAGCACATTAAAAGCGGGAACGAGTTGTATAAAGCTTTATAACTGCAGCCAAGGAATTTGCTTGCTAGCATTAAACGGTAGGAAATACGCTGCGAGTGAGATCATAGTGAAGAACTTGACGGTACTAAATCAAGACACTCAACAATGTATTGCAACTTCATCACCAACCAAAGCAGAGCAAACAGCTAAAGCTGACCAACCAGTTAAAGCAGCTAGCGCCAATACTAAAGCCGCCATTTTTAGTTGGGTCAAAGTAATTAACGTCGAATCAAATGATGCGCTTAACATTCGCCAGCAAGCGAATTATAAAACGAAAAAGATGGGAAGCGCCGCCTACAATGCAAGCTGCATTAAACGCTTTAGATGCAAGGGAAAATGGTGCGAAATCCAATCTCAGAACGTGACAGGTTGGGTACATCGTAAATACCTACAAAAATTAAGCACTGGTGAAGCCGCTTCCTGTTCTTAGTGATTCGCCAATCTCACCAAAAGGCTATTTTTTAAATATTGCTGCAATTCCCAGGATTGCATTGCAGCAACTTTTTCTGCTTACATTCTCTATTTGTGGCTCCCATACAAACAAGCTCAGGAGAACAATCACCAATAGCGTTTATATAATTAAAATTTGCCAACTCATCATTTCTCAATTATCGACAACTCCAACTTCAGCATCCACTAAATACACTTATCTCTGTTTAGCCAATATAGTGCTCACTATTTATTAATACTAAAACTAGTTGTGTTTAAGGGATTAAAGAGCAATATGTACTTACATCCTAAAGCTGAATTTTTAAAGCTGCTGCTGCACCTAGCAACCCAGGATATTTTGCATCACAAAGCCAAACAGGTACTTGTTCAAGATAGCTCGACAAACGCCCTTTATTACACATTGCCTGCCTGAAATTACTGGCGAATAAAAAAGCTTTAATTCTCGGTAGTATTCCACCGCACAGATACACACCGCCTCTAGAACCTTGAGCCAGAACCATGTCACCAGTGACTGCGCCTAACACCTCGCAAAAGGTAGACAAGGCAATATAAGCAGGGGTTGTTTGACTGCCTTGCTTTGCCATATCAGCAAAACAAGCCAGTGCGGCTTGACTGACCTGAGCGGGAGACTCATAAACAATAGGCAGCTGTTGTATTTGGCAAATAGCAGTGTAAATCGCGTACAAACCATCACCTGAGAGCAACCTTTCTACTGAAACCCTGCCGTGAGTTTGCTGCAACACAACCAGAATCTTTTGTTGCAACTCATTCTCAGGTGCAAAGGATACATGCCCGCCTTCTGTTGTTAGTGCTTGCCATGTTATTTGCAGGCTTTTATCAACTGCTTTAATAGGCACTAGCCCTGATACTCCTAGACCTGTGCCTGGCCCAATTACCAATCGAGACTCATTGGAATGAGTAGCATCACCCTGTTGAACTAAAACTTTGTCCTCTTCATCGACAAAAAGTGTACCGTAAGCCATTGCAGTAAAATCATTTAACAACAACATTTGCTGCAAATTTAACTGTGACTTCATCTGTTCAACGTTAAAGCGCCAATGGTTATTTGTCATTGAAATATCAGCGGCGATAGGACAGGCAAAAGACAAACAAGCAATACTCGCAGGTTTCTTCCCTATTTTTGCAAAATATGCCGCAAACGCCACATCAAAATTTGCATAATCTGCACAACTTAAAACTTCAATATAAGACAGCACCACACTGCCTTTTTCAACCAGTGCAAATCGAGCATTTGTACCACCAATGTCGCCAACTAATGCATAAGACTCCAATCAATCCTCCTTAAAGTTACTAACTACAATAAACATACAAATACTTAATATAAACAGGTTCACAAAATAAGAGGTTTTCTATATCAAAAAACACTCGCGCCTTGCTCTGCACAATTCACTTGGTTACGCATCGGCGAAAATAGCTCCCTACCCATACCTGTCACTGGCGCCTTAGCCTTGTAATCAACAGCATTTCTTTGTTTTAACTGTGTATCGCTAATAGCAACACTTAGCTCGCCAGTGAGCGCATTCACACTGATCATATCGCCTTCTTCAATTTTAGCGATAGCGCCGCCTTCATAAGCTTCTGGCCAAAGGTGAATTGCCGCGGGTACTTTACCTGATGCACCTGACATTCTTCCATCTGTCACCAATGCAACTTTATAACCTTTATCCTGTAAAGAGCCTAAAAATGGTGTGAGTTTGTGAAGCTCTGGCATACCATTAGCTTTAGGACCTTGAAAACGAACGACCGCCACAAAATCTTTATTCAGCTCTCCCGCCTCAAAGCGTGCCGCAATTTCATTTTGATCTTCAAGGACCACTGCAGGAGCAGTAACCACCAAGTGCTCACTAGCTACTGCTGATACTTTAATCACAGCACGCCCTAAATTCCCTGTTAACAACTTAACACCACCTTCAGGACTAAAAGGCGCTTGATAACTACTCAACACTGCTTTATCAAGGCTTTCAGTAACCCCTTCACGCCAAACTATTTTTTCACCTTCTAAAAATGGCTCATTAGTATAATGTTTAAGGCCTCGCCCCATAATCGTCATAACATCTTCATGTAAAAATCCACCTTCAAGCAAAGTACGCACTAGGTACGAAGTCCCACCCGCTGCTTGAAAATGATTAATATCGGCCTGGCCATTTGGATAGATTTTAGTGAGCAAAGGCACGACCGCCGAAAGCTCTGAAAAATCATCCCAATCAATAATAACGCCTGCGGCTTTGGCTATCGCAATCAAGTGCATAGTGTGATTAGTTGATCCACCGGTTGCTAGCAGTGCAATCACGGCATTTACAATCGAGTACTCTGTGACAATTTTATACAAAGGCGTAAAAGTGCCATTTTGTTCAGTGAGTTTTATTAATTGGCGACAGGCTTGCGCCGTTAAGGCGTCACGCATTGGATTGTCGGGGTTAATAAAAGAAGAACCCGGCAGATGCAGCCCCATCAATTCAACTATCAGCTGATTGCTATTGGCAGTTCCATAAAATGTGCAAGTTCCCGCGCTATGATAAGAATCTGATTCACACTGCAAAAGCGCTTCACGATCTACCTTGCCCTCTGCATATTGCTGTCGAATAGCTGCTTTCTCTTTATTTGGCAACCCGCTGGGCATTGGGCCTGCTGGCACAAACACTGTAGGCAAATGCCCAAAGCTCAGCGCTCCTATCAACAAACCTGGGACTATCTTGTCGCAAACACCTAGATAAGCTGCACCATCAAACATATTATGAGACAACCCTACAGCGCTGGACATTGCAATGACGTCCCGGCTAAACAAACTCAGCTCCATTCCAGGCTGTCCTTGAGTTACACCATCACACATTGCAGGTACCCCACCTGCAAATTGTGCAACTGATCCCATTTCAGCCGCCGTGTCTTTGAAAATTTTGGGGAAGTATTGAAACGGCTGATGCGCAGAAAGCATATCGTTATAGGCAGAAATAATACCGATATTCACAGCATTCATCATTTTCAGAGAGGACTTATCGCGACTATTACAAGCTGCAAATCCATGCGCTAAATTGCCACAAGACAGAGTTGAGCGATGCACTCCATTTGCTTCAGCTTGCTCCATAGCATTGACATAACTTTCACGAGAAGCTTTGCTACGCTCGACAATGCGTTTTGTAATTCGGGTTATCTCGCTGTGCATATTTTTCACCTTCATATAAGAGTTAAGCTACTCGTTAAATTTCTGCGTCTTGATTTATCACTTATAGTGTAAAACCATGACGATTTAAGGAAAAGCGATTAATAAAAAGTCATAAAAATAAGCTATTTACAATAAACATTACTTATAACAATAAGTTTACCAAGACAATTTACTGCTTAAATACTTCACGCTGATCAATAAATATTGATTTATGTTGTAATATTACAAGATTATTTGATCAAATTACTATCCTATTCCTAAAAAAGGAGTAATATTAGATAAATAATTATTAATTTGGAGGTTCGTTATGACTATTCGTGTTGCTATTAATGGCTTTGGAAGAATTGGCCGCAATATCCTTCGTGCACTTTATGAAGGTGAACATAGAAATAATATCCAAGTCGTTGCTATCAATGATTTAGGTGCTGCTCAAATGAATGCCCATCTATTTCAGTACGATTCGGTGCACGGTCCTTTTCACGGCGAAATCTCCAATGATGCAGAATCGATTTATGTTAATGACGACAAGATTGCAATGTTTGCAGAGCGCGATCCAAGTAAGCTGCCATGGAAGAGTTTAAATATCGATGTGGTTTACGAATGCACTGGCTTTTTCACACAGCGCGACAAAGCACATGCCCACATCCAAGCAGGCGCCTCGAAGGTCATTATTTCAGCGCCTGGTAAAGACGTCGACGCGACTGTTGTTCACGGTGTAAACCATCAAAGCTTACGTGCATCGCACCAAATCATTTCAAACGCATCGTGCACCACAAACTGCCTAGCCCCAGTTGCACAAGCATTACATGCAAATATTGGCATCGAAACTGGATTGATGACAACAATTCATGCGTATACAAATGATCAAAAACTATCAGACACTTATCACAGCGACCCTTATCGTGCACGCTCTGCCACACAATCGATGATTCCTACAAGCACAGGCGCAGCTGCTGCAGTTGGCCTAGTATTACCAGAACTCAAAGGCCTTATTGACGGCATGGCCATGCGTGTTCCTACTATCAATGTATCTGTTGTTGATTTGAGTTTTATTGCAAAAAAAGAAACCAGTGTAGAACAGATAAACCAAATAATGCAGGACGCCAGCCAAGGCTCCAAAGTGCTAGGCTTCAACACAAAACCTCTGGTATCTATCGATTTTAACCACAATCCACTTTCTTCAATTTTCGATGCCACTCAAACAAAAGTTTCTGGCAGACAAGTAAAAGTGATGTCTTGGTACGATAACGAGTGGGGATTTTCTAATAGAATGCTAGATAACACCCTTGCGTTGATGAATGCTCCAGCATAATCACGCTATAATAGCGTGCTTTGCAAAGACAAATGCACGCTTAATTGATATGTAGGATTAATAAAAAGATAGCGATAACCTCTCATAAACAGGTTGCTTAGGTAACATTACGTTAATAATTTCTTTTTATGATCCTATCCACATCAAAGAGCACTTAAACCTCTCAAAAGAATCACATTAGAGAATCTAACATGTTAAGACACACTAAAATTGTTGCCACATTAGGCCCCTCCACAAGTAGCTACGAAGAAATTGAGGCGATAATTTTAGCCGGGGCAAACGTATTACGACTAAATTTCTCCCACGGTGAAGCTGACGATCACCGTGAAAGAGCACGCATTATTCGTGAAGTGGCAGAAAAAAATAACACCTTCGTCGCTATATTAGCAGACTTACAAGGCCCTAAAATTCGCATCGCACGCTTTAAAGAAGGCAAAATTGAACTAAACGAAGGCGATACTTTCACTCTAAATGCTCAACTTGGCTATGAAGATGGCGACAAGCATCAAGTTGGTATTGATTACCTAGCACTTATTACAGACTCGAGCATCGGCGATATTCTACTATTAGATGACGGCAGAGTCGTTCTTGAAGTCACTGCTGTTGATAGCCAAACTATCACAACCAAAGTCACTACCGCAGGGCCTCTATCTAATAACAAGGGCATTAACCGTTTAGGTGGCGGGCTATCCGCTAAAGCGCTGACTGACAAAGACAAAGCGGATATCAAAGTCGCCAGCGAAATCAAAGCCGATTACGTCGCAGTGTCTTTCCCACGAGATGAGCACGATATGCACGAAGCTCGAGAACTTCTTAAACAAGCAGGATCGAAAGCTGGTCTTGTCGCTAAGATTGAACGCGCAGAGACGATTGCTGATGATAATATTCTGGACAATATTATTCGTGCCTCTGAAGTTGTAATGGTTGCAAGGGGTGACTTAGCGGTTGAAATTGGTGACGCTGCATTAGTAGGTGTTCAAAAGCATATTATCCAACGTGCACGCAGTCTCAATAAAGTCGTTATCACTGCGACACAAATGATGGAATCAATGATCAGCAGCCCGATGCCAACCAGAGCGGAAGTATCAGACGTTGCAAATGCTGTGTTTGATCACACTGATGCCGTAATGCTGTCAGCAGAAACAGCTGCAGGGCAATACCCTGTACAAGCAGTTGAAGCTATGGATCGTATTTGCCTTGGCGCAGAATCCAGCCGCAATTTAGCTAAGTCAGGTCATCGCTTAAATGAGCAGTTTGACAATATAGATGAAACTGTAGCACTTGCAGCTATTTATACTGCCAACCATTTAGAAGGCGTAAAAGCGATTGTATGTATGACGGAGTCTGGCGCCACACCTAAGCAAGCAACACGCCTGCGCACCGCACTGCCAGTATTTGCACTTTCTGACAATCCGGAGACGCAAACCAAAGTAGCAATGTATCGCAACGTTCACACCATTCCTTTTAGCTCATCTAAAATGAAAACCAATGAAATCAACCAGCGCGCAATTGATGAAGTTGTGCGCACTGGCAGTGCCAAAGAAGGTGATTTAGTTGTTATCACTAAAGGGGATTATGTTAATGCTCAAGGCGGCACAAACACCCTGAAAATAGTACGCGTTGGAGATGCTATCCAATAGCCCTAAAGCAATTAATTAAGTAACAAAACAACAACGGGGCTCTCAGCCCCGTTTTATCTCCCGCAATTCAGCGCTGCTTATCCACCAGCTCATACCTCTGCGGCTTCACCTTCAATCGCATATCTTGTGGGCTTTAAGCTTTGTTTAACCTTTTCCAAGTGCTGATGAAAACCAACCCCGCGCCTCAAAGTCACCCCTGTTGCCAAAACATCTAAAATAGTCAATTGTGTCAATCGTGACGTCATCGGCATATAGACATCTGTATTTTCAACATGTGGGACACTCAATACTATCGGGCACACTTTCGCCAACGGTGAGTCCTCTAGCGTTAAAGCAATAACCGTTGCCCCTGTACTACCCGCCAACTGAGCAATTTCGACCATATCCTTAGTGCGCCCTGTATAAGAGATCACAACTATCACATCCCCTGTATGAGATGCTGCCGCTACCATGCGCTGCATTAACACATCATCATAGGCAACCACTGGTAGATTAAATCTAAAAAACTTATGCTGCGCATCTCTTGCGACAGAGCCTGAAGCCCCCAGCCCAAAAAACGCAATTTGTTTTGCCTGCATTAGATGATCAACAGCTGTCGAAATAGCTTTCACATCTATTTGCTTCCTAGCAGCATCTAACGTCGCTATAGTTGATGTAAATATTTTATCGGTATACTGCTCAGCACTATCATCTTGTTCGACACTTCGTGTTACGAACATAGAGCCACTGACTAAACTTTTGGCAAGTTGGATCTTAAAATCAGGAAACCCCTTTGACATAAAGCTTCGACAAAAGCGATTCACTGTAGGCTCGCTGACACCCGCTGATTTTGCTAAAGCAGCAATACTTAGCTGAGTGACTATCGATGGATTTAACAAAATTGCGTCGGCAACTTTACGCTCAGATTTATTTAGCTGATCCCGCTTTTGTCTAATTTTAGTTAACACTCAACACCTCACCAAAACATTCTGTCGTTTGTGAATACACAAACTGGCTACGACAACTATTACTACAAGAATTATCGCTATAAGGTAGTTATTTTACCACATTTTGCAGTTTAAAATACTGCAGGACACTTTAAGAAATGTTTAAAATAGCCAATATTGATCGACCACATAGGCTACACTGCAAAAACCTTATGATATTTAGAAAACGTTAAAACCATCATTTTCTAGTAATATTACACAATAATTTGACGATTATGCATAAAACACATAGAATCCACTTAAAATCTAGTTTAATTACAACAAAGACGAGTTTGACATGAAAACACCCACTGCAACAGACATCATTATTTTTGGCGCTTTAGGTGATTTATCTTTACGCAAACTAATCCCTTCACTATATGATTTAGAAAAAGACAACCTTCTCCCTGAAGGTAGCCGCATCATTTGCCTTGCTCGCCAGCGAATGAAAAATGCTGATTATCTCAATAAAGCTCATCAGAATCTTGAAGTACATGTTGAGCCAGAACGATTTGAAGCACAAACCCTAAATCGACTCAGCGACAGAATAAGCTACATAGAGCTGGATTTTTTAAATGCGGAACACTACCCCAAACTTGCCAAAGCCCTTGAAGATAAACCGCACCAGCAGCGTATTTTCTACTACGCAACTGCCGCTGAGTTTTTCGGCAGCATAAGTGAGCAACTAAATACCCACCAATGCATCACTAAAGATTGCAGAGTAGTACTTGAAAAACCTTTAGGCTTTGATAGAGAGTCCTCAACAGCAATAAATTTCCAAGTAGCCCAGCACTTCAATGAAGCTCAGATTTACCGTATTGATCACTACCTTGGAAAAGAGACTGTACAAAACTTGCTAGCCTTACGTTTCGCCAACCCTATTTTTGGTACTCAGTGGAGCGAAAGCTCAATCTCCCACGTAGAAATAACTATCGCTGAGTGCGTCGGCATTGAAGGCCGCTGGAGCTATTTTGACAAAGCCGGTCAAATGCGAGATATGGTTCAAAATCACCTACTACAGCTACTGAGTTTAGTTGCTATGGACCCTCCTGATGATTTATCAGCTGACAGCATCCGCGATCAAAAAGTTAAACTTCTCAAGCAGCTAAAACCTATTACTCAGGAAATGCAGAAACATACGGTTGTTTGCGGACAATATGCCAGCGGCAATAATGATGTTGAACTACTACCAGGATACAACAACGAAGAAGGCGCAGAAGGCAATAGCCAAACTGAAACTTACGTTGCGATTCGAGCAGAAATCAGTAACTGGCGTTGGGCCGGTGTTCCTTTCTACTTGCGCGCAGGTAAGCGACTAGCGAGAAAGAAAACTCAAATCACCGTTCACTTCAAACAGCAGCCACATTTTATATTCGACCCAGAACAGCGTCATTTAGCAAGTAATAAGCTAGTGCTGAGCTTGCAGCCAAACGAGGGGGTTTCTTTGCAAGTACAAACCAAATCCCCGGGCATCAATAATGACATCCAAATACAGCCGACTGTATTAGATCTTAATTTCAATAAAGAATTTAAAGGCATTAGAACCCCACATGCTTACGAGCGCTTGCTGTTAGAAATAATTAAAGGCAATCAATACCTGTTTGTTCGCCGCGATGAAATCGAACATGCCTGGACATGGTGCGATAACATCATGCAGCACTGGCAATCCCCAGAGCATGTTTTACACAAATACCCCGCGGGCAGCTGGGGCCCCTCTGAAGCAGAGTTCATCATCCGTAAAGATGGACGCCAGTGGTCATTAGAGGATTAACCGTATGTTGTCACAAGCTGTTAACTACTTAGCTTTCGAAGATGCTTCAGCTCAAAGTAACCACCTTGCTCAGCAAGTTGCTGAGATCTTATTACAAGCAATAAACAATGACGGCCATGCAAGTCTTGCAGTCTCAGGTGGAAGCACACCAAAACAAATGTTTGAGCAGCTTAGCAATATCGATATTCCCTGGCAGCACGTCACTATTTCGCTAGTAGATGATCGCTGGGTGGAAACCGATCATGATGATAGCAACCAGAAGCTAATAAAAGAGAGCCTGCTGCAAAATTTTGCCCAAAACGCTAACTTTATCCCCCTTTATCAACAAGGGCTAAATGCACCAAAAGCCATATCAAGAATCAACCTGATGTTTAAACAAGTTAGGCAGCCTTTTGATGTAATACTGCTAGGCATGGGTAACGATGGTCACACTGCATCTTTGTTTCCTTGCAGTGAACAGATAACACAGGGAATGAGTACTTCTGAATTATATTTGTCGACTCAACCGACTACAGCGCCATATGCAAGAGTGAGCTTAAGTGCACATGCAATAACTGCATCTCGCCACCTCTTTTTACAACTCAAAGGTTTAGACAAACAACAAACCCTTGAAAAAGCTCTTAGCCAAAATAATGAATTGAAAATGCCTATAAAGCGCTTTTTAACAAAAGACATTACGGTACTTTGGTGCCCATAAAGATCGATAAGGAGATCTTAGAACATGTGGAATGACAGGCAAAACGTACCACTGGTTGATAGTTTCTGCACGCAATCACCGATCATACCGGTTGTTGCGATAGAGTCTTCATCCCAAGCAGTTGCATTAGCACAAGCGCTTTTAGACGGTGGCATTAATATTATTGAAATCACTTTGCGCACTGAAGCTGCACTAGATTCTATGCAACTTATTGCCCAATCCCTTCCCGATATGACAATAGCAGCTGGCACTGTACTTAACCCTCACCAATACCAGCAATCAATCGATGCAGGAGCACAGCTTGTCATTAGCCCCGGCATCACCACGGATTTACTAATCAAGGGTGAGAATAACGCTGTACCATTACTACCAGGTGTTAGCAGCGCTTCTGAGGTAATGACGATATTGGATCACGGCTACGCGCGCTGCAAGTTTTTCCCAGCACAAGCCGCTGGCTCTTTTGCCATGTTGAATGCGCTAAAGGGCCCGTTTGAGCAGGTAAAATTTTGTCCAACGGGTGGCATAACCCAAGAGAATGCCAAACAATTTTTAGCGCTAAGTAACGTAATGTGTGTCGGCGGCTCCTGGCTATCACCAAAAGCATTGATTAACCAAAATGATTGGCAGCAGATTAGCCAAATTGCAAAAGACAGCTTAGAAATCTGCCAACAGTAAGTATTTGTATGAATCCTGTATTGCACTTACCGGAGAGCTGGAACATTTTCGCCTGCGGCGGCTAGGGTTTTCCAACACTCTCTCTTTAAGCGAAGCGGCAGTTGTTTTAATTGCCGTATTTTTCCCCACCTCGTATTACTTCCATATAAAGAAGCCCAAGTTTTAACCCTCACCATCACAAACTTTATTGCGGCCAACTTCCTCCAATAAACTCTGTTATTTGGCGTGCTTTATCTTTCACTTTTTCACCTAAATGCTGCGCGCGCGCATCATCAATTCTCGCTAACGGCCCGGACACTGAGATAGCCGCCAAAGGGTGGCCCCGCTCATCGTATAGACAAGCTGCAACACAGCGCAAACCTACCGCATGCTCTTGATCGTCCAAAGACCAACCCGCTTTTGCACATTCAACTAACACTTCATTCAAAGCATCTTTTGAAGTTATCGTCCACTGTGTGATACGCGAGAGCTCTAGTTTTTCAATTTGCTGACTGCGCTCTGCTTCAGGTAGTGCCGCTAATATTGCCTTACCCACACCTGATGCATGTAAAGGCGAACTACTCCCCAAAGGCACCATCATGCGCATCATTTCATTACACTGTTGCTGAGCAATAATAACCGCATGATCATTCTGTAGAATAGACAAGTTAGAAGTTTCACCTAACTCATCCACCAGCTCTTGCATAAAAGGTTTAGCTTGGCGCACAAAGTCGCGACTCGCCAAGAAGGCATTACCAATTTTAAACCCCGTAGTGCCTATAAACCATAGCTCCTGCGCAGGTTCTCGCCTAACATAACCTTGGCTTTCCAGTGTCTTTAACAAACGATGTGCAGTAGAAGCAGGCAAGCCAAGCTGCTCTGCTAAATCTGTTAACAATACACCCGTTTTAGCTTCTGCTATACATTCTAACAAGGCAAGCCCCCGCGACAGAGATTGCACCTGCCCGGTTGTTTTATTGGCCGTAGCTGGTCGACCCGGACGCGATTTAGTTTTGGAGTTCAAATGTTTATAACCTTCCTGTTATTGCATAGCTAGATATCAATCTCAGCGCTTACTGTATATCTATTGCGCTTTTCAAGGGATTGATTGAATAACTAATTTAACATTTAGCCGCAGCTAGTAATAGCGATTTAATACAGCGCACAGCATTACTTAACTACCCCAGAACTAACTATCACGGAGCTAGAAAAAACACTATAGATTTAAATGTTTAGTAGCGGAAGGGACGTTGTGCTCTTACGCTTGCCCAGCACAAAGTTAGTGGTTGCAGTACGCACAATTTTCAGGCGCAATAACTGCTTTAATAGAATATTTTCTATATCTGCAATATTACTAGCAACCACTTTTAAAAAGAAATCGTACTCACCTGATACTGAATAACACTCTGTAATATTGCCATTGTGCTCTACGAATTGCTCGAACTCTGCGATTTCTTCCTCTGAATAAGCATTCAATGAAACACTCACCAATGCCATAACCTCGAGCGACAACGCCTTAGGGCTCAATATTGCCGAATATCCTTCTATTACCTTTTCATTCTCTAATCTTTTAAGGCGTCTCAAACAAGGGGCTGTCGTCAAACTCACGTTATCAGCAAGCTCTTGATTGGTCATTCGTCCGTTTTCTTGCAGTAACGCCAGCATCGCCAAATCTGTTTTATCTAAACTCAGTGTATTACTCATACTTCCCCTTCACAAACGATAAATGAACTTAGCTAAACGCTAATTCACAAGATTCATGCCAACTGACCTAATGCCAGGTGAGCGGCCTTCTATAAATCATCCCTACTGGACAATAATAGAACATATTTTACCTTTTGTTTATTTTATAAATTATTATTTCATATATTTATCAATTTAAGCAATTAAATATCATAATCGATAGCAATCGCCAACCAAATGACAAGATAATTTCAGCTATCTTTTTGTATCCTTATTGATATTAATTTACGACACAAAGCAGAGCTCTTCCCTGCTGCTCTTTAAGTGCTTACCAAGCTAAAACTTAAGACTCTTTTAGATTACATAACAATAAGGCTGATAATGAACACTGACACCCTAAACTCCGATCAATGGCAAAAAGTTGCCAAATTACTACTCACATCTAGAGCGGTTGATGATATTGAAGAGCAGGTGCTCGTTCCAGAAAAACGCGTATTTAACCAATTTTCATCAAGAGGTCATGATTTTGCTCAGATCTTATTAGGGTTAATGATGAATCACCCAAAAGATGCTGCTACTGGTTACTACCGCTCGCGTCCCTTTGTTTTATCCCTCGGCTTAGATTTAGAAGAAGCAGTAGCTGCACCAATGGCTAAATCAGGTAGCTACAGCGATGGGCGCGATATTGGCGTCGTATGCAACTACCCCAATCTTGAAAACAAAGGCGCTATGCTTTTCCCTATGTGCGGTGGCGTTGGCGCCCAATACAGCCCTATTTCTGGCTGGGCACAATCAATCACCTATCATCTAAACGAGCTGAAAGATGAGAGCTATAGAGGCGCTGTTGCACTCTCTATGGGCGGCGACTCTTCAATGTCTACCAGTGGCTTTTGGGCGGCTCTAAATATCAGTACCACTAATAACTTGCCTCATCTTTTTTACATTGAAGATAACGGCTATGGAATATCGGTCCCCCAAGAAGTACAAACACCGGGGGGCGATCAGGTTGCAAACTTAAGCGCTTATAAAAACCTATTAATTGTCGACGGAGATGGCACTGATCCTTTAGAGACTCCAGCGTTAATTGCTAAAGCTGTCAATCATGTCAGATCAGGCAAGGGAACCTGCTTGCTTCGCCTAAAAGTACCTAGACTTTGCGGTCATACATTCCAAGATACTCAAACTTACAAACCTGCGCACTTAATCGATGAAGATCAAGCACGTGACCCAGAGCCTAAGCTTAAGGAATACTTAAATTCGCAAGGCATTATGGATGACCTCGCCTGGCAGGCTTTATCACAAGCGTGCACACTCGAAGTTGCTGCTGCGGTAGAGAAAGCCAAAAATCGACCTGAACCAAACCCTGACACTCTTACGGACCATGTATTCGCAGATTCAGCAAACGTGCAACTTCGGGGTGGCTTGCATGCTCAAGGACACAAGTTCCCAGAGCATACTCTTATTTCTAAGCCGAGTGGTCCACGCCAAAACATGCTCGCAGCCATTCGTAAAACTCTTGATTTCGAGCTATCAAACAACCCAAAGGTACTTGTTTTTGGTGAAGATGTTGGCCCTAAAGGCGGTGTTCATGGTGCAACTCTCGAGCTACATAACAAACATGGCCAGAACCGTGTTTTTGATACTAGCCTCTCTGAAGAGGGCATTATTGGTCGCTCTATCGGCCTTGCTCTATCTGGATTAATGCCGGTTCCAGAAATTCAATTTCGAAAATATGCAGAACCTGCAGCAGAACAACTCAGTGACGCAGGCATTATGCGCTGGAGAACAAACAATCAATTTGCAGCGCCAATGGTGGTAAGACTTCCCGGCGGATATGCTCGCAGAGGGGACCCTTGGCACTCAATGAGTGATGAAGTTGAATGGATTCACAAGGTCGGCTGGCAAGTTGCCATGCCTTCGAACGCAGAAGATGCAGTTGGCTTATTAAGGTATGCACTACGTGACAACAACCCTACTATTTTCTTTGAACACCGAGCTCTACTAGACAACCCATGGTCACGCAGACCTTACCCTGGTGATGATTATGTCATTGAATTTGGTGTTGCTAAACATTTAACCCAGGGTAACGATCTGACCATTGTAACTTGGGGAGCAATGGTAGAGCGCTGTGAAAATGCGGCTGTTGATTTTGAGGGCCAAGTTGAGGTTATCGATTTACGCACACTCCAGCCTTGGGATAAAGACGCTGTGCTCAATTCGGTCACTAAAACAGGCAAGTGCTTAATCGTTCACGAAGACAATAAAACCGCTGGTTTTGGTGCTGAAATCGCCGCCTGTTTAACCGAAGAGCTTTTCTTTGAACTTGACGCTCCGGTTAAGCGCCTTGCATCACCAGATATTCCCAGTGCTCATAATATCCACCTACTCGAGCGTGCATTACCTAGCGTAGAGCGCATCAAATCAAACATCGCTGAACTCATTGCACTATAACGCTGATTTAAGGAACTAACATGACCGATATCATTCAAATTCTTCTTGAAGCAGAGCAATTAGAAGGCACTCAAGCGACTGTCGCACAGTGGTTAGTAAGCAGTGGCGACGCCGTCACGAAAGATCAACCAATTGTTGATTTAGAAACTGATAAAGTTGCTATTGAAATAACAGCCCCCGCAGATGGCATTATCGTTATGATTAACGCTGAAGTGGGAAAAACGATATCTGCTGGAGATGAGTTGGCAACACTAAACACGAATATTGAAGCTTGCGTGCCAACCTCTCAATCAGGTTCTAATGCTTCAACTCAAGACGAGATCAGCGAACTACCTAAAAAAGAGAACGACTCGCATACTACGCTTGCGCACTTCAAATCGAAGAAGCATTTACTAGGGCCTGCTGTAAAACGTTTACTGAGCGAGCACAATCTCTCTCCAGAAATGATAAAGGGCAGTGGTCTCGATGAGAGAATCACCAAAAAGGATGTACAGCAATATTTAGCGGAGTTAGCGCAACAACCTCAACACTCGATCACTAAATCTCAAACCATTACGTCTACATCTGCCAAAGAAGTCTCTGCAACAGATCAGTCAACTAAAGTTCCCCACAGCCCTATGCGCAAAGCCATTGCAAACCACATGGTTGATAGCTTGCTGCATACATCCCCTCATGTCACTAGCATTTTTGAGATGGATTTAAGCACTATTATTGCTCATCGCAGTGCAAGAAAGCTTGGCTACCAAGATGCTGGTGCCAACCTTACATTCACTGCTTATTTCTTAATTGCTAGCGCCAGAGCCATTGAACAGGTGCCTCAAATTAACAGCCAATTCCATAGCGATGCTTTAGAGATCTTCAAACAAGTAAATATTGGCGTTGGCACCGCACTTGATGACAAAGGACTGGTTGTTCCTGTTGTAAAAGATGTGGCAAATAAGAGCTTGTTCCAACTCGCAAAAGACCTTAGCGAGCAAACCGAAAAAGCGCGCACTAGACAACTCACAGCTGATGACATGCAAGGCGGCACATTCACTATTTCCAATTACGGTGTAAGCGGTAGCTTAATCGCAACACCTATCATCATCAATCAGCCGCAAGTAGCTATTTTAGGTGTAGGTAAAATGGAGAAACGTGTCGTTGTAAGAAACATTGATGGTAACGATCAAATGGTTATCAAACCAATGTGTTATGTATCATTATCAATTGATCACAGAGCGCTCGACGCACACCAGACCAACAAGTTCTTAGCCGCTTTTGTCAATCAAATTGAAAACTGGCCCTCTAACTAAACCTGCAACTCTTAAACTCCCTACTTTTCAAAAACTAAAAAAGGCAGCGCTAGGCTGCCTTTTTAATAATTAACCCTCAAACAGAGAAGCGCTATTTAGTACCAAATATTTTATCACCAGCATCCCCTAAACCAGGAATAATATAGCCTTGCTCATTTAAGTGACTATCAACAGCCGCTGTGAATAAATCCACATCAGGGTGTGCTTCTTGCACTTTTGCAATACCTTCAGGAGCAGCCACTAACACGAGAGCACGAATGCTTTTACAACCTGCTTTTTTCAGCATATCAATTGTTGCAATCATCGAGCCACCCGTCGCTAACATTGGATCAACAACAAGTGCTAAACGCTCATCGATATCATGTGCTAATTTTTCAAAATACGGCACAGGCTCAAGTGTTTCTTCATCACGGTAAAGGCCTACCACCGAAATTTTTGCACTTGGCACTAATTCCAATACTCCATCTAACATGCCTAACCCAGCACGTAAAATTGGCACTGCTGTGATTTTTTTTCCTTTAATACGCTGGGCGTCAATTTCACCGCACCATCCTTCCAGCTTATAATCTTCTAGCTCCAAATCCTTAGTCGCTTCATAAGTGAGTAAACACCCAACTTCCCCTGCAAGTTGGCGAAAGCTTCTGGTGCTAACTGATGCTGATCTCATCAAGCCAATCTTGTGCTGGATCAACGGATGTTTAATCTCATGTACGCTCATTTAATTCTCTCTTTCTTTAGTCGCTTTAAAAGCCAGCATAACATTTTAATATTCAAGCTAGACTGGTTATTCATAATTCAAGATCTTTATATACTGTGTACTCGCAAAAAACGCTTAAACCAGCTCGACGACAATTTTAAAGTTATAAACTGCCACTGTGCTGGGCTTTCTTTACCTGTGCACTCAGTACTATAAAGCTCTCAATACTCTACTGCTATTTAACTTGGGGCTTACGCCAGTAATTATCGTCGGCACTTACATCGATATACCTTACTATTTACCCTTGAGTTAATAACTTTCTTAAATCAATAATTGCCGCGTTCGCTCGCGTAATGTACGAAGACATTACAAGAGAATGGTTAGCCCAAAGGCCAAATTCAGATCCGTTTAAAATGAATGGGCTCCACACAAAACCTTGAGTAGCTTCTAATTCCCTGACAATCTGCAACAAGCTAATGCGCGCATTTTTCTTCTCAAGCACACCGGCAAAATCTTTATCGATCGCCTTTAGCAAATGGATCAATGCCCAAGCCGAGCCCCGTGCTTCATAGAAAACATCATCAATTTTGTTCCAAGGGGTTTTCACTTCTACTATTTGATCTGATGCAGTCGATTGAACCGCTTGCGCATCTCCTGCCAAATCAGTATTAATGCGTCGCTGGCCCACACTAGCACTTAAGCGCTGAGACAAACTTCCCAAACGTGTACTGACATCACCTAACCAGTTATTAAGATTATCAGCTCTGGCATAGAACTGAGCACTCTGTGCTTGTGGGTCTGCTAATCGATCTCGATAATTCACAAGGTAAGTCAGCGCCTTTTTGTACTCACCTTCTGTTGAAGGAAACATCCAACTATCGTTGTTAAAATGCAGCCTGGGCTCAGCATTCGTCAAGTCGACATCTTCTGTAGACTGCGATTGAGAGCGACTAAAATCTTTACGTAGTGACCTCGCCATATCGCGCGCTTGAACTAACACACCAAACTCCCAGCGCGGCATATTATCCATCCAAATACCGGGTAATGTTTTATCGTTGGTAATGTAGCCACCGGGTTTGTTTAGCAGTGTCTGTGTCACTTTTATTAAAGCATCTGTTGTGGCCACACCTGCAACGACTTTCTCACTCGTTGCTGTATCTGGAGTAGCTTCAAGATAGTCAGGTGTATTGCTCCAATAAATTGCTAAAGCTGTTGAAATAACTAAGTAAAGAGCCAGTATAGAAACCAGTACTTTTAATAACTTACTACCATGGGAAAAACCGACAACACCATCCCAGAAATTAAACCAAATTCGTTGTAAAAATTCCAAAACCTTATCCTTTTTTAAATCAAGAACCGATCACAGCTTTCTTGAATATTCTGTTTTGAGAGCTAACGCGCTTATGACTACTTTCACAAGCCTCTTTAACCTTTTTTTGCTTTTTCCTTGTCAGCCTTTGTACTTGTTACATCTTCACTTTCCATCATTCTAATCAAACTAGAAACACGCCTCTCGTATTCCCCCTTCGATTTTCGATCAACCCCAATTGAAACTGGTACTTTATTTCCCATTGCGTTAATCGGTTTTTGATTGACGTGAAACTCATAATGCAAGTGCGGCCCTGTTGAAGCCCCAGTATTACCACTTAAAGCGATTTTTTGACCGCGTTTAATTTGCTGCCCTTTTCTGACCAGCGCTTTGCTCAAGTGTAAATAACGTGTTCTATATTTGTAACTGTGCTGCAACTCAATATATAAACCCGCATATTTGTGACGAACAACCCTTTTAACAACACCATCACCGGGTGCATAAATCGCAGTGCCTGTCGATACCGCAAAGTCAGTTCCGTTATGCGGCCTGATTAAGCGCGTAATGGGATGTCTTCTTCGAGGGTTAAAGTTTGATGATATTCTGCGAAATCCAGGCTTTAAAGGATAGCGAGTAAAAGCTCTTTCTAACCCTTCACCTTTACTATCAAAGTAATTACCTTTGTAAGCAAAGGCAGAATAAACTGTTTTTCTGTTAAAAAACCTCACCCCTTCAACTTTGGTATTGCCAGTCGACACATTACCCACAAATTGCTTAGAGATTATGATTTCAAAACGATCGCCGGCTGCGGTCTGTTTTGCAAAATCAATTTTAGTTTTCAATAAGCGTCTAATCACCGCAACATCATTTGCCGGTAAACCAAGAGCAACCGCTGCTTTATAAAAGCTACTGCGGCTTTTAATTTCACCGGCAATACGCACCTTTCTCCACGTACCCTCTAACAGAGTTTCTTTATACTCATAACCTTTATTTTTACGTTTAAAGACAACTTGATGGGCAACGCCTAAATACTGCTCCATACGTTCAAGTACAACATTCTTGCCATCGAAGCTATCAGTTTCTCCATCAAACCAAAACCGGTAAATATCGCCCTTGTTAATCACATCTAGTGAAAGAACGTTTTTGTCTGCTTCAAGTATTTGGGTCAGAGTGTATGACTTGTTAAACATTGAGAAAAGCTCGCCCAGTGTATCTCCTTCCTGAACAACCCATTCGTAATCGGGAATGGTGTCGGTATTGAAATCACTGAGTGCAACATCAACACCCTTAAACTCAGGATCCTGCAACTTGGGCAATGGAATTTCAACACCTTTACCACTGAAGTGATAGGTAGGAGTAATTACAAGTAAGAGACAAGTAACACTTAAAACTGCTATTAAATACCGATGCAACTTAGGTAGCTTGTAAAACAACTGCTTAAAGTTTATCAACTTTTGTTTAAGATGGTTTGACATCAAGCTTACTACTTTCCTCAATCAAATTTACCGCCAAAACTACATCACTACTTAAGCGATTGCTTTTGCGAGTTCCTCTCGCATTTTATCTATGCTTTGCTTGTAATCGGGCGCATTAAAGATAGCAGAACCTGCAACAAAAGTATCAGCCCCGGCAGCAGCAATTTGTTGGATATTGTCGCCTGTTACCCCACCATCAACTTCCAGGCGAATATCAAACCCAGATTCATCAATTAGACGACGAACTTGTTGAAGCTTTGTTAGCGTTGATGGGATGAATTTCTGACCACCAAAGCCTGGATTAACTGACATTAGTAAAATCATATCCAGCTTGGACATCACATGATCTAAATAGTGCAAAGGTGTTGCTGGATTAAATACTAAACCCGCTTTACAGCCCCCGTCTTTGATCATTTGCAATGAGCGATCTATATGTTCGGACGCTTCAGGATGGAAAGTGATATAGCTAGCGCCAGCATCAATAAATTGAGAAATCATTGAATCAACAGGCTTTACCATCAAATGGACATCAATAGGTGCTTTAATCCCGTAATCACGCAGTGCTTTACAAACCATAGGCCCAATCGTTAGATTTGGTACATAGTGGTTATCCATCACATCAAAATGGACAATATCCGCCCCTGCTGCTAGAACATTTTCTACTTCTTCGCCAAGCTTTGCAAAATCAGCAGCCAAAATGGAAGGGGCTATCTTAAAATCTTTCATTGATGTCCTTTGTTTTTTATCTCTAGAAGTGAGCTCACATTGTATCTAAATGGCTGTCGTATTAATATCCTTAGACTTTTAAAATTTGAGTGTTATTAACTAATTTATGAAAAAGCTAATTATAGGCAAGCTATTTATTTTGTTACTCGCTACCCCTTTATTTGCTGCCGATGAAGACACAGCAAATAGCTCCACTAACGAGCAATCAAATAACGAACAAAGTGAATCTGAAAACGCAGATAAAAGCGCTGATCAGCAAACACCTCAAACACGCGTATTACCAGATCCTCACAAACAACAGCAGCTCGATATTGCCAATTTACTGAAAGGCTCACTGACTGAGATTATTGAACTAAACGCCCAAGAAGAAAGTTTCAATCTTTACGTTTTAGCCGCGGATGAAAAAGAGCCTCTTGGCAACGTTTTATTCTTTGCAGATCCACGAACTCATTCTGACTGGCCAATAAGCCTTAGCCCTCTACGCGTCGGCTTAAGTCATTATAAATGGCAAACAGCAGTGATGACGATGCCTGCAATACAACTACCTAAGATTCCAGAAAGATCACCCATCCCAACAACGCCTGAGGACAGCGGTACTGACGACACAAACACACAAACACAAGAGCAAGAAAACACTGAAAATAACCAAGTGACTACCGACTCAGAGGCAAACGCCAATCAAGAAACACAGGACTCTGCTGTTCCTAATAATGAAATCATTATGGCAAGAGCAAAAGCGAGTATTGCAAAATTAAACGAGACCAGCGACGTCACTATTTTGATTGGTATTGGACAAGGCGCTACATGGGCTGTTGATTTTGCAACTACACTGGGGGACGCGGATAAAGAAAAGGCCCGTTTAATCCTTATCAATGCTAAGCAGTCACCTGACACTAGCGCCAAAGACTTAAACCAAATGATATCCCAGCTTAAAATCGGCACTTACGATATCTATTCAGCTCACAATAAAAACAGCCCTGAGATTAATCAGCCTCTTGCTCGAAAGCGTGCTGCAAATCAATCTGACATCGAAAACTACAAACAGATAAAAGCCCCTAACAGCGCTTGGAAAAAACAGGGAAATGAATGGCTGTACCGTAAAGTACTTGGTGTTATCAAAACGAATATAGCTGCTCAGCTTGAAGAAGAAGCCCTTGAAAAAATGAAGCCCAAACCTGCTGAGAAAACGAATCAAAAACCCGGAGCTTAACACCCAAGAACTTGAAAGATGCTTGAACGTTTACTGCTGCTTTATTGAACACTAGAATCAAAAGGCAGCAATAATTGCAGTATGTCGCAAAACTATTTTGTTCGATAATACAGCATTAAAAATCGATCCAATTAGCCAAACAGCAGAGCAACACTGAATGCTCATTTACATCAGCAATACCCGAAAAGGCGTTCAGACTGCGCTATTTCGTCGATTTTTGCTTTGTCTTATCCCAGTTTGCTAGTTTTTGCGACGCCCTCATTGCTTATTTACGTGAAGATTTGACGATATCGTAGGCCGATTGTATTTCTTGCGTCTTCTCTTTTGCCAATTGCATCATTTCTGGCGGTAAGCCTTTCGCAACTAACTTATCCGGGTGATGCTGACTCATCAAGCGTCGGTATGCTTTTTTGAGTTCAGCATCTGTACTCTCTGGAGAAACCCCTAACACCTTATAAGCATCTTCAATAGCAGATTGAGAGTTATGCTCACCATAAAATGCTTGCTGCCCTTGCATACGCTGCAACAAATGATCCATTTCTTGCTGCGACATTTTTAAGTAAGTACAGACCTGCTGAATAATTTGTAACTCTTTTGGAGATACCTCTCCATCAGCCATTGCAGCTTGCAGCTGTATTTCTAAGAACATGATTTTGACGGCACTTCGACGCTGAATCAATAAGCTCAATGGACGTAACACTTTACTTAAATCGTAGTCAGCCTCTTTGCCCTCTGAAAAGAAAGCCATCGCTTGGCGCTTCTTCTCTTCGTCTAGGCGCATTCGCGTCATTACATTCCGGGCAAACTCAATCTCTTGTTCTGTCACTCTGCCATCGGCTTTCGCGACTTTACCCATTACCACAAAGGTGGCTTTAAAAAATAATGCCTGCGGCGAACCCGCACCTAATACTGCATTAAAAAGCCAGCGATTAATAAAAAAGCCAACAGCTGCACCGAATATCATGCCTGGCACATTACCGGTCCACAATCCTATAACGGCACCTATTATCAGACCGGTTCGAAACTTTTTAATATTTTGAAAAATCTGCTGATTCATTGGTTTCTCTTTTCTATTACAATCGACATTTTGATTCGCTGATTATACCCATTGATATTCAAACTAATACCTCTTTGGGAAATAAGTTTGCGTTGCTCTTGGTTGCGCATTTTCTTGTAATGCAATTTAAAACTTTTAGATTTACTTCTCTTGTCTAAGGAACATGCGATTAAATCCCAAACGCCTCTGGCGCACAGGATTTTTCGTGATTGAGGCAATGCTTACAGGCGGGCTGGTTGCCCGGCGAAAAGCATTAACGAAAAGCACGGAATATCCTGTACACCCCGTAGGGTGGATATCTAAGGGGCCATCTCCTTTGTCAAAACACTTGTAAAGGACTGACTATTCACTGCGTATTTTTTCCGCGGATCTGGCCCCTTAGTTATCCACAGGGAAGATTTGGGGACTTAATCGCATGTTCCCTAAGGCTGCTTGTTTTGCACCACTGCTCTGCCTTTTGCAAACGCTCTTTAGTACCTACATCAAACCAATTACAGTTCAATACTTGACCCGTAATTCCATTCAAATCAGCATACTCTCTAAAAAGATCTCCAAGACTAAACTTACCAGGCTTACTATTTTCAAATATTTTAGGCGTTAAGAGACTAATACCGCTAAACGTAAGTGTATCAAAGTGCCCATTCTCAGACTCTACTTGCCAGTTGAGGTTTTGGACGTAACCACTGTCGCTTAAGCAAAAATCACCAATATTTTTTTCTAGTGGATTTTGTACCAAAAACAAATGCGCATTAGCATCTATACTGCTTGGAATTTCCCTAAAATCAAAGTCACTCATAACATCTGCGTTAACCACTAAAAAAGGGCTCTGACCGTCTGACAAATCAGCAAGTGCTGCTAATACACCGCCACCAGTTTCCAAGGCTTCTTGTTCGTTATAAATGATGATTTTTAAAGAGCCTTTATATCGATTTTGAAAGTACTCTTCTAGCTTCTTTGCAAGCCAGGAAACATTCACAACAACTTCTTTGAAGCCCGCTCTTTGCAAGTTATCCAGATGGTACTCAATTAAAGGTTTACCATCGACTGGTATCAAGGGTTTCGGGGTTGTCTCAGTTAATTCTTTAAAACGACTACCTCGCCCTGCGGCCAGTATCATTGCTTTCATGATTGATACCAGATTTGGGCTGCTAATTTTGGTTTTACTTGTGTTTCCAACCAAGCATGAAACTCACTCAATTGTGGATACTTTTTTGCAACGCTTATTACATAGTTAAATACACGAGGTAAATCTTGAAGGTAGCCGGTTTTTCGCTCTTCTACACCTAGGCGAATAAACAAACCTAGTACCTTGAGGTGGCGCTGCATCCCTATCAAATCAAACCAACGGACGAACTCTTCTCTGGTGAAATCACACACTGATTCTGAGGTTAAAGCTTTTGATGAAAAGAGCAGCTCTAAATAAGAGTCTATTAACAGGTTCTTTTGATGCTCGCTCAGATCAAGGTAACAATCTTTAAGTAGCGACACCAAATCATAGGCTAGCGGCCCTCTTACTGCATCTTGAAAATCTATGACCGCTATTTCATCATTTATCAGCAATAAATTACGACTGTGGAAATCTCGATGCATAGCAACTTGGGGTTGGTTTAACGCATTATCTATCAATAATTCAAATACCTGGCCAACACATTCAGGTGCTTGTAGCTCCAATTGGTACTCAACCATCCATTGATTAAACAAATTCATTTCGCGGAGCAAAAAATCACGATCAAATGCAGGCAATTTGGTTGAAGGTATTTGCTGTATGTTAATTAACTGTTTAATTGCTTTTTCATACAGATTAACATCTGAGCACTCGTTCATTAAATCGTACAAATGAGTCGCACCAAAATCTTCAATCAACATCAAACCTTTGCTTGGCTTAGCGTAGTAAATAAGCGGTGTATTAACCCCATGAGTACGCCAATGGTTAGCTATGTCGATAAACACTGCGTTATCGATTCGATCTACAGGGCTTGCAACTACAATGTAATTGACAACTATATCGCTATGAGTTTCAGCATAATTGAGCGCGTTATCTTTGTCGTTTTTTTTGACAGGCTGTTCAACCACTAACCGATAGTAGCTACGACAACTAGCATCTCCCTTGAGTTTTTCTAAAGTATAAGAATTTGTTAATTCCTTTTGCAAGGATGCCAATTTGGCGCTAGCTTCAACTTCATTTTCATTATTTACAAGCGAGTTAATCCAGTTTTCTATTTCACAAAGCGGTTGCATTATCTATTGTTTTCCACAAATACTGTAATTCATCGAATGAATGTTTTATTATCCCCATGCTAATCTATAACAGATAATCCAATTTTACTTATCTGCCATTTTTATTTAAGGGATTAAAAGATGTATATATTTAATGAACATATAATAACTTACTGTATTATTTCAGCACACTAAACAATGTTCAATTTGTCTTTTAATCTATTTGCTATCAACACGGTCGGACTCCAATAAATGCAATTTAAGAAGCACACTTTAGACCCTTTAAGATTAGCTATTTTAACGATCATTTTCACAAGTACTCAATCGACCGCCTATGCGGAAAATACTTGGAATTGTAAACAAATTGGCAACCAATGGGATTGCAATTCCCCTATCCCAAATAGTAACTCAAATACACAGCCAAGCCTTTTAGATAATGAAAGTTCGCAATCTGAAAGCATTGCTTCGCAGCAAACAGCTCCCCTGCCTGCAGAGAGAAGCACTCCAAACAATACTGACCTAACAACATCATACGCAGATGTCTCTTTTGAAAGACCTCAAAGCAAGCAACTTAAAGAGGATAGCGTTAAATTAGTAGATAAAGCATATATCGCTAACACTGACACTGAGAAAAAGCGTCAATCTACAATTGAGCCAAAAGATACAATTAGCCCAAATTTACCCCCCCCCTCCCCTGCACCAAAGAAAGCTGTAAGGAAAGATGAAACACTTGCCCTTTTAAGAGCACAAAACGAACACATTCCCAACTCTGTAGAACAAACCACCATTGATTACAAAACGCTCGACTGGTACCCATATACAGAATCTAGTAATCAAAAAAGTGTTTGCAAGGGTCGCTACATATCCCCACAAGTAGGTGATGTCGATGATACGACTCCCGCCAGTTTACAGACCGTTTTTGTAAGTGCTGATCAATCAAATTCTGAATTAGGCAAAGCCGCGACACTGCACGGCAATGTTGACATCAAGCAAGGAGGGCGAAGTTTACATAGCCCTTTAGCTAAGCTTAATCAGGAAACAGGAGCTTTTAGTCTAGAGGAAGGTGTTACCTATCGCCAAACAGGATTATTAATTTCCGGCCAAAAGGCAGAGGGTAATATCAATGAAGAAGAAATCCGACTAATTAATTCAAAATACGTACTTCATCAAGAAAGCATCAGAGGTGAAGCAGAAGCAATCACACGCAAAACCAAAGAAATACTAGAGATTGACAAAGGAAGCGTTACCTTCTGCCCGCCAGGAGATGAAACATGGAAGATTTCTGCAAGCAATATCAAGCTTGACACAGAGTCAGGATTTGGACGAGCCAAACATGCTAAGCTATCCCTCTTTGGCAAAACCTTTTTATATTTCCCCGTCTTTTACTTCCCGTTGGATGACAGAAGACATAGCGGCTTTCTGTACCCAAGTTTTAAGTTTTCTAATTCAGAAAGTAAAATCTCAATCCCATATTACTTCAATATAGCAACAAATATTGACGATACACTAACCGCTACATTGTTTTCGAAAAGTGGTTTACTGCTTGAAAACGAACTGCGCTACCTAGACAAAAACAGCAACAACCGCTTAAGTACAGGTTTCATAAAGGACAGCGACAGCACACCGAATAACCGCTGGGTCTTAGGTGTAAACCATGACGGTCAGTACGGGCGATTCCATACTGTTGTTGATTATACCGAGGTTAGTGACGATAATTACTTCTCTGATTTAGGCACTTCACTGCGTGTTGATGAAGGCGATAATGACCATCTAAACCAAACTGCTAAAGTCACTTATGACGCTGATACTTGGCAGAGCTCTATTTTAGTACAAAAATACCAAACTATAGACTCAACTAAAACCAAACCCTACCAACGATTGCCTGAGTTTCGTATCTCAGGATCTCCTAATGAAAACTTTGAGAACATAAGCTTTAACTATCGTGCGGTTTTCACACGCTTTGATCGAGACCAAAAAGGTTTAACGGGTTCTGCTCGCACCATCGGTGACCGACTGATTATCAACCCAAGTATAAATGGTGACTATAGAGCCACATGGGGCTACATAAAACCTGCTGTTAAACTCTGGCATGCAAATTACAGCTTATCTGATCAGCCTTCTACAATAGGCAGCAAACAGTCTGCAACTGTTCCGGTATTTGAACTTGATTCTGGTCTCTATTTTGATAGAGACTTCAACTTCCAGGATAAAGCCTACACTCAAACTCTAGAGCCACGCTTATACGCACTCTATGCACCACATGTCGATCAAACAGAACTTCCTGATTTTGATACATCAGAACTAACATTTACCTACAACTCTCTGTTTAGAGACAACCGCTTTAGTGGTGATGACAGATTCGGCGATGCTAAACAAATTTCTCTAGGCCTTACCTCTAGAGCGATCTCTGATCAAGGTCGAGAGATTGTCTCTGCCAGTATTGGACACGCCTTTTACTTTAACGATCGTATTGTACGTGTAAACCCTAACGACGAACCAATTAAAGATGACACCTCTGATTTTGCCACATCTGTTGCTTGGAGACCCAACAGTCGAGTCAGGGCACTGTTTGATGCTGCATTTGATGCAGGCTCCCTCGACAATTCAGAAATGACTCTGGATTTAAAATATGAAGAAGATCCAAATCATGTCATTGGTATTCGCCACCGATTTACCCGAGACACCCGTAAACAGACAACCCTTTCCTATCTGTGGCCAATTACAAACCAATGGTCGAGCCTAGGTTTAATTCAGTACGACTGGCGTAAAAATAACACACTTGATTTTGCTGCAGGCCTGGAATATCAAAGCTGCTGTTGGAGTACTCGTTTAATTTTTAGAGATGAGTTAACTTCAACTAATGAAAGAGATAAGTCCGTTGCATTACAATTTTCATTCAAAGGTTTAGGCGGCGTTGGCAAGAGCCCAGCAAAAGAGCTTAAAGACAAGATTAAAGGTTACCAAGAACGTGAGTACTATAATGCAAATAATTAATTCAGTAAAAAAGTCCGTTAAAAGCGCATTAATCTGTGCCTGCTTGATAGTTACACCCCAAATATCAACTGCCGCTAAATTAGACAGGATTATCGCAATTGTTAACGATGAGGTTATTCTGGAATCAAACTTCATCGAGAACTACAAGCGCGCAATAAAACAGGTACAGCAACAAGGCGCAAAACTTCCTGAAAAAAGCGTGTTACAAAATCAAGTTATTGAGCAAATGATTACACGCACAATCATGCTAAAAATGGCTTCTGATCAAGGCATTAAAGTTACTGATAGACAACTTAATGCAGCCATTACAAATATAGCTCAAGAAAACGGAATGAGCCTCAGCCGTTTTCGTAACGTACTAAACGCCCAAGGTCAAGACTATGTAAAAACCCGCGAAAGAATCCGTGAAGACATGCTCATTAGACAATTACAAGAGAGTAATATTAGCCAACGGATTCAAATATCAGATCGAGAAATTAAAAGCTTCCTACGCTCTCAAGCCAGCCGTGGGAACGCAGATGTATTGATCAGTGATATTTTAATCTCAATTGAAAGCCCGATGACACCTAAGAATATCAAAGTCGCTAAAGATAAAGCCGAAAGCCTTTATCAAAAGCTACGCTCCGGCGCCAAGTTCTCAAATATAGCAATTAGCGAATCAAATGCGGCAAACGCCTTAAATGGCGGTGATATGGGCTGGCGAAAAATCGCAGAGCTTCCAACATCGATGGTCAACGCAATATCAACACTTAGTAAAGGCCAGATTAGCAAGCCTACACGCACACCTACTGGCTTTCACATTATAAAATTGCGAGACACTCGCAATGGTGAAAAACAAATAACGGTTGCAAAAACCAAAGTACGTCATATTTTGATCGCACCAAGCGAAGTAATGACCAAATCACAGGCAAAACGCACGGCTTCACAGCTTTATCAGCAACTACTTCGCAAGCGTGAAGATTTTGAGGTACTGGCAGAAGAGCACAGTAACGACCCAGGAAGCAGCTCTCAAGGTGGCGATCTTGGATGGGCGCAATCAGGCCAGATGGTTCCTGAATTTGAGCAAGTAATGAATAAAACGCCAATAGACCAACTAAGCCTTCCTTTTGAGAGCCGTTTTGGCTGGCACATTTTAGAAGTACTCGATAGAAAATCTGAAAACGTTAATAACTTAGCTCAAGAAAACCAAGCAAGAAATGTTATTGGCAAGCGTAAATTTAACGAAGAAATGGACACTTGGATGCGTGAAATACGCGCCAATGCTTATGTTGAGTTTAAGTAACAACTGCATTACCTTCCCAACATACTGTTGATATGGACTATTAATACGGCCTATATCGCTTTGGTTCAAACTCAAAACACTCAGCAGCCGCATTACTGCTGAGTGTTTACTCATTTAACAATCCTACCTGTGCTAATTTGTTTTGCTTAAATTCACCTCTGTATAGTGTTTGCCAAAGCTTATCGTATATAATCCCTTCTTTTTAATTTTCTACTGAGCAAAACATGTCCCAAATAAAGCGTATAGCGATTACTAGTGGTGAGCCAGCTGGTATTGGTCCAGAGCTTATTGTGAAAATTGCTCAGCAGCAGCACAGCGATCAATTAATCATTATTGGCGACCCCCAACTCCTTCGAAGTACAGCAAAAGCTTTAGAGCTGCCGCTTACTTTAAAGCCTTTTGACATGGCCAATCGATCTGGTTGCAATAAAGGAGAACTTTTCTTTAAAGAAGTCCTCCTTGCAGAGCCCGCTGAGCCAGGCAAATTATCCACAAGCAATGCGAACTATGTGCTACAAACTTTAGATATCGCATGCCAAGGCTGCCTTGAAAACGAGTTTGACGCCATGGTAACTCCCCCTGTGCACAAAGGGATTATCAATCAAGCAGGAATAGCCTTCACTGGTCATACGGAATACCTTCAACACTTCACACAAACAGATGAAGTCGTCATGATGCTTGCCAGTGATAAGATGCGTGTTGCACTGGCAACCACACATATTCCCCTCAAAGATGTAAGTCAATCACTCACAACTGAAAAGCTGAATCAGATATTGAAAGTTTTAGTCGCTGATTTAAAAACAACGTTTGATATCGAGAAGCCTCGTATATTGATTTGCGGGCTCAACCCCCACGCGGGTGAAGATGGGCATATGGGTAACGAAGAAATAGACACCATTAAGCCTGTATTGAACTCATTTTGCGATCACAACCCTGAGCTCTGCGCTGATTTAATAGGCCCTCTGCCTGCTGATACTCTGTTTAACGACAAACTATTAAGTACTGCTGATGCCGTACTAGCAATGTATCACGATCAAGGCTTACCCGTGCTAAAATACGCAAGTTTTGGAAAAGCTGTAAACATAACTCTAGGCCTACCTATCATTCGTACTTCGGTAGATCATGGCACTGCTATTGATATTGCTGGCACCAACCAAGCAGATATTGGCAGCTTATTAGTCGCTATAAACTACGCCAGTACACTGGCACACTCTCAAAGCAAAACGCAAAAGGTTAAAATTTAATGAGTCGCTCAAACACTAAAAATGCCGGTCATAAAGCACGTAAACGCTTCGGTCAGAACTTTTTGCAAGATCAAGGAGTCATTCGCCGTATTGTCAGAGGTATCAGCCCAAGACAAAGCGATCACATGGTCGAAATCGGCCCAGGACTCGGCGCCTTAACAGAAGTAATTCTGGATGAGAGCAATGCGCTAGACGCTATCGAACTAGATCGCGACTTGTTACCCATTCTGCGTGCAAAGTTCTTTAATTATGAAGAGCGTTTTCGCATTTTTGAAGCTGATGCGATGAAATTTGATTTCAGCTCTCTGCAACAAGATGACAAACCATTACGTATTGTAGGGAACTTACCTTACAACATTTCAACTCAACTGATCTTCCATTTACTGCAGCACTGTGATTGTGTTCAAGATATGCACTTTATGCTACAAAAAGAAGTTGTGGATAGATTAGCAGCTAAACCAGGTCATAAATTATATGGCAGGTTAGGCATTATGGCCCAATACTACTGTGAGGTTGAGCCTTTATTCATCGTACCACCAGAAGCTTTTGACCCGATACCTAAAGTGGATTCAGCGATTGTCAGACTTGTGCCATACAAAGAAAAACCACAAACTGCTAAATGTCTAGCTACACTTCAGTCAGTTGTCAGAACATCTTTTAGCATGCGCAGAAAAACTTTACGTAACAATTTAAAACAGCTGATAAGTGCCGAGCGCCTTGAAGAACTTGGGATAAACCCAACACATAGACCGGAAACACTTTCACTAAGTGATTTTATCTGTATAGCAGATGATATTTACTTACAATCTCAAGCAACAGATACGGCATTATAATATGAAATACAAATCGACTGACTTCGATTTTGATAGCGAACAACAAAAGAATATTCAAATCAATGTAGAATCTAAATTTGAAGATTCTCAATCAGACCCTAGCGCTAAACGGTTTGTATTTTCTTATTTAGTGACTATTACAAATACGGCTGATTACAATGTTCAATTACTTTCTCGACGCTGGGTTGTCACTGATGGAAACCAAAAGCAGCAAGAAATCCAAGGGGAAGGTGTTATAGGCGAACAACCTATCATCGCACCTAATACGAGTTACCAATATAGCTCTGGCACCGTACTTGAAACAAACGTTGGCAGTATGTTTGGGCACTACAATATGGTGACAGCTGATGGCGAAGCATTCAAAGCAGAAATAGGCGCCTTTACTTTAGCAAAACCTAATGCTCTTCACTAAGAGCTGGAGATTATAATTGGCCACCTACGCAATTGGTGACATCCAAGGCTGCTTTGATGAACTTCAAAACCTTTTAAAAGCGATCAAGTTCAAAGACTCTGACCAACTTTGGTTCGCAGGAGATATTGTTAATCGCGGCCCTAAATCACTTGAAACGCTTAGATTTATCAAACAGCTAGGCCCACAAGCAAAAGTTGTTTTAGGCAACCATGATCTGCACTTACTCGCTATATATTTTGCTGGCGCTAAACATAAGAGATCAGACACTCTGCTAGATATTTTAAACGCTGCAGATTGTGAAGAACTAATGCACTGGCTCAAGGCTCAACCTCTTGCATATTACGATCAATCACTTAACGCATTTATGAGCCACGCAGGTCTTCCTTCAAATTGGGATATATCTTCTGCATTATCTAGAGCCCAGGAAGTCAGTGACTATTTAGAGAGCGATCAACATTTAAACTACTTCAAAAAAATGTATGGCAACCAGCCTGATCTTTGGCAAGAAAACCTAGCTGGAATGGAAAGGTTGCGCTGCACCACTAACTATCTTACTAGAATGCGTTTTTGCACTGCAAACAATCAACTTGAGCTAAGCTTTAAGGGTGAAATTGGCTCTCAGCCAAAAGAGTTCCACCCTTGGTTTGATCTTCACAATGATAAAAACAACGAAGACCTTCTTTTATTTGGCCACTGGGCAGCTCTAATGGGTAAAACTTCTAGAAAGCACATTATAGCACTAGATACTGGATGCGTTTGGGGAGAGAAACTCACGGGCTACTGCATAGAAAGTGGTCTATATTATAGCGTCCCTAGCCTTCGAAAATAATTTTATCACCTAACCAAACCGGGGTTCACATGTCACAAATAGAATGCATAGAATGTGATGAAGCAAAACAGCTATTAGATCAAGGTGCTGTATTGTTTGATATCAGAGATCAAGATAGTTTTAATCAAGCCCACCCTAATCAAGCTCTAAACCTAAACAATGATAATTTTCAGCAACTATTATCACCATTGTCAGCTGAGCAAGATATTCTAGTACTCTGTTATCACGGTATTAGCAGCCAAGGGGCCGCCCAATATATAGCACAGCAAGGCTTTAAAAACACGCGCAGTGTAAATGGAGGCTTCAACCAATGGCAGCAACTATTTCCAAATGAAATAAAAACTCAATGAAAACCTATTTAGTCGGCGGCGCAGTCCGTGATCAGCTACTAAACTACCCAACCAAAGACTGTGACTGGGTTGTTGTTGGCGCTAATGTCGATAAGATGCTCGCTTTAGGCTACCTTCCGGTCGGATCAGATTTCCCTGTTTTTTTGCACCCTGAGACAAAGGAAGAGTACGCACTTGCGCGCACAGAACGTAAAACCGGACAAGGATACCAAGGCTTCTCATTCTACGCTGCAGAAGACGTCAGCTTAGAGCAAGACCTTTCGCGTCGAGATTTAACTATTAACGCTATTGCAAAAGCGGATGATGGTACGCTTATTGATCCTTTTAATGGTCAACAAGATCTCTCGCTAAAAGTACTGCGACATGTATCAGATGCTTTTAGTGAAGACCCCCTACGTGTCTTACGAACAGCACGATTTGCTGCGCGCTATGCACATTTAGGTTTTAGGATTGCACCTGAAACACTGAGCTTAATGCGCACAATAAGCCTATCTGGAGAACTAGCACATTTGAGCGCAGAGCGTATCTGGCAAGAAATTGAGCGCGCAGTCCTAGAACAATCACCACTAACTTTTATTAAAGCCTTAAACGACAGCCAAGCATTGAGTAAGCTACTACCAACTTTTAAGGGTTTAACTCACAACTTAATCAAGTTATGTGATGAAAAAAGGATTAAAGCACAGGCGAGAATCCTTTCACTAAGCACTGCAGAGCAACGCTTTGCCTGGATTAACTTTGTTGCACTATTAGGACTAGATAACTCACAGCAAATACAAAATAGCCGCGAACTCTCAGAGACGTTACGCTGTAGTAAACATTGTAAATATTTGATAAACCAAACTGTTTCTATTATGCACCTATTGAAAGACTGGCCTTGTAAAACAGCTGAGAACAAACTGTCATTTTTACAAAGCTCAGGGGTTTTAAGAGATGCTAGTAAGCTAAATCAATTGATTGAGCTGTCTCTTTCATTAAACTTGGATGAAACTATAAAAATTGAATTTGAAGAGAGATGCCAGTTTCTTAGAAACTACGTTGAAATGATTGCAAAGATTGATCACAAAGCACTTATCGCACAAGGCCATAGCGGAGCCGCGCTCGGCAGAGAAATAAACAAGGCGCAACTGCAAATATGTGGCCAGTAAAAACTGCTAATTAATCGTTAGTCAGCAAAGTTCAAATTCACTATCTTTAAGGGCAAGTGATTTTTATCAAGCGCTTGCCAATATTGTGCGTAACACTCTTCCCCATAGGCATAACGCTTATGGCCTACAATATCAGCCAATGGCGCCAAGACAAAACTGTGATTAAGCTCATCCTTAGCAGGATATAATCGAGCACCAATAACGACAGGATCATCCCCATATAACAGTAGATCTAGGTCGATTGTAATTCGCTTTTTCTCCTTACTATCGATCCTTCTATCTAATTTACGCTCAATTTCTTTTAGATATTCAATAACGCAAGCTGCGGGAAACTCGTCAGTATTAACCTGAAAGTAAACTGCCATATTCAAGTAATAGTGCTCACTATCACACGAAAAAATATGAGCAGATCTATTAACGTTCTCTTTCACTAGTGCAGAGCTTTGGTAAACTTTAGAAAGAGTTAGCCCCCCAAACCTTTGTGCTAAATGTGCTACTGCTTTGGGCAAGTAATTTTCGGCATCATAATTACTACCAACCCCTATCACAACATCTATCATATTAGCTCTTTTAATTAACACCTTCAGTTTGAGGTTTTGTATAACCTTAAAATAGCTTACAGATTATAATTGGCGATTGCAGGCCGCTCTCCGCGCTCGATCAGCACCCCAACTTCACTAGCATCTTGAATTGCCGTTGGCTTGCCAACTCTGATTCTCATCCAAGGTAACGAGAACTCCTTCTTTAACAAACTCGCTATTTCTTCTGCCATTGTTTCAACCAATAAAAACTCACTTTTGCCGACAAACTCAATTAATCTATCACTGACCGTTTTATAACTCACTGTAGATTCAATATCCTCACCCGCCGCCGCAGCGCTGATATCCACAGCCATATCAATATCAAGACAGACTTGCTGCTTAATTTCTCTCTCCCAATCAAAGATACCAATGACCGTTTCAATTTTAAGCTGTTTGATGTAAACAATATCCATAAATAATCCAATTCTAAAACACTAAAAGTTTGTTGATTTTACAAGGCCTGAACCTTAAAGGGTGCTCAGCTCATTCATAGGCCATCTAGGCTTTGCCAAAATTGTTAAATCACTACTTTGACCTGCCGCTAAACGCTGAGCTCCAGCAAATGCGATCATTGCACCATTATCAGTACAAAATTCAGGTCTCGCATAAAAAAGCTCTGACTTTTCCTTTTTTACCATTACTTCCAGCTTCTCACGAAGACGCTGGTTAGCACTCACTCCGCCAGCTATTACCAATTGCTTCAAACCCGTAGCTTGCAGAGCACGCTTACACTTGATAGCCAAAGTATCAACGACAGCTTCTTCAAATGCAGCAGCAATATCCGCTTGAGTTTGCAGGTCAAGTGTTCCTGCTTCTTTAAACTTATTAACGGTATTTAAGGTGAAAGTTTTTAGACCTGAAAAGCTCATATCCATGCCTGGTCTATCAGTCATTGGTCGCGGGAATTTAAAACGTGTTCTATCCGCTCCCTGTGCCAGTTTCGCAATTAATGGCCCACCCGGATAATCCAACCCTAGCATCTTAGCCGCTTTATCGAACGCTTCTCCAGCTGCATCATCAAGTGATTCACCTAACAAAGTGTAATCCCCAATTTCTTTAACCTCTACAAGCTGTGTATGGCCGCCGCTAACCAAAAGAGCAACAAATGGAATTTTAGGAGGTGATTTCTCAAGCATAGGTGCAAGTAAGTGCCCTTCCATATGATGAACCCCGATAGCAGGGACATCCCAGGCAAAAGCGATAGCCCGCGCTGTAGAAGCACCAACCATTAATGCGCCAATAAGGCCTGGACCTGCTGTATAGGCAATTGCATCAATTTGTGATTTCTCGGTATTTGAACTTGAAAGCACTTCATTAATAAGAGGAATCAACCGCTTAATATGATCCCTTGATGCTAATTCAGGAACTACGCCTCCATATTCAGCGTGCATGGCTACCTGTGAATATAAAGCATCACCTAACAAGCCTAATTCTGTATCATAAACTGCTACGCCGGTCTCATCACAAGAGGTTTCAATACCTAATACTCGCATATCTTCTATCCAATAATTTTTAAGCTCTAAAGTAGCCGCGTATTATCTACTATTCTCATCCTAGATACACCCTTAGGGATTATTTTTCAAAGCATTCAAGAGTATAAAGATAGGCCTTGCAAGGCAATTAAAGCAAAGCCACTGAAACTAATAAATTCATCGCAATATAGCTATAGCATACTTTGACATCGCATAGCGTTAGCTGTAAAATTCGCGCTCAATCTTTTATGTAGGATTTATTCTGAGTAAATTAACACATTAGATTGTATCCAATTAATTTAAATTAGGTTTAATAAACATGCCTGCAGTTAGAGTAAAAGACAACGAGCCATTTGACGTTGCACTTCGTCGTTTCAAGCGTTCTTGCGAAAAAGCTGGTGTTTTAGCAGAAGTACGTCGCCGTGAATTCTATGAAAAGCCAACTTCAGTACGTAAGCGTCAAGCAGCTGCTGCTGTTAAGCGTCACGCGAAGAAAGTATCACGTGAAGTTTCACGCAGAGTTCGTCTTTACTAATAAAGTTTGATGTTTGCCTAGGCAAACATTAGAAGCATTAGTAACTGATAACGATAAAAGAATCAAAAAGCGTCACTATCAAATAAAACAATATCGCATTAGGTAAGAACAATGTCTGACATTCAACAGCAAATTAAAGCTGATATGAAAAGTGCTATGCGGGCTAAAAACAAGCCATTATTAGCGACTATTCGTATGATACAGGCAGAATTCAAACGAATCGAAGTCGATGAGCGTATTGAACTTGATGATAATAGAGTCCTCAGCGTTTTAGATAAAATGTCTAAACAACGCAAAGATTCACTAGCGCAATATATAGAAGCGAACCGTCAAGACTTGGCGGACATTGAGCAGCAAGAACTGGAGGTGATTAAAAACTACTTGCCGCAACCGCTTAACGATGATGAAATAAATAGCATTCTGAAAAACGCCATTGATCAAAGCCAAGCTTCTAGCATGGCCGACATGGGAAAGTTAATGGCCCTCGTCAAACCCCAATTACAGGGAAGAGCCGATATGGGTAACATATCAAAGCTCGTAAAGCTTATGCTTACCAATAAGTAGCAACTGATTTTAAATTACTCCAAAGCTCCTTTATAACTATAAAGCACACCCTTTTTAGTGAATAATGCAACTGATTGGCGTAATGCATCAAGTACAGCCAATTGCATTTGTAACACAAATCCAATAACGCGAGAACTTAATGGCCAGCAAAATCCCTCAAGCTTTTATCGATGATTTGCTCGCCAGAACAGATATAGTTGATGTCATTGACAGCCGCGTTAAGCTCAGAAAAACTGGCAAAAACTATAGTGGCTTATGCCCATTTCACCAAGAAAAATCTCCTTCCTTTTCAGTCAGCCCGGATAAACAATTCTATTATTGTTTCGGCTGTGGTGCGGGAGGTAACGCTATTAGCTTTATCACTGAATATGAAAACCTACCTTTTCCTCAGGCCGTTGAAGATTTGGCAAAACGCGCTGGCATTGAAGTACCAAAAGAAGACAACCATCGCAGTAACGACCACCTCTATCAAGCACAGTTTAAGATCCTTGACCTAGCCGCCGCCTATTTTCAGTCGCAACTTAAAAGCACAGAAGCAAAACAATTAGCTATCCCATATTTAAAAGACCGAGGGCTTGATGGTAGCACCGCCAAACAATTCGCTATCGGTTATGCACCAGCTGGCTGGGACAACTTAATTAAAAGTGTTGGCTTAACCGACTCAGATGTCTCACATCTTGAAAGCGCAGGCATGTTAATCCGACACGAAGAAAAAGACAGCCTATACGATCGCTTTCGAGAACGCATCATGTTCCCTATTCGGGATATGCGAGGCCGGGTCATTGCTTTTGGAGGCCGCATTGTTGGTGACGGAAAACCCAAATATCTAAATTCGCCAGAAACGGACACCTTCCACAAAGGCAGAGAACTATACGGGCTTTACGAAGCACGAAAGGCAACTCGCAATTTGGAAAAAATTATCATAGTTGAAGGCTATATGGACGTTGTAAGCCTTGCGCAATTTGACATCAACTATAGTGTTGCCACACTTGGAACAGCCACCAGTATCCACCATTTAGAAAGACTCTACAAAATAACTTCTGAAATCGTTTTTTGCTTTGATGGCGATAAAGCGGGCCTTAAAGCGGCTAAGAGAGCACTTGAAACTCTAATGCCCAGCATCAAGGATGGGCAGCAGGCAAAGTTTCTATTTCTCCCAGATGGCGAGGATCCAGACACACTCGTCAGACAAAAAGGCAAACAACACTTTGAAGAGATGGTCAGTGCTGCTATGCCAATGTCAGAATATTTTTTCTCATCGCTTTCAGAAAATATAGACATGGATTCTATTGACGGCAGAGCGCTATTTAGCAGCCAAGCTCTACCCCTCATACAGCAAATGCAACCCAGCTTACTTCAACAGATGATGCAAGAGAGAATCAGCGAACTCACTGGATTAACACTCTCCCAGTTAACAAGCAGCAATCATTTGCACGATAACTACCAAAGCGAAGAACACACATCCTACGAGCCGCAAGAGAGCTATGACTCTTATCAATATGAACCGAGTAATAGCAAAAAGAGCTTTAGCCCACAAAAACGATACACAAAACGCACTGCTAATATTTCACTGGTAAATCGAACAATTTCATTATTACTTCACCACCCTTATTTGATCCGCGAAGTAGAACCTATTGCAGAGCTAAGCCAGATAGAAGAAGACAATGCGGACATACTTGCACTGCTTATCGATTACTGGAACAAATTCCCCGAAGCCAGCATGGGCCAAATGCTTATTGATTGGCAAGACGACCAAAACTATGCGAGCAAACTACTGGTTATTAGCGAAATATCACGCTTGAACCCTTGCCCTGATGGCAATTATCGCCAGATGTTTCTTGATAGCTGGGAAAAGATTGAAGAACGCAAAAGAGACTTAACATTTAATCAGCTAAAAAAACAACAGTCTTCCCTGAAAAGCAACTTATCAGACTCTGTTAAACAACAAGCCAAGCAATACATCGAAGCACTTGCCGCTAGCCACAAAAAGAAGTCTAATAAAACCTAAACTCTCCAGCTAATGACTTGAAAAAAGCCGTTACGTACCAATATAAGCTTTAGAGAAAATTGATGTAATACCAGCCTTTAAAACACATTCTTATTAATTTTCATATAAATAAAAACGCATTAACCACTTTATGAATAATGACTAATAATATATGTTAAAAGACAAGTATGAGTACAAATAACAGGCAATCATCTTCCATTCTCAACAAATACTCAGTAATTCGTTAACTCTCAGCTAAACTGTATACTTGCTAACTACATATCGCTAGTATTGTTAACGGGTCAGCGTTATAATTGCGCGCTAATTTTTTTAATCGTTTTATAGATCGCAGGGCTATTATGTCAGATACTTCACAGCAGCAATCTCGTCTTAAGGAATTAATTGCCAAGGGTAAGGAACAAGGCTATTTAACTTACGCCGAAGTCAATGACCACCTACCTGAAGACATCGCTGATCCAGAACAGGTTGAAGATATCATTCGCATGATTAACGACATGGGAATAGCCGTGTCTGAAGTTGCTCCTGATGCAGAAACAATGCTGATGAAGGAAGGCGATTCTTCTCAAGAAGCTGATGATGACGATGTAGCCGCTCTAGCCGCTGTAGAAAACGACGCAGGCAGAACTACTGACCCTGTTCGTATGTATATGCGAGAAATGGGTACAGTTGAGCTATTATCAAGAGAAGGCGAGATTGTAATCGCCAAGCGCATCGAAGAAGGCATTCGCGAAGTAATGTCTGCACTTTCTGCATTCCCTAGCTCAGTTGAAATCATATTAGAAGCTTATAATAAAGTCACTGAAGAAGAAGGACGCTTAAGCGATATATTTAGCGGCTATATCGACCCAGACAGCCCTGATCCAGTTGCTCCAACACCTATTAGCGAGCAAGATCTAGATGAAGATCTTGATGAAGAGAAAGACGAAAAAGACGAAGACGATGATGATGAGGACGAGAAAGAACGTGGTCCTGATCCAGAAGAAGCGCGTGTACGTTTTACAAATATTCAAAACTGCTTAGACGATTACTATGATGCCCTTGAGAAACACGGTGCAAATAGCTTACAAGCTGAAAAAGCACAAATTGAATTAAGCATCGTATTCTCGCCAGTTAAACTTTCGCCACGTTTTTATGAAAGACTAGTTGGGCGTGTACGTGACTACATCAGCCGTATTCGTACTCAAGAGCGCAATATCATGCGCATTTGTACACAGCGCTGCAGAATCCCTCGTAAGGAATTCATTAAAACATTCCCAGGCAATGAAACAAACCAAGACTGGTTCCAAAGCTTAATCGATAGCAAGAGCGATTACTCACAGGCACTGGCAAGTAACTTGCCTGACCTACAACGTGCTCAACGCCGATTAAATCAGCTACAGCAAGAAACGGGTATCGAGCTAGGTGAACTAAAAGAAATTAATCGTCGTATGTCTATCGGTGAGGCAAGAGCACGCCGAGCTAAGAAAGAGATGGTTGAAGCAAACTTACGTCTAGTTATATCTATTGCCAAGAAATACACAAACCGCGGGTTGCAGTTCTTAGATTTAATCCAAGAAGGTAACATCGGCTTGATGAAAGCGGTCGATAAATTCGAATACCGCCGTGGTTATAAATTCTCTACCTATGCTACTTGGTGGATACGACAAGCAATTACCCGTTCTATTGCAGATCAGGCGAGAACAATCCGTATTCCAGTACATATGATTGAGACCATCAACAAGCTTAATCGTATTTCTCGCCAAATGCTTCAAGAGATGGGCAGAGAACCTACGCCGGAAGAGCTTTCTGAGCGCATGGAAATCCCTGAAGACAAAATTCGCAAAGTGCTTAAGATTGCGAAAGAACCTATTTCAATGGAAACTCCTATCGGTGACGACGAAGATTCTAGCTTAGGTGACTTCATTGAAGATATAAACCACTCATCTCCTGTAGACTCTGCAACAGGTGAAGGCTTATGCGAAGCTACCAAAGAAGTATTGGCCGGTTTAACAGCTAGAGAAGCTAAAGTACTAAGAATGCGTTTTGGCATCAATATGAATACTGATCACACCCTTGAGGAAGTGGGTAAACAATTTGACGTTACTCGTGAGCGTATTCGTCAAATTGAAGCTAAGGCACTTAGAAAGCTTCGCCATCCAAGCCGCTCTGATCACTTACGTAGCTTTTTAGACGAATAGCAAAAAAAAGAGTAATCACTATTGCGCCATCAAGCATTGATATGTATGATGGCGCTCTCTTGATCAAGCAGCTTAGAAAGTCATTAAAGCAATGATAAAGCTCAAGTTTTATCACCTTTCAGATCAAGAATCCTTTTCTATTATATAGAAATAAGGGCCCATAACTCAGTTGGTTAGAGTAGCGGACTCATAATCCGTTTGTCGAAGGTTCGAGTCCTTCTGGGCCCACCACTTATCTATTTCAGATAGCCAGAAATCCTACTAAATATATCAAAATATCAGCTAGCGATATTTATCAGCCGATAGTTTTTGAATGATATGTTTATTGTCTTTGTATCCCTATAGAAAATTATTCCCCGCTGTACTTTCCTTCAATCAAATAAGGTAATATTGCAAACTCCCTCTTGAGAAAACACTTTGTACTCATAGAGCATCATCAAGCTTCCAGCTTTTGGGACGCATTGATTCTACAAATAATTTTTATTATCTTTAGCTGAGAAAAGATACAGGCCACTATAGAAATGACTTCTAAGTCCGACCGTTTAGATAGATTTATTAGCAAGAAAAAAAGTATTAACCGTAAACACGTTCGCTTACTACTCGCTCAAAAAAGAATCATAGTTGATAATCAAATTTCTAAAGAAACCCAGCAGCTAATAACTCCCTTTAACGAAGTTTACTTAGATGGTGAATTGCTGCAAAAAAAATCTGCAATCTATTTAATACTCAACAAACCCAAAGGTATTATCAGTGCAACAAAGGATCCTATCCACAAAACAGTACTTGATCTAATAGATCCCGATTTGCATGACTCTCTACATATCGTAGGAAGGCTAGATCGTTATTCAACAGGATTGATTTTACTAACAAATAACGGAAATTGGTCTAGTGCCATCACCAACCCTAATAATAAAGTAGCCAAGCAGTATATTGTTGAAGTCGAAAATGATATCAATGAATCTTGTATCCAAGCCTTCTCAGATGGCATTTACTTTCCCTATGAAGGCATAACAACTCAGCCAGCAGCAATAAGTTTAATTACGTCTAAAAAGGCTCTTGTTGAACTCAAAGAAGGAAAATACCATCAAATAAAGCGAATGTTTGGCCGCTTTAGAAACCCTGTTCTTTCTATTCACCGACGCGCAATTGGTAACTTGCAGCTACCCGAAGAGCTTAAGCCGGGAATGTACCGACATCTCACCAAAGAAGAGCTTGAACTACTCCTTTAAGCTCTTTTTTAATTGATCTGTTAATTTTCTAGCTACGCTCTTTTACTTTTAGCGAATCGATATACTGCCCAATAATCGAAACAGCATCTTCCATTGCCTTATATTGCTTAGCCTTTCCTAACACTCTAATACCTTGAATTTGAACAAGTAAGAAATGGCTAATTTTCTCGATATCTTCATCGCTGGCAATTTCATGATGCTCTTTAGCACTTTTCAGCACATGGCAAAAACCCGACAAAATCAGCGAGTATAAGCGTTTGCCAGCTAAGCTCACCTGTTCATCAGTTAACGATAATTCGAGTATCGCATTTTGTACAAAACAGCCGCTTGTTTGCTTGTATTGCAGCTTAGAAAAGTAATCAAAGTAATCTTCTAATGCACTTAAGCTCGGCTCTCCTAAAGATAAGCTTTCCAAGGCAGGCACTGAATAGTTATCTATGTAGTAATTCAGGGAGAGTAAATACAAGCTCTTTTTGTCGCCGTATGTGCTGTATAAACTAAATCTGTTAATTCCCAAGTATTCAACAAGATCATTAAGAGAGGTGTTTGCATATCCTTTTTTCCAAAAAAGCTCAACCGCGCGGATTAACACCTGATTAGGGTCAAAATTCTTTTTACGTGACATAAATAGCTACTTAATTTGTTTTCAAAACACAAGTGTACAACAAACAGCACGTTGTATAGAGATTATTTTTAAAGAATGATTTATTCCTGAGCATGATTTGAGAAAAGTCAAAAAACCAGCTATATTTATATAACTAAACAATCATTCAGGAATAATAATGAAACTATATGAATTTGCACCTTCTCCCAGCGCACGCAGAGTCACTATTTTTGCAAAAGAAATTGGCGTGCCATTAGATTCGATCCCCGTGGACATTCGTGGAGGTGAAAATTTGTCAGATGAATTCCTAGGTAAATCCCTTAACGGAAGAGTACCTGTTCTTGAGTTAGATGATGATACCTTTTTATGTGAATCAGTAGCGATTTGTCGATATTTAGAAGCGACAAAAGAAGAAACTACCCACTCTCTATTTGGTAACTCTATCTTGGAACAAGCGACGATAGAGATGTGGCACAGGATGGTTGAATTTCAAGGGTTATTCCCAGCAATGCAAGCCTTTAGAAATATCACCGGTTTATATAAGGATAGAGAAAATGTGGTACCCGAATGGGGAGATGAATCTAAAAAGCGCGTCATTAGTTATTTACCTATGCTTGATAAACAACTTGCGAAACATGCTTACTTAGCCGGATCAGAGTTTACCATTGTCGATATAAGTGCTGTAGTGATGTTGAATATTTGTGAGAAAATTGACATTCAAATCCCAAGTAATTTAACGCATTTAGTTAAATGGTACCAATCGACATCTAAACGTGAGTGCTTCCAACTATAAATAAAATGGGATTACTCTGAAGCCTAACCAATATATGGTTTGTAGCCACTGCGTAATCCCAATATTTATTAAATCAGTACTTAATTACTAGCCTATTTGTTAAGTAAACCAGGCCAATTTTTGTCACCCGTTGCTATAAAACCTGGGATATCTTTCTGCCATTTCCCCTGAATTTCTTTATCATAATTAAGGTAAAGCTTCCCATCGACAATATTCCAACGCTTCGGGTCTCCTGACGCTCTATCGTTTTTAGCAGCAACTGCCCAAGCACAGAAGCCACCATATTGTGGTGCATATTTATCGGGTGATTGTTTAAACTTTGCTAAATTTTCCGCTGACGAAAATAACCAGTTAGCGCCCTTATAACTTGTTTTAAATTTTTTCGACCCCTTTACTGGCTTACCTTGCGTAAAATAAGCTACAGTGTCATAGCCGCTTACTGCATTGCTACTAAATAAACTGGTATAGATTGCATCACCAGCAAATACCGTAGACGTCCATAAAAACAGCGCTAATGTAAGTATTCTTTTCATTGTTGTTTCTCCTATTTGTATCACCTTTAATCATTATACGTGAACAATTAACAACATAGATTCATTAATCTCAATTTACTTTTGAATATATTCTCACGGTCTGAGCAAAGTGGTGAACACCTTTTTTAATATTGGCTAATGTAGGGTGACTGAAATTCAACCTCAAGCTATTTTGATTGTTACTTCCATTTAGATAAAACACACTACCGGGCACCACAGCTAGCTTTTTTGTTAATGCTTTTTTTGCAAACTCCATTGTATTTATTTCGGGATCTCTAAAAGATAACCAAATAAACATACCACCCTGTACTGGCTTAAATGAAATCTCATTTGCTAACTCTTTTTCAAGCTCGCCTACAAGCAGCCGATACTTATCATAATAATTTTGACGCACTTGTTGAATATGCAACTCAAAACCTCGATGCTCTATCAATTTTTGAAGAATAAACTGCGAGGGGATATTTGAATGTAAATCAGATATTTGCTTTAACTTTATGAGTGAGTTAACAATTTTCGATGTACTTTCAACACATCCAATACGTAGACCAGGGCTAACTATCTTTGAAAATGAGTGCAATACAATAGACCCCTCTGGAAAAAAATCACTTATAAGCGCTAGTTTCTCCCCTTTAAAACCCAGTTCCCTATATGGTGAATCCTCTATAATCATCACACCGTATTGACGGCACAATTGCGCTATAGCTTTGCGTAAAACTAGCGGATAGCAATAGCCAGTTGGGTTTTGATAATCTGGAATCACATAAAAAAACTTTATCTTTTGTCTTTCAAAGCAGTTTTTCAAAGCATCTAGGTCAGGACCATTATCTAGTATTGGAATGGTCTTTAATTGCGCGCCGGCTAGCTTGAACACTTGCAATGCACCTAAATAGCTCGGTGCTTCAACGAGCACTTGGTCTCCTGGGGCAATAAAAGCACGAGCAATAAGATCTAACCCTTGCTGTGAACCATTGGTTATTATTAGAGATCTATCCTTCTTTATGTCAAATCGTTTACCAATGCTTTCAATTAATCCCTCTAAGCCTCTAGTAGAATTATATTGAAAGAACTCTGGTAGCTGGCTCAACTCTTGGAATGACTCTTTCATCAATTCTAGCGGAAAACTGTTAGGGTCTGGCAGACCGCCAGCGAATGAAATCATGTCATTGTGTGTTGCGACCGATAGTATTTCACGAATGTAAGATGGCGCTATATTTTTTAAGTTTAAATTAATCATTTTCTGCTCTCCTTAATCTGTATAAGGAGCTTACAGTGCAAATCTAATGACTAGCTGTTTATTTACTGCTTGTTTATTCTCTATCTATTAGATGTTTATTGATATTTTAATGCACCTTATATGTTCATTTATGCTAAATTATTCATATGAAGAACCTCTCACATAAAAGCCGCATCAATAACGTGCTACATTACATTCATTCTGATTTAAACAAAAACCTTAGCGCCAATGCGCTTGCTAAAATCGCTAATTACTCTGAGCAACACTTCCATCGAGTTTTCAAAGAGCAGGTAGGAGAGAGTATTAATCAATATATTCGCAAGGTTAGACTAGAAGCAAGTGCTAATCAGCTGATGTTTTCACCAGACAGAACCGTTGCTGATATAGCAAGTAAATGTGGTTTTCAGTCCCTCTCATCATTTGCCCAAGCATTTAAAAAGCAATTCTCAACATCGCCTGGCAGATGGCGTGAAAGCCAAAAACGGGTCAACAATCCTCCTTACCTTTTAGATAAGGAAATAGCTGCTGCCTATCAAAAACTTGTAGATGTAGCGTTACCTGAAGTCGAGTTTGTTCAATTAGCGCCTATAAATGTCGGCTATATTCGTCACACTGGTTATTCTCGATCAATCAAACAAACCTGGCAAATTCTGAATGCTTGGGCAATGTCTCAAGGTTTATTAAACAACAGGCAACTTGGTTTGCATCATTCAAACCCAACTTCAGTGAGCTTAGATAAATGTCGCTATGTTGCCTGTATAGAAATAGAAAAACCACTTACCAAAACAGGGTTAGTTAACTCGATGATGCTTCCAGGAGGGCTACATGCGAAATTTGACTTTGAGGGCGTGTATGGAGAACTTCTCCCCTCTATAAGTAAGGTATTAGAACAATGGCTACCCAATACAGGTTTAATTGCAGGTACAACACCCGCTTTTGTTATTTACCAACAAAACCATTTTTTAAGTAAAGATGAGCGCTACCAGCTTAGTTTCTACTTACCTGTTTCTTTTTACTAAGTAATTAGGCGATGAGATCCCTTAAAGATTACTCATCGTGCTTGTACTCTGTTGGAATATCTATATCACGCTCTTTTGGAAGAACAGGCTTTTGAGCTGCATTCTGCTTAAAACGTTTAAGCTGGAAAACATATGCAAGCACTTGGGCAACAGCTTTAAATAAGCCTGTTGGTACTTCATCACCAACTTCTGTACTAAAGTATAGCGCTCTAGCTAACGGTGGCGAGCTCAATATTGGTACATCATGCTCTTTCGCTATTTCCCGTATTTTTAAAGCAACAAAGTCTGCACCTTTAGCAACAATAACAGGGGCATTTCTGTGGTTATCTTCGTACTTTAATGCGACTGAATAGTGTGTCGGGTTGGTTATAACGACATCAGCATCAGGCACATCATTCATCATCTGGCGCTGCGATATCTCACGCTGCATTTGACGAATTCTTCCTTTCACCTCTGGCTTACCTTCAGTGTTTTTCATTTCGTCTTTTACTTCTTGTAACGTCATCTTGAGCTTTTCAGCAGATTCATAAAGTACATAGGGAACATCTAGCAATGAAATAACAATCAGGCTTAAGCTAATCACTAAGAAAGCCCAGCCAATTAAATTAACCGCTTTTGCCATCCCTGTATTAGCATCCATTTTCCCGAGAGAATAGAGATCATGCTGTACTGTATTTAAAAAATATAAGGCTAGCGCCGTAACAATGGCAAACTTACCTAGTGCTTTTGCAAGCTCTACAAGAGACTTCATCGAAAACATACGCTTAATGCCTGCGAACGGGTTCATCCTGCTACCCTTAGGCGCCAGGGCCTTACCGCTAAAGTTCCAACCACTTAAGCTAATTGGGCCAACGAAAGCAGCCACAAAAACGATAATCATAAACGTCAGAATTGACCACAGTGCATCCATTGAGGCACCACCGAAATTTATAAACAGATACTTTGTATCGAATATTTCTTCGTGCGTTAAGCTAAAACTGGAGCTCATCATTGCCCCAAGGTCTGAAATCACTCTTGCCCCAAAGACGAGCACTGCTGCTGCTGCAACCATCAACAAAACGGTTGTATTGAGCTCTTTTGATCGAGGAATATCTCCCTTCTCACGAGCTTCTTTCAACCGTTTGGGGGTGGGGTCTTCGGTTTTCTCCTGACCGCTATCTTCTGCCATTAGGTACTCATCAAACAGTTATAGTTAAAAAGTTACATCAAACTAAGGTGCAGTTAACACCTGAGAGGCAAATGCAAGCGCATGCTCACTGAATCGTTCAAATTGGTTTAGGAAGCCTGAAAAAGTCATCCAAGTGATAAATATACCCAATGTCATTGTAAAGGGAAAACCAATTGCAATAATATTTAATTGAGGTGATGCCTTACTCATAACACCAAAGGCAACATTCACTACCAATAGCGATGTAACCGCAGGTAAAGCCATAATAATGGCAGACTGAAACATCCAACTTCCAGATTTAACAACATCGAAAAAATTAATACTTTGCATGGCAGAAACGCCAACCGGAATCACTTTAAAGCTCTGTGCTAGGGTTTGAAACATAATTAAATGCCCATTCATTGTAATGAACAGCATCATTGAGAGCATCATATAATATTGGCCCACTACAACGATTGATACGCCGTTTGCGGGGTCATTAACGGATGCAAATCCCAGACCCATTTGGTTAGCAATTAGTTGACCACCAATAGCAAATATTTGAAACATAACATGTAGTGAAAAGCCTATGGCTATACCTATCAACATTTGTTCAATAACGAGAAAATAAGTAGTTAAAGATAATCCTTCAACAGCAGGCAGTGCTGGTAAAACAGGCACAATAGCAACACTAAAAGCGACAGCTAAAATCAAACGTATTCTTTTAGGGACGTATTTCGTACTAATGAGCGGCATTGACATCATGAAAGCAGCTATGCGAATAAATGGCAGCATAAAATCACCCACCATTTGTTCCATTTGCAAGAAGCTAACATCAAGCATGACTTACAAGCCTATTACAATGGGAATTGCTGCAAAGATCATTTTAAAAACATCAGTCAACTTGGTGACCATCCAAGGCCCCATAATCATAATAACAAAGATGATAACCAATAAACGCGGTAAAAAGCTCAGCGTTTGCTCGTTAATTTGAGTGGCTGCTTGAAACGTCGCTATGGCGAGACCAGTAATTAAGCTGGGTAATACAATCATAGAAACCAGCATCACAACAGTCCAAAAAGCTTCACCAAAGAGATCTAAAACAAACTGTGGTGTCATAGTGTCTCCTATACTTTAAAACTAGTGGCTAAAGTACCTACAATCATAGCCCAACCATCAACCAATACAAAAAGCATGATTTTAAACGGTAAAGAGATAATTACAGGTGATAGCATCATCATACCCATTGCCATCAATACGCTGGCCACTACCAAGTCAATTACTAAAAAAGGGATGAACAACATAAAGCCAATTTGAAATGCTGTCTTTAATTCACTTGTTACAAACGCTGGCACTAAGACAGTGAACGGAACATCCGCAGCACTATTCAAGTCTGGCACATCTGCTATTTTCAAAAACAAGTTGAGATCAGATTCACGTGTTTGCGCCATCATAAATGCTCTAAACGGCCCCTCTGCAGCTTTTACTGCTTGTAAAGGCGCTAATTCTTCACTGATATAAGGCTGCACAGCGACTCGATTAACCTCCTCAAGCACCGGACTCATGATAAAAAACGAGAGGAACATCGCTAAACCAACAAGTACCTGGTTTGAAGGTGTAGACTGCAAACCCATTGCTTGGCGCAAGATAGCAAATACAATAATGATACGAGTGAAAGAGGTCATCATCATGACCATCGCTGGCAAAAATGTCAGCATGGTCATTAAAGCGAGGATTTGTATAGTCACTGAATAGCTTTGACTACCATCATCACCGACTGAAAAGTTAACAGCAGGAATGCCAACATCAGCTGCAAACAGCATTTGCGGGAATAGAGTCGCCAAAGCTATCAATAAAAACTTAATCATTTAAGGCGAATTCCCTTATCAATAAATATTCGTTAGTCTCAATGGTTGTCGACACTTTTAGGTTCAGCCTGCGCTGAATTTTTTGTAATTTTTTCTGCCGCTTTTTGTAAACTTACTGAAAAATTTGGAGCGCCTTCATCACTCACTGGCGATTCAATTTTATGCAAAAGGTTAACTTGCCCAGATGCAACGCCCAACAGTAGCTGCTCACCTGCTACTTCAACAAGAACAGCTCGCTCTCTTGAACCGACATTCACTGCCGACAGGATTTTTATATGCTGTTTGTTGCCTTGTATACCCGTTACACGTCGCATTAACCAAGCAAGCAAGAAAATCACTGCCAAAACTAACAACAAACCTAGTGCCATTTGCGAAATTGAGCTGCCAATAGATGAATTATTAAGCAGTGAATTGCTAAGCTGCGTTTTTGTTTCTGTTGTTTGTTCTGCACTGTGAATATTTGAACTGACAAATACCCACAACAGCAGTAAATATTTAGGCATAAAGTGATAAAATCCTAACGCAAACGCTTTATTCGTTCTTGAGGACTGATGACATCAGTCAGACGAATACCATACTTATCATTCACAACAACAACTTCGCCATGCGCAATAAGCGTACCATTTACTTTCACATCTAATGGCTCACCTGCCACTCTATCTAGCTCTACAACAGATCCCTGGCTTAACTGTAGTAAGTTGCGGATCGCAATATCAGTGTTACCCACTTCCATCGATAAAGTTACTGGGATATCTAAAATGACATCGAGCTTTGGATCCCCAAGAGGGATTGCTTCATCACTTAACTCATCCAACTCAACCGGGGCTATGCCTGCATTAATACTATCTATATCAACATCGACACCTTCACCACCACCTTGTTCTTCCATTGCAGCGGCCCAATCGTCAGCCATTGCATCCTGATCTACTGCGCCATCAGTTTCATCACTCATGCTTACTCCACACTACCGACAATAATTTTGGTTTTAACTATAAGAAAAGATTCTGAACATTTACTCAGTATGATCAATTCTCTCTAGGATTTTAACTGCTAGATTTCCACGAGACGTGCCTAGCTTACAAGAAAATACAGGGACTCTATTCGCACTCAACTCCAAAGTAGCTGGAATTTCAACTGGAATAACATCGCCTTGTTGTAACTCTACAATATCTGCCAAGGTCACTTCACGTTTTGCAACTGTAAGGTCTAGCGGCATTTTTGCGTACAGCATTTCTCTTTGCAGAGATTGCTGCCAACGCTCATCTTCATTTGACTCTTCTTTTTGGCTACCCGATATCAAATCGCTCTTTATTGGCTCAAGCATTGAATATGGATAAACAATATGAAATTCGCTCGTACCGCTTTCAAGGTCAACTTGAAATGTACTTACTACCACCACATCATTAAGATTAATCATATTCGCCATTCCGGGGTTAACCTCGTGACCAATACGTTTAAACTTTAAGTGGTGGACAGGCTCCCAGGCATCGCGCAAATCTCTAAATAAAGACTCTAATAATTTAAAGACTAAACGGTTCTCTGTGGGTGTAAAGTCACGACCTTCTATCTTTGCATGACGACCGTCGCCACCGTAAAAACTATCAACAAGCTTATATACAAGCTTAGCGTCCATTATGAATAAACCAGAACCCTTTAATGGCTCTACTTTCATAACACACATACTACTTGGGACATATAAAGTATGAACGTAATCCCCATACTTTAAGAATTGAACATCTTCAACAGCAACATCGGCTGCGTTTCGTAACAAATTATAAATACTGTTACGGGCATTACGGGCAAAACGCTCGTTAATTAACTCAAGTGTCGGCATCCGCCCACGTACAACACGCTCATTACTGGCAAGGTCATACGTTTTTAAACCATCGGGATCATCATCGACAGCAGGCGCATCTGATGCATCATCATCAGAGTCATCAACACCATGAAGTAATGCATCAATTTCATCTTGCGAAAGCAGATCTTTAACAGACATTAATTGTTGTGCCCTTTAAGCCGAAATAGGTAACTTTTCAAAATTGATTTTAACCACTACTGCATCACAAAATTGGTAAAAAGCACTTCTTCTACGCCTTTTTTACCAATACGTTGCTTTAATATTTGTTGAATAAGGTTGGTTGCGTCTTCACGCAGCTTTTGCTTCCCTTGAATGGTGCTTAGCTTAACAAATTCTTGCGTCGAAAACATGGTATTTAATCGAGAGACGATCAATGGCATATGCTTCTCAAGAGCAGGTCCAACATCAGCATCGCGACTCTTGGCAACTATGTAAGCTTGCAGATAGTGAGTACGGTCATCATCTGACAAAAGCGTCGACACAAACATCGGCCTGCCTGATTTTGTTCTGATGTTGGTATACACAGCAGGTAGCTGCACTTCTTCTACTATTTCCTCTTCACCCTCAGAAGAGCCCATTAAAAAGAAATAACCCGCCCCGCCACCGCCAAGCAATAACACGACAGCCGCAATAATGATGATTAGCATTTTTTTTGATTTTTTCGGTGCTTCTTCCGCATCACCTGCCGGTTTTTCTTCAGCCATGTTACATCCCTAAAGTACTTGTTGGTTCACTGCTATTTCTATCAAAATTCTTTTATTAGCAGTATCTTAAGCTATTTTTCATAAAATCATTATAAAAGCTAAATATAGCTCATTATGCTAGTTATATGCCAGTATCACCGCATCCATACTCGCAATATATAAGTAATTATATGCCTGATTCGCTAATTTCGCTCAAAACAATATTATGCATTAATTAGCAGTTACAAAAGAGCTGCTAAATCGGGGATGAATTTAAAGTGACGACAAGCATAGATTTTATGGCTAGCTTATCTTTTGATTAAAGTAAAAGCGAAAACTCTGATGATACCACCAGAGCTTTAAGAGGAAGTGAGCATTTAAATTAGCATCGGTGAATTACATACCAATCAAAATAAGACAAGATAAAAGCTAGCGATATAGTAAAGCCTGCCTCTATCGCAGAATATTGTCTTCGATTATCGGCAGGCTTATTGAGATAGATATGCTGTGCTATCTAAGCGTAAAAATCAACAAGCGCTAATGTCCCTTGAGTATTCAATGGGTTAGAAGGGCTATCCGGGTCATTGTCCTCTCCATATCCACCAGAGTTCTGCGAATCCCCTTCTCCTGCCATTTGCCCTGAACCATCACGCTGATCATTCACCGAGGATTCTCCCAAATTAATCCCTTGTTCTTCGAGCATTTCGCGCAGCCTAGGTAACTGTTGCTCTAAAGTATCTCTAACTGAAGCATGGGGAGAGGTAAACGAAACACTCATTTGCTGATCTGGTCCGGTCACCTGCAAACGCACTTGTAATGCACCCAATTCCGGTGGATCTAATTGAATATTAGCAACTCTTAAATTTTGAGATGCCGCAATATACACCTTATCAGCAACAGCTTTACCCCAATTCTTAGCCTCAGGAGGAGTCCCTGGGGGCATTTGCATCTGAACGGGTGCCGTGCTTCTCAGTCCATTTTGCATGCTAGCTAATTGCTGAAGCCCTTCAGTACTAGCTAATACCTTAGTACTCGCATGTTTTGCTTGAGATGTATCAGCACTGTCATCTTTAATCGCAGTGCTCTCGATGCCCGCACGCATTTTTTCCAAAGACTGATTCAATGCTAAGCTTTTATCTAATATAGGCGTGGCTGATTCCGCTACATTAATCTGCCCCGATTGCGAGCTTTGAGGTGCCGGTGCCATAGCGCCTGTACTTACAGGTAAAATAGGCCCCTTATCTGTTTGCACTGCCTGCTCAACACTGGTTTTAACCGCGTTAGCCAATAGGTTATCTTTTATCGTTCCCGCAGATGTTCTACCTGCAACTTCCATGCTCTCAGGCACTGGATTTTGTGCTGCTGTGGAGTTAATTTGATTTTGTCGGGTAGCTGCAGATTCAGCTATACCTTGCGATACTGCGGCATTGAGATTATTTACAGTTGCAGTAATTGACTCCGATGTATTCACAATACTTTGTACTGGTGTCACTTGCGGCCCATCAACCTTTGTAGAAGCCTGAGCTGTGTTCACACTGGCTATATTTTGAGAGCTTTCGGATAGCTTAACAGAATCAGCAGTTAACTGATCGTTAGCACTAATTTGCGCCCCTTTATTAACCATTTTATCTGGCTGTATAACGGAAGTCGTTTGAGCCGCCCCTTTAGATGACTGAGCTAACTGAGCTGAATCAACATTAGAAGCAGACGGCTGCTGTGTAGCTACTTTGTTATCAGCCTGCCCCGTAATTTGCCCTTGATTAAGGACCGAAGATTGCTCCTTACTGGCCAATGCTGGTTTTATTTGTTCAGTAGATAGAGCATTTGTGTCTTTTGCTGTTGATTGAGCAACCCCTTGTGATGTTTCGACGCTCTTAGAATCAACTAAGGTTTGCTGAACATCCGTACTTGGCACTCTCTCTAAAGGTGATGAAGTAGGGTTTGCTTGTAAACTCGTCGCTCCTGTATTCAAAAGGGGCTGAACAAGGGGCCTATCACCTTCCTCTTGAGCTGTTGTTGAAGAAGTTCCTTGGGCTGGGGCTGTTGAAGCATTTAGCGCTAAATTCGGATTAGGAATTGATTGAGCAGGGCTTACTGACTGTTCTGTTTTAATCAAGGAATTATTTTCTAGACCTTGAGCAGCTTGTCCGCTATTCAACGCTCTACTAGCATCAAGCAGTGTTTGATCTACTTTCGGGGCAAACTCTGTTTGTAAAGTTTGCGCTGTTTGTTCCCCTATTTGAGTAGGTATATTTAATAAACTAGTATTTAGTGATTCTACAGATGCTATTTCACTTGGTAATTTTCCATCTTGAAGGGGTTGCGGCAACTCTTTTCCAGTTTGCGGCAAGTCCTTACCTGTCAGACTGCCATCTACATTCGAAACCTGACTGGTATCATTAGCTAGCTGATCAGTGCTCTGTACATCTTTATCACTAACAACCCTATTGCTATTCTTTTCAGCATTAATAGGACGCGCCTGCTTAGTAGCAACAGAAACTTGGCTTGCTTTCTCAGCATTAGTATCAGCGGCATTCAAACTATTGGCACTTTTAGTGGAGCTCACCTGCTCTGATCGATTACTCGCAAGCTGCGCCTTGTCAGATCTCTGTTGAGCAACTTCGTTTTTTTGATCTTTAGCAGATTGATGCTTATCAGAGGCGTTATTTAAATGCTGCTTAAATGGCGTGCCTTGCTGTCCCTGATTACTAGAATGGACGTTATTTACAGCTGCAGGCTGCGGTGCGACAAGCTCTGCGGGGGCGCCTATTGAAACAGGTGAGATGGGTGCAGCCATAATAGTACCTTAACTAATTAAAATACTATTAAAATGCAAGGTTGATGCCAAAATTACTATTATTGAAAAATTAAGTTAACTTATCACAGAGAGTTCTTGTTATTAGCCGCTTTTAGTGTCGAAGCTTCGTCAATTAACTTCTGCAATGCTTTATCATCACTGGCCTGCTCGTCAGCTTTTATCTTCCCTATTAATGAGCCTACTGCGTTTCGTCGTGCATATACCTTCATCCAGTATTGCCTAACACCTGCTAGCTGCTCAACATTATACTTCATAGCATTTTTATGCTGATCAATAACATTGCCAACTTTTGCCATGAATGCTTGATACGTTGTTAAACTCTGAATACTAATACCTTGCTTACAAGTTTCTTGATATTGCGCTTGGTATTCAGCAAGGTAATCTTCTAGCTGCTTGAGTTGTACCTTGTCGTTTTCAACCCGCTGAATATGATCTGCCAAAAACTTATCTGCTTGTTTTTTCTTACGATCTTCCAGATCCATAACAACTGAAAGCCTAGCAGACCTCTTTTTCTTCATCGTGGCATTTCCGCGCTACTGACTTGAGGATCAACTGGCTGCAGCGCTACATACATCCACTGTTGAGACTCCCGAAGATCTACAGCTTCACGCAATCCCTGCTGTAAGAACTTACGCATTGTCGGCATTGAACTGATAGCAGTATCAGTATCCGGATCACTACCTGCCACATAGGCTCCAATAGAAATGAGATCTTCATTTTGACTAAATTTAGACATGAGCTGCCTAAAACGCATCGCAGAGTTTAAATGCTGCTCATCAACAATTTGTGGCATTGCACGACTGATAGAAGCCTCAACATCTATGGCAGGGTAATGACCTTGCTCAGCAAGCGTTCGAGACAACACTATATGGCCATCTAAAATAGCTCTAGCGGCATCTGCAATTGGGTCTTGCTGATCATCACCTTCTGAAAGAACAGTATAAAAAGCAGTAATAGATCCCTTGCCCTCTGCATCATTACCAGCACGTTCAACCAATTTTGGTAATCGAGAGAATACTGAAGGCGGGTAGCCTTTCGTCGCAGGAGGTTCACCAATAGCCAAGGCAATTTCACGTTGTGCCTGTGCATAACGGGTGAGTGAGTCGACTAATAAAAGAACACTTTTTCCTTGTGATCGGTAGTACTCAGCGATACGAGTACAAAGTTGAGATGCACGCAGGCGCATAAGTGGCGACTCATCCGCAGGTGAGGCGACAACTACTGATTTAGCAAGCCCTTCTGCACCCAGGTTGTGCTCGATAAACTCTTTTACTTCTCGTCCACGTTCGCCAATTAAACCAACCACTGTAATATCAGCATCAGTAGAGCGAGTCATCATCCCGAGCAGTACTGATTTACCCACACCCGAGCCTGCAAACAAACCAATACGCTGACCTTTACCGACCGTCAACAATGCATTTATGGCTCGAATACCCACATTTAGCGGTTCACTAATAGGAAACCTATCTAATGGGTTAATAGCTTCACCGGCGAGAGAGACTCGATTTTCAACATCAAGGTCACCGAGTGAATCTAAAGGCTCTCCAATTCCATTAATCACCCTACCCAGCAAACCGTTACCGACAGGTACTTCACGGGCTGCCCCTAGAGGAATAACCCTTGCTCCTGCTACTAAACCCTCCACTGGCTGCAAGGGCATTAGAAATATACTATCGCCCGAGAATCCGACAACCTCAGCTTCAATGCTCGATTCAAAGCCAAGCATAATTAAGCAGTTATCGCCGATAGCAACCTGCAGCCCCCTCGCTTCAATAGTCATACCTATCAATCGCACGATATAACCTTCAATCTTGGGCTCAGGCTCTCTAAAAGGTCGATTCAATCTATTAATTCGGTCAATGAGGCTCAAAGGACTTATCCAATCATTAAAAATAATGAGGGTAATTGTAACGTAGATACTTTGATTTTTTGAATCTTTATCAACAAATCAAAATTTAATATTAAGATCAGAGCTTAGACAAAGCCTGAAAATTATTCTGTAGGCTCAGCCAGTACATCAACTGGATCTTCATAGAGGCGTTCATAAAGCTCTTCTACCACTTCTTGAAAGCGTGAATCGAGCTGGAATTCAATTAAGCTAGCGCCAGTTTTAATTGTACAGCCACCTTGAGAAATATCATCATCACAGACAACCTGCCAGCTGGAGTGCCTTCTTGGAATAGCATCTTCTATCAAATCACGATCCGCTGGATTGACATTGATGACGACGTCATCAACCTGCTTAGGCAATAACTCTAAAGCGCGCTCGAAAGCTTTAGTGACTATTTCAGGATTCGCTTTCACTTCAAAATCAATAACGGCAGCTGCAACATGCTCCACCATTTCAACCATCAGCTCTGACATTTTATCGCGCTGCTGCTCAAGAGGATCTTTAAGTGAATCAATGGCTGCCTGAAGCATCGCTAAACGCTCGTCAATTTCCTGCTGCGCTTTTTCTATTCCTTGCTGGTAACCTCTTTGATCACCTTCTTTTTCACCAAACTCGTAGCCATCTTCGCGTCCCTTAGCAAAACCCTCTTCATAAGCCTGCTCACGAATAACTTCTATTTCAGCGAGAGTAAGATGGGAAGATGAATCGACCTCATCTTCTAATACGGTAATATCAGCCTCAACCACTTCCTCTTGCTTGGCTTCCAGACCAATTACATGACTACTACCCACCTCTGGCAGTACCCAAGTTGCAAAATTGACACTAGAATTCTGCTCAGACGCTCGAATCCTAATAGGCTGCTGTTTTTCTGACATTTTTAACGTTATCTCTTAATACTTACTGAGTAAAACTAATGATAAATACTGCAGGAACACAAGTAACTAATTTGCTTAAGCTCAAACAAACACTAAAACACGCTATAAAGGCATTAGCTTCAGGCTTAAACCATATCCTCGCCGCCACCTAGCATAATCTCACCATCATCGGCCAGCTTACGCGCAATCGCCAGAATATCTTTCTGTGCTTCTTCAACATCAGCCATACGTACAGGCCCTTTAGACTCAAGCTCATCACGCAGAAGATCTGCAGCACGCTTAGACATATTTTTGAAGATTTTTTCTTGCATCGCATTATCAGCACCCTTGAGGGCGATAACCAGTTGATCAGTTTGAATTTCACGCATCATTACCTGGATACCGCGATCATCAACATCGATCAAGTTCTCAAACACGAACATCAAATCTGATATCTGATCAGCAAGACCTTCATCCACTTCTTTAATACCACCCATCACTTCTTCTTCAAGGGCAGAGTCAATGTAGTTCATAATATCAGATGTTTGCTTAACACCACCAAGTGTACGTGAAGACTGACCACTGCCTCCGCTAAATTGCTGCTCAAGCATATCATTCAACTCTTGCAATGCTGCTGGCTGAATTCTATCTAATGAGGCAATTCGCAAAATAACATCTAAGCGCACTTTATCATCAAAGTAGGCCAATACACTCGCCGCTTGGTCCGGATCGATATAAGAAATAACGACGGCTTGAATTTGTGGATGCTCATAACGAATAAGCTCAGCGACCTGTAATGGCTCCATCCAGCGCAGCGTGTCTAATCCCGATGTATTAGTATTCATCAAGATTCGATCAATCAGTGTTTTAGCTTTTTCATCACCTAAGGCTTGGTTTAACATACGACGAATGTATTTATCGTTATGGATACCAATACCTGTTTGATCACTGACCAAGTGCATGAAATCAGAAATAACAGACTCAACGCTGGACTGGGCAACATTGTCTAAATTCGACATTGCTACACCAATTTGCTGCACTTCCTTTGGCCCGAGATGCCTGAGCACTTCTGCTGCATCATCTTCACCAAGACTGATCATTAAAATAGCGGCTTTTTCAATATCAGTTAATTCTACTTCTACATCACTCATCTTCTTTTACCCATTGCTTAACCGCTTGTGCAACCCTTGCTGGATCTTCAGCTATCATACTTTTGACAGAGTTCACTTGATAATCAAAGCTTTCGTTTGGTGTCGGTAGTAACCCATCATCACGCCCACCAAAGGTGACTGAATCTTCAGATATTTCATCTGCATTTAACCCTTCCAGCTCAGCGGCCACTTCGCCAGCGGCTCCCAGGCCAACTGGATCAGGTCTAGTTCCGCTTGCCACCAAGTTTTTCAAGATAGGGCGTAATATTCCAAATACCATCAACAATAAGAACAGTGCAGCTCCCACCTGCTTGGCGATATCCCAAACCCATGGCTGCATGTAAATCGGAATTTCTTCATCAATAATCGGCACTTCTGGCACGAATGATGAGTTAACAACACTCACTACATCACCGCGTTGCGCTGAAAACCCAACCGCGCTTTTAACTAGTACTCTTAAACGCTCTAAATCCGCTTCACTCCAAGGCCTAGTTGCAGCCTCCCCTTCAGCGCCAGCAACTGCTAGATCATCTACCACTACTGCGACCGTCACTCTGCCAACTCTACCCATTTGCTGCTTAGTGTAAGAGATACTGCGATCAAGCTCGTAGTTTTTAGTTGCCTGTTTACGATTGCTACCCGTTGTACCACCACCGCCAGCACCTGCTTCGCCGTTTGCAACTTCGGGAACTTCACTCGGCCCTGGAGGCTGATTTGATAACGCACCAGGTACGCCTTGCGGTTTGGCTCCTACACGACTTTCATCTAAAGTTTGCTCACTTCTTAATGCAGGCAAATCAGAATTGTAAAGCTCTTCTGTTTGCTCAACTGCGGTAAAATCGATTTCTGCAGAGACTTGCGCTCTAAACTTACCTTGCCCAACAACAGGCAAAAGAATGTTGTTTACACTTTCTAAAAAGTTTTGCTCGATCTTCATGCTGTATTCGAGCTGTTTACCTGCAATCAATAGCTCTGAATTTTTCTCTTTTGCATTCAGCATACGTCCGCGCTGATCAACAACGGTGACGTTCTTTTCACTCAACGAGCTAATAGAAGATGCCACTAAATTAGCAATTGCCGCAACTTGATTGTCATCTAGCTTACGCCCTGAAAACAACTCAACAAAGACCGATGCAGTCGGCACTTTACGCTCACGGACAAACACGGAGTCTTTTGGAATTGCAAGATGCACCCTGGCATGGCGCACTGCAACTAAACTAGAAATTGTTCTTGCAAGCTCACCTTCTAAACCCCGTCTATAACGGGCATTTTCCATAAACTGGCTGGAACCCAAACTATCGGTATTATCTAAAATTTCAAAACCAATAGTTTTATCAAAGCTGATACCATCAGCCGCTAACTGCAGACGCGCTTGGCTGACATTTTCTTCAGGGACCAGAATTGCTCGCCCATCCGCTTCAAAGGTGTAGGGTATATTGTAAGTTTTAAGTTGCTCGATGACCTGATTGGCATCGGCAAAAGAAAGGTTTGAAAAAAGCACGCGCTTATCAGGTGCTTTAGACCATAAAACAATAGCAAAACCAATCGCGATGCTTGCTGCCAAGCCCACCATCAAGCCTAATTGACGCATTAAGGATAGCTTGTTAAAGCCGACCATTAAGTCGCCTTTTACTACCTGTGTCTCAGCCGTCTCTGCCATTATTTTTCAACTCTAATTACGATTTAACAATTTATTTACTAAAAGCGCCATTAAATTGGCATTTTCATCACATCTTCATATGCTGAAACTAATTTATTACGCACTTGAGCCATCGCTTCAAAAGCCACTGAAGACTTCTGCAAACTCACCATCACTTGGGTAAGCTCCACATTCGGGTCGCCTTGCTCATATGCTGTTGCAAGCTTTTTGGAGGCTGCCTGAGTTTCGTTCACCTTATCGACAGCGGTTTTCAGCAAATTGCCAAAATCACCTTTTTCGACACCGTTCACTTGCGCATCTTTACCCGCAAAATCGATGCTAGGAATTTGCATCTGAGCTTGCGCTTTAATTGCGCGCATCTGCATTAACACGCTATTGATATCAGTACGTTCTACCACAGTTACCCCCTAGACGATGACAAAAAAATGACAGCAACCCACAGATTACGCAAAGATTTTAGCATCTTGTGAAATAATGTCAATTTATTGGCTTTATTGGCGTCAAAAATCAATCATACAGCTATTCTATATTTTAAAGCAATTTATAGGCCAACTTTATCACGCTTTCATAATAGGCACACAAGATAGCTTAGGTGTGTTATTTCTAATAGCGGCAAACTGCGCAGGCAACACATCAAAAGTTGAAGGATGTATTCTTATAATCAGAGACGAAAGAGCAAGAGGAAAGAACAAGAGAAGAGAAATAGCATATTCGATGAAAAAACATGCTAAAAGCGCTTCGTACGATTACTAAAACACAACATCGCACAAAGCACTTAAGAGTATTTATTTTAGCTAGTGCGGTTACAGCGATGGTCGATAAGCTCATCCACTACTGAAGGGTCTGCCAATGTCGATGTATCACCCAATGCAGAGAAATCATCCTCGGCAATTTTACGCAGTATTCTGCGCATGATTTTACCTGAGCGCGTTTTTGGCATGCTCGGTGTAAATTGAATGAAATCAGGAGTTGCTATTGGGCCAATTTGCTTACGAACCCAACCACGTAACTCTGCAAGCAACTCATCACTTGCATCGTAACCTGTCATCAAAGTGACATAGATATAAATCCCCTGACCTTTAATATCATGCGGGAAACCAACAACCGCTGACTCTGCAACAGCAGGATGCGACACCAGCGCTGACTCGATCTCAGCAGTCCCCATGCGATGACCTGATACATTTAATACATCATCAACACGCCCTGTTATCCAGTAATAGCCATCTTCATCTCTGCGCGCCCCATCACCTGTTGCATACAGATTTTCAAAGGTTGAAAAATACGTTTGCTCAAAACGCTGATGATCTCCCCAGATTGAACGCGCTTGTGATGGCCAAGAACCAGAGATAACTAAATTCCCCTCAGTAGCACCTTCCAAGGTCAAGCCATCGTTATCTACCAATGCAGGCTTCACACCAAAGAAAGGGCGAGTTGCCGAGCCAGGTTTTGCATCCGTAGCACCAGGTAACGGTACAATCATGATGCCACCTGTTTCGGTTTGCCACCAAGTATCAACGATCGGGCAATTACCTTTACCGACAATCTTGTGATACCACTCCCAAGCTTCTGGGTTAATCGGCTCACCGACAGAACCAAGCAACCTTAAACTGCTCAAGTCAGAATCACCTAGCACCCCTTCACCGTGCTGCATCATTGCGCGAATAGCGGTAGGCGCTGTATAAAATTGCGTCACTTTGTGTTTTTCAATCACACGACCAAAACGGCTATTATCTGGATAATTTGGCACACCTTCAAACATTAAGGTGGTTGCACCATTTGCCAGCGGACCGTATACAATATAACTGTGCCCTGTCACCCAACCAACATCAGCAGTACACCAATAAATGTCTCCAGGCTTATAATCAAATACGTACTCATGAGTCATAGATGCATAAACCATATAGCCGCCAGTTGTATGCTCAAGCCCTTTTGGCGCTCCCGTTGAACCAGAGGTATATAAGATGAATAGCGGAGCCTCAGCGCTCAGCTCTGCAGCTTCACACTCACTTGATGCTGAATCGACTAGCGCTTGGTACCAACTATCACGCCCTTCCACCCAATTCACTTCTTTATCAACGTGCTTTACAGCAATAACTTTTTTGCAGTACTGCTCAGCACCTGGGTGCTTTAACGCAATATCCACATTAGTTTTTAATGGGATTGCTTTGCCACCGCGTAGTGAGTAATTCGCAGTGATCACCATCTTCGACTTAGCACCTTCTATTCTCGATGCTAAAGCTTCTGGAGAGAATCCACCGAACACAACTGAATGCACTGCACCAATACGCGCACACGCAAGCATTGCAACCGCTGCTTCAGGAATCATTGGCATATATAAGGTAACAACGTCACCCTGCTCTATACCTTCTGCTTTTAATACATTGGCAAACTTACAAACACGCTGATGCAAATCTTTATAGGTAATTGATTCAGATCTATCTGGGTCATCACCCTCCCAAATAATAGCCACTTGATCGCCACGCTTTGCCAAATGGCGATCGAGACAGTTGTAAGAGGCGTTCAACGTGCCATCTTCAAACCAGTTTATATCGACATTTCCAGGTGCAAATGAGCAGTTTTGTACTTTCGTATAATCTTTAAACCAATCTATTCTTTTCCCTTGTTCACCCCAAAATTTATCTGGGTCATCAATAGATTGCTGATACATCTCATTATATTTATCTTGATCAGCTAAGGCATTCTCAGCAAACTTAGGATCCACTTTATATATTGTATTTGTACTCATTTTGGTTTCCTTAGTGGTATAAAGATGAAACGTTTACAAACAATAAGCGCTACAAACACCCAAACTCTAACTTCAAATCAAGTTTTAACTCAATCAGTTAAAGAAAACAGAGACTGCTACTATGTTGCATGTAAATGACTGCTTCGTTTTTATCATTATTTACAGTTGATTGGTATTCAGGTATTTAATTTCTCTAATTATTATTTAAATTACCTGACGATTTATGTGCTAAAAATATAGCGAAGTGAACATCCTATTAACATTAGACCTTGGTATATAAGCGCTAGAATGGGCATTCGCATTGAATCCAGTACTCTCAAAACACTGCTATTTCAATTTTTTTTGTAAATACCCTTAGTACTTTAGATAATCAATACCTAGCTTTTAATCTTTTGCACGTTTTAACAACGCATCTAAATCTATGCCCGCTTCACGTATTTTTGCCAGTTTATAGCGCAGCGTACGCGGACTTATATCGAGCTGAAGCGCTGCATCTTTGCGCGAGCCATTCGTAGCTTTCAGCACATCAATAATGATTTGAAACTCATGCTGGCGCAAATCACTACCTAGATTCCCCAGCTGTTGCTCGCTACCTGCTAAATCTGCTTGCTCAACCTTTGAGTCGAGATCAACACTAACTTTAATCTGATCATCGATACTGATTGGGCCAATTTGCAAATGCAAATCGTCACTACTAATAACCGTACCAGGTTGAATAATTAGTGCTCTTTGAATCACGTTATCCAACTCTCGTACATTACCGGGCCACTGATAACTCATTAATGCCTTTTGCGCTTGTTTATCAAAAGAGGTTTGCGAGCGACCCATTTTTTTAGCGTACTTAACAAGCAGCTGCTTTGCCAAAGGGACAACATCTTCTAATCGACTGCGCAGTGGTAGCCACTCCAAGGGAAAAACATTCAATCGATAATAGAGATCTTCCCTGAATTTCTTTTCTTGTACGTATTCGTGCAAGCTTCTGTTGGTCGTCGCTAGCACTCTAACATCTAAAGGAATGATAGTTTTTGAGCCGACTCGTTCTACTTCCTGCTCTTGTAAAACACGCAATAACTTCGCTTGCAAACCTAGCGGCATCTCCGTCACTTCATCGAGTAACAAGGTTCCTCCATTTGCTTGCTCAAACTTACCTGCACTACTCGCTATCGCACCTGTAAATGCACCCTTTTCATGACCAAATAAAATCGATTCCAGCATATTTTCGGGGATAGCTGCACAGTTAATCGCCACAAATGGTTTTTTAGCGCGAGGCGAATTCAAGTGAATAAATTTTGCCAGTACTTCTTTACCAGTGCCAGACTCACCTGTAATTAACACTGTGGTATCCGTTTGTGCAACACGTTGCGCTAATTGTAATAGCTTTTGGCTGCTCGCAGCCTCTGCAATTGTTTGCTGCTCGGCAACTATATCACTAGTGTACTTTTTAACAGTGTCGATCAACACGTTCGGCTCAAAAGGCTTCATCAAATAATCAACAGCGCCATGTCGCATCGCCTCTACTGCTTTTTCAACTTGCCCAAAAGCCGTCATTAATACGACTGGCAATCCCGGATATTGACGCACAACAAAACTGAGCAACTCGTGGCCATCCATCCCTGGCATATTGACATCTGTAACAACCAAATCGTAGCCTTTCGCCTTAAGTTTAACGATTGCAGATTCACCATCTTGTGCAAAATCAACATCAAGACTGGCCAATTCAAGGGTATCCACGAGCGCTTCTCTTAGATCTGGATCATCTTCTACTAGTAAAATTTTATGCGACATTATTACCTCTGGTTACAAATCGCGATTAACAATAGATAAAAAAATAACAGGCACTTCTATTAGATCTATATAAAACCAACACAATACCAACAAGTTAGCACAGGCTTTGATTTAAACCAAAGGAAACCAAAAGCCAGCCACTGTACCTTTGCCTAGCTCAGAGGCCATTTCAAAACGACCGTTATGTGCTTTGGCTACTACCTTAGCAACGCTCAAGCCCAGCCCTGTTCCATGGGATTTTGTCGTATGAAATGGCTCTTGCACTTGCTGTAATGTCTCAGCATCCATGCCAGGTCCATTATCGATGACAGAGATAACTAGCCAGTTATCGAACAACTTTGCTTCTATCCGAATATAAACGTCTTCTACGCAGGCCTGTAGCGCATTGATCACTACATTTAAGATAGCACCAATAAGCACTTCTTTATTACACGCCAGCTCCAAATCAATATCATTCCGACAAAAATCACAATCGGCATCATACTGCACTAATGGTAAATCGAGAGAGTCTTCAAGCTCTTCAAATATCTCAGCCAAGCTCATTTTGTCAGATAATTGACACTCACCTCTGGCAAAAATTAACATATCGCTTATTTGCTGCTCGATATTCAACAAACGCTTTTTAGCCTTATTGGCAAATTTTTGTCGCTGCTCAACACTTAACTCTTCAAGCGTTAGGTTGCTGGTATAAAGCAGTGCTGCAGTTAATGGTGTACGAATCTGATGAGCCAAAGAAGCCATCATTTTTCCCATTTCACTCAACCGCTGAAAGTGTGAAAGGCGCTCTTGAAGTTGGCGAGTTTCAGTTAGGTTAGTCAGCAACACTAACTGCCCTTGGTTATCTTGTAATGCGCGAGTGGCGATAGAGACGCGCCTGCCATCAATTAAAGATATTTCGTGCCCATCATCTGCTTGTGGTGCAAAACAACGCGCCACCACATCTCTCCAATGGCTATTGAGTAATACCTCACCAAGTAAACTAACTGCAGCAGGATTGCATTGTTGCACTACACCTAAACTGTTGATGACAACAACACCTGCTGGCATCACATCCAGTAATTGTTTCAACCTATCATCGAGTCTAGGCTGCTCAGTATTAAGCGTTGCTAGTTCCGCTTTTAAACGCGCATTTTCCGCTATTAACTGCTCTTTCGTGAGTTCGCTCATTTTCTACGAATTCCATATTTACGCATTTTTTCAACTAAGGTCGTGCGCCTAATCGATAACAGCTCTGCTGCCCTTGCCACCACTTTGCCACTATTCACTAGTGCCTGCTCAATTAAATCTCTCTCGATATTTTCAATATGTGCTTTGAGGTCTATCCCTTCAGGAGGCAATTTAACTTCCGCATTTTGTGGCTGAAGCATACTTGCCTCAAGTGCCGTAATGAAATGAGAATCCGCATTGAGATTCATTGCATTTTGCACTTGATACATAGATGGATCAGGCTCACTAATATGGCGAAACTTCTTAGGAAGCTCACTTACACCAATCACGCCATCAGGATACATAATAGCCAAGCGCTCTATTAAATTAAGGAGTTCTCTAACATTGCCATCCCAAGTGTGCTGTTCTAACGAATCAATGGCTGATAACTTAAACTTAAGACGCCCAAGCCCTTGCTCGAATGCTATTTCAGTATAGTGTTTAAGGAGTATCGCAATATCCGTTTTGCGCTCTCGTAGAGACGGCACTTCTATTGGAAAAACATTTAAACGATAAAAAAGATCTTCACGGAATTGACCAACACTGACCATCTCATCTAAATTTCGGTGTGTTGCTGCCACAATACGCACATCTACTTTAATGGTTTTGGTTCCACCCACACGCTCAAAGCTACGCTCCTGCAAAACACGCAATATTTTCACCTGCATAGGTAAGGGCATATCGCCTATTTCGTCTAAGAACAAAGTCCCTTGATCTGCAAGTTCAAAGCGCCCTGCACGGCTACTAACCGCACCCGTGAAAGCGCCCTTTTCATGGCCAAACAATTCACTTTCGAGTAATTCCGGTGGTATTGCGCCACAATTAACCGGTACAAAAGCCTGTTTTGAGCGGCTCGATAAGTTATGCAGAGATCTAGCAACTAACTCTTTCCCCGTTCCAGATTCACCTGTAATCAGTACATTTACATCCCTATCAACCACTTTTGACATTGTTTGTTTTAAAGATTGAATAGCAGGGCTTTCACCAATCAGCAATGGGAAGTGATGGTCAGTTTTTTCGTCGTTTGAGAGTCTAACAGAATGAAAAACTTGAGCCTCATGCAATATATCTGTCAAAATTTCGTCATCTAGGTCTTTTGATAATACACGTAGGATTTGCTGCTTTGAGGTTTTATTCAGTTTTTCGCTATCATCCCAATTCTCTAATAGGCAAATGGGCGTACTCTGATAGTTTTCACTGATAAATTGAACAAGCTTATTTAGTGACAGAGGTAATTCGCACTTCCCAACCAGCGCAACGCTGTATTGCTCTTGGTCTGCACTGTTTTTCAAAAACTCATAGAAGCTCATGACTTTATGCTGAACATTAAAGAACGACAGACTACTACGCAATGCAGCTTGCCTTTGCTCATTGTCATCTACAAGAATGACTTTATTTAATATCGAATTATCCATCACTATATCACTGTCATTTTTTTGACATTCTAACAGATATTTGACATCTGGCAATGCCTCAGTCTGTGAGCGACTTAAGATAGCTGAATTTCTGATTATATAAGGCTAGTAAATATGGAAAAGAGGCGTTAAGGGGAAAGGCTTAGTGCTTTTTAATGGCGGATCTTGGGCTTAACTCTTTATGCATTAATGTCATAAGCTCTGCCTCTGGTCTACCTAAGCCGCAGCTTTGCACTAGATCATCAACATTTGCTCCCATTTCAACAAGACGTGCTGCTTGGGAGTAAACAACATCATCGGGATCACGTTGCTCTAGTTCAATCTGCTTTTCAAGGGAGGTGTTAAGTTTAGATTCTATGTCGACGATACGCTTTCCCATACCAATGGTACTACCGGACATTAATTGAATTTCTTTGCGCAAAGCAGCAGCCAGCTGCTGGGCGCGCTTTTCTGCACGGCGCTGCTTAATAAAGAGTATGACGATAATAATAGACATCAATATCAATGCGCCTAGCAAGATACTTATGAGCCCCATACTTTCTGTCAATTGATAACCCCAAATTAAAAATTATTCGATTGTAGGCAACTGAAAGAGCGCTACATCTACTTTGATTAGCAGATATTTTCCCTGCGACTTAAATTAACAACCATAAAAATAATCTATTCGATTTAGCCAGAATACTAACACACAAAGTTATCGAGCGAATAGAGTGCTTTACAGCATTGATACCAGAGTATTCTCTCTATCGCCCTAAATATATTAAGAAAATTTAGTAATTATCTGATTCAGAGTTGTTGCCTTTAATTTGATGCACCATTCAATTCATCTTCGAACATCTTAACCATCGCCGAAACATTCACCAACGCACACTTCTCTGGCATGTAAGTTCCTGTCAACCACGGCCTGAACTGTGGTGATGGATTCTCTGTTACATCACTGAGTAGAATATTTTGAGTTTTAATCACTTTATCAAACACTATCGACCAATGCTTACCTTCTAATACCAGCATCTCATTATAGTTTGAGTTCAAAGCATCATAATTGTCACCAAACAAAATTTGAGCGGTATCTACTACATGCGTGCGCATAGTTGACGATGTAAAATCACCCAAAATCCAGTCTCTGTCGTTATCGAGTGATAAAGTCACATTAGACAATTTGATATGACCTTCAAACTGCTCAAAGGGAATTGCCAATTTTAAGCCGTACATCAGTATGATAATACAGTTAATACTTAATTCCACTGGCTTTTCAGCCTCCACTTCACTACTTAAGCCTTCATCACTTAAGCCTTCATCACTTAAGCTTTCGCCACTTTGCATTTGTGCTTCAGCTTCTTGCTCTATCATTGCAGCATTTTGATCTTCTTGTGCAGCTGCGTGTTCTGACTCTGAAAATACTTGATCTTCGCGCTGCTCAGTTTCCATAGATACTGCAACACCATCTTCTTGTGTCTTCTCAGCTATCCCTTGCTCTGGGCTCTCTTCGCTGGCACTGTGCAATTGATTGGCATCGCTATTTAATTCATTCGTATCCGATTCATCTAATTGCTCTTCAATCCCTTGAGTCTCTTGAGCAGGCTCCATTTCAGATATTTCAGATTTATTTTCTTCATCCTCAATAGCTAAATCGGCTTCAATTAACTCAACCTCAGGCATTTCAGGCTCATTAGCATCTTGAGCATCTAATACTGCTTCTTCAGCTGGCTCAATTTCCTCATCTTGAGAAACGACTTCCAGCTGCGCATCATCCGCCTCTTCTAATAAGGCACTTTCTTCAGTAGCATGCTCTTGAGCAGCCTCTTCAAGCGACTCTGCCTCAACACTGTCACTTGCAGTATTAATTTCTTGCTCAATATTTTGTTCTGAACCTTCCAAAACAAGAGCTTCAGTGGCGTCTATTTCACCAGTAAGATTATTAGCTAAAAACTCTTCTGCTTGCTCAGCTTCTATTTCTGCCCATTCTTCTTGAACATCAACAACCTGAACATCCTCAAGCTGATCATCTTTCGCCTCTATAGACTCGTTATCTGATACTTCAACATCTGAAGCTGCATCACTTGAGATATCAAGTTCTTCCGCTTCATTATTCCTTATAACTTCGTCGACCGGGTCAGCATTAAACTCAGCAGACCCTTTATTTAAAGGTGGCGCTGTATTTAGAATTTCACTTTCAACACTGATAATACTGTCCTCGTTATCAGAGTCGCTTAATAAAGCTTCTAAATAATCAATGACCAGTTTTTGATTTCGACCGTCTTGATTTGATTCAGCCATTATCGAATCTCCTCTTCAATCAAGGATTTTAATAGTTTTGCATACGCCAACACACCACGGCTACTCGGGTCAAATCGCGATGGAAAAACCCCTTTCATACTGGCATTTCTAAACTTGGTATCAACAGGTACAACGACAGATGCTATATCAGACCCATAGAGATTATGTAGCTCTCGTAAACATTTTACTGAGGCTTGCGTGCGTCGATCATAAAAGGTGGGAATTATAGTAAATGGTAATTTATCTTTACGTGCACGATTAATCATAGAGATTGTGCGCACCATTCTTTCAAGACCTTTAAGTGCTAAAAACTCAGTCTGTGATGGCACTAATAAGCGCGTACTTGCCGCGAGTGCATTAACCATTAACACCCCTAGTACAGGCGGGCTATCGATCAACACATAATCATAATCATCTTTTACATGAGCTATAGCTTTAGATACCTGCAAGCCCATGCCTGATTTACCAATTGCTCTGCGTTCAAGTGTCGCTAGTGCAGTAGACGCTGGTAATAACTGCACTTTTTTGGAAGCTGTTGGCACTAATAATGTTTCAACCAAAGATGCCGTAACTTTCGTGTCCGGCATGAATAGGTCATACACACTTTGGTCAATCTGATCTGGGTCGTAACCAAAATAGCTCGTTAGAGAACCATGCGGGTCTAAATCAATGAGAAGCACATCGTGACCAGAGTCCGCTAGTAAGCCCGCCAGAGACACTGCTGTTGTTGTTTTACCAACACCACCTTTCTGATTTGATATTGCCCATACTTGCATATTACAGCCTATACATTCGATTAAATTCGTTTTTTCTAGCGATGCTTTAATTCAATACTGTTTAAAATTCTTTAACCATCTATCTGATCTTACTGTAGCTAAAGCCTAGATTTAGTCAAACAACCCGCAAAGTCTTTTAAATCAACTACATTATCAACCAATCCCGCTTTCGCAACCGCTTGAGGCATACCGTAAATAGTACAAGTACTTTCACTTTGCCCCCACACAGTTGCTCCACTATCTTTTAACAGCTTAGCACCATCGCGACCATCAGCGCCCATCCCCGTCAGCACTATCGCCAGTGTCTTATTGCCAAACACTTTTGCAGCACTGGCAAAGGTTACATCCAAACTTGGTTTATAAGTTAGCCTTTCATCCCCTGGTAACACTTGCACAGTATTGTGCCCGTCTAACATCATCTGTAACCCACCTGGTGCTAACAAAGCTCTACCTGGTTGCAGGCGATCACCCGATTCTGCGTGCTTAACCTCTATCTGACATTGCTGGTTCAAGCGCTCGGCAAATACTGACGTAAAGGTATTAGGCATATGCTGAACAAGGAGTATAGGATGCGGGAAACTGGCTGGTATTTTCGTTAATATTTCCTGAAGCGCAGCTGGCCCACCTGTGGAAGAACCTATCACAACCAATTTGCAACCTGCGGGTATTTGCGGTCGCGAACTTGTTTTGACACTTGCCACTTGATTTGAACTAGCGGCTCTTGCTGCTGATTTCTCTTGTAATTTAAACACATGAGATGAGCTGCTAGCCGTTGAAGCGGGTTTCGACGAACTTGCTCGGCTCAAGAAGCTGCTTTTTACAAAGTACTTTGAGCGACCTAACGCAACAATTCTTGCAGTTAAATCATCACTTAAGCTCTGACTTTTATCCATCCAGGCGCGCATATCTTTGGTTAAATAATCAACCGCGCCCGCTTCCATCGCTTGTAAGGTCACTTGTGCTCCCTCATGCGTCAAAGAGGAAACCATAAGAACTTGCGTCGGTCTCTCACGCATAATGTGCTTTACTGCATCAATGCCATTTAACTTAGGCATCTCAACATCCATAGTGATTACATCTGGCTTTAAGCTATTATTTTTTTCAATTGCATCTAACCCATCTCGCGCCACACCCACTACTTCAATATTAGCGTTTTGCGATAAAATTTGAGTTATTCGCTGTCTGAAGAAGGCTGAATCATCTACTACCAACACCTTTACAGCCATTCATATCTCCTTAGATATTCTAAGACAAATAATGTCATTCACTTATCGGCGCTGAATCTGAATTTCAGCGCTGAGTAAGTGATCAAATTATGCGTGTTCTTTAAGCAAATTTGGAATATCTATAATCAAAGCAATACGACCATCACCAGTGATTGTTGCACCCGATAATCCAGCGGTTCCATGCAAAATGGTACCTAGCGGTTTGATTACAACTTCTTCTTGGCCGACCAATTGATCAACAACAAAACCTGCGCGCAATGTACCCACAGTAACAATGACAACGTGCCCTTGCTCTGGGAGATCTGCATGGCCCTGTCCATCAATCAACCAGCGCTTCATGTGGAATAATGGTAATGCTTGATCGCGAACGGTGATAACTTGCTGCCCATCAACAACGTTAGTCGTTGTTAAATCTAAGTTAAATATTTCATTAACATTCACTAGCGGCAATGCAAAAGCTTGATCTTCCAAGATAACCATCAGCGTAGGCATGATAGCCAGTGTTAAAGGTACTTGGATTGCTATACGCGTTCCTTGACCTAACACAGAATCTATCGCCAATGTACCGTTTAGCTGGGTAATCTTTGTCTTAACAACATCCATTCCCACGCCGCGTCCCGATACATCAGAAACAACTTCTTTCGTTGAAAACCCAGCAGAGAAGATCAAGTTGAAACACTCTTGATCTGTCAATCTATTGGCAGACTCTTGATCAAGCATTCCACGATCTACAGCTAGACCTCTGAGTTTCTCCGGGTCCATACCTGCACCATCATCTTGGATGATAAGCAAAATATGATCGCCTTCTTGTTCTGCTGATAGAAGAACGTGGCCTTCTCTTGCCTTACCCGCAGCCTCACGATCATCAGGGCTTTCGATACCATGGTCTACCGAGTTTCTCACTAAGTGAATCAAGGGATCGGCTAAAGCTTCAACAAGGTTTTTATCTAAATCGGTTTCTTCACCGCGCAACTCTAAACGGATCTCTTTTTTTAATGTTCGAGATAAGTCACGAATCAAACGAGGGAAACGACCAAATACTTTTTTAACCGGCTGCATTCGCGTTTTCATGACAGACATCTGTAAATCTGCTGTCACCATATCCAATGTGCCTAACGCTTTAGACATCTCTTCGTCTTCACCGCTACCACCAAGGCGCACCAAACGATTTCGCACAAGTACGAGCTCACCAACCATGTTCATGATTTTATCAAGTAAGCGAGTATCAACTCGTACGTTACTTTCTGGCGTTGGTGCTGGAGTTTTTGCAGCAGGTGTCTTCGCTGCACTCTTATTCGCTGCAGCTGTTGCTTTTTCAACTGTCTTTTTGACTTCCTCTGCCGCCGCTGGAGGCTCAGGTGCCACAACACCTGCTGATTTTGTAGGCTCTGGAGCAGCTACTACAGGCGCGGGAGCTTCAACTGGAGCAGAAGCAGCGCTATCGGTTGCTTTAAACGCACCTTGTCCCGTTGCTTGCAAATCATCTAACAAGCTTTCAAATTCATCTTCTAGAGTCGCTGGTGCTGCTGCTTTTTGCTTACCAGGCGCGCCAGTTGATCCATGTAACTCATTCATTAAAGAATCAAACTCTTCTTCTGTAATTAAATCACCGCCACCCGATGTCGCCGGGGCAGATGTTACTGTATTAGATTCTTTTAGTAGCAAATCGAAGTCATCATCTGCAGCCATTGGTGATGTTGGTAGCTCTAGGGCAGGTGCGGGTGCTGGCTGCACTGCTGCCTGAGGAGCCTCTACTGGTGCTGGCGCAGCGGGTGCATCTGCAGACGGTGCATTACCACTTGCGTATTGCTCAAGCTGACTAATCAATTCTGGAGATGCTGGTTCTGGAGCAAGCCCACCACGAACATTCTCAAACATACGATTTACAGCATCTAAAGATTGCAGTACCACATCCATCAATGGAGCCGTTACTTTAATACCACCGGTACGCAACAAATCAAATAGATTCTCTGCATGGTGACAGCAGTCAACCATCGCATCGAGTTGTAAGAAACCTGCTCCGCCTTTAACGGTATGGAAACCACGAAATATCGCATTTAACAACCCTTCATCTTCCGGGTGTTGTTCCAATTCCACTAACTGCTCTGATAAAAGTTCAAGTATTTCTCCAGCTTCGACTAAGAAGTCTTCGAGAATCTCCTGATCTACATCCAAACTCATACAAATACCCCTACATTAAAAGCCTAAGCTAGAAAGTAATTCGTCTACGTCGTCTTGCCCAGAAGCCACATTCGGGTTGTCTTGAGCATTAATTTGTGGCCCTTCAGCTTTAGGAGGCGCTTTATCCTCTTTTGCAGTAGAAGCACTCTCTTTAGTATCTTTATTGTCTTTTACAGGTCGCTCATCAGCTTTCACACCACCTAGCTCAGCTAGGCTCAATGTTTCTACTTTTGCCGCCATATCAATAAGCTGAACTAAGCCGCTTTGTACTTCAGTTAACAAAGTGATTACACGTTTAATCAATTGCCCAGAAATATCTTGGCTACTTTGCGCCAACAATATCGCCGTTAACTGGTGCTTCAAATCACGTATTGTATCTTCTGATTCCTGCTTAACTTGACAGGTGCGATCATACACACCATTTAGTGCGTCAAATTCACCCTCAAGCTGTCCAACTAATGAAAGTAGATCTTTAAAACGAACACTTTGACCGTCAAGCTTCTCGATTAAATCTAATGATGTATCGACGCGATCCATTGTTTCATGGGACGTTTTTTCAGTTATCTCTATGACATAGTTTAAGCGATCAGAAGCATCATTCATTCCTGAAATCGTACTGCTATCAAGCTTATTATCTTTTTCCATGTCATCAGAAAAAGAGTTTATTGCATCGTGAAGATTGCGCGTTAGATGCCCAATTTCGTTGTAAAAGGCTTGATGCTTAGCTTGCTGCAGTTCATTAATCACATACAGTGCTGAACCAATATCACCTTTTCCAAGCTCTTCGATTAACTGCTCTGCTTTTCTTTTGAGTAAACCTTCCAACCCATCCACTGATGGCTGATTTATTATTTCTGACATACGACAATGAATCCCGTTAGTTATCTAGCTTTCTAAGCGTTCAAAAATCTTCTCGATTTTCTCTTTCAACACGGTCGCAGTAAAAGGCTTAACAACGTAACCATTCACACCGGCTTGTGCCGCAGCTATAATTTGTTCGCGTTTGGCTTCAGCGGTTACCATCAGAATTGGGATATGAGCAAGTTTTGGATCTTTACGGACTTCACCGATCAATTCAATACCTGTCATACCTGGCATGTTCCAATCTGTTACCAGAAATTCAATACCGCCCTGCTTCAAAATGGGTAAGGCTGTTTTTCCATCATCCGCTTCGGTAATATTTTGAAAACCAAGGTCGCGAAGTAAGTTTTTAATAATTCTTCTCATCGTAGAAAAATCATCTACAACAAGTATTTTGATGTCTTTTTTCAAGACAAGTCCCCCCACTTAAAATATCGAGTACTATCTAACTAAAGTTAGACCATAATTACAAAAAAGGACTAAAAAATTCGAAAAAGCTGCAGTTTTTCATCCTTTAGACAAATTGATTAGATTTATTTTACTCAATCTACTCTTGCCACTGTCTTAATCTACTTCTTAGTCTATGCGCTGCTTGGCTGTGTATTTGGCTGACTCTAGATTCACTTACTTCCAGTATTTGCCCTATTTCTTTAAGGTTCAACTCTTCGTCATAATAAAGAGCCAAAACAAGCCTTTCGCGCTCAGGTAATGTTTTAATAGCTTCTGCTAGTGCACCGACAAACGCGCTCTTTTCAGCAATATTCATCGGCCCTGGATCAACATCAACCAGCTGTTCACCCGGCCCCATATCGTCGGAGCGGGTAAGTTCATCCATGCTAAATAATTTACTTTCTACGCTGTCTTTGAGTAACTTATGATATTCATCAGAAGAGACCCCCAACTGCGCTGCAATATCAGTATTAGAAGCGTCGCTACCTGTGCGAGCTTCAATATGTGCTATTGCATCTGTGATTCTTCTTCCATTGCGGTGAACAGACCGGGGCGTCCAATCCCCTCTGCGAACTTCATCGATGATAGAGCCGCGTATTCGAATCCCTGCATAAGTTTCGAAACTCGCGCCTTTCGATGAATCATACTTCTTAGCGGCCTCTAGTAACCCGATCATACCTGCTTGGATCAAGTCATCTACCAATACACTAGATGGCAGCCTTGCCAATAAATGATGCGCAATGCGCTTCACCAGTGGTGCATATTTCTCAATCAGGTCATTTCCTGACTTTTTATCCCTAGGATTATACATGCAGGCCCTTATCTAAAAATTCTTACCTCAAAGGCTACGTACTTCGCACTAACCGCTTTACAAAAAACTCTAAATGTCCACTTGGTGTAGCATTGACGGGCCACGCATCAACCTTATTCGCTAGTTGTCGATACGCCTGTGCGGCTTTTGCCTTTGAGAATCCTTTAACTACAGGTACTTGTGCCTTAACAGCTTGCTTTACCGCTTCATCATAAGGTATTGATCCTAGGTATTGAAGCGTTACATCAAGAAACCTGTCTGTGACCGTTAACAGCTTAGCATAAACATTGCGGCCTTCTTTCTCACTACCGACCATATTTGCTAAAACCCGAAAACGCGTCATTTTATAATCGCGATTTAATAGCTTAATCAATCCATACGCATCTGTGATGGATGTTGGCTCATCACATACTACAACAACTATTTCCTGAGAAGCTCTTAAAAAATTAATAACCGCTTGAGAAATACCCGCTGCGGTGTCAACTATCAACACATCTATGTCATCTGCAATATCATTAAATGCGTAAATAAGTTCTGCGTGTTCGTGGATATTTAGTGAAGTCATCTCCATTGTGCCTGATGTCGCTGGCACAATACGGACATTTTCATCCACATCAAGCATTACTTCTTCTAAGCCACATTCCCCTGATAATACATCTGCTATATTTCGCTTTGGTTTCAAACCTAACATAATATCGACATTTGCCAAACCAATATCAGCATCCATCAATACAACTTTGCGTCCGATACGTCCTAAACTGAGAGCTAGATTGACCGAAACGTTCGTTTTACCCACTCCCCCCTTACCGCTGGTAACTGCGATAACTTTAACTGGACGCGATCTTGTTTGCATTAAAAAACCAATAGCATGATTAAGCTTTAGACTATAACAAATAATCTACTTAAAATTAAAGAAATGTAACAGTCTCAACACATTAGTTATGATAGTTACTTAGATTTATATCATTAAATTGCTGCATTTCGTCGAATTTTCTCGCGCTCTCGACTTTTTTGTGCGGTTAAAACCGCTCTTGAAACTAGATCATTTTTGTTGGCCGTATGAATATCATCGGGTATTTTTTGCCCGCTTGCCACATACGCAACAGGCAATTTGCGGTCAGTTACTAACGTTAATGCCGCCCCCATATTACCAGACTCATCTACCTTTGTTAGCACGCAGCCGCTCAAGCCTAATGGGCTATAGCAATCATAAGCATCGTCCAACACCTGCTTTTGTGATGAGCACGACAACACTAAAAGCTTCTTCAAATTCATCGGTACATTTTCAAGCATAAAACTCTGCTCTTGGCTTGATGCATCATCTGAACCTAAGCCAGCAGTATCGATCAACACAAGCTTTTTATTTCGCAAACTACTCAACACATCAATTAAAGAGTTGTTTTCATCAACAACACGTACAGGGATATCCAATATACGGCCAAAAGTCTTTAACTGCTCGTGCGCTGCTATTCGGTATGAATCCGTGGTCACCAATGCAACACCTGCACTACCGTTTTCCAACACATATTTCGCTGCAAGCTTGCCAATTGTAGTCGTTTTTCCAACACCTGTAGGACCAACAAAGGCAATCATGCCACCACGAGTAATAAAATCATGATTTTTAACCGGCACCATATCAACCAGCTGCGAAAGAGACTTACGCCAAGCACGGTTTAAGTCAAGCCCTGGATCAACCGTTGCTTTAATACGCCTTTCAAAAACACTATCCAAACCAATTTGATCAAACCTATGTGCTAGTTTATCGACCACTAATGAATTTGATACAGACTTTTCTTCAGCTCGATAAGCACCTGGCAACTGCCCAGAAAGCATTTTCTTAAGCTGATTAATCTCAGCCTGCATACTTTCAATTAACTCATCATCACTATTACTGGTAGCCACGCTCTTAACTTGAGGCTTTTGTGGCTCAGGCTGTCTTTGAACAGGACGACGCGAATACAATGACTCACTTTCAATTTCAGGCTCAGGCTGCTCAACATTTTCAGCGCGAGAGTTATCTACCTGATACAAGCCCGCACTGTACCGCTCATCCAGCTCTTGCTCCTCTTTATCTGCAAAGCCGTCAGTCATATCATCAACCGGAGCTGGTGATACTTGACCATGACCAGCAACTTTCTTAGCGCCTTCTTTCTTCTTTTTCAAAGAAGCCAAGATGCTTTCTAAATCTTCATCATAAGATGATTCTTCAAGCTGTTTATTGCGCCCTAACGATTGATTCGGCTCATTACTCACACCTGCATATTCACTAACAGATCGACTACGCGCATTAAGTACTTTTTGCTGCGCCGCCGCTTTCTCTTCTTCTAAAGAACTAGATACAGGCGCGCGACGTGAAGCAGACGTCAAAATATCGACCTGCGACTCTCGTCGCTGCCTAACTGTTCGATCTTCTTTAAACTGAGACTGAGCTCTTTCAAAATCCTGCTCATGTGCCGCAACAACCTCTACACCACCTGCTATTCGATGATTAGAAACAATAATTGCTTGCGGACCTATTTCATCACGTACACGCTTCATGGCCTGGCGCATGTCTGGAGCAAATATACGTTTAACTTTCATAACTCATCCCTAGCTTTTTAATCAATGAAAACCCTTTAAGCATCTTGGCCTCCCACTGACGCAACAATAGTTACTTTCTTATTTTCTGGTATTTCTTGGTAAGACAATACATGGATCAACTGCTCACCGTATCTTACAAACTTAGCCATTAACGGCCTAACAGGTGCCGCCACTAACAAAATAGCGGGTTTACCAGACATCTCTTGCTTATGCGCTGCCTCCAACAATGAAGTTTGCAGCTTTTCAGCCATACTTGGCTCTAACACTAAACCTTCTTCAGAACCTGTGCTTTGCTGTACAGAACCTAACAACAGCTGCTCTAATCGAGGATCCAACGTAATCACCGGTATTTCAGCCTCAGCACCGTTGATCGTTTGCACTATCAGTCGCGACAACGAAACTCTTACCGCAGCGGTAAGAGCAATAGTGTCTTGTGTCTTAGTTACCGCATCTGTCAGCGCTTCTGCGACCGATCTAAAGTCTTTTAAAGGCACCTGCTCTTTTAATAGATTCTGCAATACTTTCAACAAACTACTGATCGAAATTTTAGCAGGAACGAGCTCTTCAACCAACTTTGGTGAAGCTTTAGACAACATATCCAATAGCTGCTGCACTTCTTCATGACCTAACAGGTCATGGGACTGACGCTGCAATATCTGATTCAAGTGCGTTGCCACAACAGTACTTGAATCAACCACTGTATAACCAAGTGTTTGCGCATGTTCGCGCTGACTCGTTTCGATCCAAGTTGCATCCAACCCGAAGGCAGGATCTTTTACATCGACGCCTTTAAGCTCACCAAACACTTGCCCTGGATTGATTGCCAAATCTCTATCGGGGTAAACCTCTGACTCACCAACAACAACACCCATTAAAGTCACACGATAAGCCCCTGGCATCAAATCTAAGTTATCGCGTATATGCACAGAAGGCACCAAAAAGCCGAGATCTTGAGATAGCTTTTTACGCACCCCTTTAATACGATTTAACAGCTGCCCGCCTTGTAACTTATCAACCATCGGAATTAAGCGATAACCAACTTCTAAGCCGACCATATCTACGGGCATTACATCATCCCAATTTAACTCGCGCTGCTCTTCCTCACTTTCCACTTCTGATTGCACTAAATCAGTTTGCTCTTGTACCTCTGCAACACGCTTCAAGCTCTCTTGCTTCTTGAACATAAACCAAGCACCAACACCTGAAAGCAATGCTAAAGACAAGAATGCGAAGTGCGGCATACCAGGCACAGAACCCATAATAGTCAAAATAATGGCAGATACTGTTAACGCCCTTGGTGACGTAAACATCTGCTTAACAATTTGACCACCCATGTCTTCGGTAGTGTTCTGTCTAGTTACCATAATGACAGCAGCAGTAGACAGCAACAGCGATGGAATCTGTGCAACCAGACCATCACCAATGGTTAGCAATGAATAGAATTCAACGGCAGTTGCGAAGTCTAACCCGTGCTGCATCATCCCAATCAACAAACCGCCTAGCAAGTTGATCACTAAGATCAATATACCTGCTACAGCATCGCCACGAACAAATTTTGACGCACCATCCATTGAGCCGTAAAAATCTGCTTCGTTGGTTACATCTTCGCGGCGCTGCTTGGCTTCATCTTGAGTCACTAAACCAGCATTTAAATCGGCATCAATCGCCATTTGCTTACCCGGCATTGCATCCAAGGTAAAGCGAGCGCTTACTTCTGCGATACGCCCTGCACCCTTTGTTACAACGACGAAGTTAATAATAACCAAGATAATAAAGACGATAATACCTACTACATAGTTACCGCCGATAACAACCGATCCGAACGCCTCGATCACTTTACCTGCCGCATCACCGCCTTCATGCCCATAAAGAAGAACAACACGGGTCGATGCGACATTCAAAGCAAGGCGCATCAACGTTGCCAACAGCAATATTGTTGGAAACGCTGCAAAATCTAGTGGGCGTAAGGCATAAACGCCCACCAGCAATACAACAATTGATAGAGCAATGTTAAATGTAAAGAAAACGTCCAGCAAAAATGCTGGCATTGGCAAGATAACCATCGCCAATATAATGAGAAGTACGAATGGCACACCTAAGTTACCGTTCGTAAAACTCTTTACGTTATTAAGTATTTCCGCTCTATCCAAAACAATTCCGTCAATTTAATGACGCCACAGCTAAACCTGACGTCAATTTAATGTCAATTATTGGTTTTCAACTTAACTTTTAAGTGTCAAAAACCCATCACTAAAGCAGATGCAATTTTCTTGCCATGTTTTGCTAATTATAAGCATTCGCTAAATTAACGCTTTCCATGCAGAAACAAAGACATGCCAAACAACCTTGTTATTGGAAAGTCGCTTTTATTGGCTGTTATTCATTTTTCAATTTTGCTAGGCTAGCCACGCCTCTATCGTCTATCAAAGTCACGCTAAATAACTTTGGTAGGCTCATTAATATCTAGGATTTTCAAAAGTGGATAGCATCAATAAAAAAATCATTCGTATTCTTGATCAAAACTCACGTATCACTATCTCTGAACTGTCTAAATTAGTGCATTTATCAGCACCAGCAGTGAAAGAGCGTATCGAAAAACTTGAGGCAAGCAAGGCTATAAAAGGCTATAAACTGATATCTGATCCTGAAAAGCTGGGCTATGCAATCTCAGGCTTTGTACATGCAGATGTTATTACTGGAAAAGAGAACGAATTCAAACAGCTAATTTCAAATAGCCCACAAGTAACCCAGTGCTTCAATGTCACAGGAGAAAAAGCCTTTATATTTCGCTTTAGTGTCAAAACAATGTCAGAACTAGATTTGCTGCTAGATACTATGGTGTTTATATGTAAAACAGAAACCTCTTTGATTCTTTCTGAAACTGTTAAAGAAAGACTACCCAACACTTTTTAACGCTCGGTGTTGATCGCTTGTTTACAGCTGTGACTAACACCTTTGCAGTCACTTCTTGCACTCCTTAATAAACGCCATTTTCAAGAACTTAAATTCTAAATATTCAAGATACGTTTTCCTATGTATCTATCCTTTTGCGCTCAATCAACCTTTGATTTTATCTGCTAGCGAATCTCACAACTCTATATAATAGCTCAATCACTGAAAAATATTGGAGAGCTTGCGTGACGACTATCATTCCACTTTCACAGATCAAACAAAGCCTTACTAGCGTTAATCTTATTGATGCCATGGAAAAAGGCTTTATTCAATTTAGCCTAGGAAACTGTGTCGTGCCGCCAGTTGGAGAACTACTATTTGATGAGCCTAAAGGCGATACACATATCAAATACGGCTATATCAAAAAGGATAATTACTATGTCATAAAAATTGCTTCCGGCTTTTATGACAACCCACAGCTAGGCTTAGCATCAAGCCAAGGCCTAATGCTTTTATTCAATCAAAAAACAGGCGTGCCCGAAGCAATACTACTTGATGAAGGCTACTTAACAGATATGCGAACAGCAGCCGCAGGTGCTTTGGTTGCGAAGTATTTCGCTCCTAGGCAAATAAAAGGCATTGGCATTATTGGTACAGGCATTCAAGCTGAGCAACAATTAATGCAGCTCCACGCACTTTATGAAAGCCAAACGGCTGATAGCAAAAAACCAATTAAACAAGCGGTATGGCTTTGGGGTCGCAACTGCGATAATGCTGAGATACTAGCTGGTAAACTTAGCCAATACTTTGATTGCAATATTGCTCAAAGCCCTGCGCAAGTCGCGGCCAACTGTAATTTAATTGTGACAACTACCCCTAGCGAATCAGCACTGCTTCAAGCCTCAGATATTCAACCAGGCACACATATTACCGCGGTAGGCTCTGACACAGAGCATAAGCAAGAACTCGACAGCCAAATACTCGCACTAGCGGACATCGTTATCAGTGACAGCATTGCGCAAAGTAAAAGCAGAGGTGAAATTTACCGCGCCGTTTGCGCAAAGGCTATCGATGCAAGAAAACCAGTCGAGTTAGGCACAGCGCTCACTAACGCTTCTTTACAAAGACAGAACGATCAACAAATCACCATCGCTGATCTAACGGGAGTCGCTGTGCAAGATATTATGATTGCCAGTGCTGTGTATCAGCATCACTTGAGCAATCAACAAGCGTAGTACGTAGCTATCAATCCAGGATGTTACGCATTTTTATTCCCCTTGTTGCAACACAGCCATGAAACAAGGTTATGAATTTCAGCCGCAAACGGCGATAGAGGTAAGCATGTTAAAATACGTCAGTACAAGAGGTGATACACCTGCTGTAGATTTTGAAACAGCCATTCTTGATGGCTTCGCTGGTGATGGCGGACTTTATGTTCCACAGACGCTACCTACAATCTCTCAACAACAGCTTAGCCAATGGCAAGGCTTGAGCTACCTTGAACTTGCCTTTGAAGTACTTTCGCTTTTCATTGACCGCTCTATTATTAGCGAAACAGAGCTTAAAGGTATCTTGAAAGATGCTTATGCACCTTTTGAGAAGCAAGAAATCATCCCGTTACATAAACTAAAAAGCCGCTCAGACACTTACATTATGGAGCTTTTTCACGGCCCTACCATTTCCTTTAAAGATGTTGGGCTCGCCTTTTTAGTCAATCTAGTTAACTTTTTCTTAGCCCGCAATAACCAACGGCTTTCCCTTATTGTCGCTACCACTGGCGATACTGGCCCTGCTACCGCTCATTTTTGTGCGGGCAAATCACAATTGGATGCATGGGTTTTATACCCCAAAGAGCTAATTACCAAAGAGCAAGAGCGCCAAATGACCTCGTTGGCGCACGCCAACATCCACCCTTTTGCAGTTTCTAACTGCCCCAAAGGCGGGGATGATTTAGATGCTGTTATTGCCAACCTTTATGCTGATGATGAATTTAAGAAAACGCTAAAGCTATCCAGCGTTAATTCAATCAACTGGGGCAGAGTAATGATGCAAACCGTCCATTATGTCTATGGATACTTGCAAATTGCCCAAGACAATGACGGTAACTACACTGCAGAGCAAATCAATGTCAGTGTACCTTCTGGCGGGTTTGGTAATTTATGTGCAGGAGCGCTTGTGCGCGAGATGGGGCTACCGATTAAATACCTAATTGCTGCCAACAACAAAAATGCATGCCTTGATCGAATTTTTAGCCAAGGTGAGTTTAGCCTTAAACCGCTGCAGAACACACCATCTTCCGCTATTGATATTTTAATCCCTATCAATTTCTGGCGTTATTTATATTTCAAAACAGGCCAAAACGGATCGCAAATCAAAGCATGGAACGAAGCTTTCGCCGACACTGGAAAAGTACAATTCCCTGCCGATGTACAAGCAAAATACCAACAAGGCTTTCTATCGTACAGTAGTACTAATGAACAAACTCTTGAAACCATTAACAATGTATATCAGCAAGAGCAGTACTTATTGGATCCACATGGCGCAGTCAGCCTAGTCGCTAGCGACGCTCTATCTCAGCAACTAGGCTCTCAAAAGCTGATTTGCCTAGCCACGGCACACCCCGCTAAATTCCCGAAAGTGATAAAACAGGCACTGCAAACTGACACTTTTCCGCAAGCTGCTACCCATCAAAGTGTAGAAGATGCCAAGCGTTTAAGCGAAAAAGTGCGTTTGTGCGATTTCTCTAATTTAGAGTATGCACTTAGAGCTGCCATGCAAACCCACTGGCAACACAGCCATGGCAAAAACCTTCAAGGCAAGGATAGCCAACTGCCAGGAAGTTCGTCATGAGCGCTTTAACCGAGCTGAATCATCAGCAAATATCTAACGTGCTGCAGCCTTACGGGTTAGCGCTGGATACTTTTAAGTTGCTCAGTGGTGGCTCAGAAAATACCAATTATTGTGTATCGACATCATCCGGAGATTTCGTACTAACAATATGTGAGCAAAAATCGATTCAAAGCTGCAATCATTTAGCACAGTTACTCGATTTCTTACAGGCATCTAACTTTGCGAGTTCCCAATGCATCAAAACAACAGCGGGTGAAGCGATAAGCCTATGGCAGCAAAAAGCAGTGATTTTAAAAAGCTACCTAGCGGGAAGTATTGTTAAAGATATTCCCAATGACCTGCTTACCTTACTGGGTCAACAATTAGCACATTTGCACAGCCTAGCCGCGCCAAGCTACCTGCCTAAAAATGTAAGTTATGGTAAAGAGAAGTTTTCGCAAGTTTCAGAATATGCTGCTGGCTCTGATTTCGAGCACTGGCTTAAAATGATCGCCAATAAAGTGTCTCAAATTGATCTAGACAAGCTACCCAAAGCCCTCATTCACAGTGATATTTTCTATAACAATATCATTATCGATGAAGCGCAACAGCGTGCAACTATTATGGATTTTGAAGAGGCGAGTTATTACTATCGCGTATTTGATATCGGCATGATAATTATTGGTACTTGCTTTACAGGGAATCAATTGTGCCTCTCTAAAGCGCGGGCGTTGCTTGCAGGCTATCAGAGTAAAATTTCACTGCACTCTATTGAAGTTCAATCTCTGCAAGTGTTCACAGCCTATGCTGCTGCGGGCACGGCATATTGGCGACATATGAACTATAACTTTCTCAACTTTGACCAAGCGATGACAGAGCACTATAAAGCGATGCAAGACTTTGCTGACCAAGCACTGGCTTTTGCACCTAATGAATTTATTGAGCAGTTAGGAATTTCTCAATAAACGCATCATCTAATCAATTTTAACTCTATAGTACTTACCCAGCTTTTTAACGACAAAAGCTGGGTAAGTACCGCCTTAACCTTGCTGATAAAAACCCACTAGCTTTTCTATAGAGACATTATCACCGCTGCAAATCAGTGCAACGTTTTCACCTAATAGCTCGTCGTGCTCACGCTGCAACAGCATTGCGATAGTCGCTGCACCGCCCCCTTCAAGAACGAGCTTCTCATCCACTAAAGCACTTACCATCGCTTGTTTGATTTGCGCATCAGATACCTGAACCACATCATCGATCAAGGTGTTACAAATATTAAAAGTATACTGGTTATCAGGTGGGATAGGACCTGTCAGCGCATCGGCAATACTCGGCTTTTCCTCTACGTCAACAATACGGCCAGCACGCATACTTTCAAGCATTGCCGCCCCATGCTCTATTGTCACTCCAATAATTTTAATTGAAGGCTTCAAGGCTTTTGCTGCCAATGCAATACCTGCAGCTAAACCACCGCCACTAAGCTGCGTCACTATCGTGTCTATCTCTGGGCGCTGCTGCAATATTTCCAAAGCAATTGTGCCTTGCCCTGCAATAACATCGAGATCATCAAACGCGGAGATAAAGGGTATTTCTTGCTCTTTCGCTATTTGCTGTGCTTTTAAGGTCGTTACATCTTGGTTGTCACCATGAACGATTACCTGTGCTCCAAGCTGCTCCATTGCAGCTATCTTATTTTGCGGCACTAAGCTTGTCACACACACTATCACTTTAAGCCCTAGCTGATTAGCAACGTATGCAACCGCTCGCCCATGGTTACCACTAGAGGCTGTTACAACAGTGTGAACATCTTTTAAGTTCTTTAAAACATTCGCAGCACCGCGCAATTTAAACGCACCTGTATGCTGCATTGTTTCCATTTTCAAATAGATATTTTTTTGCGTCTTAGCACTGAGATGGATCGAATGCTTTAATGGTGTGATACAGGCAATATCAGCGATATTTTCTGCGGCCCTGCGCACATCTGCTAGCTGTATAGGTAACATGATTTTCCCATATGTTAATTATCTTAGTTTTTCAGTAAAAAACGACAAAGAATACTTTAGCGTGTGTACAGCAACAAAAACATAAAGTTTATGAGTTTCGCACCATTGAAACCTCAGTAAACATGGTTGTTAATCAATAAAGCTTAGAATCAAAGGAGCTAATCGCGCTCAAAATCGGTCAGTGCAGAGCGGTCAGCACACTCGTTAAAAAGTGCCATTTCAAGATCTGTCACTGAATATTTTTGATTACCATTAAATAGATGAAGTTCGAGCTGAGCCACTTTGCAAGCAGCTTCAAGCTTACAGTTACGCTTTGCTTGCAGGACTTTCTCTTTTGCAGATACTTTTGTAGAAGCAGCGCTCGTATTATCAAGCTCAATCACCGCTACCACTTGTAATGTCCGACGATCGCAGAGGATAAAATCAAAGCTATTTTTCGCCACTTTTTTTAAGCTTTTTTGCGGCTTTAATGCTTTATTGGGTATAGATATTTTAGCGGCTTTTAGATCATTCGCTGTATGATTTTGCTGTTTAGCTAATCGTTGTTGGGCATTTAAGATACCACTCATATTAACCTTGCTAAACACGATCACTTTTTTATCACAAGCTTGGCATAGCACAGCGTAAAAAGAGCGTTCTATCGGTGACAGTAGCCGATCCACTTTGAGATAAGGGTTTTCTTTTTGAGGGATTTTTTTATTAAAATTGATTACAACTAAAAGCACTAACAACAAACTAATAGCAATATAGGCTAATAGATAATATTCCATTCACTCTCTCTCAAAAGGTACTTACAAAAAACGAAGATAGCCGCTTAAATGCTCAGTTTTTTCATACTGCTACATTATTCGCACAATGTATCACAACTAACTGTTAAATCACTATTAGAAAGCCAAGGTTTACATCAGAGAAAATGTAGCAACTTGATTGTATGATTACTACTTTTAGAATATGAGTGACAAATGTTCGACGCTTTACACAAGCGATCAGAAACTTAAAACCCAATTAGATAGACACTAATTAAATAGCTATTAGGGCGAGGCTATCTTAAGTTAATTTAAGTCGGTGCTGAATATACGTTGAGGCCAACATCAGGTATGCAGGATTAAGTTAATATCGATGATGTTGGCTATTCAATATAGCAAGCCCCTTAAAGCTTATGATGAGCAATTAAAGTTAGCAGGAAAGCAGCCAAGCATCGCTACTAATACCTGCTTGCGAAAGTGATTATTTAAACGATACCTGAGCTTGAGCTATTGCTACTAGCAGGTCGGGATTTCGCACACTGCGCACGATACCCAGACTGCCTATAAACGCCAATCGGATTGATCGCCCCTCCACTGCGCAGGCGCGCCATTTGTAAAATAGGCTCTACATCTAAGTTATACGCTGCTTTTAAAGATCCTTGTGCCATTAACACATCATTATCTGTTTGATAATTAGTCAGTGCTTCTCGATCAACTAATAGCGCTTTTACATAGGCACGCTGTACTTCAGCGGCGCTGTACATCAAGCTTTCAATCGGATCAGTGACATTGTGTGATTGATCAAGCATATAAAAAGGCGCAAAGCTGGCTTGTTGTTGTAAGTCCACCAGCTCATTGAACACCAAAAACAGCTGATAGGGATTAATCGAGCCACTATCTAAATCATCATCACCGTACTTGCTATCATTAAAGTGGAAGCCACCAAGTTTGCCGAACTGCGCTAAGCGCGAAACGATCATTTCAATGTTCACATTAGGTGCGTGGTGACCTAGATCAACCAAGCATTTACAGCGCTCACCGATCTCTTTAGCCGCTAAGTAATTACTGCCCCAGTCTTGAATAACTGTCGAGTAAAATGCAGGTTCAAACATTTTGTGCTCTAACAACATACTCCAATCATCTGGTAGCGCGGCATATACCTCACCTGCACTTTCTAAATAATGGGCAAAACTGTTGCTAAAGTGCTGTTGACCTGGAAAGTTAGAACCATCCCCAACCCATACTGTCAGCGCCTTAGAGCCTAGTTGCTCACCAAGCTTTATCACTTCAATATTGTGCTCTATCGCCTGCTGTCTAACCGCTTCTTGGCTGTGGCTTAAACTGCCATATTTGTAAGAGTGCTGCTGCCCAACCTGATCTTGAAAGGTATTTGAATTCATAGCATCAAAGCTTAAACCGCGTGCGCTGTTATACTCGCGCAGCTCGCTTGCATCTGTCGGGGTATCCCATGGAATATGCAGCGACACACTTGGCGTCGCGCGCGCTAATTGCTGAACCACTGCGCAGTCATCGATCTTTTCAAAAATGTTACGCGGCTCACCTTGCCCAGGAAAGCGTGCGAATCGTGTACCGCCAGTCCCCAATCCCCAAGAGGGAAGTGCAACTGCAAATTGTTGGGCATCTGCGGTGATGGTTTCAATATCAATATTATCTCGTGCAAGGCGCAACGCTAAGTGTTGATAATCTAACTCAAGTGCCTGCAAAGCTTTATTATTGGCATCGTTTATTTGTTCTGGATTAATCTGCTGTACTGTCATAATAACCTCTTTGCTTAGCGAGTGAATGAAGGCGCATGCCCAGCATCAACATTCAAAATATTACCTGTCGATTTTGATGAGCCATCATCGACAAAAAAGAAAATGCCTTCAGCAATATCTTCAGGATAGACATTGCGTTTTAACAAGCTGCGCTGACGGTAGTGCTCTTGTAAGTCATCCGTCGACATTTGATAAGCATCAGCTCTCTCCTGCTTCCACTGACCTGACCAAATTTTTGAGCCTTTAAGTACCGCATCAGGGTTAACCACATTGGCGCGAATACCTAACGGCGCACCTTCTAGTGCGACACAGCGCGCCAACTGTATTTCAGCAGCCTTAGCAGTGCAATACGCTGCAGCGTTAGCTGAGGCAACTAAACCGTTTTTACTGGCAACAAAAACTATGCTGCCGCCCATTTGCTGTGTTTTCATCAAACTAAAAGCACTGCGCGACACTAAGAAGTAACCGGTTGAAAGAATATTCTGATTGAAATTCCAATTTTCTAAGCTTGTTTCTTGCAGTGGCGAAGAGGAGGCAATCCCAGCATTCGATACTAATATGTCCAAGCCGCCAAAGCGTAGAGAGGTAAAATCAAAGGCCTGTTGTACTTGTTGCTCATCAGTGACGTCCATGCGCACACTGGCAATCACATCTGCGCCATAAACAGCTGCAAACTCTTGAGTCACTGTATTCAAGCTTGATTGATCAATATCCGTCAAAACCACGCACGCACCTTGATCAAGTAATCGTTGCGCCGTTGCGCGGCCAATTCCCCCTGCCCCACCGGTGATAAGAGCGACTCGTCCTGCTAAGCTTTTCGGCTTTGGCATTCGCTGCAATTTTGCCTCTTCCAACAACCAGTACTCTATATTAAACGCTTCTTGCTCTGGTAGGCCGCAGTATTCATCCACCGCGTTGGCACCGCGCATTACGTTAATAGCATTTAAGTAAAACTCACCGGCAATACGCGCTGTCGCTTTATCTTTTGCAAAGGTCAGCATTCCCACACCAGGTATCAAATAGACGACAGGGTTGCAGTCGCGAATAGCTGGGCTATCGTCGTGATGGCAGCGTTCATAATATGCTGCATAGTCAGCACGATAATCTGTTAGCTGTTGATCAAGCTCGCTTATCACTTGCGCTATATTGTTTTGCTGCGGATCATAGTTAATAACTAACGGTTTGATTTTGGTACGTAAAAAGTGATCAGGGCAACTTGTTCCTAAAGCGGCTAGCGCACTGAGTTGAGTGCTGTTAACAAATGCCAAAACCGCCGCATCATCATTAAAATGACCTATTTGACGTTGCTTCTCGCTAGTTTTTCCTCGAATGATAGGCATCAATTGAGCGGCAATCGCTGCGCGCTCATTTTCAGTCAAGGTCTGATAGATAGCTTCCCCAAAAGCAAGGCTGGCAGCGTCTTTCTCTCCCTCGCTTTCTTGATCCAACCATTGTTGTGCTCGGTTAATAATATCGAGAGAGTTTAAATAACAGCCCTTTGCATCGTCCCCCCAGGTAAACAAACCGTGAGACTCAAGTACCGCGCCTTTTAAATGCGGGTTATCGCGCACCAGTTTTTCCAGCGCCAAACCTAGCTCAAAACCAGGGCGCATCCAAGGCAGCCAACCTATTTCACCACTAAAAACTTGCTCAGTAATAGCTTTGCTATTTTTTGCTGCGGCAATTGCAATCACTGCATCAGGGTGTAGATGATCCACATGACGATAGGGAATATAAGCGTGCAAAGGCGTATCGATGCTGGCAGCACGGGCATTTAGATTAAAGGTGCAATGAGGTAAATAAGCGACCATTTCATCTTCAAACTCAACTCCGCGATAAAGATTTTTTAACTGTTCTAGCTTTTCAAGGTAAAGCGTTGAAAAACCGTCCAGCGCTATACTGCCAATATCACCACCAGAGCCTTTCACCCACAGCACTTCCACAGGCGCTTGAGTTAGTGGGTCTTCACTCACTACCTTTGCAGAAGTGTTACCACCACCATAGTTTGTCACGCGATGATCTGAGCCCAATAGGTTTGATCGGTAGCGTAACAATTCTGGCTCCGTCATATTGGCCGCTGTGTTATCGACCCAAAGATCGGGGAGATCGTTATTTTTTTTATCTGACTCGGACATCGAGTATAACCTCATTGCATTTATTAGTAGGTTAGTCATGCAAAAACTGTCACAATATTAACGGCTTTTGCTTGAATATGATTTTTATGATTGAAAATGATTGCTAAGAAACTACTTTATTCGTCATTTACAGTCAATAACAATCATAATAAATCATAATTTGACACAAAAAGCTTGAAAGTGAATTTTTTTTCGGTCATATTGTTGGAAAGGGAGTGGTTATGCACGAACGTGAACGGCACAGAATCATTTTAGTGGAAGTGTCGGAAAAACCTGTTGTAACAATAGCGCAGCTCGTTGAGCGCTTAGGAGCATCAGAGGCGACAATTCGTCGCGATGTCAATTTTTTACATGATGCCGGTAAGTTAAATAAGGTGCGTGGGGGTGCTGAGTCACTACATCCACCTATCTCAACTAATTTAGTCGGTAGGCCATTTGCCATAAGCCAAACCATTAATGCGCAAGCAAAAAGGGAAGTAGCGAAAGCGGCAGCAGCCATGTGTGAAGATGGGGAGTCAATTATCATTGGCGGTGGCTCTACTGCTTATATGATGGCTGAATACCTAAAAAATCGACAGATTCACGTAATGACCAATTCTTTTGTGATCGCCGAGTATCTCTTAAAGAACAGTAAGTGCAGTGTCACATTGCCCGCGGGTAAGCTCTACCGCGAGCAAAATCTGATCTTAAGTCCATTTCCTGAAGATGGCTCAGCTAATTTTTATGCATCAAAGATGTTTTTTGGCGCACAAGGTGTTGGCAAGCTTGGGGTAATGGAAACAGATCCACAGATTGTGCAAGGCACTACCCGCTTGTTACAGCGTGCAGAACAACGTGTTTTGCTAGTTGATAGCAGCAAATTTGCTCAACGCAGTAGCATGATTATCTGCGAGCTGAGTGAGTTAGATACTGTGATAACAGATCAGGGGATTGAGCCTAAAATGCAGAAAATGCTAGAGGCTACAGGATGTCGTCTGGTAATAGCACCGTCGACACAAGTGCAATAGCCGCCCATTAAAGAGGCGGCTGTCAAAACAACAACAAAATATGACGGAGACCTCACATGGTTTTTAAAAAAGTAATGGCTAGCTCTTTGTTAGCAGCAGCAGTAATGACAGCTAGTTTGGCGCATGCAGCAGATGTACGTGTTGGTCTAGTAGTGAAGGCCTTAGGTATTGGCTTTTTTGAAGCCGCTAATAAAGGTGCACAAGAAGCCGCAAAAGAGCTAGGTGATGTAGAGGTCATTTATACCGGCCCTACTTCAACAACTGCCGAAGGTCAGATTGAAGTGATCAACTCATTGATCGCTCAAAAAGTTGATGCGATTGCCGTATCAGCCAACGATACTGATGCTTTAGTGCCTATTTTAAAGAAAGCACAAAAGCGCGGTATTAAAGTTATCTCATGGGATTCAGGGGTAGGCAAAGCAGGCCGCCAAATCCACCTTAACCCATCAAGTAATCCATTAATTGGTGAAATGAACATCAAGCTCGCTGATGTAGCGGCAAAAGCTGCTGGTGGCGGCAAAGCAGACATTGCGATTCTTAGTGCAACACCGACCTCTACTAACCAAAATATTTGGATAGATGAGATGAAAAAAGTTTTGCCTAACTACGCTAACCTCAATTTAGTGGCAACTGTTTATGGCGATGACTTAGCCGATAAAAGCTATCGTGAAACCATTGGCCTATTAAAGTCACACCCTAATCTTAAAGTCATAGTTGCACCGACATCAGTAGGCATTGTTGCCGCAGCACAAGCAGTTAAAGATCAAGGCAAAATTGGTAAAGTTTTTGTGACAGGTTTAGGCCTACCTTCGGAGCTAGCAGGTCACGTTAAATCAGGTGCGGTGAAGAGCTTCGCTATCTGGAACCCAATTGACCTTGGCTATGCTGCCACAATGATTTCTTACAATCTGGTTAAAGGCAAAGCAACGGCAAGTGAAGTATCAATGGGCCGCATTGGCACAGCTAAGCTAGATGCTGATGGGAATGCCGCAATGGCCGAACCTTTCATCTACGATGCATCAAACGTTGATGAGTTCGCAGAGATTTTCTAACACTCTCATACCATCGCCCTTAACCTCTCCAGCTAAGGGCGATATATTAATAAAATCCGCTATATCCATTATTTAAAAAAGGCTTAAAAAGCACTTAATATTTAAACTAATTACGCACCTATTTATCACAAAAACGTCATATAAAAAGAAGACTACAATGACTCAATCCACTCCATTTTTTTCCCTGCGCGGGATATGTAAATCCTTTCCGGGTGTTAAAGCACTTGATGATGTGCAATTAGATTTGTACCCCGGTGAAGTAACTGCGCTGATCGGCGAAAACGGCGCAGGTAAATCGACATTAGTAAAAACCGTTACGGGTATTTATCAACCTGAATCCGGCCAGTTAATGCTTGAGGGCGAACCACTTATTTTAAGCTCTCCCGACAAAGCGAGAGAGCACGGCATTACTGCTATTCACCAAGAAACAGTTCTTTTTGATGAACTTAGTGTGACTGAAAACATCTTTGCTGGGCACTACTTGCGTAAAGGTTTTTTCTCTACTCTAGATTGGCCCACTATGCACAAGCGCGCACAGCAGATTTTAGAAAGCATTGATGCGCCACTGTCTGCCAACACACTGTTAAAGCATTTAAGTATCGGCCAGCGCCATATGGTTGCGATTGCCCGTGCACTGTCATTTGATGCACGAGTGGTGATTTTAGATGAGCCGACAGCGGCATTATCTCATCACGAAACACAAGAACTTTACGCCATCGTCAACAAGCTAAAACAAGCGGGTTGTGCAATCTTATTCATCTCTCACAAGTTTGATGAAATCTTTAGCATTGCCGATCGCTTCACTGTTTTTCGTGATGGTAAATATATTGATTCAGGTGTTATTTCAGAGGTTGATGAATCACAGTTAGTGAAAATGATGGTTGGGCGCAGCGTTGATCAAATCTATCCAAAAGTAACCGTTGCTTTGGGCGAGGAAGTACTTAAGGCTGAAAACTTAAGCCATCCAACAGAATTTGATGATATTAGTTTCTCGTTAAAGCGCGGTGAAATTCTCGGTTTTTACGGCTTAGTTGGCGCAGGTCGTACTGAATTGATGCAGGGATTATTCGGCGTTAATGAACTGATGACAGGCCGTGTTTCAATAGAAGGCCAAACTGTTTCTATTAAATCCCCCGCCCAAGCGATTGCCCAAGGTATTGTTTATGTGCCTGAAGAGCGCCAAGCACAAGGGGCTATTTTAGATCTACCTATTTATCAAAACATCGGCTTACCACAACTGAGTAAAGTAAATACCAACGGCTGGCTCAGCAATTATGCTGAGTATCAAATGGCCGATAAATTTGCCCATCGCTTAAGCGTTAAAGCGCCTAATTGGCTGGAGAAGGTTGAAAACTTATCCGGCGGTAATCAGCAAAAAGTGGTTATTGCTAAATGGCTAGCCACATTACCTAAAGTACTAATTCTGGATGAGCCCACCAAAGGTATCGATATAGGCTCAAAAGCGGCAGTGCATGCATTTATGTCTGAATTAGTTGAGCAAGGCCTCTCTGTCATTATGGTGTCATCTGAATTGCCTGAAGTAATGGGCATGGCTGATCGTATCATTGTGATGCATGAAGGGCTTAACGTGTGCCAGTTAAACAGAGATGAGTTTACTGCCGAGCGCATTGTTAGCGCAGCAACTAATGGTCGTCAGGAGTCTGCATGAAAACATTATTTAAACAACGAGAAGCGCTACTCTCTATTTTAATCGTAGTGATGACTTTAGCTGTCGCGACGATTACTGCCGATTTTATTTCACTGGCTAACTTGGTCATCGTCTATAACGATACGGCTATTTTGATCATTTTAGCCCTTGGCCAAATGCTGGTTATTATCACCCGTTGTATCGATTTATCGGTGGCGGCAAATCTTGCTTTCACCGCGATGGTTGTGTCTATGCTCAATAGCCAATTCCCCGAAATTCCTGTGGTATTTCTGCTCATTATCGGCGCTTTACTGGGCATGTGTTTGGGAATGATCAATGGATTACTGGTATGGAAGCTAGGTATCCCAGCAATTGTTGTGACTTTAGGTACTATGAGTATTTATCGAGGGGCGGTCTTTTTGCTCAGCGATGGTAAATGGGTTAACGCACACGAGATGAGCGAATCCTTTATCGACATTCCACGCTATGTATTACTCGGCTTACCCTTAATGGCCTGGCTATCAATCTTAATGATTGCTGTGATGTACTACTTTAGCCGCTATCAGCGCACTGGCAGAGAGATATTCGCCGCCGGTAACAGCCCTGTTGCCGCCTTTTACTGTGGTATGGATGTAGGTAAATTGCAGTTCAAAGCCTTTACAATTTCAGGGCTATTAGCAGGGCTTTGTGGCTACCTTTGGGCATCGCGCTATGCAGTTGCTTATGTGGATGTCGCGGCGGGATTTGAATTACAAGTGATTGCCGCTTGTGTCATTGGTGGTATCAGCATTATGGGCGGTGTCGGTACCGTTTTAGGTTGTGTGTTAGGCGCATTGTTTTTAGGTGTGATTAACAATGCTCTACCGGTAATTGGTATTTCACCTTTTTGGCAAATGGCTATTTCCGGTGCGGTCATTGTGATTGCCGTGGTGGTAAATACCCGTGCTGAGCAAGGTCACACTCGTATCATTCTAAAAAAAGCGACTCTTAAAGCAGCATAAATAGAGACAAGATACATTCGCATAACTTGTATAGCTGGTCGCTAACCCCGGCCTCTGCATTTATCGTATAACAGGTACCAAGATGGATAATTCAAGAACTATACCTAACACGGCTCAAGACCCAGATAATACTCTCAACAACTCGACAGGCAGTGCCGTCAGTAAGCTACCCAGCACCAGTATCAAGCAGCGTTTAATGAGCTGGGAATTTTTTCTGCTGTTAATAACAGCCGCTGTCTGTGTTGCAAACTCATTCGCCTCACCCTACTTTTTAGACCCTTGGAATTTATCTGATGCGACTTTCAACTTTGTCGAAAAGGCGATAGTGGCTCTACCATTGGCCTTATTGATCATCTGTCGCGAAATTGATTTGTCAGTTGCATCCATCATTGCCCTAGCCTCTGTTGCCATGGGTTATGCGGCGCAATGGGGAGCTGATAATACCACCTTGCTGATCATTGGCATCAGTGTCGGAATTTGCTGTGGATTATTCAACGGTTTATTAGTGACTCACTTCGCTATCCCCTCGATTGTTATCACTATCGGCACCATGAGCTTGTTTCGCGGATTGAGCTATATCTTATTGGGCGATCAAGTACTTAAAGATTACCCAGCGGGCTTTGATTATTTCGGTCAAGGTTATGTGTATTGGGTGTTTAGTGTTGAGTTCACCCTCTTTTTGGCTCTTGCTGTCGTCTTTTATTTACTTTTGCATCACACCAACTTTGGCCGCCGCACTTACGCTATAGGCAAAAACCCAACAGGTGCGTTTTACTCAGGCATCAATGTAAAACGTCATCGCTTACTATTGTTCATTTTAGTGGGTGCTTTTGCAGGCTTAGCAGCTGTGTTACTAACCTCCCGTTTAGGCAGCACTCGCCCAACTATTGCACTAGGATGGGAGCTAAGCATTATCACTATGGTGGTGCTCGGTGGCGTCAATATCATGGGCGGTAGCGGCTCAATTCACGGGGTCTTTATTGCCGTTTTCCTCATGGGCTTTGTGACCTTTGGCTTAGGTTTATTGAATGTACCGGGCATTGTTATGTCAATTATTGTAGGTGCTATGTTGATTGCGGTTATAGCTTGCCCTGTGTTGCTAGCGCGCTACTTGCAGCGGCCTCGCTAAGGCTAAGAGTGGCGAGTGGCGAGTGGCGAGCATCTTCGTCTCAGATTAACATCAAAGGCAACACTATGAGTGACATCAAAGAGAAACAAGCAGCAAACCTCGGGCATTCGAGCTTTGTAATGTATCTCAAACCCGGCTGTGAGAAAAAGTACCGAGAGCAGCATGACAACATATGGCCTGCATTGATCATGCTGCTCAAAGGATATGGTATAAGTAACTATCATATCGCTTTGCACCCTCAAAGCTATCAGCTATTTGCCAGCTTTGATTACGATCAACGCTACGACTCTAAAGCCTTAGCTAATGAGCCAATAATGCAACAATGGTGGTTACAGATGCGTGAGTTAATGCTGACAAACAGCGATGCTAGTATTCCAATCATTCGCACAGATGCTATCCCTGTGCGCGCTGTTGACTCAATCGACTTAGCGCCTTTAACAACAAACTTACAGGCTGTTTTTTACATGCCTTAGTGCCTTAGCTTTATAAATCAAAAACACCTTTGATGTGAATTAAATATGCAAAATGTCATCGCAGTTCTAGATATCGGCAAAACTAACGTAAAACTCTGTGCTCTCGATATTCGCTCTGGAGCGCTCTTAGCAGTACGTAAAAAAAATAACACTGTATTGAATCAAGGTGATTATCCACAGCTTGATATTGAAGGTATATGGCAATGGTATTGCGAGCAACTCAAACACTTGAGTAGCCACTACCTAATCAGCCAACTTACTTTTACAACACATGGCGCAACGGCTGTTTGTCTAGATGAGAAAGACATTGCTTTTGCCGTCCCAGATTACGAAGCCAATCAATGTGAAATGCTCAATGAGCAATATCAATCGGTAAGACCTCATTTTACTGAGACTTATAGCCCTGCTTTAAAAGGCGGATTAAATTTAGCAAGGCAGCTTTTTTGGCTATCAAAAACCTATCCTGAAAAATTTTCCACGTTGCAGAGCATCTTAATGTATCCACAGTTTTGGGCGTGGAAAATGAGTGGCGTTAAAGCATCTGAGGTAACTTCTTTAGGTTGTCATACTGACTTGTGGGCACCTGCGAGCAACGACTATTCAAGCCTAGTAGATAGAATGTCATGGCGAGCACTGTTTCCAGTCATGCGCCCAGCGGGAGCTGTATTGGGAACGATAAAGCCAGAACTTGCCGCCTCACTTGGGCTATCTGATCAATGCCAAGTGCTCAATGGCTTACACGATAGCAACGCATCACTGGTTCCTTACTTGCAGAATCTAGAAGGGGCGTTCACTGTTGTATCAACGGGCACTTGGGTCGTAATAGCTGCCATAGGGGCAGATTTGGAGAACTTAAACGAGAGAGATGACATGCTCGCCAACATCAACATTTATGGCGAAGCCGTTCCCTGCATCCGGTTTATGGGCGGGCGCGAGTGGGAGTTACTGCGCGGCGATGAAAGCTGCAGTTTCGATGATTTGACCAGTGTAATCTCATTATCAACAATGTTACTGCCCTCTTTTAGCGACCAAGGTGGCCCTTTTGCCGACAGAAGCGGTAAAGCCATTGGCCCCTTACATCAATTGAATGGCCCGCAACATACAGCACTCGCTTCTCTCTATTGCGCATTAGTGAGCGACTACTGCTTAACCCTCATTAATAGCCAGGGCCCACTCTACATAGAGGGCAGCTTTGCAAAAAATGAAATCTATTTAAGTGTTTTACAATTACTGCGCAATCAACCCGTCATCATTAGTGAAGACAGCACCGGCACAACTCAAGGTGCTGCATTGGTGAGTAGCCAATGTAAATGGCCCGCTAATATTGCAACTCAGCCTGTTAAGCACACTCCACAAAAGCAAATTGATAAAGCAGCATTACTTCATTACAAGCAACAGTGGTTAAACGCCCTATCTGCAAGTTAGCAGCTCGCTTTTCAATTCTCACTTAGGCAACCAGCACTTATCTATTAGCAACATTTTATGCAAGATGATGACGCTAATAGATAAGCCAGCAAAGTTGCGATAAATTAATATCTGGCTTATAACGCTAATTAATTATCATAAAAATGTTGCTGGCAGAAAACTGACAGCGCGGAGTGAGCTACATGTCTAAATTTCCTAAAAGTGCGAAAGTCGTCATCATCGGCCAAGGCGGTATCGTTGGTGCATCTGTTGTTCATCACCTAATCGAACGTGGTTGGGATGACATCGTTGGTATCGATAAATCGGCAATCCCTACTGATATCGGTTCTACCGCGCACGCATCTGATTTCTGCTTTAATACAGCACACGATCAAATGACTATTTTCACGACGAAATACAGTATCGATTTCTTCGAAAAAATGGGTCGTTACGAGCGTATCGGCGGTATCGAAGTTGCCCGTAAAGGCGACACTGAACGTATGGACGAGCTAAAGCGTCGTGTAACTTCAGGTAAAGCATTTGGCAACAATGTACGCATGATGAGTACTGCTGAAGCGAAAGAAAAATTCCCACTATTAGAAGAAGATGTGATCCAAGGTGCACTTTGGGACCCAGATGCTGGCCTAGTTAAACCTCGCTCTCAAACTGTTGCCGGTGAATTAGTAGAAGCGGCTGAAAAAACAGGCAAGCTACAGACATTCGCTAACACTTCTTGCACAGGCTTAAAAATTGAAGATGGCCGCATTAAAGGTGTAGAAACTGAGCGCGGTTACATCGAAGCTGACCACGTTGTTGTGTGTGCAGGCCTTTGGGGTCGTTTAATTGCTGAAATGGCCGGTGAAGATTTACCTGTTATGCCAGTTGATCACCCACTTACATTCTTTACAGATTTCAATGAATTTGCCGATACTGGCAAAGAAATTGGTTACCCATTACTACGCGACCAAGGTAACTCAGCTTATCTGCGTGATACTGGGGACCCGAAATCAGCGGAAGGTGGCCAGCTAGAATGGGGTTACTACGAAGAGAAAGAGCCGCGCATGTGCCACCCGCGCGACATTTTAGAAAAAGAATTTGCACGTTTATCACCATCACAACGCGACCTTGATCTCGAAGAAGTTATCGAACCTCTAGAGCGCGCAATTGAGCTAACACCTATCTTAGGTGAGCTAGGTTACGATGATAAATACTCATTCAACGGTCTACTACAAGTAACAGCTGATGGCGGCCCATCAATTGGTGAATCTTCAAACGTACGCGGCCTATGGTATGGCGTATCTGTTTGGGTTAAAGACGGCCCAGGTACTGGTAAGGTAATCGCTGACTGGATGACAGATGGGCGCACTGAGTTTGACCACAGTAGCATCGACGTTGCTCGTGCTTACCCGTTCCAGTGTGAAGAGCAATACATTCACGATCGCTGCTACGAATCTGCATTTAAAATCTACAACCCACCTGTTCACAACCGCGAGCCTTACACAGCTGCACGTGGCAAATACCGCAGTCCTTTTTGGGAGCGTGAAAACGAGCTAGGCGGTTACTTCATGGAAATCTCTGGTTGGGAGCGTGCGCACGGCTACGCAAGCAACGAGCATTTACTTGAAGAATACGGTGATAAAGTACCGGTACGTGAAGCTGAATGGGATAGCCGTCACTTCTTTCGCGTATCAAACGCTGAGCATCTAAAGCTTTCTGAAGATGTTGGCATGATCAACCTTTGTCACTTCGCAGTGGTCGATGTAACAGGCCCTGATGCTGCGGCATTAATGGAGTTTGCGTGTGTTGCTAAAGTTGGCGGTGATACGCCAGTCGGTAAAGGTGTTTACACTCATTTCTTAGACCATGAAGGCGGCGTACGCGCTGACTTAACAGTATTGCGTTTAGGTGAAAACCACTTCCGCTTCATCGATGGTGCCGATGCGGGTCACCGCGATTTGGTTTGGGTGAAGCGCATGGCGCAAGATTTTGGCTACGATGCACAAGTAACTGATCGCACAGCTGACTACGGTTGTTTAGGTGTTTGGGGACCAAATGCTCGTGCCACACTAGAAAAAATCGTTGATGATCCAGAGTCACTAAGCCTTGAAAACTACCCGTTTGCCGCTGTTAAAGATATCGTTATTAACGGCGTTAAGTACATGGGTTTCCGTATTTCATACGTCGGTGAGCAAGGTTGGGAAATCCACTTTGAAATGAAAGATGGCCTAGCACTTTGGGATGCAGTTTACGCACAAGGTGTTACCCCAGTGGGCGTTGAAACTTACGCAAACAGCCGTCGCCTAGAGAAGAGCTTACGTCTACAAAACGCTGATATCTTAACTGAGTACAACTTACTAGAAGTTGACTTGGCGCGCCCAGTTGTTAAGAAAGCTGACTTCCACGGTAAAGAAGCTTATGTATCGCACCGCGAGCGCGAGCATCAGCCAGCTTACCTATGTACAATTACAATGAACGACAACATCGATTCTAACGGTGTAGCACGCTACCCTGTTGGTAACTGCCCGATCTTAGATCCGGCAACGGGTGAAGCGTTAATCGATTCGCAGGGGCGTCGCTCTTACACTACGAGTATCGTATACGGGCCAAGTATTGGTAAGAACATTGCACTTGGCTACCTACCTTATGAGAAATGTGAAGTGGGTACTCAATTACAAATTGAATACTTCGGCGATATCTATGATGTCACCGTAGAAGCAGTCGGTTACGGCGCACTTTACGATCCAAGCAACGGTAAGCCTAGATCGTAATAACACAACCTTAAGATCTTTAAAGCCGCTTAGCACTTCGTTGAACGAAGAGGCTAAGCGGCTTTTTTATTGCCTGTAGTTTACTCACGATTTATAAGACACACCTTCCCTTTTAAACCTCCCTCATTCAAATTTCTGCAACTATTAGAAAAGTAGCCTTCTTTCCTTTTCATAAACTTCTATTTGTTTTTCCATGACTTGAGAGGTTAGCCACTTAAACAACAGTATGTAACGTCAGGACATAAAACCTCTTTAGAGAGGAGTCCAGAATCTATACTTTTCGATCTCATCTGGTACTAGGGCATAACAATAACTGTGCTAGAGTTAAATGACCTATAGAAAGCTACTAAACATCTGATTTAAATAATCTATTTAGAAAAACACCACCAGCATATCAGTGCTGTACTAATAACAATAACTAAGAACATGCGATTAAACATTCTGCGCCAGAGGCGTTAGAGTCTTGATTCCATGTTCCTGAGCTGACGGTTCAATTTATGTCGATAGAAGATCACTACGTTCAATTTAAAAATGTCAAAAAGAGCTACGATCAAAAACTGCTAGTCGTAAAAGATTTCAATCTCGACATTAAAAAGGGCGAGTTTGTTACGTTGCTAGGCCCTTCTGGTTCTGGGAAAACAACCTGTTTAATGATGCTCGCGGGCTTTGAAAGCGTGACCAGTGGCGAGATCATTATCAATGGTCAACCGGTGAACAACATCGCACCTTATCATCGCAACATCGGCATGGTGTTTCAGCACTATGCGCTGTTCCCTCATATGACCATTGCGGAGAATTTAGCTTATCCACTACAAGTGCGCAAAATGCCAAGCCATGAGGTTGATAAAAAAGTGGCGGATTCGTTAGCACTTGTAGAGCTCGATCAGTTTGGCAAACGCTATCCAGGGCAGCTATCTGGTGGTCAGAAACAGCGTGTTGCCCTGGCACGCTCGCTAATTTTTGAACCCAGCATTGTTTTAATGGATGAGCCTTTGGGGGCACTGGATAAAAACTTGCGTGAGCAAATGCAGTTTGAAATTAAAAGGCTACATGCCGACCTGGGCTTCACTGCTGTTTATGTAACTCACGATCAAACAGAAGCATTAACAATGTCTGACCGTATTGCTGTGTTTGAAGACGGCGTGGTACAGCAGTGTGCATCCCCTACCATTTTGTACGAGCAACCCAGCAATTCGTTTGTTGCCGACTTTATTGGCGAGAACAACCATATCAAAGGAAAAATAAGCTCTGTTAATGCTGGTATTGCACAAGTGATGCTCGATTGTGGCACACAAGTAAATGCCCAAACCTATGGTATAGATCAAGCTGATGAGCTTTGTATATTGGCGATCCGCCCTGAAAATCTCTTTATAGCCAACGAAAACAGAACCTTTGAAAACACCATCAAAGCTAATTTCGTCGCCCGCTTATATGTCGGGGATTCAATTCGTTACTTTTTCAAACTACCTAGTGGTGAGGAGCTGATGATTAAAGCCCTTAACGATCAAGATGCACCACTGTTTCAAGAGAATGCGTTAGTTGAGCTCACATGGGCAACTGACAAAGGATTAGTACTCGATAGATCAAAATAATCAAAAAAAACATACAGAAACCTGTACCAAAAAAAATAACAGAGGATTCGTGATGATAAAACTAAAGCAACTAACTGCTGCTGTTGCAGTGAGCGCAGCTTTTGCCACCAGTGCAATGGCCGAACAAATGACTGCCGTCTCTTTCGGTGGTGCCTATGGCGCTGCGCAACAAAAGCATATGATTGACCCTTTCACTGCAAAAACAGGTCACAAAATATTATTTGAAAACTATTCTGGTGGCATCGCAGAAATTAAAGCACAAGTTGAAAGTGGCAATATTTTATGGGATGTAGTCGACATTGAAGTGATTGATTTAGAGCGCGCCTGCTCTGAAGGGTTACTGGAAATATTCCCACAAGACACACTACCCGCTGGTGATGATGGCGTTGCAGCTGCCGATGATTTCAGTGAAGCGGCATTGGCTAATGAATGTGGAGTCGGCAATATAGTTTGGACTATTTTGTTTGCCTATAGCAATGACACTATCAAAGGTGGCAAGCCGAGCAAAATCGCCGACTTGTTTGATACCAAAACATTCCCAGGAAAAAGAGCACTGCGCAAGCGCCCGCAAGTAAATATGGAATGGGCACTACTTGCAGATGGAGTCGCACCGGCTGATCTTTATGAAGTACTGAGCACCGATGAAGGGCAAAAGCGCGCCTTTGATAAACTTTCATCAATCAAAGGTGACATTGTGTGGTTTGATAGCTGGTCACAGGCACCACAGCTACTTAACGATGGTGGCGCGGTGATGGTGCAATCTGCAAATGGTCGTATATTTAGTGCCATTCAAGCAGATAAAAAGCCCTTTGAAATGGTCTGGGATTCACATGTTTACGACCTAGATGTTTGGGCTATTGTTAAAGGCTCAAAGAAGAAAGCTCTGGCTGAAGAGTTCATTCGGTTTGCCACTAGCTCAAAGCCTGAGGCTGGCATGCAAGATGTTGCATACGGCCCGACACGTAAATCATCTTACAAATACGTTGATAAAGATGTGCTCTCTAAATTGCCATCAGCACACCTCGATGAAGGCGTAAAAGCTTCTGGCGAGTTTTGGGCTGACTACGGCGAATCATTAGGTGAGAAGTTTAACGAGTGGTTACTAAAATAACCCTTTAAAACGTTTAACACTTGGAGTCCTTTTGCTCATAACAATCGCGCAAAGGGCTCTTCTGATCATTATATTCGTTATGTCTGAAAGACTTGAGCTTCCAGTATTTACAAAGGTCAATTCATGAGTGCCGCCACATTAAACAGTGTTAGCCAAAGCCTTAGCGCGCAAGAAATAAAAGAGAGCAAACGCAACCTTAAACGACGCAAGTTACTCGCTATTTTATTTGTTGCGCCTTTGGTTTTTTTCATTCTTGCCGCATTTGTGGCGCCTATTGGAACTATGCTCTATCGCAGTTTCTACCACCCTACCGTTGCACAACTAGTCCCTGAAACGTTAACTCAGCTAGAGCGCTGGGACAGCCAAAGTGGGGCTATTCCCGATAAGAAAACACTCATCACTTTTACCCTTGAGCTAAAGCAATTAGCGAAAGCACGCACCGCAGGCAAGCTAGCAGAAGAGATAAACAGAGCACTGCCTGGCAGCTCAAGCTTAATAAAATTTAGTGCCCGTAAACTCAAAAAGCTAGACGAGCAATTACTCGCCAATAATGGTGACCAACGACTTTTAGAGTTTAAAAAAGGAAAATGGGGCGATCCAGATTTATGGCAAGCAATTAAACAATCTGGATCTGTGTTTACCGATCGTTACTATTTAACAGCGCTCGATTTAAAACGTGACAGCAGTGGGAGTATTGTTCAGCGCGACACAAAAATCTATTTAAAGCTGTATTGGAAAAGCCTTAAAATTGCACTTTACATCACTCTATTAACCATACTGATTGGCTTTCCACTGTCATATTATTTAGCGACCGCTAAAACGAAAACTGCCAATATTTTAATGGTGTTTGTGCTTCTACCTTTTTGGACTTCACTATTAGTGCGAACCACTTCGTGGATTGCATTGCTGCAAACTAATGGCGTGGTTAACTCGACACTACAAAGCTTGCATATCATTTCAGATCCATTAGAGATGCTCTACAGCCAATTCTCCACCATATTGGCGATGACGCATATCCTACTGCCCTTTATGATTTTGCCTTTATACAGCGTCATGAAAGGTATAGACCCTAGCTACTACAGAGCAGCACTGTCATTAGGCGGAAAACCAATACCTGCGTTTATCCGCATTTACATGCCGATGACACTACCGGGTATCAGCGCTGGATCACTACTCGTGTTTATCATCTCTATTGGTTATTACATTACCCCAGCATTAGTCGGCGGAACCGATGGCCAAATGATCAGTAATATAATTGCCTTTCACATGCAGTCATCTAACAACTGGGAGCTAGCAGCAGCACTGGGTTCATTGCTACTGGGTTTAATTATCATCATTTACTGGATTTACGATCGCTTAGTCGGCGTCAGTAATATAAAACTAGGGTAATAAAATGTTTCCATCGTATTTTACATTTTGGCAAAAGCTAGGCATGTACGCTTTGCGTATCACCGCTTGGAGCACTTTAGCATTCTTGATGATACCCATTCTGGTGATTGTCCCTCTCTCATTTAATGTGGAACCCTATTTCACCTTTACTGAGGGAATGCTGAACTTCGATCCAGCCGCGTACTCACTTAAGTGGTACCAAGAAATTTGGAACGATGATAAATGGGTACTGGCGATAAAAAACAGTTTCTACATCGGTTTTTGGGCAACTATTATCGCCACAGTGTTAGGAACCTTTGCAGCGATCGGTTTAACCAAATCAGAGATGCCATTACAAAGTGCTTTCATGGCCTTATTGATATCACCAATGATAGTCCCTTTGATTATCACCGCAGCTGGGATGTTCTTTTTTTACAGCCAATTGAATTTAGCAGGTAGCTATATTGGAGTGATTATTGCCCATGCGGCGCTAGGTACACCTTTTGTTATTATCACTGTTAATGCAGCGCTTTCAGGTTTTGATTACTCCTTGGTGCAAGCATCCATGGGCTTAGGCGCAAAGCCTGTTTATACCTTCTTTAAAGTCATCATGCCTTTAATCAGACCAGGCGTTATCTCTGGTGCACTGTTTGCTTTCATCACCTCATTTGATGAAGTAGTAGTGGTACTCTTTCTCGCAGGTCCTGAGCAACGCACTATTCCGCGCCAAATGTTTTCAGGATTACGTGAGCAGATCAACCCGACTATTTTAGCAGTAGCAGTTTTACTGGTAGTCGTTTCGGCAATCATGCTGCTAACAATCGAGTTTATTCGTGCACGCAGTGAGAAGATAAGAACGGGTGTATAAATAAAAAAGGAAGTGTTTTAGCAGGGGCATCATTGTTTTATTTCTAGATACCCTTTAAGCACAGCTGCTCTCTCCTCATCTGTTGCATACCAAGTTTGCATAGCCTGTATATATTGCGGGCTATCTGACATCTCTTTCAATGCTGTATTATACGCAGCGATTCGCGCTTTCCCCCAAGGTGTTTTAGGGCAAGCAAGATAAGATACAGAGTACGGCGCTATTTCCTCAATCTCAACACTGGCAATTTTAGCATCAGCCTTGTTAACACTGCGAAGAAGGTAGCTGGCAATATAAGGGTATTCAATCAGGTAATCAAAGCGCTCTGCAACCAACATTTTCATCAACTGCACACTGCTAGTGACGTAACGTTTCAACGTTGATTTCTCTCTCTTCTCTGAAATCACCTTATCTAAAGCTTGTGTATAAGAGCGAGAGCTTTCGATCGCTCCCTCTATATCAGGCGATTCAATTAAATCCTGTAGCGACAGGCTTGCAGGTTTGCCCATATATTCAAAGGTCGATTGTTTGAGGATTATTCGGTTAGACAAAGTAACGTTTGATGGTTTTGAAAAATACGCTATCTCAGCACGCTGTTCATTCTTCAAGGATAGAATATTACAGACATTCTTCCCCCTCTTAATATCACTCCAAACCCGGTTCCAATTCATTTCAATGGTAATATGCTGATACTGCGGCATATGCGCTTGAAATTGTTTCAAAATAACATCAAAGCGTCCTTTCCCAGCATCCTCGCCGTTTAGAATCATCAATGGCGGCCAGTGCGTAATGGACCAAACCATTTTTTCTTTTGCCTGTAGGTGACTTACAGCAATCAGCAAGCTTAAACACAGATATTGAGAGTTTCTGAGCATCATCCATCCCCCTACCTTGTTATCGTTTCGAATTAAAAGTACATGTGAAGAAAAGTGATTACTTTTCAAGCTTAAGTGGTAATAAAAGCAACAGTGCAAGACATTACTTCCAGCAGGCACTTTAAAATTCATTACCTTCTTGAGCATCCCAAAATAGGGCTCTGCTACCACTGCACTAAGTGTAGTTCAAAAAACAAACAACATATTAAAGCTCTACAAATGCTCTTTATAACAAGCCTATATAACAAGACTGTGCTTAGTAATCTCGTTACCCTTCAATCAGACTTGCTATTGCCCCCTTAAAAAAGCATTACGTGGTTAAAACAACCAGCCCCCAACCCACGAAAGATGAGCTCGCGAGTAGCGAAAAAACACCCCAGCGTTTATAAAAATAAAGCCCCGCACTGAGCGAAATTAAAACCAGAACACGCCAGTCAAAGCTATTTAATTGCGGCTGCCACCATGTAAAGTTAAGCCCAAACATTTCACTTAATGGCCAAGTTTGAGCGTTAACATCTGCGAACAACACATGCAGCGAAAACCAAATCGACAGATTTAAAATAACGCCGACAACCGCCGCTGTGATCGAAGAAAGTGCTGCACTTAAGCGCTGCTGAGAATGCATCCACTCAATATAGGGAGCACCAACGAAGATCCAAATAAAACAAGGCACAAATGTCACCCAAAGCGTCACAAGCGCCCCTATTATTCCAACTGCTAGCCCACCTTCTCGAAAGGCAGCGATAAAGCCAACAAACTCTGTCACTAGGATAAGTGGCCCTGGAGTCGTTTCTGCAAGGCCTAGAGCATCCATCATTTCACCAGCATTCAACCAGCCAAACTGTGTGACAACATCCTGAGTCATATAAACTAAGACTGCGTAGGCACCTCCAAAAGTAACTACTGCCAGCTTGGCAAAAAAACTGGCGATTTCAGTCAGAATCGGCAGCGATGAGAAATGCATAAGCACTAGAATAGGCACTAGCCAGAGGCAGCAACCAATACAGGCAATTGCGAGTGTTTTCTTTAGTGACTGCTTTTTAGAGCCTTCAGGGTTTTGAAGATCATTTTGTATTGGCTCTGATTTAATAGCGCCTAAGCGCACAGCAAAAAAGCCATACACAGCAGCTGCTAGAATAATCAACGGGAAAGGTATCGCAAAAAAATAAATAGCAATAAACGACAACCCCGCCATCACCCAATGAGACCTTTGCTTAAGGGCTTTATTAGCCACTTTCCTCAGTGCTTCAAAAACAATAATGACAACCGCTGCTTTAATACCTAAAAACAGTGCGCTGACTAGCTCAATACCGTTGACCGTTTCTCCTTGATACAGCACGTACAAAGCTGCAAACAGCAAGATAACCAATGCCCCTGGAATAACAAATAGCAGCCCTGCTATTAAACCGCCAATCACCCCTTTTACACGCCAGCCAGCATAAGTTGCTAGCTGCATGGCTTCTGGCCCAGGCAGTAGCATACAAAAGCCTAGTGCATTCAAAAACTGCTGCTCAGACAACCATTTATGCTCATCGACAAAGGCTTTATGCATTAAAGAGATTTGCGCAGCTGGACCACCAAATGAAAGCAGTCCTATTTTTAAACACACCTCAAAGAGCTTCCATAAACTAGGCTTTGTTAAATTATCCTGCTTTTTGGATTGCAGTGACTCATGCCGGGCTGATAAAGGCTTAACGCTTTCCATTATTCCTCTCGATAGTTAACATTTAGTAAATGAGCTTTTAAACCCAAACCTTTGGCCTAGTTTAAAAGCAGATTAAGACAAACTCATGACACACATCACTTAAGTTTGTGTTGCTGCCTATACTTTAATGGGCTTTGTGAAAAAAATCGTTTGTACTCACGTGAAAACGCCGCCAGCGAATTAAAACCACAGCGAATCGCCACTTCTTGCATATTATGCTCGCTTTCGATCAGTAACCTTTTTGCCGCCTGCAACCTTAAACGCTTAAAATACTGCTGCGGGCTGGTTGATAACTGCTTGCGAAACAAAGACTCTAAAGTTCGCTTCGAAATTCCTAATTCACGGGCGATCTGCTCACTACCAATGGGTGAATCTAAGTGCTGCTCCATTAACCTAACGGCGCCTGCGACTTTTGGCTGCTCGACTTCTAAGGCACCTAAAGTGACTAGAGACTGCGGCACTTGCCCTTGGCTTTTTCCATCGTAAATAAACACGCTGGCTACTTCTAAGGCCAAGGTTTTACCGTATCTTGTGTGAATTAAGTGCAGAAAGAGATCTATCGTTGGTGCTGCACCTCCAGTGGTAAAGTACTTGCCATCAATCACATAGCGATCAGGCTTAACCTCAATATTCGGATACGCATCGCGAAAATCCTCTAAATCTTCCCAGTGAATGGTTGCTTGGCGATGATTTAAAAAACCCGCTTTAGCTAGCACCCAGCTACCTGAGTCGACCCCTCCGATAAACGCAAACTGCTTAGCTTGTCTTTTAAAAGCGAGTAGTTGATCTGTAGTGATAAATTTTTGATGGGAAAAACCGGCGATGCAAATCATTAACTGAGCACTCATGTGCTCACTAAATTTAGCATCCGGATAAATACGCTGGCCACAGCTCAGTGTTGCAGGCTCACCATCTAAGGTAGTCACTTGCCACTCAAACAACTCGCGCCTTGAAATTCGGTTAGCAGCACGCATGGTGTCTAATGTTGAAGCCAAAGACATCAATGACGATTGAGGAATCAATAAAATAACGACTTTTAATGTTTGGTCGCTCGGGCTGTATAAACTCATTAGCTAGCTCATGAAGTGAATGCTTTTATTTTTGCGCTTATTATCAAAAATAAAGCACAAAATGTAAATTTTATTTTAATAATGCATGACATGATGCGGCTAATAATTATTCTAATCGGAGCAATGACATGCCACTACAAGCTAATATGACCCCTTTCATCACTTGCGCAGTAACAGGTTCAGGTGGTACTCAAGATCGCTCACCCCATGTGCCTCGCTCACCTAAGCAAATCGCAGAAAGCTGTATTGATGCCGCTAAAGCGGGCGCTGCTATTGTTCACTGCCACGTACGTGATCCTGAAACAGGTGCGCCCAGCCGCGATATCGCGCTGTATCGCGAGCTAACAGAACGAGTTAGAGACTCTGAAGTAGATGTAGTACTAAACCTCACCGCGGGTATGGGTGGCGATATTGTCTTTGGTGAAACTGAAGCCCCGTTTCCCGTCAATGCAGACGCAACTGACATGGTCGGCGCAACTGAGCGTGTTGAACATGTACGCCAGTGCCTACCTGAAATTTGCACCCTAGATTGCGGCACTATGAACTTCGCAGAAGCCGATTATGTGATGACAAACACTCCCGGTATGCTCCGCGCTATGGGTAAAAAAATGACCGAGATGGGTGTGCGCATCGAGATTGAAGCTTTTGATACAGGTCACTTATGGCTTGCCAAGCAGTTAGTCAGCGAAGGCATCATTGAAGATCCCGTAATGCTACAGCTGTGCATGGGTATCCCATGGGGCGCACCTGATGATTTAAATACTTTTATGGCGATGGTTAATAACATCCCTGAAGACTGGACTTTCTCCGCCTTCTCAATCGGCAGAAACCAAATGCCATTTACAGCCGCTGCTATGCTAGCAGGAGGCAACATCCGTGTCGGCCTAGAAGATAACCTATGGTTAGGTAAAGGCCAATTGGCAACTAATGCTCAACTGGTGGAAAAGGCCGCCACGATTGTTACTAATATGGGGGCGACATTAATGACGCCTGCACAAGTGCGCGAGAAAATGAAGTTGGTTAAAAGAGCGCCCTTTGCTATTTAGTAAAGCTATTTAGTAAAGCTCTTTAATGAAAGCACGCTAATTTAAGTGTTTTCAATTTATCCAGGTTTGATGAGGAAACTCTTCGATGCAAAACGTACTCATTACAGCAGGTGCCACAGGCATTGGCCTAGCTATGGCAAAAAGTTTTTTAGCACGCGGTGATCAAGTTGCTATTGTCGATGTTGATAAACAAGCGATTAAAAAACTTCAAAGTGATCTACCAGACATTACCTGCTTTGAAGCAGATGTCACTAACGAATCACAGATTCAAGCAGTGTTTGATGATCTAACGACACGTTGGAATAGCTTAGATGTGGTGTGTGCAAATGCAGGTACTGCAGGCCCGGCTGGTGCAATAGAAGATATAAGCCTTAGTGATTGGAAGTCCTGCTTGGCTGTAAACCTTGATGGCACGTTCTTGACCGCCCAAGGCGCCGCTAAACAATTCAAAAAACAGAACAGTGGTTTGCTGATCATGACTTCATCTACCGCTGGTTTATTTGGCTATCCTTATCGCAGCCCCTATGCGACTGCCAAGTGGGGCATCATTGGTTTAATGAAAACCCTTGCAATGGAGCTAGGCGAGCATAACGTACGCGTCAATGCCCTATGCCCAGGTGCCGTGGAAGGTGAGCGTATGGATCGTGTCATCGCAAAAGAAGCAAAAGCTAGGGAGATCGACGAGCAAGCAGTGCGTGAAATGTATGTTAAAGGTGTCTCAATGAAAACCTGGGTCAAAGCACAAGACATAGCCAACATGGCATTATTCTTATCGTCAGATGGCGGTAATAAGATATCAGGCCAATCACTCAGTATCGATGGTCATACAGAAACATTAAATCCATAAATACCGTTTCGAGTAGCGAGTAAAGAAAATATAGCTCGTAACTAATTAAGAATTTATTAAAGAGAACACACATGAAAAAAATTGCAGCATGTATTGGTGGTGGCGTGATAGGTGGCGGCTGGGTCGCTAGATTTTTACTTCACGGATGGGATGTTAATGTATTTGACCCAGCACCCGATGCGCAGCGTAAAATCAGCGAAGTCCTCAACAATGCAAGGCGCTCACTTCCTGCACTGGCCGATGTAGCAATGCCAGAAGAAGGTAAATTGGTATTCTGCGACTCTCTAGAACTCGCTGTCAGCGATGCTCAATGGATTCAAGAAAGTGTACCTGAAAGATTAGATCTAAAGCATAAGATACTCGGTCAAATCCAAAGCCACTGTTCAGACAATGCAATCATTGGCTCATCCACCTCGGGCTTTAAACCAAGCGAGTTACAAGAGCACTCAACTAACCCCGGCCAGATCATGGTGGCTCATCCTTTTAACCCTGTTTATCTAGTTCCGCTAGTCGAACTAGTCCCTAGTGTAAAATGCCCAGCGCAAAGTGTAGAAAAAGCCCAAAGCATCCTCACTGCCATAGGCATGAAAGCCTTAGTTGTTCGCAAAGAAATCGATGCACACATCGCCGATAGATTACTAGAAGCCGTATGGCGCGAAGGCCTGTGGCTAATTAAAGATGACATCGCAACAACAGAAGAAATCGATGATGCTATCCGCTTCGGCTTCGGTTTGCGCTGGGCACAAATGGGCCTCTTTGAAACCTACCGCATCGCCGGTGGCGAAGCAGGAATGGCCCACTTCATCGGCCAATTCGGCCCCGCCCTCGCATGGCCGTGGACCAAACTAATGGATGTGCCTAAGCTCACTGACGAGTTAGTACAAAAAATTGCCGATCAATCGGATCGGCAATCAGGCAAGCACAGCATCCGCGAACTCGAGCGCATCCGCGACGACAATTTAGTCGGCATCATGCGCGTCCAAAAAGACGCCAACTGGGGCGTCGGCGAAATGCTCCGCGAGCACGACCAACGCCTAACCGAACTAGTACCCCAAATAGATAGCGCACCCGATCTAAGCCAACCCCTCACCATGTACCAAGGCAAAGTCCTCCCAGCCTGGATCGACTACAACGGCCACATGAACGAATCAAATTATCTACAAGTTATGAGCATAGCAACAGATAATTTCATGACCTTCATCGGCGCAGATGGCGCATATGTAGAGAGTGGCAAAAGCTACTTCACCGTAGAAACTCATATCTGTCACATCGATGAAGTAAAGCTCAATAAACCGTTAGAGGTAAAAACACAATTGATAGGACACAGCGAAAAGAAAATGCACTTATTCCACAGCTTATATCAGCCTGAAACTGGGGTTTTGTTAGCGACTGGTGAGCATATGTTATTGCATGTGGACTTAGAAGCGGGTAAAACCTGTAACGCTGAAAAACCAATAAACTCAAAATTAGCAACGATATTTAGTCATCACTACTCACTTGAAAAGCCGAAAGGCTTAGGAAGATCTATTGGTTGCTAGGTAATTCACTTAAATCTTAAGCCCGTTGATATTTACTAAAAAAGCGCTGTTAATTAAAAAGCTAAAATGAGCAGCGTTCTTTTGTGGGCAGTTTTCAAGCGACCTATATAATTAGTTTATTACTATACTCTGTCTAAATTTTCGCCTTCAAACTTTAATAATCGTTTGCGTTAGCTTTAAACAGTTTTTATAAGCTAAACGCTGCAGATAATTGAATCTAGCTCCCATTAATGACTCACATCCATAGCCCAAACTCAAACTACGCAAAAGGACCTGCCGATTTCCCTTGAGCTAGGCCACTTATATTGATAAGGCATAAATTATGTATAGATATATAACTAATTAATTTTGGTTTGATTTTATGTACCCACTCCCTGGCATACACTTATTCAAAACTGTAATTACGATTTGATCATCTAAATTAGAACTAAAACTGCTCTTTAAGTCATAACTGTAACTCTTTCTGAAAGCTACTGTATAGTCAGGATTCCAAGTAAACATTTTGGAGTGGTCCATTTTATGGACTACTACTCCTGAACAATGCTTATATTGATTTTTCAGATTTGCCTGCGGTGAAAAATCATACAGAATTATTTTACCATTCGGTTTTAAAACTCTATCAGCCTCATGAGAAATTGAAAATAAATCTTCCCTATCAACTAAGTACAGACAACCAGCAAACACTACATAGTCAAACGATCTATCTTCAAAAGGCAACTGATCTGCTGTCCCAACATAAGCATGAACCCCTTTACTTACTGCAGCCTCAACGGCTTCCTTAGATGGTTCTAAGCCTTCCAGACTCGTAAAAGGTAACGCTTTTAATACAGATAACCGCTTTCCATCAGCACAACCAATTTCTAATAAACGTCCAAATATCTCACCAGGGGAAGCTTTATGTAAATCATAAAAGTAGTTTACAATAGGGTCTTTATCATCAATTTCAGCACCTTTATTCCTTGAATTCCAGCTATCCCCTTCGGAATTAAGAAATATCTTTTTTTGATCCATAACCTAGCTTCCTCAAGCTTCTAAAAAAGTCTCAGCTATTACAACATGATGCCGATATAATTTATATACTAGAAGCTTTACTCTGTATCGAAAAATCTAAAATACCTTCCGTTAACTTTAAAGTACGAGCACGTAATCATGGATTTAAAAGAACAAGCTATTTCCCTCCAAGAAAATGGTTTCATCGTTATTGAAAATGTATTAACGAGTGATGAATGCGATACTTACAAATCAATGCTTGAAAGAGACTACTTACTACACAAAGACAACTACGTAGGTTCAAATACAAAAGACCACGGTTTAAACAATAAAGTTTCTGAGAAAACTGTATACAATATGCACAACAAGGACATAAAGTACTTCGATTTATTTGACCATAACAAAACCCTGCCATTGATCAATTATATGCTCCAGCAAGGGTCTTATGATAACTCAGAGCCTGTTAACCTATTAAATATATCTGCAAGATGTCCTTTACAAGGATCGGCAAAGCAACAACTTCACTTAGACAGTAATTTGCCTGGGAAAAATGGCTACCCATTAATTCTCGTCGCGTTATTTATGCTTGATGATTTTAATGAAAATAACGGCTCGACGATAGTAGTCCCTAAATCACATCTTAGAGATTGCTATGCTGAAACTGGGAAAAACTATGATGATGAAGTCATTGTTAATGCAAAACACGGTAGCGTACTCATTTTTAACGGTGCTTTGTGGCATGGAGCATCTGAAAAATTGAGCAGCCTTTCTAGATGGGCAGTTGTATTAGGCTATGGCCGCTGGTTTATAAAGCCTTCCTTCGATTTTGTGAGAAACACCCCTGATTCAATTTTTAATCAGTTAAGTGATGAACGAAAGCGCCTGATCGGGTTGGATACAGCTCCTCCTCTCGACGAGTTTACACGAGTAACTAGGCGTTCTGAGCAAGTGGAATATATCCCTGGTTATCGAGTTGGTTGCAATTAATGAAAAACTCTAATATGAAATTTGTTTTAGGTTCTGCTACATTTGGCATGGATTACGGTATAACAAACTCCCATGGGAGGCTTTCAACTCATGAGAATATAGCTATCCTAAACGCTGCAAGGCAAGCGAATATAACCGCAATTGATACTTCTCCAAATTACGGTGATGCCGAATTAAGGCTGGGAGAGATGTTGAATGGAAATTCAACTGAGTATACTTCAAAGTTTTTCATACCTAAAGATATTAAACCTGTTGACGTTGATAATATTTTATTATCTATCGAAACCAGTATTGCCAACTTAAAATGCTCTCAATTAACAAATATTCTGCTTCATAATTCAGATGCACTAGAAGATAAAAGGTTTTCTATAACACAAGAGATCATGACGCAGATTAAACAAAAGGGTTTAGCTAAAAATATAGGTATTTCTGTCTATACAGTAGAACAAACAAACAATATATTAAACAAATGGACACCAGATATTATTCAATTTCCCATCAATATCTTTAACCAATCCTTCGCTCAATCCGGTATATTAAAAGAGCTATCACGAAACAAAATAAAAACCCAGGCAAGAAGTATTTTTCTACAAGGTTTATTATTAAGTAACATTATCCCCAATAAACTAAATTTCGGTTATAAGCACTTTGAGCATTATCAAAGCTGGCAGCATAGAAATTCAGTAACTGCATTACAAGCCTGCCTAAGTTATATACAAGCCATAACTGAAATAGAAGATGTTTTAATTGGCGTTAGTTCGAGAGAAGAGCTTATAAGTATTATAAATAGTGAGTATGTTCCTGGCCTGAACTTTGATGAACTAGCCAGCAGTGATAAAATTTTAAACAACCCTTCAAAGTGGTTTATATGAAGATAATTGCAATAGTCCAAGCGAGAAGCTCTTCAAGAAGGTTCAAAAATAAAGTCATATTGCCAATTTTAGATCGCCCGATGATACTAAGACTGCTCGATAGATTAACCAAAAGCAAACGACTAGACGATATCATTATTGCTACGAGCACTGAATCTAGCGATGATTTATTATCGAACATAGTTACAAATAGTGGTTATAACATTTACAGAGGTGAGTTACAGGATGTTCTCGCTAGGTATTACCATTGCAGTAAAGCTGCAAAAGCAGACGTCATTGTAAGAGTCACAGGAGACTGCCCACTTATCGACCCTGTAATTGTTGACAACGTAATAAAATTTCATCTTGACTCAAAAGCCGATTATACCAGTAATGCCTTAGATCCTACATTCCCAGATGGCTTTGACACAGAAGTGATTAACTACTCTGTACTCAAGGAGTTGCATCAAACAATGACCAAAGCAGTAGACAGAGAGCATGTTACTCACGGCTTATATTCAACAGACAACCACTATCTCATAAGTAGCTATCGATCAGACTTCGATTATTCACATTATAGACTCACCGTTGACTACAAAGAAGATTTTGAATTAATTAATATACTTTTTTCGCATTTGCAGACCAGTGAATATACTTTTACATACCAACAAATTATTAATTTTTTAAATAGCAACCCTCAGTATTTATTATTAAATAAGCAATATTCGAGGAATGAAGGCTTGCAATACTCAAAAAACAATGAGGTTTAAATGATCACTAACTTTAAAGACTCTGAACAACTGCTTATAAATGCCTCAACTATAATCCCATTAGGCACCCAAACTTTTAGTAAGAGCTATACCCAGTTCCCTAGAGGAGCATCCCCCTTTTATATAGAACGAGGCGAGGGCCCATACGTATGGGATATTGATAATAACAAATATATCGATATGATTAATTCTTTGGCATCAATTACATTAGGGTATGCAGACCCATTTATTAATCAGGCAATCAGTAACCAGCTAGCAAAAGGAACAATCTTCTCTCTCGCATCCCCCTTAGAATACGAGTTATCTAAAAAACTCGTACAGCACATCCCTTGTGCAGAGATGGTTCGGTTTGGGAAAAATGGCTCTGATGCAACAAGTGCAGCAATTAGGCTTGCAAGGGCATTTACTCAAAAAAGCCACATTTTAGTTTGCGGCTACCACGGATGGCACGATTGGTACATAACCACTACAACCAAAGACGCCGGTGTACCTATTGAAGTTAATCAGTTAACCAGTACTTTTAGATACAATGACCTAAATTCATTAATTTCAAATTTTGAAAAGCAAAAAGGGAAGGTTGCTGCAGTGATTATGGAGCCCATGAATATTCATTTTCCTGAAGCTGGGTATTTACAAGCGGTAAAAAATATTTGTCACGAAAACGATGCTGTTCTAATTTTTGATGAAACTGTAACTGGCTTTAGATATGGTTTAGGGGGAGCTCAAGAGTATTTCGATGTTACTCCCGATCTCGCTACTTTTGGAAAAGGTCTAGCCAACGGTATGCCATTAAGCGCTGTAGTAGGCAAAAGAGAAATCATGACATTATTTGAAGATATCTTTTGCTCTTTTACGTTTGGCGGAGAAACACTGTCTATCGCTGCTGCTATCGCAGTCATTAATCAATTAGAAAAAGAAAATATACTCGCTAAAATATCGAACACTGGAGATTATCTAATTAATCGGGTAAAGCTGTTAGTCGATAAATATCAGTTAACTGACCACCTAAGAACGAGTGGTCACCCCAGCTGGTCATTCATACTCTTTTGTAACCCTGATCCAGATATCAACAACTCACTGAAAACCTTGTTTATCCAAGAAACGATAAAAAGAGGGTTACTTACTTTGGGCAGTCATAATTTAACCGCCGCACATGATAGGAGTATAATAGATACTGTATTATCTATCTATGATGAGGTTTTTGGAGTTTTATCCAGAGCAGTCAATAGCCGAAACATAAGCTCTTATTTGACTGTCGAACCACTAAAACCATTGTTCAATATCCGTAATAATGATTAACATTTTAATTCGCGCAGATTCAAATACTACACTTGGAGATGGGCATGTCTCTCGGTGTATCACCTTGGTGAAGGCATTTAATGCAGATGTTCAAATACATTGGCTATGTCATACTCTAAGTAGCAGACATCGGCACCTCTTCAAGGATAAACAATATTCACTATTTGAACCACCGACTCCAGTAAGAATTGATGAATCATCTTTCTGTAGAAAATTAATTAAAAAATTACATATCAATGTCTTAATCTATGATAGTTACTCACTCGATGCTAAGTGGCGGAACGAACTCAACCTTCCTACTCAAATTAAAGTAGTTTGCTACGATGATTTAGCTAATAGAGCACATGACGTTGATATATTAATAGACGCTTCTCCCACACGTTGTGAGCATGATTACAAGAATCTTATCCAGCCACACACTAAGATGTTAATCGGCCACAAATATGTTTCTATACAAGAAATGAAGATCGCGGCTAGTGAACAAAAAAAGGCCGATTTATGGCATATATTCTTTGGCGCAGGGGATCCGAAAAATTTCACAGCCAGTTACCTACTTCTGTTACTTACTACTTTCCCCACTATTAGATTTAATGTTGTTATCGGTAATTTAGACAATGTACCCAATATCAAAAATATTCAACAGCACTATCCTAACAGGATCAATATATTTATTACACCCAACTCAATCGATCAATCGCTGGCTGGTTGTTCTATAGCCATTGGCGCCCCAGGAATAGCTACATGGGAAAGATTAAGTATCAAACTACCATGTCTTTTATTATCCACTCATAAAAACCAAATAGAGATACTGAAACAGCTCGATCAAAAAAAAATAATAATTTATTTAGGTCAAGCCTCTAGATTTGAAGATAATCTTGTTAAAATTGAAAAACTCCTAAAACATGACTTTCAAAACAGATTACGGATTCCTGAAATTGATGCTCTGGGAACACAAAGAATTAGAAATGCAATTATGGAGCTGCATTATGGTTAATGTTGAAAAGCTAACCAACAAAAAACTAGCAATAGAGCTAAAGCCATACTGTGATCAAAACCATGTAAAAACAATTTCTTGGTTAAACTCTGAGGATATAAAAAACACATTTGGCTTGACATATCATATAACTGTTGAGCAACATGACAGCTGGCTTAAAAAAAACCCAAACTATTTAATGTGGACTATTAATTATAAGGAAGTCCATGTGGGTAACATTTCACTACAAATTAATAACAGACACCATAGTGCAAACCTACAAATATACATTGGAGACAACCGGTTTAGAGGTAAGAGAATTGGTTATCACACCATGCTATTACTTTTGAATGAGCTTTTTACAAAAAGCGAAATAAACAGGATCGAATTATGCACTTTAACTGATAATAAAATTGCAATAGCTCTTTATAAAAAAATAGGCTTCACCTTTGAAGGGACGCACAGACAAGTCATATTTAAAAACAACAAATATTTTGATCAGTATTACTGGTCAATTTTAGCAGAGGATTGGCATGACATCAGAAACTAAAGTGTGCTCTGTGATGCAACCTACCTATTTACCCTGGGCGGGGTATTTCAATCTCATTGCACAATCAGATATTTTTATCTTTTATGATAGTGCAAATTTTTCAAAAGGAAGCTGGCAATCGAGAAATAGAATTCTCGTTCAAGGTGAAATACAGTGGATCAGCCTACCAATTTTGCACGTTAAAAATCAACAAATCAAAAATACTCAACTGCATAAAAAAATAAACTGGCCTCGTAAACATATTAATCAGTTACTAAATAGTTATTCAAAACACCCGTTTATATCAGAGCTTACGCCAATGCTTAATTTACTCGAAACGAATCGATTTTCAACGCTAGCAGATTTGAACATAGAAATTATTACATGGTTTGCAAATCAGCTCGGGGTTAATACACCGTTTTACAGAACATCAGAGCTCGACATACCATTAAAAGCAACAAGAAGCCAAAAGTTAGAGAGTATCTGCGATCAATTTAATTGCGGCGTATACTTAAGCCCAGTTGGAGCCGAGCAATACCTTACAGAAGACAAAGCTTTCACTAACACCAATTCAGTATTAAAATATCAAAACTTCGTTCCAAATCGCTACTCGCATCATAAGCAAGATAGATATACCCCCTATCTCTCCATTTTTGATGTTGTCGCAAACATCGGGTTTAAAGCAACTTCCAATTATATAAAGTGATTCTAATGACAAAACAATATTCTTTATCAAAACACCCTGAATACGGCTACTTTGAAGTAACACCAACTCCGAGTCCTGCCACTATTAAAGAGTATTATGTAAATGAGTTTTATGCTCAAAAATCAGATGATAAAATTAACGATTCAACTCTAGAAGTTCAAAATGAAAGTAAAGTATTCTACGAATCTTGGAGGTCAGATCTTAACAACATTATTAGACAATATTTAGGTAATGGGACTCTGGAAATATTAGATTTCGGCTGCGGATGGTGCGAAACAATTCAATACTTTTCTACACATAACTATCAATGCTTTGGCATAGACCCCGCTGAAGATGCGATAGAACACGGGAAAAACCTAGGCTTAAATGTCCGCCAAACAGACAGCAATAATTTCAACCCATTCGAGCAAAAATTCGATGTTGTTCTATTACAAAACGTACTCGAACATTTAGCAAATCCAGAGTTTGTTATTGAAAATATTCATAACACTATGCTCAAAGATAATGGCTTGCTTATTATTGATGTACCGAATGAGTTTAACGATTTCCAGGTCGCTGCGAATGAGCTGTTTGGCTTAGATGAATGGTGGGTTGTTCCTCCAGCACACCTAAACTACTTTAGCCCAAACTCACTTAACGCACTTCTAGAAGATAAGGGATTTAATGTACTGGATAAAATGTCATCTTTTCCCTTAGAAATGTTTTTATTACAAGGTAATAACTATGTAAAAAACCCTGCTCTTGGCAAACAGTCGCATCAACAGCGTGTAAATTTTGAACTCAATCTCCGTAAGCTAGGTAAAACAGAAGTTCTTCATGATTTTTATCGTGGACTTGCCGACATGGGTTTAGGTAGACAAATACTAATGATTAGCCAAAGGAAAAAGACATGATCGATATTCTAGGCAAAAAGATCGGTCAAGGCTTAAAGCCTTTTATAGTGGCTGAATTATCAGGAAACCACAATAAAAGCATTCACCGAGCAAAGCAATTAATCGATGCAGCAAAGGCATCGGGAGCTGACGCGGTTAAACTACAAACTTATACCGCAGATACTATGACCCTTGATTTAACATCTAACGAATTCTTTGTTTCAGATTCAAATAATCTCTGGGCAGGCCAAAGCTTGCATCAACTCTATGACATTGCACATACTCCTTGGGACTGGCATCAAGAGCTTTTTGATTACATAAAAGAAAACGGAATGCTGCCTTTTAGCTCACCATTCGATGAATCGTCAGTAGACTTTCTTGAGATGCTTGATTGCCCTATTTATAAAGTTGCTTCATTTGAAATTACAGATATTCCCTTAATTAAAAAAATCGCAGCAACACATAAACCAATTATAATATCGACTGGTATGGCTGATAGAGACGAAATTGTAGATGCTTTAGAAGCAGTAAGAAGCATCAGTCAAGCCGAAGTATTTTTTTTAAAATGCACCAGCACTTATCCAGCAAGTATTTCAGATGCAAATCTAGTGACTATGGATGATATAGCACAATTAACCAACTGCTCAATTGGACTATCTGACCATACAATGAATAATATCACTTCAATTTTATCCGTTGCCTACGGCGCATGTATTATTGAAAAACACATTACATTGGATAGGACTGATGGTGGTGTCGACTCTAGTTTTTCTTTAGAACCAGCAGAATTCAAAAAGCTTGTGGAAGAAGTTAACGATGCCTGGCAAGCTTTAGGTAGAATTACTTATGGTGGAACAAAAGCAGAACAAAAATCGAAACAGTATCGACGGTCAATATATTGCAGTAAAGACATTTCTGCTGGAGAATGTATTACTCGAAAAAATACAAAAATAGTAAGACCGGGGTTAGGTTTAACTCCTAAACACTACGATTCTGTTTTAAATAAGAAAGCCACTATAGATATTAAAAAAGGTACAGCCCTCAGTTTCGAGCATCTTGAGAATCAGTAGAGCTAAGCACCTTCTTTAAGGTCGAGATCACTAGATCCTGCTCTAACAGCGTCATTGCAGGGTATAAAGGAATAGAAAGCGCACTTTGGTAGTATGCTTCGGCATGAGGAAAGTCACCTTCTTTGAACCCCATAGCAGCATAGTAAGGCTGTAAATGTATAGGTATATAATGTACGTTTACAGCAACACCTAGCTCTTTTAATCGATTATATACTTTTCTTTTACAATACTTTTCTACATTAATCCTAATCACGAACAAATGCCATGCAGATGATTCACTATTACAGGGTAAATGTAGATCCAAGCCTACTAACGCCACCTGGTAGCGCGTAGCAATCATCCTTCGCCGCTCAATAAACTCCTGAATTCTAATAAGCTGACTAATACCTAACGCTGCTTGTAGCTCAGTCATTCGGTAGTTATAACCTAATCCTACTTGTTCATAATACCAAGGAGCTGGGTCTTGTTTTTCCAATAATTCAACTTCTCGCGTCACTCCATGAGAGCGAAATAGCTTCATTTTTTCGGCTAGCTTCGCATTACCAGTGGTAGCCATTCCACCTTCTGCTGTAGTGATTATTTTAACTGGATGAAAACTAAACACGCAAATATCAGAGAACTCACATGATCCAATAGGTTGATTATTATATGAGCCACCAATAGCGTGAGATCCATCTTCAATTATAAAAAAACCATACTCTTTAGCCAGTAGCGATAGCGACTTCATATCACAACTTTGACCTGAAAAATGGACAGGAATAATCACCTTTGGTAGCTTTCCATTAGCTTTCGCGACAAGTAATTTTTGTTCTAATGCAAACGGGCAAAGGTTAAATGTATCAGGGTCTATATCAACGAAGTCTACTTTGGCATTACAGTATAGAGCGCAATTTGCCGATGCAACAAAACTATTTGGGGATGTCCATACAATATCTCCCTGTTTAACACCCAATGCTAAACAAGCAATATGCAATGCAGAAGTAGCGCTATTTGAGGCAACAGCGTAACTCGCATTTGTCAATACACAGACTTTCTTTTCGAATAGAGGGACTTTCGGGCCTTGTGTCAGGAAATCAGAGTTAAGGACAGCAACAACTTCATCTATATCTTGTTGGGAAATGTCCTGCTTACCATAATAAATCAACTTCAATATCCACTAATTATCAAACTGTTGAATTTCATTTACATTTAAAAAATGTGGATTACTCCCAGAGTGATATTCATAACCTTGCGGCACTTGCACTCCTCGTTCGCCTAGTCCATTAATTGAATAATCAACTTCCCCTCCATAAAATTTGATCGTTGGACTAATAACAAAATGATCATCAAACTCATACGTCAAATGAGAATCATCAGAAGGACACATAATTTCATGTAATTTCTCACCGGGTCTAATACCAATAATCTCAACTGGTAAATCAGGGGCATAAGCTTTAGCTAAATCCATAATTTTTACAGACGGGATTTTCGGTACAAATATCTCACCGCCATGCATGCGTATAAAATTCTTTAAAACAAAATCGACACCATCTTGCAGCGTAATCCAAAACCGTGTCATTTCTACATTAGTCACAGGTATTGAAACTGCATCCTCACTAACTAATTTTTTAAAAAATGGAACGACTGAGCCCCTTGAACCAACAACGTTCCCATACCGCACACATGAGAACCGCGTCTTGCCTTTACCTACAGTGTTATTTGCAGCAACAAATAATTTATCTGACGCTAATTTAGTTGCCCCATATAAATTTATTGGATTAGCAGCTTTATCGGTAGAGAGAGCAATTACCTTTTCAACATTATTATGTATCGCGGCTTTAATAACATTCTCGGCACCATATATGTTAGTTTTAATACATTCCATTGGGTTATATTCAGCAGCAGGCACCTGCTTCATTGCTGCTGCATGAATTACGTAGTCCACTCCTTGCATCGCCTGCACTAAACGCTGCTTATCTCTTACATCACCGATAAAATATCTCATACAGCTATCATTAAAAACTTGCTGCATTTCAAATTGTTTTAACTCATCCCTTGAAAAAATAATAATACGCTCAGGTTTATATCCTTCTAATATGCTTTGAGTATATTTCTTCCCAAATGAACCAGTTCCGCCTGTTATCAAAACACTTTTATTATTAAACAAACAACACCTCTCTTCTAAATCGCAAAATTAGAAATTGCTATATGAATAAAAATTTTCATTCATATCTTCAGACATCTCTTTAAAGAAGGTGCTTATAATAGGTCTTACAGTTTCAAAATAACTATCAAAATCCTCATTGCTTAGATTATATTTTGCCACAGTCATTTTGTATGCTATTCCTCTTACGCTACCATTTATCAATCTATGCACTACTGGATCAGATATTTTTATAGCTTTTAAAATTAGCTCCAATGTATCGAAATTATCATTCAATTCACTCATATTTAAACTTTTCAAATCAAACTTATCTTCAATTGATACTATCAGTTCATTATAACGCTTGATATTATCGGAAACCATCCCTTTAATTAACTTGTCATCAATGTTTTGGGGTATAAATGCTAAGTCTAACCGTTTTTTAACAAATTCTGTTTTGTTATTTATTGCTTGCAATTTCGGAAAATTTTCAACTAACAATGGCTTAGAACCTTTAATATAGGCTCCGTCACTAAGATTATAACAATTAGGCTGGTGACGATTTAACAAACTTTCCAGCTCAATTCTAGAATAGCTAAACATAGGGGTTGAAGTAACGGCCTCCCGGAGGTTTCCCTTTACTTTCAAAAAACCGTATAAGGCATTACTATCAATGACATCTTTTGAATATGTTTTTTCGTTATTATAATAATTACTATCTTCAGAATGGTGGTTCTCTTTATCGACCATACCACAGTCGATACCAGCTAGAAATATCCTGTCGAAACCTAAGCCTAAAACAACAGATAGAGCTAAGTTACCGACCAAAGGGAGGCAATTATAGCTTAGAGAGTATTTTGATAATCCAGATACAGTAATTAAATCAGTACCTAAGTCTGCAGGTTTCAGAGCCATGTATGCTGAATCAAACAACTTAAAAGTTCGTGGGTGGCAAGGGTTAAGTGCAACCAAAGAAATCCCTTTTCTTTCCTCTGGCATTGTAGATTCTTCAAGCCAATTAGCCACGATTGACATTCTCTCTTGCTCTACATGAATGTCAGGTTTTATGCCGTTTTTTAGCAGCGCACTTAGTGCTGAACCACTAGAAACAACTAGGCAGTTACTCTTATTTTCTTTTAATAATGGGATGATTTTATCTAATGAAGGACCGTTACCAACTACAATTACCGGTATATTGGATATATCCCCATCATTAAATAAGTTTTTAGAGTTTATTGGATAATTGTTTTTCAAGTTATCTAAGGTATGAGCCAAGCCTATTCTTTCATCCTCAAAAAATCCCTGACTCCCTATAATTGTTTGTAGATGACTTTTAATTTTTTTTGAAATATTGCTAATTTCATCGTTATAGTAATGAAAGTATTGTTCGATTCTAGGAAAATTATGAAAACCTTTTTGGTAATAAATATTTGCTATTTTGTGCAAATCACTTTCATCATTACTAGTTATATTAAAGCTTAAACTATAACCTTCTTGAGAAAAGTATTTGTAAATCTCGGACCAATCTATTAAATGAGCGGACGCATAAAATGAATCATGATTAGACTCAAAAATAGAAAGTGACTTTATGTCTAAAGTGTTTAGTAAAGGCTCCAAATGTAAAAATAGCCCACCGCCAAACATAAACATATGTGGAACTTCTTTTTCACCTTTAGTCGGTACATTAATGGTAATTTTATCGTATATTATATCTAACTTTGAAATACACTTTGTATAGGGATACCCTTCTAAATTGTTTTCAGGCAACATCAGGTTTAATGTAAAAACGGGACGGCTTTCTAAATGGATTTCAACTTGTTTCTTAGCATATTCTAATGGGTTGGTAGGGTAAACTGGTAGACCTGTATCAATATTAAACAGATTCAAATAGCCCTCCGGTGCCAGTTTTAGCCTTAGCTTTTTAGGTTTATAATCCTTAAACAAGCGATATATATCAGGCTCATTATCTTCAAAGTATTTTAAATTTTTTCTGAAAACGGCTTCTATTTCATAGTTGAGTGCGGTTGCCGCTTGTCTATACTCGGCTGAATTAACATTAAACATTTAAGAGCCCTTTACAGAGTTAGCCATGCGGTACTCAAGCGGCATTGCAGCCCATCCTTGTTTTAATTCAAGCAACAGATTTATCATTTCTTGAATTTTATCAGCACTTTGATCTCTGTTAGCTTCTATAATCCCAATGATTATATATTCATATAGACTATTGAGATTTTCAGCAATTTCCCCACCTTTATCCATATCTAAAAAATCTTTCAAACCTATTACAATATTACTTGCCTTGTTTAGATGCTTGGCTCTTTCTTCTATCTCTTTTCTTACTATACAACCTTTAGCGCTCGCTAAAGATGTTAATGCACCATCATAAAGCATTGAAATTAATTGATGCGGTGACGCAGATGCAACAGCTGACCTAATATCTACTGTTTTGTATTGATTCATTGCTGATAAATTAACACTCATACTATAACCTCAAAAAGTGTTGTTATTTCTTTGCTGTAAATGGGAGTCGATCAACTAACCCTGTCAGTTGATTCTCAGTCTGTTTCAGACTCGCTACAATCTTTTCCATTGCAGCGTATTGACGTGATAAACGCTGCTGGTAAGCAGTCATTTTTCTATCTAAATTTTCTTGATCTACGCCTAACACCTTCTTTTGCTGCTCTAAGGAAGATTCGCTTTTGCTAATTTGCCCATTCTCAGAAAGAGCACTACTTATTAACAAAGATAACCCGCCCGCTAAACCACGAGTAAAGTTCACACTATACTCGCCTAAAACGACATCTTCCTTGACTGTTAGGTTTAAACCATAAGCATCTGTACCTAATGCAGGCAATAGCACATTTCCCGCCCCTAACGCTTTAACACCGTTAATCGTTCCTTGTGCATCTACCCCCGCAGTCCCAACGGTTGTAGCATCCAAGCCTAATTTCGCACCGAAGTCAGGAGATGCTGCTGTTAGATTTATTTTTGATGAGCTTCCATATTCATCAGAGGTTATTTTTAGCTTTCCCCCTTCAATAGTGACTGCAACTTTATAGTTAGCACCTTTCAGTTTTTCATCACCATTAATTAAACTCTGAAGATCTGCTGCCATTGCCTCAGAGGATGAATAATTCTGACTCAAAGTAATACTATTGCTTTTAATGCCATTGACTTCGATTGTAAAGCTATTACTACCAACGGACATATTAGGATCAATAGCGGAGGTTCCGGAAATATACCCCTTAGCCGGAGCCTTTGTAATGTCAACCTTATATTCACCAGCAACCGCCTGAGCTGCAAAGCTCCCAGTGTTGAGCTCAATAAAATTACTAGAGCTCGTTGTATTTATACCAAATAAGCCAGCCAATTTATCGAAATCGTTTTTGATAACTAAATTAAACTGTTCATCATCAATCTTAAGTGTTCCATCTTTTTCTGTGTTAACACCTACTGAACCTAATGTACTGTATGAATCTGTATTAGATAACCCTTGAACAGTGTTCGTCAGAGTCTGTTTTATTAAAGAAACTAAGTTTTTAGCTGCTCCATCTGTAGACAAACCACCTCTGACAAGCTCGTTTTTATCATTTTTAGAAACGCCCGTTAAAGAATTCATCGTTTTCTGTAGTAGATTGTAAGCTTCAACCAACCCTTTAATTGCTGTTTCGGCACTCGTCTTATCTTGCGATATAGAAAAAGATATTGTATTACCTGCATCTGCTTTATTTAGCGTAAAATCCAAGCCATCAATCACATCTGATATCGTATTACTTTCTCGTGTGACAGGTAAACCATTTAATTTAAACTGAGCATCTTGCCCTTTTTGAGTCTCTTCGACACTCGCATTTTGGTTTTTATTAAACTCAAACCCTGATAGATCAGCTGTATTATCTGTTGTAATTTCTAAGGCATTTTTAACGCCAGGCTCCGCTGTAATAAGCAGCTGAAACTTACCATCAATTTGTAGCACCGAAGCCTGTACTTTTGAATCGGCATCATTAATTTTCTTTGCAATAGTTGTTAAACTGTCATCAACAGATATGTCAATATCAAATGCAGGAGTATTCGGGTTAACCGTTAATGTATCTGGTTTTCCTGTACCATCGTAAGACCACTCTCCCGTTTTAAACGTAAGCTTACCTGATTTACCCAGCGCAGCATTTGCATCTGTTTCAGTTGTATTTATAGCTAGAGATTGGTTTTTTGCAATTTTCTCAACCTCTATCTGGTAGTTTCCTGCAGGAGCTTGCGCTTTCAAGGAATTAAACGATACAACATCAGTAGTGGGTACATTAATGGATTTAGCTTGGAATAGGTTTGGATCGGCTAAAGGGGTAACTGCTTTTTGAAACTCCGTAAGGGCGCTCTTTAATAACCCATATGCCGACACTTGAGCATCATGCTTTTCTAATTTACTATCAATTCTTCCTTGGGCTGGTGCCTTCTGTGCCGCAACTAAATCGGTGACAAGCTTCTTCGTATCTAAACCTGACGGACTTCCTAGAGATGCCAATATATTAGTTGCCATGAAACTTCCCCTTTAAACACCAATTGAAACTACTTTCTATAAAATTAGATTAATACAATAAACAAAACACACCGTATGCTCTTTATTTATTATACGTTCCTAAAATAAAAAAACCGAATGCAATATTGTGCATTCGGTTTCATTTAAGCTTTATCATTGAGAATCAATCCCAACATGCTCTCTATTTGTTTAGCGACTGCTAATGCCTCTTTAGTCGGCATTTGCTTAATCACTTCGTCAGTTAATTTATCTGTGACAACTACTACCAAGTCTTTGGTACTTTCATCAACAGAAAAACTAAGATTGCGCTGTGGGCTATTCTGCATAAAATCATTCAGTTTAGTCACCGCACTTTGTAGTTCTTCCTTTTCTACGATAGCAGTACTAGCTTCACTGCCACTGTTTGACGAATTTACCTGAGAACTCGACGTAGAATCTTTAGCTACCTCATTTACTTTTCCAACATTTTGCAAACTTGATTGTTGTACTACTGTAGAAGAGTTGTTTATCGATTCAACGGACATAAGGTCCTCCCGAGTAATACTCTCTAATAACAGAGAGCATTACTCAATTTTTATATTACTGAAGTAGCGACAACACCTGCTGTGGACGAGAGTTAGCTTGAGCTAACATCGCGTTACCTGCTTGTTGAAGCACTTGCGCACGGGACAAATTAGCTGATTCAGCAGCAAAGTCTGCATCCATAATTTGCGATTTAGCAGATGCTGCATTTTCAGATATATTTGACAAATTTCTTGTAGTGTAGTCAAGACGGTTGGCGACAGCACCAAGATTACCACGTTCTTCACTTACCTGCTTAATACCTTCATCAAGTATTGAAATTGCACGCTGCGCACCTTCTGCAGTAGAGATATCAATAGAAGCAATAGTACTTGAAGTAGAATCTGCTTCGTTTGTCGCTCTAAGACCAGTTGCCCCCTGCATGTTCACTTCACGATCATGAGCTGTATTTCCTGTTGCACCAGCGCCAGCTTCAATTTTGATCGACTTATCTGCATCCAATGAAGTTAGTTCTAATTCTCCTGAAGTGTTAACTGAAGCAATTACACCTGCCTCAGTACTCTGCCTATTGATTGCAGCGGCAGTGTCTGCCATAGCTTGGCCTGTTCCTGCTGCGATTGAAACTCCATTAATGACAATTTGATCAGCCTCTAATTGCAAAGCCGCCCCTGTACCTGTAGCAGCACCACCTATGACCTTATTCCCATCAATTTCATTTAAACCGATAGTTCCAAGACTTAAAGTACCAGTACCATTACTTACTTTTAATTCTTTAATATCCGAATCTGTGATTTCGAACTTCAATTGTGCTTGCTGTGTTGTATCACTAGAAAAACCAGCCTTTTTAAGACCGTCACCATTACCTGTGACAGCTATGTTTTCTGCAGTACTACTAGAAATAACCAAGCGGCCATCATCGTTTATCGATGCTTGAACAACATCACCACCTTTTTCATTAATTTGAGCAACAAGATCCTTCAAGTCTGTAGTGTCTTGAATATTAATAACATTACTTTGTGAGCTTGAGTTAGATGCTTTAACAGTGATTATCAGTTCATCAGCTCCAGAAAGTGCACCATTACCCCCATCAATTACAATGTCCGACTCAAGTTCAACAAAAGCGGAAACTTTCACACCTGCAACGCTTTCATCTAATTTGCTCACTGCATCGTCTAAAGTAGCAACTTCTGCACCTGTCAGCGCTTGAACTTTATCGCCATTTATTTCTAAGAAAGCTGCACCTGATGCAGATACAGCTTGAAGAGTAGTTAATAAAGATCCTGTGCCAGCTGTACCAACTAGATCACCACCATTAGCACCCAAATTATTTGTCTTTAGACTATCAATATCTAATGCAATAGTTTGGTTAGCATTTTCACCAACCTGAAGATCTATTTCGCCTAAAGAGCCATCTAGGATATTCTGGCCGTTAAAGCTAGTAGTCTCAGCTATTCTGTCAATTTCCATTTTAAGCTGTTTTACTTCAGCGTTTAGCGTATTACGGTTACCTGTATCGTAAGTTCCGTTAGCTGATTGAATTGACAATTCACGCATACGTTGCATGATGTTTGTCATTTCTTCTAAACCACCTTCAGCAGTTTGAATAAGTGCAGAACCATCGTTCGCATTACGTACAGCTTGGTTTAAGCCCTGTACTTGCGATGTCATACGGTTTGCAATTGCTAGGCCAGCTGCATCATCCTTAGCTGAGTTAATACGTAACCCGCTAGATAAACGTTCAGTTGCAGTATTTTGCGCAGACAAAGAATTGCTTAGGTGACGCTGTGCATTTAACGACTGAATGTTAGAATTGATTACCATTGCCATGAGACTTCTCCTCAAACGACCAGCTTTATTAGCTGATACTTTTTACTTCCATCCACTGAAAAAGCTCAATGGATGCTTTACATAAAGACTATAACGACCTCAAATAAACAATCTTTAGCCTTTATATATTTATTTCACTATTTTTTTAAAACTAAAATAGCTACCTTAAATATAGTTAACGACTGCGCTATACTTTGCTTTAGCTTTTTCTCGCTTTTTTACTGGGTAACTAAAATGATAGATCTTTTGAATGAGTTTTCTAAATTAACAGACAGCACTTTAGCAGCAAGTGAGAACGGGGACTGGGACGCAGCTGAAAACTTACAATCGAAAAGGGAGCTCTTGATGAAACAAATCCTAAAGCAGAAGCTACCTGAGGATCCTATTCAATCTCAACAGATAGCCGATATTAGTTCACACATTCAAGCTGTCGATCACAAACTTTCAATTCTAGCCAATTGCAGGAAAGATGAGCTTCTTTCTGAAATCAAACAGACCAATAAATCAAAGAAAATGAATCAAGCTTACAATCAATAGAATCAACCTTGAATATGATCAAATAAACTTAGTGCTGACAAACGCCCGAAGATCTGCTGGGAAGCTTGCAAGGTAATTTCTTCTAATTTAAATTTACTAATAGCCTCTGGCATATCGACATCTTGAATACTACTCAAGCTAGTTTTAGCAAAAAGCGTAAAATCTAAATTATTACTTTTAACTTTCTCCATAAAACTTAGCCTCGAACCTAGCTGGGTAACACTTTCTATATTTCGCTCTGATGCCTGATCCCAGTTTTCAAACATTTTTGTGGTTGCCTTTGCAAAGTCATCCTTCTTTGCTTGGTCTGTTTGTGGCACTTCCAATGCTTTAGCAAAATCTTGCACTACATCCAGAATGTTTTTCTGAACGGGAGCTGTATGTAATTTATTGACATTGCTTCCTGCAAATGCAGGTGTTGGTGGTACAGCAAGTGTCAGCTTCATACCAAAAAATTCAACCTCTCCAGCTGCATTTGCAGTACCTGCTATAGCGGCTCCATTCTTATCCAAGACAGGACTGCCTTTGCTATCAACTACTGAATACGTTAAAGCGCCAGCTACGCCACCAACCGTGACTGACAAATCTCCTAAGCCCCCTGCCTCTTTTGTAAATTTATCTTGTGAAGCTTGGTTTTCAAATTTAACAGCAGAAACTACAGGTGTTGAAACAGGATTCCGTGATGCAAATGTGCCTTTTACTGTGGTGTTTAAATCAGTTGCTACCGATTCAAATAAATATTGTCCTGAGTCATTAGAGGGTATAAACAAATCACTGGACACTTGAATTTTGCGCTGCCCATCATCGCCTTGATAATCATAACTACCATCAGGCTGCTTTTCATACGGCTTAGTATTCCCCTTTGATCCTGAGAATATGTACTCGCCTTGGCTATCCTTAGTATTCATTAAACCAGCCATAAAATCGGCTTCTTCTTTAAGGTTTACGGCAATAGAAGCACGATCACTGTCAGTTAATGTGCCTGTGGAACCTTGTATTGTTAGCTCTTTCACCCTATTCAACGATGTCCTAAATGACTGCATTACCGATTCTTGTAACGTTAAGCGTCTATCGACAGCTTTGATATTAATATCAAATTTGTCGTATTGTGCTAACTCACGCTCAAGCTTCAAAACTTGGGCTGCCGCTACCGGATCATCAGACGGTTGCATGATACGCTTACCAGTCGAAATCTGCTGTTGCAAATGATCTAACTTAACATTTGATTTTTGCATATTGTCGATCGAAGTAGCAAATTGCTGCTGGGTAGTAACACGTAACATAATAAATCTCCTAAAAAAACCAGCTGTGAGCTATGAGCTATGAGCTATGAGCTATGAGCTATGAGCTATGAGCTATGAGCTATGAGCTATGAGCTATTCATTGTAAAACCAACCAGCTCTGTCAAACCAATTGTTTGCTCTTTTAGCTTATAGTTTTCTAGCTCTGTAGCTTATTCTTAATTTTAAAAACTCTGCATCAAGGTATCAAACAACGTTTGCGAGGTTGTAATAAGCCTAGCTGATGCTTGATAAGCTTGTTGGAACTGAACCAGGCGCGCTGCTTCTTCATCTAAATTCACACCAATTACACTAGCCAGTGACGCCTTAGTGCTCTTCATCACTGCTTCACTAGCTGTAAGATTAATCTTACCAGCAGCGGCTTTCGCTCCAACTGTCTCTACAATTTTAGAGTAGTGATCTTGCAAAGAGCCATTAGGGAGCAACTTTTTAGTCTGTATCGCAGACAATGCGAGCGCGTTTTTGTTATCTGAGACTCCATCCTTGTTGTAATCAAAACTAAATCGATCACCCGCTTTTGGCTCGTTTTTGATTGTTACACTATAACCCGCATCTGTCGCTGCTACAGGCCCAGGGATAACGATTGCTTTGCCCGCGACATAGTCATTTTTTATCACTAGAGGGTTCGCTGGGTCTAATGGCATCGGCTTAGGATCCAATGGGTTTGAAACGTTGAAAACAGTGTATTTGATTGGGCTAGTAGAATTATCAAATACAATTTCAACCGGCGGGTCTAATTTTCCACTATTGGATGAACCTAAGAATGATGTCCCGTCTGGATTCGTTACTTCAACCGTTGCTACAGCAGTGCCTTTATTACTAGGATTTGTTGTAATTCGAACGGGGCTAGCCAAGGCAACTTGTTTCGCGTCCGTTAATACGCTTTTTATTTCTGAGGCTGCATTACGTGTGGGCTGTACTACAAATTTATCACCAACACTAAAAAAGCCATTCGCCTCAACAGCAACTAACACACCATCAAACTTGGCATTTAGCTTGCCTGTTTTAGAATCTAAATAGTAGCTATTATCTGGCATACTAGAAGGAGGACTAGGCGCAGTAGTGACTTTATTTAAATTAACAACTGAACCTGATGGCTGACGCCTTAATAGTAGCTCATTGTTATCATTAACGACCATCTCATAATCATCAGTTGATAACTTTGAGACATCTTGAATATTTACGTAGGCTGTATTGACTGTAGATACATTGCCTGTATTAGCTTTCAATCGGTTACGCATGATAGCGGTATCATTTTTATCGGTAAATACATTGCCCCCTAATTCATTCTCCAGGGTCATTCCTTTCTTGTGTTGCGTATTCGTCTCATCAGCTAGTGTCAAGGCAATCCGGCCAAGCTCATTTAAACTGGGGTTTAATACATTGTTGCGAAACTCTTTCACCCCCCCTAAAACACCACCTGAAACTTGCTGTGTGATATTCATTTCAGAGCCAGACATCTTAAGAAAGACCTGAGGCTGTGAACTATCAGGATTACCAGTACGTAATTCCACATTATTCACTGTACTTCCAACAACTAAAGGTTGACCGTTACCAATGAACATATTGTACTGTTCACCTTGTTGAACAACATTAATATCAACTAATCCAGCTATTTTATTAACGAGCACGTCACGTTGGTCTTTTAACTCATTAACAGGCTGCCCTTTGCTTGTAAGCTGTTGAATTTGATCATTCAATTGCGCTACAGACGCTGCATATTCACTCAAATTACCCGTTGCCGCTTTCATTGTGGCGTTCACAGAATCATTTTGAACCATTAACTGATCTGAAAGATTATTAAAACGTCTTGTGAGCGCAGCGGTTTCTTCTATATATAATTGTCTATTTGCCAAAGATGTTGGATCATCAACAGCGTTTTGCATTGACTTAAAATAGGTATCTAATTGAGCCGATATACTTGTGCTACTTGATGCTAAAAGATTATCTGTTTTACTGATCAAATTATCTGTTAAATTCAAGCTCTTAAAACTTGAGATATCAGACCAATATTGACGTGAAATAAACTGATCGGTTGCACGGTCAATATCTTGTATGTGAGTACCTTGACGGCCATTTACAGAAACAAAATGGGCATTCTGCCTCGAATAACCTTCAGTGCTCGCATTAGCAATATTCTGGCTGACTGTCGTTAATGCTGTTCTGTTAGCTAATACAGCTTGACTACCAATATTGAGTAAATTAAACGCCATCTTACCTCCTAGTGGATATTAATTAATATCCACCTTCCAAATCAGTGCCTCTGCTAGTTAATATTTAAGTAAAATAACAGCAAAGTATTCATATTTATATCGGCTAAAAGCTAGCCTTCATTAGGTGTTTTTGTGCTATTGCCAATGATATCGCTA